>NZ_JAFNAW010000099.1 GCF_017356265.1 Paracoccus fontiphilus | reverse complement strand
CGCCGATGGCGGGCGCACCCGGCGCCTCCGGGACGCCGGGGCGGTCGTGCAGCCGGACCGGCGTGCCGCCGCGCGCCAGCGTGCCATAGCCCTGGACCAGGTCAGCAAGGCTGACACCCGCCCCCCCCAGAACCACCGCCAGGCCCGGCGCGTCGCCCTGCACCGCGACTTCCATCCCGGCCCGCCTGAAGGCCGCCATGACGCGGGCCGGCCCCAGGGCCTCGGCCACGCGGACGACGGGCAGGTTCAGCGACTCGGTCAGCGCCTGCCGGATCGTGACCGTGCCGCGGAAACGGTTGTCGAAGTTCTGCGGCTGCCAGCGGCCGAAGGCGGCGGGCCGATCCTCGATCAGCGTCTCGGGGTGGATCAGCCCCTCGTCGAAGCCCAGGGCATAGACAAAGGGCTTCAGCGTCGATCCGGGCGAACGCGGCGCGCGCGTCATGTCCACGAACCCGCCCGAGGCACCGTCCGCAAACTGCGCCGTGCCCACCTGGGCGAGGATGTCCCCGTTGCGGTGGTCGGCCAGCAGGATGGCGGCGGAAACGGGGTCGGCTTGTCCCGCGACCGCGCGGGCGGCCAGCCGTTCCGCCGCGACTTGCAGGCGGGCGTCGATGGTCGTCTCGATGGTCCGCGCGCCGGGGTTCTCGCGCCGCAGGCGGTCGGCCAGCAGGGCGGCATGGGCCGGAAAGGACCGGCGGTGTTCGGGCAGCGGCGTGGCGCGGGCGGTCCCGGCAGCCTCGGCGTCGATGATCCCCAGCGACAGCGCGCGGTCGATCACGCGGTCGCGCGCGGCCCTGGCTGCCGCACGCGCCTGCATCAGATCGGGGCGGCGGGTTTCCGGCGACTGCGGAAGGGCCACCAGCAGCGCGGCCTCGGCCGGGGTCAGGCGTCGCGGCTCCTTGCCGAACCACATCAGGCTTGCCGCGCGCACGCCCTCGGTATTGCCCCCATAGGGCGCCAGCCGCAGGTAGAGGTCGATAACCCGCTCCTTGCCCAGCCGCCGTTCCAAGGCCAGCGCCACCCGCGCCTGCCGCAGCTTGGCGCGCCAGTCGCCGGTCCTGCCGCGTTCCAGCAGCCGCGCGACCTGCATCGACAGGGTCGAGGCGCCGGACACGATCCGGCCATGCGTCACCGCCTGCCAGGCGGCGCGCAGGATGGCGCGGCGGTCGATGCCGTCGTGGTCGTGAAAGCGCCGATCCTCCCACCCGACCAGCATGGACAGGAAGCGGGGATCGACGCCTTCTTGCGGGGGCGCAAGCCGCCACAGCCCGTCGCCCACCGGAAAGGCCCGCAGCAAGGTGCCGTCGCGGGCCAGCACCTCGGTCCCGACGGGCACGGCCAGAGGCGGCAGCACCGTCGTGTCGATCCAGCGGTCCCAGGCGGCCCGGGCCCGGTCCGCGCCATGGGCAGTCAGTAACAGCACCGCCGCCAATGCGACAAGGCGGCGGCCGAGGCGCCGCCCGGCCTCAGGGCGTGATGATGGCGCGGCCACTGCCGGTCCAGCCCCTGCGTTCCGGGCGGTACATGTCGGCCACGGTGGCCGCCGGATGGGCGAAGTCGCCCGCCGTGACCGCCCGCAGCCGGTAGGCCATCCGGATCGGCCGGTCGTCGCGGCTGGTCACGGCGGCGGCGAAGCGGTCCTGCCGGAACTCGGTCATGTCGGCCCATTCGGTAAGTTCCAGCCAGTCGAGACCGCCCAGGTCGGCCTGCGTCAGCAGGTTGGGGTTGTCGATCTCGAAGCCCGCCGGCAGCGGGTCGGTGACAATCAGGCGGCCGCCGCTGGCGTCGAAGGGCCGGATCTCGACCACGGCGACCAGGCGTGTGCCGCGCGCGACCCGGGCGGGATCGACCGGCTCGCCCTCGGGGGTGTAGTAGCTGCGGCTGATGCCGAAGGCGGTGCCCCCTGCCGGCTCGGCCCCGACCGGCACGGCGGTGGCGCTGACCGTGACCGCCAGCAGTGCGTCGCCCGTGTTGGCCAGCGTCGTTTCCGGCACCGCGCCGGCCTCGCCGAGGTCGAGCGAAGGCGAGGACAGCGGCGCGCCGTTCAGCGCCAGCCCCCTGCCCGCGTCCGGTCCCGCCGTCAGTGCCTGCCCCGCCAGCACGATCCAGGCGGCTTCCTGCGTCGAAAGGCGTCCCTCGGACCCGTCCAGCGCCGCCGATATGGTGGCAACCGTGCCCTCGTGGTCGACGGCCTGGCTGCCCGCCTCGGCGGCAAGGGCCAGCATCCCCGCGCGGTCGCGCAGCAGCGTGCCGTAGTCGGACCGGAAGCCGGCATCGCGCTCGGCCCCCATGTCCGACAGGGCTTGGGCGCGACGGAACAAGGCGTCGGCTCGTGGCTGATCGCCAAGCGCCGCCAGCGCCGCGCCCAGTTGCGCGGCCGCCAGGGGCGAGGCGAGGTGTTCGGCCCCGGTATCGGCGTAATAGCGCAGGTCGCTGACGACTGCGGCACGTTCCCGCGCCAGGACATAGGCGGCGTAAGCGGTGGCCGCGTTATCGCCGGGGTCCGCGAACTGGGGATCGGGGGCGGCGTTCAGCCCGTTCTGCAGCGCGGACAGGGCATTGCGGAAGGCGGCCTCGGGCACGGCATGGCCTGCGGCACGGGCGCGCGACAGGAAGTCGGTAAGATAGGCATCCAGCCAGCGGTCGCCGGGTTCCGCGGACCACAGGCCGAAGCCCCCTTCGGGCGTCTGCCGGGTCAGGATCTGGGCGATCGCCTTGTCCACCGCCCTTGCGTCATCGGGTCGGGACGGCGCGCCTTCCGGCGCAAGGCCTGCCGCGAAAAGCAACGGCATCGCCGCCGAGGCCAGCTGCTCGCTGCAGCCATAGGGCCATTCGGCCAGCTGCGCGATGGCGCCGGGCACGTCGAGCGCGGCGAAGGCGCCGGTCGACAGCGTCACCCGCCCGGTGCCGGGCCGGAAATCACCAAGAGGGGACAGATCCAGCGGCATCGCCTCGCCCGGTGCAAGGGTCAGGCGCATGGCGCGGGTCACGGACGGGTCCAGCCGTTCGACCGGGATGGACAGATCCTTGGTGACGGTCGTGCCGCCGGGCAGGCCGGCCGACAGGCGCAGTTGCGCCAGACCCTGCGCATCGGGTGCGGTCAGGACCAGCGGCAGGTTGGCGGTCTGCCGTTCGGCCAGCGTGACCTGCGGGGCAAGGTCGGTCGCCAGCGCGACTTCTGCGGCGTTGTCGATGGACAGGCCGACATCGCCTGCGGGACCGGCGGCGTGGGTCAGGCGGACCTGCGCCTCGGCCCGGTCGCCGGGCGCGAGGAAGGCGGGCACCGTCGCCGTCACCACCACCGGGTCGCGCACCAGCATGGTCGCGTCGGCCTGCCCGACCGCCCCTTCAGTCCAGGCGACGGCCATCACCCGAACCTCGCCATTGAAGTCGGGCAGCGGCACTGCGACCGTCGCGCGCCCTTCCTCGTCCAGCACCAGCGGCCCCGAGAACCAGGCCATCAACCGTTCCGTGGGCGGCGGCGCCTGCATCTGCATCGACCCCGCGTCGCCCCCGCTGCGCAGCGTCCCGTCGGCCGCGCCCGAGGGCAGGATCAGCCGACCGTAAAGATCGCGCAAGCCCACGCCCAGCCGGCGCTGACCGAAGTAATGCGCCGTGGCCGAGGGCGGCTGGTAGCCGGTCAGGTTCAGGATGCCCTGATCGACGGCCCAGAGCGTTGCGTGGACTGCCTGCCCCGGCTGCGCGCCTTCGACGGCCAGCGTCACGGGCGCGGACCCGCGTGGACCCGACTCGGCAGGCGTCGTCAGGGTGGCTGTCAGCACCCGGTCGCCAGGGTCCACCGCCGCCGGGGCGATGCCCAGGGCGCGGACCGGCGCATGGCCCGCGCCTTCGGTCAGGGGCCGGATCGCGCTTGCGGCGACATAGACGCCCGCGTCCCAGTCATCCGTGACCGGCAGCGCAACCTCGTTCCGGCCCGCCGTCACCGGTACGGATTGGAGCGCGATCAACCGGTTCGACAGGACCGAGACAAGCGCCACGCCATCCGCCGCGGCCTCCAGCGTCAGCCGCGCCGTCTCGCCTGGGCGGTAGGCGGGTTTGTCCAAGGTCACGCGCAGCCGGTCGGGCGTGTCGCTGCCCGCGCCCGCCGCGCCCCAACCCGCGTCGAAGAGGATCGAACTTTCGGCACCGTCACGGGTTCGAACAACCAGCTCATAGCTGCCCCAGTCCACCGGGACCGCGAGGGTCGCGGGTCCCCCGGGCGTGGCCGCAAGCGTTCCCCCGTCCAAGCGGTCGCGGCGAGTCACCGGCTCCCAGTTCCAGTCGCCGCCGATGGCGAACCACTGATAATCGGTCCGGACGCGGTTGAGCGTCCATTCCAGATCGTCGGCCACCGGCGTCAGGTCGCGGCCCAGCGCGACGATGCGGAAGGCCGCCGTGGCGCCCTCGGCCACGCTGCCGCCCTCGAAGTCGGGGCGTATCCCCGGCGCGGCACGGCCGGGGGCAAGGATGCGCGTCGCCCGGCGTTCCACCGGACGGCCCGCGCCTTCGCGGACGGACAGGACCAGCGTCGCCTCCCACGGTCGGGCGGCGGCCTTGACGCCCGGCGGAAGGTCGATGCGGGCACTGAAACGCCCCGCGTCGTCCGTGCGCCCGGCGGGCATTCCGACGACGTCGGACTCGCCCGCATCGTCGTGGCGGCCGAAGACATAGCCCTCCCATCCCGGCAGGCTGCGGGCGGGCGACAGGCGCAACTCGCCCTCGACCGGCAGGCCGGCGGCGGGGGCGCCGAACAGCCAGCGGGCATCGAAGCCGGCCTCGACCGGCCGGTCCGCAGGCAGGACGCCATCCGGCAGCACCAGGTCGAAGTCGAGCCGCTCGGGGCGGAAATCCTCGACCAGCATCCGGGCCGAGGCGAGCGGCGGGCCGTCCTCCTCGACCCGCAGGTCGATGCGCCATGCGCCGCGCGGGGCATTGACCGGAATGGCGACATCAAGGATGTGACCGCCCGCCCCCGCCGGCCGAGGGGCAAGGCGCGCGTGTTCGACGCCGTCCGGCCGGATCACGCGGGCCTGCACCGGCAGGCCGTCCAGGGCGCGCGCGCGTCCATCGCGGGCCAGGACCGTCGCGTGCGCCGTTTCCCCGGCACGATAGGCGCCCCGGTCCAGGGCCACGAAAAGGTCGATCGGCGGGGCGGGCGGCGCCCCTTCCACGCCACGGTCTGACAGGTCGAAT
This sequence comes from Paracoccus fontiphilus, assembly GCF_017356265.1. Classification (GTDB taxonomy): domain Bacteria; phylum Pseudomonadota; class Alphaproteobacteria; order Rhodobacterales; family Rhodobacteraceae; genus Paracoccus; species Paracoccus fontiphilus. Next base: position 2,979 of record NZ_JAFNAW010000099.1, on the reverse strand, counting down.
TCCGGGTCGATCAGCGACAGGAAGGCCAGATCCGCGATCCTGTCGCCCTCGCGCCGGGTGGCCGTGACGATGCCCGGCGCGGCGGCGCCCGTGCCGCGCACAAGGCCCGCGTCAAAGCGGGCGACGCCCTCGGCATCCGTCATCGCCGTTCCCAGGACGGCGTTGCCGCGAGAGACAAGCTGGACCTCGACCCCAGGACGCGCCGCGGCGTCTCCAAGGCCCCGCACCGCCACCGTCAGCCCGTCGCTGCCCTGGAACGTCGTCAGCCCCAGGTCCGAGATCATGAACCACTGCGAGGCGCGCGGGCTGCGGTCGGTGGACTGTCCCGGCACGGCGGCATTCAGCACATAGACACCGGGATCAAGGCTCAGCCCCGCCTGGCGCAGGTCGATGCGGGACGCGACCTCGGCATTGACGGGCCGCTCGCCCCCGCCTGTCGGGGACGCGACATCCATCTGCCCGCGCCATGTCTCGGTCCCCATGCCATCGGCGAAGCGGTCGGCCTTCCAGTCGTCCAGGGACGCGGCGAACAGACCTTCGCCAAGCGCCCGCACGATGTTGCGGTCCGACATGCGATACAGCGTCAGGTCCACCCGGTCGGTGTTGACCGTCGTCACCGCAAGGCCCTGGTCGCCCGTCGCGGGCAGCACATAGGCGCGCCCGGCAAAGCGCACCAGCGGGGCACGGTCGCGCACATATTGCGCCTGCTGGACGGTGCGGCGCAGGGTTTCGCCGTCATCGGACGGCAGCCCGGCACGCAGGGCGAAGCGCAGCACCGCGCCGCGCGGCGCGCCGGTGATGCACAGGTCATGACCCTCGACCTCGACCGCCAGTGCGGGATCGGGCAGTTGCACGAAGGGCCGCAGGTCGATCTGTCGCGCCAAGGGTTCCGAGAAGCTGGCGCAGACGCGGGGCCGGGTGCCGTCGGCATCGGCGCGGCTGCCGGTGACGCGGAAGCCGTGACGCTCCTCGTATCCTTCGCGCTCGGTCGCAAGGTCGGCGTTGGCAGGCTCGGCCTCGGCCGCAAGCCGGATGGCTTGCAGGGCGTCACGGCCGCGCCCGTCCTCCTCGGCCAGGCGCGCCCAAAGCCGCAGGGCCTCCGTGCCGGGGCCGGCGTCGCGCAGCCAGCCGTTCAGCGCCGCAAGCGCGGCCGAGCGGCGCAATTGCGAATTCCGCTCGCCCCCAACCGATCCGGCGGCCTGGTCCATGGCGACGGCAAGCGCGGCCCAGTCCCGGGCCAGATCGCTTGCGGCCACGGTCGCGCCCAGCCAGCGGATGCGCGCCTCCCCGTCCGCTGCCAGCGCGGCAAGCGCCCGCAGATCGGCGGCACCGCTGCCGATGTCACCGGGATGAAGCGTTCCCAGCCGCCCCGCCTGCTCGGACATCTGCCGCCGGTCCTCGGCAGTGATCCAGGGGGCTTTTGCCAGCTTTTCGCTTGCCCGCGCCAGCACGGCGTCGTCCGTTGCGACCCTGATGCCCGACTGCGCCCCCCCGAAGGCGATCGGCTCGGCCGGCTGCGCCTTGAGGAAGCAGGCGCGCGCGCGGGCGTTCCAGGTCAGCGCCTCGCAGCCGTCGTTTGCCAGGCAGGCCTGCACGCAAGCCTCCTGCCCGATCTGGCGGATCATCGCCAGGTCGTTGCCTGGCAGATCCGCGTCGGCCTGCAGGACGATGCGCGCCTCGGGCACGACATCCGACGCCGGACCCTGCGCCCCGGCGGCCCAGCCCAGCATGACCAGTGCCGCCGCCAGGGGCAGACACCTGCCCTGCTTTCCACCGCGCGCCATGCCAGCCCCCTTCATCCCCGTCGGGATCAGAGTGCCACAGCTGACACCCGCCGGGCAATCGCGCAGACAGGCTCCAAGCCCGGCCGCAAGGGAGGACGGCCAATGAAGACCAGAGATGGAAACCGGTCTGGCGCCGTCTGTTCGCAGGTTCGCACCGCGGACGCTTCGCCATATCCCGATGAGCACAGGAAGCCCGAGAACAGCGCCTTTTCGACAGCCCCTCTGCCACTTTCTGCTAGCTTGCTGAACAGTTCCGACCAAGAGACCATGAGATGATCTGGTCATCGGAGGAGAAGGCCATGGCAAACACTCAAGGCGTGCTTATTCATCCTTCAGTCGACAACGGCATCAAGCGAGGCAACCCCGGTTTTTCGGGCGGGACGCTGACCTGCAAATGCGCGACGAACCCGGTCAAGGTCCGGATCGGCGCGCAGACCGCCCACAACCACGTCTGCGGCTGCACCAAGTGCTGGAAGCCCGCCGGCGCGATCTTCAGCCAGGTCGCCGTCGTGTCGCGCGACGCGGTCGAGGTCCTGGAGAACGGCGACAAGCTGCAGGTCGTCAACAAGGACGCGCCGATCCAGCGCTATGCCTGCAAGGACTGCGGCGTCCACATGTACGGCCGGATCGAGAACAAGGACCACCCGTTCTACGGCCTGGACTTCGTGCACACCGAACTGTCGACCGAGGACGGCTGGTCGGCCCCCGAATTCGCGGCCTTTGTCAGTTCCGTCATCGAATCGGGCGTCGATCCGTCGCGGATGGACGGCATCCGGTCGCGCCTGCGCGAGTTGGGCCTTACCCCCTACGACACCTTGTCACCGCCCTTGATGGATGCCATCGCGACCCACATGGCCAAGCGCCAGGCGAAACCGGCGCCGGCCGAGACAAGGCAAGGCGCATCTCCCGAACCCGCCAGGGCAGCGCCCAGCGCCTCGCCCGCACCGCATCAGAGCCCGTCCCCGATGCCGCCCACCAGAGAGAGCGGGTCGATAGTCACCCGCCTGCTGAACAGGCTTTTCGGCGGCGGCCAGCGATAGGATGATGGTCATTGCGCTGGGTGACGAGACAGGCCTTGCCGATCTCGTCCCCTGGCAGGTCACTGCCTAGAGCATGTCGCGGGTATCGAGATTCAGGATTCCCAGCTAGCCTATGATGTGCTTCCCTTCTGCTGAGGCAGGTATGGGGGGTCTGA
>NZ_JAFNAW010000098.1 GCF_017356265.1 Paracoccus fontiphilus | reverse complement strand
CCGTTCATGCCGCGCGCTTCGCGCCCGAGGGCGGACGCGGGGCAGGGCCGGGACGCGCCGCCGCCTATCTGCGCGACATTCCGGGCGCCATCGCGCGCGCGCGGCGCGACACGGTCGTCGCCCTGCAACTGGAAACGCTGGAAGCCGTGGCGAATGTCGAGGCGATCCTGGCCGTGCCGGGAATCGACTTGGCCTTCATCGGACCGGGCGACCTGGCCGTGGACCGCGATGCCAGGGGCGAGGCCGCGCCGCTGTCCGACCTGATCGACCGCATGGTGGCTGCGGCCAGTGCGGCGGGCGTGCCGGCGGGCATCTTCACCGCCACGCGCGACGCCAGCCGCGTCTGGCTGGGACGCCTCGCATTTGTCATCGAGGGGTCGGATGCGCTGTATCTGACACGGGCCAGCGACGACGCGCTGGCGCCGCTGCCCGCCTAGCCTGCCGCCTGCAGGCGGTGGAACCGCGAGCGCGCGTAAACCAGCGCGCCGCCCTCTGCCAGAACCGCGTCCTCGATCTCTCCCACGAAGATGCGGTGGCTGCCACTGTCGCTTTCGGTCAGCACCCGGCAGGACAGGCAGGCCAGGGCGGTGGTCAGCCGGGGCTGTCCAAGGCCCGTGTCGGTCCAGTCGCCCGCGCTGAACTTGTCGGCACCCTGCAGCTTGCCCGCGAAGGCCAGGGCGATATGGTCCGATTCCTCGTCCAGCAGCTGCACGCTGAAGCGTCCGGTGGCGCTGATGGCGTCGCAGGTCGCGGACTTGCGGTTGACGCAGACCAGCAGGCTGGGCGGGCTGTCGCTGACCGAGCAGACGGCGGTCGCGGTGATGCCGCGCCGGTTGTCGCCGCTGCCGGTGGTGATCAGCGTCACCGCGCCGGGAAACAGCGACATCGATCGGCGGAACAGGTCGGTCGTGATGGCCATGTCAGCGGTCCTCATGCAGCGTTTCGGTGATCAGGTCGGCGAACCAGCGCAGCGCCGGATCGGTGGCAAAGCTGTCATGCACCCACAGCTTGATGTCATAGGACGGCAACGCGAACGGCAGGTCGCGGGCGACGAAACCGCCGCGATGCTGCAGCCGGGTGAAGATCGAATGCGGAAAGATCGCGACGTAGTCGGTCTGCTGCACGACATCCGGCACGATGGTGAAATGTTCCAGCCGGGCGCGGGTGGCCAGGCCCAGGCCGCCATCCTCGATCAGCTTGCGCGCCATGTGATAGCCGGTGGCGGCGCGGCTGACATCGACAAAGGACAGCGCCTGGAAGGCGGCCTCGGTCCATTCTCCGTGCTGCGCGGGATGGCCGTCGCGCATCAGGCAGATCATCCGGTCGCGAAGAAGCAGGCGCCCCCGGCACCGCGCGGATTCAAGCTGCGGCAGATAGCCGAGCGCCAGATCGACCTGCCCGGACCGCAGCGCGCCTTCGGTATCGGCCGGGTCGATGCTGACCGAGGACAGGCCCGCATGGGGCGCGTGCCTTTGCAGGGCCGCAAGGATTCGCGGCATCGCGAACAGCTCTCCCGTGTCGGTCATGGCGATGCGGAACTGGCGCTGGCTTTGCGCGGGAACGAAGCTTTGCGCCCCGTGGATGGTCTGGTCCAGCAGCGACAGCGCGGCTTCCAGCGGCTCGCGCAGCTGCGTGGCGGTGTCGGTCGGCTCCATTCGGTTGCCGATGCGCTGGAACAGCGGATCGTCGAAGTGTTGGCGAAGACGGCGCAGCGCGTGGCTGACGGCGGGCTGCGTCAGGCCCAGCCGCTGCCCGGCATCGGTCAGGCTGCGGGTGTCCCAGATCGCCAGGAAGACCTTGACCAGGTTCAGGTCGAAGCGCGCGGCATGTCCCTTGTTCATGCGCGGAACCTGCCCCATTCCCGCGATGGATGAAACCACGTTCATGGATAGCCGCGCGGCGCGTCCAGGCCGACCAGGACACGGCCCGCGTTCTCGAAGATCATGTCGGTGACGGCGGCGTGCTGGGTGACGACCATGGCGTCGCGCAGGTGACGCTGCATGGGGTTCGACTTCGCGATCACCCCCATGCCCGCGACGGTATAGCATCGCTGCACGACTTCCGCACCGACCTTGGCGGCGTTCGACGCGGAAAGCCGCAGCATGTTGTTTTCGTCCAGCGACACAGGATCACCGCGCAGCAGGCTGTCCCAGGCGGCCTCGGCGGCTTCATAGAAGAACGCGCGCGCGCCCCGCAGCTTGGCCTCGGATTCCGCGATGGCCGACAGGTAATAGGCGCGGTCGCACAGGCGGGCGTGGCCCACCGCGATCTTGGCCGCGCCCGAGACCTGCTTGGCGGCCTCGATCGCCGTGCGCGCCAGGCCCAGGTTGCAGGCCGCGTGGACCTGTGCCTGATAGGCCATCGCCGGATAGCGATACAGTGGCTCGTCGAAGATGCCGGGGGCGCCGCGTTCGCAGATCCACATGTCGGGATAGACCTTGTCCGTGACGGTCGTGTCATGGCTGCCGGTGCCCTGCATCCCCGACACGTCCCAGCATTCCACGATCTCGACCTCGGACGCGGGGGCCACGGCCATCATCACCGTGGGCGGCGCGTCGGGTTCGGCGCCCTGCGGCACGCCCGCGATGCCGACGCCGATCCAGTCCGCGCCCTTGCAGCCCGAGGCGAACTTCCAGCGGCCCGACACGCGCCAGCCGCCATCCACGCGGGTGGCCTGCTGGACCGGATGCAGCCCGCCCGCGAAGACCTGGTCGGGGCCGGTGGCATACATGATCGCCTGCGCGGCTTCGGGCAGGGCGGCGGTATAGGTGTTGGCCGAACCGAAGGCCGCCACCCAGGCGGCCGAGCCGTCCACCGTGCCGATCCGGTCGATCATCTTCAGGAAGTGATGAGGCGCCATGGCGTCGCCGCCGAACCGGCTGGGGGTGGAGGACCGGAAGATCCGCGCGGCCTTCATCAGGGCCACGATGTCGCGCGGGACATGGCGGCCCGCCTCGATCTCGTCGGTGCGGGCCGCGATCTCGGAGAGGAGGTGCCGGAACTCGGCCGTTTCGGTCAGGCGCGAGAAATCGGTCAGCGTCGCGGCCGAGGTGGCGCGGATCGGTTGATTCATGGCAAGCGTTCCCTGTCGTCTTTTGTCCAAGGGAACACGGGCGGGCCTTATCAATCAAATTGATTGTCCGAATATTGCCCATTCGCGGCAGGAATGAAGCGATGGGCGCCATGTGCCGAATGAATTGGCAATGCGCGCGGCCTTGTGGCACCGGCTTGGGGCATGGAACATCGCTTCTTCGACTTTGACGACATTGCGCCCGCCGAACGCTATCGGCTGATGGCCAATGCGGTCACGCCCCGTCCTGTCGCCTTTGTCACCACGCTCAGCCCCGAGGGGGTGGCGAACGCCGCGCCCTTCTCGTTCTTCGGGCTTCTCAGCCACGATCCGGCGACCCTCGCCATCGGGATCGAGCCGCGCCCCGACGGGCGGCGCAAGGACACGGCGCGCAACATCATCGAGACCGGTGCCTTCACCGTCCACATCGCCGATGCCGCCCTTGCCGCGCAGATGGACGCCTGCGGCGCCCCGGTCGAACCCGAGGTGGACGAGATCGCCTTGGCGGGCCTTGCCACCGTGCCGGGCCAGGCGATCCCCGTGCCGCGCCTTGCCGTGGCCCCCGTCGCGATGGAATGCCGGTTGCACTCGCTCGTGCCGCTTGGACCGGCGCGCGACATCGTGCTGGGCACGATCCACGGCTTTTTCCTGCGCCGGGACGCGATCACGGCGGCGGGCCATGTCGATCAGGACGTGCTGGACATCATCGGCCGGGTCGGCGGGGCCGCCTATGCGACCACGCGCGACCGGTTCCGACCCTAGGACGGTCCTCCTTGTCCGGCGGCATCAAGCCCGCGGACGAACGTAGGCCTTACGGTCGGTCCGGATCCGCCAGATGCGCGGCTGCAGCGGCCGGGTCCATGGTCAGGTCGCGCAAGCTGGGATCGTCGGCCACCTCGCTGCTTTCGGGGTGCAAGGGAAAGGCCAGAAGCAGCGGCTTGCCTCCCCGGTCCAGCCGCAGCGACAGCCTGACGCGGCCCTCGGGCGGGCAGTCGCGGTGCAGGATCGCGATGATGGTCACGCCGCAATCGGCGCGCACCAGGCCCTGCCGCACCGGCGGGCGTTCGCGAAAGAACGGGTCGCCGGTGATGCGGATGGTGGTTTCCGACAGCAGCAGCCCGCCCGCCGGTGCGTCGGTGACGGCGATGTCCTGGGACAGGCAGGTCGGGCAGATGTTGCGCACCGGATAGATGAAGTTGCCGCAAGCCTTGCAGCATTGCAGGGCAAAGCGCCCGGCGGCCGCCGGCGCGACCAGGGCAAGCGTGGCGGCGGAGCGCGGCTGGGGCGGAAGCATGGGGGGCATGGTCATGCGGCCTCCAGGATGACGGCGCCCGAGGCAAGCCCGCGGTCATAGTTGATCATGCCGAAGCCAAGCGCCATGGCCCGCCGCGCCTTTGCCACCTGCCGAGCGCCTGCCTGGCCCGTGACCTGTCGCAGCGCCTCGACCAGGCCCAGATGCCCGCCCGCCGCGCCGGCCTGCCCGACCGACAGTTGCCCGCCCGAGGTGTTGTGCGGGAAATCTCCCTCGATGCGCAGGTCGCGGCTGCGCACGAAGGCCGGGCCCTCGCCCTTGGCGCAAAAGCCCAGGTCCTCGAACTGCATCATCACGATCACCGGATAGTCGTCATAGGTCTGCAGCACGTCGATCCCCTCGGGCCCGCAGCCCGCCATGCCGTACAGCACGTCCACGTCCCTGGCCCATCCGCCCCGGACCTGCACGGGATCGCCGGGGAACTGGTTGTGCCCCTCGATCGCGGCGGTCAGGCGCGCGAAGGGGATGCCCTGGGCGCGGGCGGTTTCCTCTCGCATGACCAGAAAGGCCTCGGCCCCGGCGCAGGGCATCACGCAGTCGAACAGGTGCACCGGATCGGCCACGGGCCGGGCGGCCATGTACTGTTCCAGCGTCAGCGGCGTCTTCATCAGGGCATCCGGGTTTTTCAGCGCGTTGTCGCGCTGCGCGATGCAGATGCGGGCAAAATCCTCTCGGGTGGCGCCAAAGGCTCGCATGTAGTGGCGCGTCAACAGGGCGAAGCTGGCATTGGCCCCGCCCGCGCCCATCGGATAGACCGCGTCCTGCGCGAAGCGCGAGAAGCTGGCAAGCGCCTGCCTGAAGCTGTCGGGCGTGTTCGTGTCCGCCCCGATGCAGGCCACCACGTCGGCGTCCCCCGCCTGAACCGCCCGCGCCGCCCGGCGCAGCGACACGACGGCAGAGGCGCCGCCCAAGGGAACGGTGTCCAGATGGCGCACCGACATGCCGAAATGCTGGGTCAGGCTGATGCCGCTGTCCGGCGCCAGGCCGAAGGATGCCACGGAAAGCCCGTCCATGTCGGTATGCGCGATCCCCGAGGCTTCCGCCAAGCCCCGCAGCGCAGCACCGGCCCACCAATGCGCCGCGTGTGGCGAGAACCGCTGATAGGGAACGGTGACGGGCGTCGTGACAACAACGCCATCATAGCCATGCCGCACAAGAACCCCCCATATAAATTATGTGTTTGAAGGTATACTGCGATGATGCGAAGCGATGGGCAAGACATATCTTTAAGCTGCAAAACTGCGAAATAATGGAAAATAGCAGTCGACATACAGATGTCGGAGCACTGGCAAAAATTGCTTGATGGCGCAGCATTATGTTTTATGGTTGAAGAAATATGATCGACAGGGGCTACCGGCATGACCTCCCAGCACTCGACCTTTCTGCCAGAGCACGATCTGCTGGAGCCTGCCCGCGCGCGCGCCTACTGCGCTGCCTCCCATGCCCGCGCCGATGCGCTGGAGGCCGAGGTCGCACCGGCCTGCCGCCACTTTCCGGCCCTGCTGCGACGTCGCATGGATGCGGCGCCGGACCTGCCGCTCGTCCGGATCGGGGACCGGCACCTGACGGCGGCGCAGCTTTGCGACAACGCGGCACGCTGGGGCGGGATGCTGACCGGGGCCGGGGTCGCGCGGCACGACCGGGTGGCGATGCTCTGCGGCAACCGGATCGAGTTCCTGGAGCTTCTGGCCGCGATCGGCTGGATCGGCGCGGTCTCGGTGCCGATCAACACTGCCTCGCGCGGGTTGCAGTTGCAGCACATCCTGCAGAACTCGGGCGCCAGGGTGCTGATCATCGAACGCGCGCTGCTGGAAGGGTTGTCCACCATCGACCGCACAGGTCTGCCGCTGGAAACAGTGTGGGTGCTGGATGCGGACGGGGACGACCTGCCTGCGGGCACCGCGCCGCTGCCGCAGCCGGGGCAACCGGTGGACTGCGCCGATGTGCGGACCTCGGACGCGTTCTCGATCCTGTACACCTCGGGGACGACGGGGCTGTCCAAGGGGGTGATCTGTCCCCATGGCCAGTTCTTCTGGTGGGCGATCACCACCGGCCGCCAGCTTGGCATCGAACCCGGCGACGTGCTGCACACGACCCTGCCGTTGTTCCACACCAACGCGCTGAACTGCTTTTTCCAGGCCTTGGTCTTCGGCGCGACCCAATCGCTGTCGGAACGCTTCTCGGTGTCGCGCTATTACGACCAGCTTCGCGCATCAGACGCGACGGTGACATACCTTCTGGGCGCCATGGTGCCGATGCTGCTGTCGCGCGACGCCTCGCCCGCGGAACGCGACCACAAGACGCGCATCGCCCTGGCCCCCGGCGTCCCCGGCCATTTCCATGCCGAGTTCACGCGCCGCACCGGAATCCTGCTGCTGGACGCCTTCGGGTCCACCGAAACCAACAACGTCATCCAGACCGAGGCCGACAGCGTCAACCCGGGCTTCATGGGGCGCGTCGCCAAGGGCTTTGCCGCCCGTGTCGTGGACCAGGATGATTTCCCCGTGCCGGACGGGATGCCTGGCGAATTGCTGCTGCGCGCGGACGAGCCCTATGCCTTTGCCTCGGGCTATCTCGGCATGGCCGAGGCCACGGTCGAGACATGGCGCAACCTGTGGGTCCATACCGGCGACAGGGTGGTGCGCGAGGCGGACGGCAGCTTCCGCTTCGTGGACCGGATCAAGGAAACCATCCGCCGTCGGGGCGAGAACATCTCGTCCTTCGAGGTCGAGCAGGGCGTGCTGTCCCACCCCGCCGTCGCCACGGCTGCCGCCTATCCGGTGCGGTCAGAACTGGCCGAGGACGAGGTGATGGTGGCGGTCGTGCTGAAGGACGGCGCGATGCTGGATCCCGCCGACCTGATCCGCCATTGCGAAACCCGGATGCCCTATTTCGCCGTGCCCCGCTTCGTGGACCTGCGCACCGACCTGCCGCGCACCGAGAACGGCAAGGTCCAGAAGTTCAAGCTGCGCGAGGAAGGCGTCACCGACACGGCCTGGGACCGCGAGGCCGCCGGACTGTCGGTCAGGCGCTGACATCGGCCTGTTCGCCGTCGCGGCCCTTAGCGGGCAGGACAGGCGACGCCGCAGGGCCATCGGCATGCTCGACCGGGCGGCACCGCGCCCGGCCGGATGTTACGTATTGTCGCGGATCACTCCGCCGCCATGGCCTCGACCGAGATGCGGACGGCGACATCGTCCGAAACCGCCGGGGCGAACATGCCCAGGTTGAAGTCGCTGCGCTTCAGCGTGGTGGTCGCGTTGAAGCCCATCCACGGCTTGTTTTCCATCGGGTGGTTGCCCTGCTGGTTCAGCACGGTGTCCAGGACGGCCTCCTTGGTCACGCCGTTCAGCGTCAGGTCGCCCGTGATCAGGGCCGTGTTGTCGCCCGTCACCTCGATCGACTTCGACACGAAGGTCACCTCGGGGGCAGCGGCCTCGCTGCCGAAGAAGTCGGCGGACAGGAAGTGCTCGTCCCGGCCCTTGTCGCCGGTCATCAGCGAGGCGACGGGGAAGGTCGCCGTGACCGAGGAGGCAGCAGGATTTTCGGCGTCGAAGGCAATGGTGCCGGTGATGCCGCTGAACATGCCTGTGGTGGTCGAGAAGCCCAGGTGCTGATAGTCGAAGACGACCTGGCTGTGCGACGTGTCGAACTGGAAGTTCTGCGGCTCGGCCAGGGCGGCGCCTGCGGCAAGGGCGAAGGCGGCGGTCAGGGCGGCGGTCTTGAACATGGGTATACTCCTTGGTTGATGGGGGATGGTTGGCGGAAAGCCGGGGAAAAACAATGGAAGGATGGGCGGGAATGACACGGGCCGGTGCACGATCACGTCAGGACCGGGCCGTCAGGCCGACCTCGAGCCGGACCGGAAAGCCGACCGAGGATTCGTTGTCGTAGCCCTGGCCGATGTTCCAGTCGCGTCGGTCCAGCGAGGCTTCGCCCGTCATCGTCGCCACGCCGTCGGTGATCCGCAGGCTGAAGGGCAGGGTCACCGGAACCTCGTGTCCCTTCAGCGTCAGGGTGCCTTGCGCGACATGGCCGTCGCCTTCGGGGCGGATGTCGGCCTTGAAGACGGCGACCGGATGCTGCGCGACATCGAAGAACTCGGCGCCCTTGGCCTGATCGGTGACGGTGCCGATCCTGACCGAGTCCATGTTGATCGTGACCTCGACCCGGCCGGTGCCGGTGTCCGCATCGAAGTCGATGGCGGCGGTCCAGTCCGAAAAGCCGCCCTCAACCTCGGTGCCCATCTGCAGGATGGAAAAGCCCAGGTCGCCCTGGATCACGCGCCAGCCCGAGGCTGCCTGCGCCAAGGGTGCGGCGGTTTGCGTCTGCTCGACGCGCGGGGCGACGGCAAGGGCCGCGCCGGCGGCGAAGACCGCAACCGCCGCAAGGGCGGGGGCACGGTGGCGTCGCGCCGGGGC
>NZ_JAFNAW010000097.1 GCF_017356265.1 Paracoccus fontiphilus | reverse complement strand
CAGCCAGAAAAGGTTGCTCATCAATCAGGTCTCCTTGCGGGGCCTGAATCACGTCAAACGCCTGAAATCAATGGGTCTGGAGCCTAGTAGGATGCTGTGTGGTTGCCTTAGTCGGGGCAACCAGTCCCGCACAAGCGGACGATCTGGGACGGATTTTTGGCACCATTGCCGGTGAGATTGTCCGCGATCAGCTGCGCCAGCGGGACGTCCAACCTCAGCCCCAGGTTCGACAACCGCAAGCACGTCAGCCTGCACCGCGACAACAGCCCCGCCAGGCGACCAGACCCACTGCCCCCGCGCCGCAGCAACCGCAGATGACCCTGGAACAACGTATGGCGGTACAGCGCGCACTGTCTCAAGCAGGGTATTATTCGGGCGATATAGACGGCATCCTAGGCTCGGGCAGTCGCCGGGCCATTGCCAACTGGCAGGCGGCGCTTGGGGCCGAAGCCACCGGGTACCTGCGCCAGCAGCAGGTCCAATCGCTGATCGCAACCGCACCGCCGCCGCTGGCGTCCGTAGCAGCTCCTGTCTTGGCCGCCCCTGCTGTCACGTCCGCTGCTGCCGCGACCGCAGCAGCGGCTACGACGGCTGTGCAGGATGCGCGGGCGCCTGCGGCGACCAGCCATGCGGATCTCGTGAATCTTGTGCTGATGTCGGATGCCGAAGCTTATGCTGCCGAAGCGGAAGAGCTGGCACTGCCCTATCTTGCCGCCATTTCGCCGGTCGAGGACTGCAACGAGATGCAGCAAGTTCGAATGACTGCGGACGAGTTCACGACCCGCGACATGGACAGGCAGGCGGTCGAGCTTTTTCGGCTGGCCTTGGCAGATCTGCCTAACAAGACGCGCCGTATCGAGAAGCCTATTAGCGAGACCCTGCAACTAAACCCATATGATTTCGACCGTGGCGGTTTCACATTGGCCGAGCAGACTGGCGAATACGGCACATCCATAACCCGAGCTGGCACATTAATCGAGGAACAAGAGAAGCAGGCTCGCGCTTCGTGCGGCTGGTTCAGCACAGGGGGGTTCGACCGGATCGAGATCGCACATGCCGGCCTGTCGGATGCGGTTTTCCTGCCGATGAACGAGGATGAGGCGCGCGCCTTCCGTGCGAGTGGAGCCGACAGCGTAACGCTGGCTGCGACCTTGGTCATCGAACCACGTCCACAAGGCCGCGGACCGCTGGTAGGCACAGTGACGAATGCCGTAATCACTGATCCCGCGACGGGACGCATCCTGTGGCAGCAGGATGACGCACCGTCCTCCTCGGCAGACCAGCCATCCGCCAAGTCGTCGCAAGACCTGAGCTATGGTTTGATTGCGCAGATCGCCGCCCCGGTCATCGAGCCAAATCTGCCAGACGATCTCCTGCGTGTGGCTGCGGTGAGCTATTTCGCTACACATTCATCTTCTATAGCTAGCGGGAATCCGCCCCCTGACTCTCCACTGCCGATTGAGGTGATCAGAGGTCAGGATCCCCAGGTAGTCGCAGCCACCAACCTCGCGCAGCTTCGTGAAAGTCTCCGCCGATCCGGCCTGGACCTGCCGCTGGCTGTCACGCTACGCCAGGAATCTAATGCCTATTTTCAAGAAGACGAAGGCCTGATCGTCACTCAGAAACCTCCGGCGGTCGAGGAAGATCCTTATGGTGATGTCGCGCCCGTTGAGGGCCGAGTCTCGCTGCAGGACCTGCTACCGAGCCGATATGTCCAAGGTCAAAGTTTCGCTAATACAGCCATGCAGCAGGTTTACTCCGAAATCGTGCTGGACATGGACCGGCTAATGACGGTCGAAGCGTTGCCCATGACCGTCGAAGAGGCTGCCCGGCAAGGTCTCTTAGGAGGGGCAGGCATGGGGATTACGTTGGACTGGACCATGTTGATTACTGGCCTGCACCCTCAGAACAAGCGCATCGCGGTAGACGTGAGGCTGACCGGCCTGACGGTTCGCTCTCAAAATGACGGCGCGGTGGTTCTCAAAGCTGCGGCCGAGGATCTGCCCGCGATTGCCGCTCTGCGGGCGGAGGCAGATGCGGCGCTTGGGCTCGTAGGCTTGGCCGATACCCTCACGCCTCCCCCTGATGGCGCCAGGTTCGGAGCCGAGATAACAGACCTTCTGCAATTGCGCTATGCGCCGGAATCGGTAGATGACGCGATGATCGAACGCATGATGATCACCCGTCATGCGGCAGAATCCCACATCCGCGACGGCGTACCAGAATGGGGCCGTTTCTTTCGTAATCTCGATGTACCACCCACCGCCGAGGAACGCGCTGCACGAAAAGAGGAGTTTCGCACCTGGTCGATGGCCCGTGCCCAGGTCTTGCCGAACCGTGTGACGCTGCACCTACCTGTTTGGGGAACGGGTGATGCCCGCGAGGTGCCATGGCAGCGAAAGGGCCGACCTCAAAGCTTTGGTGCTTGCGACCTCGACAATGGCGAGAGCGAGACGGCCTTGGCCCGAGCGCGGATCTGCGACTATCTGTTGGCCGCTTGGCTGGCACCCGAGCCAGTGCTGTTCTGGCAGGATCCGCACTACGCGCTTAGCCCGCCCCTAGGCCTGCGCCAATCCTGCCGCCGCGACGATCTCTATTGCGGAGCCATCAACAGAGCACAGTCCGAACTGGGCCAAGTTCAGCGGGGCTCAACTGAGATCGTTCGGCTGGACAGCCTGCCGGTCTTGCCTGCCGATCTAGCATCAGGGTCTGAAAATTTGGTCATTCAGATCGACGTCGAACCTGAGGGCGCGGCTATAGAGGATGGCCCGCCGCCCAGCATCTGGCAAACTGCGTGGCAGGCGGCATACGAATTTGGCCTGAACCACGGCGTTGGAGATATGGGGCAGATGATAGGGACCGAGGCCGAGCCAATCCTGGTCATTGAGGCCAAGGCCATCGCTGCCCGGCTTGTCGATGCGGCCAGTGGCGTGGTTTTGAGAGATCTAACCCTGACCGCAGCCGCCCGGCCGCCCGCGGATCTGCTGCAGATGCCCAAATCTCAGATGGCCGACACCGATGTGCTGGGCATCCGACTTGGCACCAGCTTCGATGATGCTGACCGCATCATTCGCGAGCACATGACGGTAGACAAAGTCCTGACTGCTGACCGCAGCGCCTCGCAAAGCCTTGTGGGCACCAGCCTGTTGCCCTATGCGTCCGGCCGCATCTATGTCTCGCCCGATGAGACCGAGATAATCGCGATCTACGACGAGCCGCCAGCCGCATCCGGAACGGTGGTGGGCCTGTGGAGGGTGTTGAGATTGCCGCAGGGCAGCGTCGACCCCGCTGGGCTACGCGCGACCTTGATCGAGAAATACGGCGATCCCCGCGCGGTCGATGATGTTCAGTTGGGCTTTGGCACCAAAGGTGTTGCCTGGTCTTGGCACGACCCTGTCGATTTCAGATGCGGCGATCTTAACGCGCAAGACCAATCCGACCGCTGGCGTGACGAGACTGGGGCGACCGGCTGGGTGCCCGCCCTGATGCCCGAAGCAGCATTGCCGGTTCTGGCTTATGACACTGAGTTTGATCGCGTCACCGATGACCCGCTGACCATCGCGAACTTATGCCCCACCGTTCTGGGCGTGCGCCTTGCCCGCTACGATGGACGTGTCGAGCAGCAGCCTGCGGGCGACGAGATCGTGACATGGCTGTCTGACAACAGAGGCTACGCGCCGATTTACCTGCAAAGCAAGGCGGCTCCGCCCCCCGTAACGAAGCCCGTCGCCGCAGGTGGCGCAGCAATCAAGTTCTAAAAAGTGGCAGAGGGCATGCCTCCGGATCGCGGCGTCGCCCTCCGCTCTTTCTAGTCGACCTGCACCGTTAGTGCATAGGGCGCCTCGGAGGGAGACGGGAACAGCTGAAACAGCAGGATCTCTAAGAAGTTCGAGGGCGCGAGAAAGTCGAAAGCCTGCCGCGCATCGCCTGCTCCCGAAATCGTGGCCACGGCGTTATCATCGCCCTCAACTGCGACGATCACTCGCTGGCCCGCCCGTACGTCAAGGCTGAAACAGGAAGGCTCAACTGCTACGAATGGATCTTTGGGCGGCAGCACCCCCTCAATTAGCGCCCCGTTGTCTCCGGGCGCAAAGCGGATCGGTTGGCAGTCCTGCGCGTGGGCCTGAACCGCGACAAGAGCCAAACTGGCGGCGAGGCTCGATCTCATAATGAAAACCTCCAATCTTTGACTCTGTCGAGCATACCATGGACGAGGCGGCAGTTGCACCAAGGATGGGCCTTACGGCGTCGACGCGTCCACATAAAACCGCAGCGACGGCCGGATGACGGTACGTGGCCAACGATCATGCGGCATCACCCGGCATGCATCGCCAAGCTACCAGTGGGGCGCCGGCATTCTTCACGGATAGGAACAGCGTTTCGTTCAAGAATTCATCTCTGAGGCGACCGTTGAGCCATGGACAAACGGACACTTTGTCTTCTTTCCAAGTGCCGCTTCTATGTAACCGTCAACTTCTGCTGGCAGAAGAGGGCCTATCCGTCGGCGATGTCGTGCGCTACACAAGCCCCAGCCACGCTTTGCGCAGCCAGAGACCTCCTGCATCCGAGACGCCATGCTGCACGCGAATACCCGGCTTGACCATCCCCACGGCGCCGCTGCCATGTTCCGCTTCGCGGCCGATCATCCAGAATACATCACGGGATTGGAAACCGGTCCCTGGCGGATGCAATTGCCGCTGGGCAGCTTCGAGGTGCGGTGGGACGGTGAGGCGCTTCTCGTTGAGGCAAGAGGCGTCAACCCCATCGGCCTCAGCTACATGAAGCTGATCTTCGTGGATCATATCCGAGAGTATCTCGCAGAGGAGGTAGAGTTGCACTGGGAGGGCGACGGACAGTCCCATGGCGTTCCGCCGTTCTTCCGCGAGGTCCGCGTCACGGCCTCGTGTCGCCTGACGCCGTCGATGCAAAGGGTCACCTTCGCCGTCCCGGATTTGGAAGACCTGCCTCTGGATGAGCTTCACGTTCGACTGCTCCTGCCTCCCGAGGATCGGCCAGCAAATTTGCCACCTGTGTGGCCGATGCTGACGGCCAGTGGCGCGCTGAGCTTCCCCGGTGGGTCCGATACCTTGCTGGTGCGCGTCTACACCATCCGCCATGTCGATCTGGCGCGGGGCGAGGTGGACATCGACTTCGTGCTCCATCCAACCGCCGAGAGATCGGCCGGGGGTTGGGCTGCGGCGTGCCGTCCGGGCGATGTGGCGGGACTGCTGGGTCCGGGCGGCGGAGCGATCCCCCAGGCGCCACGGGTGCTTCTGCTGGGCGACGAGACGGCGCTGCCGGCCATTGCCCGCATGCTTGAGGCTGCATCGCCCGGGACCATCTGCGAGGCGATCATCGAGGTGGACGGCCCCGAGGATGAACAGGATCTGGCCGGACCGGTGCAGTGGCTGCATCGGCGTGGCGCTGCGCCTGGCACGAAGCGGCTGCTGGTCGAGGCGCTTGCCCGGCGGCAGCCGTCCGACGATCTGTATGTCTGGGCCGGATGCGAGTTCGACGCATTCCGCGATATCCGCCGCCACGTCCGTTCGGTCTGGAAGATGCCGCGCGACCGGCACATGGTCGCAGCCTACTGGCGGCGCGGCATGGCGGGCGAGATGGCGGAGGAGCCGCATCACAGCTCGGCTGCCTGAACGCGGCCCGCCGCGTCGTTCCTAGGCGCTTGTTGCCTGGGCCATCCTGATCGCCAAACGCCTCAGCATCAGGACAGCCAGGACGGGCAGAATGGCGCTGAGGCCGAAGAAGACGCCATAACCCGCCTGCTCCGCCACGATCCCGGCGACAAGACCAAGACCCATGCTGAGAGCCCCATCGAGGCATTGGAACAGGGTAAAGTCCACCCCTCCCTGCCTCGGGTCCGACCACCGCATGAACTGCGCATAAAGCGCGGTAAACCCGATGGCCGACAGCGCCGATCCGGACAGGAGCGCGGCCGCGACCGGCAACGCGGTCGGCAGGGCGGTCCCGGCACCGCTCAGCGCCAGGCACAGCATGAGGATGGCCTGGGACACCAATGCGCCAATCATGGTTGTCCGCACACCCCACCGCTGGACCGCCGCCCCGCCAAGCAGCGCACCCAACAGCCCAAGGACCAGACTGCCAAAGCCGTTGAGCAGCCCCACCGCCTCAAGGGAAATGCCCCTGTCGATCAGGAACGGCCCCAGCATGCCCAGAGACAGCTTCTGGGCAATCACGAAGATCGCCGTCAGCATCAGGCCCTGCCGGATGTCGCGCCGGGCCAGCGCGCGGCGCAGACTGGGGCGCGGGCCTGCGGCCGGTGATGACGCGGACCCGCGCGCCGTCAGGGCGAACCAGATGAGCAGGACAGCCACCAGTCCGGCCATGAACCAGACCGCCCCGGTCCACCCCACGCGCGCGACCATGACAAGAAGAAGCCCCGCGCCGATCGCCGATCCCACATAGGCGCCTCCGACCTGCGCGGCATTGCCCCAGCCGTGCCCGCTGCGCGCGAGGGCGCCGACCGCGTGGCCGTCAACGACGATATCGGCGGTTGCCGTGGCGAAGGCCACCACCATCAGGCAGGCCAGCGCCGGCAGCAGCGGCACCAGACCGACGGCCCCGGTGGCCAGCAGACCCAGAACGGCGACCAGGCCGAACAGCAGGACCAGCATGGCGCTGCGGGGCGGTTGGCCCGAGGGCAACCGCCACCGTTCGATCACCGGAGACCACAGGACCTTCAGCGCCCAGGGCGCGATCAGCAGGGACAGAAGGCCGATCCGGTCCAGGGGCAGGCCCTGGTCGCGCAGCACGGCGGGCAGCCCGCCCCAGGTCAGGCCGCCGATCACGCTTTGCGCGACATAGGCGGCCCACAGGCCGGACAGGATCGCAGCCTGTCCGGGCTGCCTCGCGCCCCGCGCCATCAGAAGCGGCGGCTCAGGCTCGCCGTCCAGGTGCGGCCCTCGTCACGATAGCAGTATCCGGCGGTGCAGGTCTGCTTCTGCTGGTCGAACAGGTTCTTGATGTTCACCTGCATCTCGACCCCCGGCAGTTGCGCCGGCTGGTAGCTGACCCCCAGATCCACGAAGACGCGATCGTCGTTGGTGATGGCATTGGCATCATCGCCATAGCTTTCGCCGACATAGCGCAGGCCTGCCGCCAGCCCGAGACCCGCCGCCGGACCCGACTGGATGTCATACTTGCCCCAGAGCGAGAGCGTATCGTTCGGAACGCCCGACAGCTCGTTGCCCACGGTTCCCGCCGCGCCCTTCTCGATCCTGACGCGCTGATGGGCATAGCTGGCGATCACGCCCCAGCCATTGGCCCAGTTCGCCTGCGCCTCCAGCTCGACGCCGCGGCTGTTCAGGTCCAACTGACGCTGCCGGTTCTCGCCGGTCGAGACATCCAGCACGGTGCCATCGCGCTGATCGATATCGAAGACGGCTGCGGACAGCAGCAGGTTCGTGCCTTCGGGCGCGTATTTCAGGCCGATCTCGCGCTGCGTGGACTGCGTGGGGCGGGCCGCCCGCTGCGTGGCCTCATCGGCCGGGTCGTCATAAACGAAGCCGATATTGGGCGCGAAAGAAGTCGAGACGCTGCCATAGACCATGACACCGTTGCTCCAGTCATAGCTCAGCGCCAGGCGCCCGGAACGGCCGGTATCCTCCTGAGTGCCCGTCGAACGGTCGGCAGCCGTGGTGGTCGTCTCGACACTGTCCCAGCGGGCGCTGGCGAAGGCCTGCCAGTTGCCCCACTGCATCTGGTCATGCAGGTAGATGCCCATCTGGCGCTGTTCCTGCGCGCCGGTGAAGGGCACCGCAGCCGCGGCGGTATCGGCAGCCGAGACATAGCCCAGGGTGCTGTAGGTCTCATAATCGGCGCGGGTCATGTCGATGCCGGCCAGGATGTCGTGGGACACTGCCCCGGTATTCCCGCTCCAGCGCAACCCGTTGTCGAGCACCAGCGTGTCGATGTTTTCCTTGTAGTGGCCCCAGTAGCGGGCCAGGTCGGCGCCCAGGGGATACTGGCCGCTGTATTCCAGGTCGATATCGACGCGTGCCGCGCGGAAGCTTTGGCGCAGCGTCACGCTGTCGTTCAGGTCATGCTCGATCTCATAGCCGAGACGCCACTGGTCCTGATCGAAGTCGTTGTAGTCGGGATCGCCCTCGTAGAGGTCGGACACCTCGCCATAGGCCGGGTTGTAGAAGGCGGCGGTTCCGCCTGTCACCGAACTGGAAACCTCGGCCAGCAGGGTCGCGCGGGTCACGCCATTGTCCCAGGACAAGGCCGGGGCGAAATAGGTCTTGTCGTCCGCGTAGCCGGGAAGATCGCTGTTTGCCTTGCGGGCCAGACCCGTCAGGCGATAGCTGAACTCGCTGCCTTCCGACAGCGGACCGGAGAAATCGCCCGCGATCTGGGCGCGATCATTGGCGCCGGTGGTCAGTTCGATCTCGCGATAGCGGTCGTCCTTAGGGCGCTTGGTGATCAGGTTGACGATGCCGCCCGGCCCGCTAACGCCGTAAAGGGACGAGTTCGGCCCCTTCAGCACCGCGACCCCTTCCAGCCCGTAGGGCTCGGACTTGAACCAGGCGGTCGGCGCGTTGTATTGGCGCAGCCCGTCGCGGAAATAGCCGTTGTAATAGGCCGGAAGCCCGCGCAGGAAAAAAGCGTCGAACCGGGTGTCGAAGCCGTAGTTGTTCGGGTTCGCGGCGGCCGTATAGCCCAGGGCTTCGTTCAGGGTGCGCGGCGCCTGATCCTCGATCTGGTCCTGCGTGACGATGGTGACGGCCTGGGGGATCCTGCCGACCGGCGTGTCCAGCTTGGTGGCCGTTCGGCTGGTGCCGGGAACATAGCCGTCCTGGACCAGCGTGTCCGTCGTCGAATGATTTGGAACAGGCGACCTGATTTTGCTCTGGAGGGCTCTGGCTCTGTAGGTTGAGATTATGCTGCCTGGCG
>NZ_JAFNAW010000096.1 GCF_017356265.1 Paracoccus fontiphilus | reverse complement strand
GCAATGGCCTCCCACAGATCATCGGATACAAGGGGCTTGCTCATGGCCTCTCAACGCATGAGCAGCGGTTTTGTTAGGCGCTCTTAGTCCTGAAATTTGGGCAGCATGGCCAAATCGCGCCGGCGCGGCGCTGCCGCGATGTTCTGGCGCTGCGGCGATAGCGCGGAACGCCGCGGCGGCCTTGACTGGCCCGAAGCCGGATCAAGACCGGCGATGCGACAGGAAGGTCCAAGATGAAGGCAGTGATTGCTGGCGCCGGGATCGGCGGCCTGACCACGGCGTTGATGCTGCAC
This sequence comes from Paracoccus fontiphilus, assembly GCF_017356265.1. Taxonomy (GTDB): domain Bacteria; phylum Pseudomonadota; class Alphaproteobacteria; order Rhodobacterales; family Rhodobacteraceae; genus Paracoccus; species Paracoccus fontiphilus. The sequence goes on along the minus strand of NZ_JAFNAW010000096.1, from coordinate 9,076 downwards.
GCGCGGGGCATCCCCTGCCGTCTCTACGAGGCCGCGCCTGCCTTGCGCGAACTGGGGGTGGGCATCAACGTCCTGCCCCACGCGATCCGCGAACTGGCCGGACTGGGCCTGCTGCCGACCTTGGACCGCATCGCCATCCGCACCGGCGACCTGTTCTACATGAACCGCCAGGGCCAGGAAATCTGGCGTGAACCCCGCGGGGTCGAGGCGGGCCATGACGTGCCGCAATTCTCGGTCCACAGGGGGCGGCTGCAGGCCATGCTGCAGGATGCGGTGCTGGACCGGCTGGGACCGGATGCGATCATGGCGGGCCGGCGCGCCACGGGCTTTTCGCAGGATGGGGGCGGCGTCACGCTGAATTTTGACGATGGCGCCGCCGCAGGGGGCGATCTGCTGGTCGGGGCGGACGGCATCCATTCCCGCATCCGCGCGCAGATGCACCCGAGGGGTCCGGGGCTGCGGTGGAACGGCGTGATGATGTGGCGCGGTGCAACCGACTGGCCCGCCTTCGCCGATGGCCGCACGATGATCGTGGCGGGCGGCTTCGTCTACAAGCTGGTCCTTTATCCGATCGCGGCGGGCAGAACGCCGGGCACGGTGCTGACGAACTGGGTCGTCTGTCATCGCGCAGGTGCCGACGGAGCCCCCGCCCCCGCACGAGAGGACTGGAACCGCCGCGGCACGCTGGGAGAGCTGATGCCCCATGTCCGCGCCTTCGACACCGACGTGATCGACCTTGCCGCCCTGGTCGCCGCCACCCCGGAGTTCTTCGAATACCCGATGTGCGACCGCGACCCCCTGCCCTTCTGGTCCGAGGGGCGGGTGACGCTGCTGGGCGATGCCGCGCATCCGATGTATCCGGTCGGCTCGAACGGCGCCAGCCAGGCGATCCTGGATGCCCGCGCGCTTGCCGACCTGTTGGCCCAGGGGGGCGACATTCCGTCTGCCCTGGCGGCCTATGATGCCGTCCGCCGCCCGGCGACTGCCCGGGTCGTCGCGCTGAACCGCAAGGGCGGCCCCGAGGGCGTCATCGACGAGGTCGAGCGCCGCGCCCCCGACGGCTTTGCCGACCTCGATGCGGTCATCACGCCGCAGGAACGCCATGCGATCGTGCGCGGCTATGCCGCGACCGCCGGATTCTCGCAGGACCAGACGCGCCTGCGGGCCTGAACCTTGCCGAAGAAGGAGAAAAGAATGGAACCGATGACAGCAGGCGTCACCCCGCGAGAGGCTTCCGTGGACGACGTCACATGGCACATCCTGGGCCAGACCTATGTGCCCAAGCACCGCAGCGAAAGCTCGATGTCGTGGCACGCGACCTTTCCGCACGGCACCTTTGTGCCCCATCACATCCACACCACGCAAGACGAGTTCATCTATGTCCTGACCGGAGAGCTGGAGCTGGAACTGGATGGCGCGGCCCCGGTCAGGGCGGGGCCGGGCGATCTGGTGCGGCTGCCGCAGGACGTGCCGCACGGGATCTTCAACCGCTCGGGCGCGGAGGCGACCTGCCTGTTCTGGGTCTCTCCGACCGCGAACCTGTGGGACCTGTTCGTGGCCATCGACAATGTCCCCGACCCGGCCGAGGTCGTCCGCCTTGCCGCCTTGCATCAGGTGGACTTCCTGCCGCCTCCTGCCCGCTGAACCGACAAGACCAACAGGGATGACAAGAATGAAAAAGACGCTTGCACTGGGTGCGGCGCTGGCCTTGGCCGGTGCCCTGCCGCTTCACGCCGCCAGCACCGACGGCAAGGTCCGCATCGGCCTGCTTTACACGCTGTCCGGACCCGCCGCGATCCTGGGCGAACAGTCGCGCGACGGCTTCCTCATGGCGGCGGAAAGGCTGGGCAACAGCTTCGGCGGGCTGGAGGCCGAGATCATCGTGATCGACGACGAACAGAAGCCCGACGTGGCCGTCGCCCGCGCGCGCGAGATGGTGGAACGCGACGAGGTCGATTTCGTCGTGGGGCCGATCTTTTCCAACGTGCTTTACGCGATCCTGCAGCCGGTCACGCAGGGCGGCGCGATCATGGTCTCGACCAATGCGGGCACCTCGAGCCTTGCCGGCGCGGAATGCAACGCGGACCTGTTCGTGACGTCCTACCAGAACGACCAGATCCATGCGGTGTCGGGCAAGTACGCGCAGGACCAGGGCTATGGCAATGTCGTGCTGATCGCGCCGAACTACCAGGCCGGCAAGGACGCCATGGCGGGGTTCAGGCAAAGCTACGGCGGCAACGTCGCGTCCGAGATGTTCGTGCCGCTGGGCCAGCTCGATTTCTCGGCCGAGCTGGCGCAGATCGCGGCCTTCCAGCCGGATGCGGTTTATGCCTTCCTGCCGGGCGGGATGGGCGTGAACTTCGTCAAGCAATACCGGCAGGCGGACCTTGAAACGATCCCGTTCCTGTCGGCCTTCACGGTGGACGAATCCACGCTGCCTGCCCAGGGCGCCGACGCGCTGGACTTTCTGGCGGGGTCGAACTGGGCGCCCGACCTGGACACGCCCGAGACCGCCGCGTTCACGCAAGACTTCATCGACAGATACGACCGCGTTCCCGCGACCTTCGCGATGCAGGCCTATGACGCGGCGATGCTGATCGACAGCGCCATCCGCATCACCGATGGCAGGCTGGACGACCGCGAGGCGCTGCGGGCCGCCATGAAGCAGGCGGATTTCACCTCTCTGCGGGGAAATTTCCGGTTCGGCGACAACCATTTCCCGATCCAGGACTTCTACCTGACCAAGGTGATCCGGCGCGAGGACGGCCGCTTTTCCACATCGGTCGTGCAGACGGTCTTCCAGGACGACCAGGACGACTTCGCGTCCTCCTGCGCGATGTAGGGCTGGCTGCGGCGCGGTGTCCCGCGCCGCCTGGCCTCCGGTCCTCCGACTTGGTTTCCCGGGCGGGGCGTCAGGCAGGCGGCTCTGGCCGCGCCGGTCCCTGCGGCAAGGCGCGGGTCCAGCCCTGCTCGATCAGGTCGAAGACCTGCCGCCAATGGACATGGGCCACCAGTTCGCCCTCGTCGGGCCACGAGATGCAGCGCCAGCCGGGATAAAGATTGCAATAGTCGCGCGCTGTCTCGAACGGGGCGTTGCCGTCCTGTTCGCCATGGATCAGCGTGACCGGGCAGGCGACATGGCCCAGGCTCTTTGGCCAGTCGCTGTGGAAAAGCGTCAGTTCCGCGCAGAGGCTTGCCTCCGACCAGGGTTCGGAAAAGAAGGTCTTCTGGACGCCCGCATGAAAGGCCGCGGAAATCTCGGGCCGGGCCATGGCGCGGGCATCGGCCGGAACGCGGGCCACGATCCCCTGCAGATAGCGTTCAAGACCATAGCGCGCGATCACCACGCGCATGCTTCGGACCAGGAAGGGCAGGACCTTCGGGCTATAGCGGGAACAGGCGCGCGTGAAGCGCGAGACGGGGATCAGGCGCCGGTACTGCGCATCCTCCAGGATGGGAAAGCCGGCCCCGATGCCGAAGATGGCCCGGACCCTCTCCGGGTCGGCCTGGGCCAGCATCAGCGCGATGCGGATATCGTCGCCCGGCGCCACCACGATCGCGGAGGGGATGCGAAGCTGGCGCATCAGGGCCCGCAGGTCGGCCACCGCAAGGTCAAGCGCGTGGCTTCCCGGCGGGGCAGGATCGCTGCCGCACCAGCCCGCGCGGAAAGGCACCAGCACCCGAAGGCGGCGCGGCGCAAGATCGGCCTCGGCGGTGCGCGGCAGGCGCCACAGGCCGTAGGTCGATTGCAGCCAGATCACCGGCCGCCCGGCTGGATCGCCCAGGCTCAGCACCTCGATGCGCCGGCCGTCGGGCATCCGGTGAAACCGCTGGTGGGGCGCGGACGCGGCGGGCAGGCGGGGCGGCCCGGCCCCGGCGGGAACCGACTGCAGAAGCAGGACCGCAAGCCGCATCAGCTCGGCCTGGCTGCCGGTGCCGGTCTTCTGGAACACGGCATGAAGCTGCGAACGGACCGTGCCCCGGCCCCGGCCCATGGCGGCGGCGATCCCGGCGATGGTGGCCCCGCCCGCCAGCAGCCGCATGACCTCGATCTCGGCCGGAGTCAGCCCGAAGACCCGCGCCAGGAAGGCCGGGACGGCCGGGGGCCAGTCGAATTCGCTTGTGGCCGCCAGCACATGCACGCGGCTGCCTTCGCCCTGCATCGCCTTGAGATGGACAAGCACCGCATGATCAAGCCCCGGAGGCTGCAGCCGCAGGATATCCTCGGCGGGGTTGACGCGGGATGCCGCGATCTCGGCCAGCCGGGCGGCAAGGGCGTCGATGTCGGCGGGATCAAGCGGCATCTGGCGGATCGAGGCGCCGGGCTGCAGGCCGAACAGGCGCCCGGCCGCGTCATTGGCCGCGACCACAGACCCGTCGGGCGCAAGGACCATGGCGGCGCCCAGCATCGATGCCAGAAGATCGTTGGCCTGCCGCAGCTCGGCCGCCTGAAGCTGGTCGAGGACCTGCAGGACTCCGGCGATCTGCTGCGCGAAGGCGGGACCGGCAAAGTCGGAAAGCCTCGGCTGGTCCAGACCCGCCTGGTCCATCTGCCCGTCCCAGGCCGCGATCAGCTCGCCGACCCGCTCGGGGCCGACCGAGGCATCGAAAAGATGCTCAACCAGATCCCAGGATCGGACCTTGCCTGCCATGGCACCCTCCGCCGCCAGTGTCCCATTCGCGGGCAGGCCGATCAAGACGGCATTTCACGACCGGCCATGTGCCGCCGCCCGGGCGGCAGCCGGACCGGGACGGCCTGGCCGGAAGGGCCTCAGGCCAACAGATCGAGTTCGTAGGGCCGCATCACGTTGGGTCCGGCCAGGCTCCAGTCCTCCGCTTCCCCGACGCCCAGAAGCACGATGGTGGCACGGTTGCTGAGAGCCAGCACCGTGTCGTCTTCGCCGTCGCGGTCGATATCGGCGAACCTGCTGGCCGTAACGGCCAAGCCATTGCCCAGCACAAGCCGGTCCTCGCCGATCCGGAAGTCCCTGATCGTGTCGGTGGCGGTCCCGTCGGCGGCATGGAACACGAAATAGTCGCTGTCCGAACCCCCCGACAGAAGATCCGCACCCAGGCCGCCTCTCAGCGTGTCGGTGCCCGCCGCGCCCCGCAGATGGTCCATGCCAGAGCCGCCGAACAGGGCGTCATCGCCATAGCCGCCATAGATCAGGTCGGAACTGCCGAAACCGAAAATCCGGTCGTCGCCGATCCCGCCCCACAAGATGTCCTGGCTGTTCGTCCCCCACAGGGTGCCACCCCAGAATCCTGCAAATCTGATCGCCATGAGATCCTCCTTGCTCCCACGCAGATGTGGGTCGGTCGGACCATGGTGAACCAACGGGTGCCGGGGCCGCATCTATCAGGTGATAGAGACCCGGCAGCCGGGGCAGTCCATGCCGCCCCGCCGCGCAGGACGGCGGGGCGGCACGGCCTGGCCCGTCATCAAAGCGCGACTTCGCGCCATTCGGACGGACGGCAGGTCCAGCGCCGGACCTTCCAGTCCGGATTGTCTTGCTGCCAGGGGGCGATGATCGCCTGCCCGCCGATCATGCAGGTTACAAGCGAGATCTCGCGGGCGTCGAACATCAGGGAAAAGTCTCGGCAGACGGGCTGGCTCGAAAGGCAGGCCGAGATCAAGAGCTCAATCATGACGGCAATCCTTATCGAAGGTGCCGGACCGGCGTCCGGCCAAAGTGGCATCGGCAAATCCTTGATGTGCCAGGCCCCGCCCCCCCGCGCCTGCAAGTCAGCCCCGACCGTCCGCCCGGTGCCGCCCGATCCCCCCACAGGATTGAACGACGCCTTGCGGCCGCGCTGTCCGGGCCTCGGCAAGCGCCAGGGGACGATGTGCCTGGCACGAAACGACAATCGTGGAATGCGATGGCCCCTTCATCTATCGGATGATAGATGAAGGGGCTTTTTTCCGGGCCGTCGCCGTCGCATTCTCAGGGAAGCTGGCGCAGCCCCGCATCCCGGCCGTCGCGGTCTTCGGCCAGGCGGTCGCGATGGTGGTCGCGATACAGGGCCTTGGCCAGCGACACGCACATCGCCACCATCACGAAGGCAAAGGGCAGCGCGCCGATGATCATGGCGTTCTGCAGAACCATCAGGCCGCCGCCCCCGGCCAGGATCAGGGCGGCAATGACCAGGGTCAGCAGGATTCCCCAGATGATCCGGTGCAGCACGCTCGTCTCGACCTCGCCGCCCGCCATGATGGTGTTGATGACCAGCAGCCCCGAATCCGCCGAGGTGACAAGGAAGGTCAGGATCAGCACCACGCACATCACCGCGACGATGCCGTAAACCTGTTCGCTGACGATGAACCGCAGCGTGGCGAACAGCTTGTTGGTGGCCGAGGCGTCGATGATCGCGCCCTGCGCGACGCCGCCCAGTTCCAGGTCGATGGAGGTGCCGCCCAGGATGGTGAACCAGGCAAAGCAGACCAGCGAGGGCATGACGACCGCCCCCAGCACGAATTCGCGCACCGTCCGCCCGCGCGAGATCCGCGCCAGGAACAGCCCCACGAAGGGCGAGAACGCGATCCACCACGCCCAGTAGAAGGTGGTGGCGCCCGCCTGCCAGTCGCCCAGGTCCGTCCCGGCCGGATAGGCTTCCAGGGACAGGGCGGGGAAATGCAGGACATAGTCGGTCAGCGCCTTGCCATAGGTGCTCATGGCGAAGCCGAAGGACCCGAAGGCGACGAACACCAGCAGCAGGGCCGTGGACAGCACCAGGTTCAGGTTCGACAGGTACTTCACCCCGCGCCCCACGCCCGACACGGCGGACAGCGTGGACAGGCCCATCACGACCACCAGCGTCGCGATCAGCCCCACGGCCGAGGGCCGGGGTGCGGCGCCGTCCCGGCCCGGCTGCAGCAGCCATTCGATGCCCGAGATGGAGTAAAGTCCGTTCACAAGCTGGCTGATGCCGAAGCCGATGGTGACGGCGATGCCCAGGATGGTGGCGACGACGCCCAGGATATCCACGACATGGCCGACCGGGCCGTTCAGGTGGCGACCGAAAAGCGGCGTCAGCGCCGTCCGGATGGTCAGCGGCATGTCGCGCGTATAGGCGTAATAGGCCAGGCAAAGCCCGGTCACGACATAGATCGCCCAGGCGTGCAGGCCGTAATGCAGGAAGGTATAGCGGTAAGCCGACCGGACCGCCTCGGCGGTATGGGGTTCGGCGGCGCCCTTGATGATCTCGGGGTTGGCGCCCCACAGGTTGACGGGCTCGGCGGTCGCATAGACCATCAGCCCCACGCCAAGCCCCGCGCCGAACATCATCGCGAACCACGAGAAGGTGGTGAATTCGGGCCTTTCGTCCGGTTTCCCGAGCCTGCGCCGCCCCGACGAGGGGACCGCGGCCACGATCAGAAGAAACCACGCGAAAAGCCCGACCGCGATGACATAGAAGACGCTGAAGACGCCCAGGATCTCGGTGTTGAGCAGCGACAGGATCGCTTCGGCGCTGCCGGGCGTCAGCAGGGCCCAGGCGGTCAGAAGGGCGATGCCGACCTTGGAGGCCAGGGCGATGGGCAGCGAATACCCTTCGTAGAAACCCGTGTCGGCGGTCTGGATGTCCAGGTCGGTGAAAGGCGGCTTTATGTCATTCATACGGTTCTCCGGCATGAGTCATTGATGGGTATCCTTCATGGGCTGGTGCCGATCGGACGGGCCGAAACCGACGCTTGGCGCGTCGAAGTCGCCCTGTTGCGCAAGCCTCAGCGGGCTTTCTGGAACTGAAATCCGCGACGGCATTCCGTTTCGCGGCATCCCGAAGGGCCGTCGGAAACGGGGCGAATGCTGTCGCATCGCAGCGCGGACAAGCCGGTGCGACGGGCGGGGCTTGGCTGATCAAGCATGGGGCGATTATACGGATCGAGCCCCGGAACGCAACGCGGTAGCCTGGAAAGGCCCGGAACCGGCCGCCGGCGCGCGTCCTTGTCACAGCAGATCGGTCAGCTGGCGCTCGATGCGCCGCCGTCCCCGCCTTCCCCGGATCTGTTCGGCGTAAAGCGTCCTTGGCTTCAGCAGGACGCGGCCGCCCTCGTGCCGGATGTCGAAGATGCGCCTTGCGGCGACGATGCTGGATTCCGCGGCGGTCACGGCGGCGACGGTGAGTTCGAGGCAGGACAGGTCGGGGTCGGACCGGCCGCGATCCAGCCTTGTGGCGGCACGGTCCAGCATGTTGTCGATGGTGCCGATCTCGACATATTCCCCGCTTTTCAGCGGCCGCTGAAGGGTCGCCCGGTCCAGGCTGGTCTGTTCGGCGGGATCGACCTCGGTCCGGTCGGTGACGGTGACGATCCGCTCCTCGGAGCCGGTGCAGCGCTTCAGCATGATGTCGAGGATATAGATCGGCTCCAGTCCCAGGTTGCTGACCAGGACGCGGCCCAACAGCCCGCGATCCCCCCCGAGGGTGATCAGGATCTCGCTGCGGCGCTGGCGCCGCATGCTTTCGATGAAGGCATGAAGGTAGGTAATCCAGACGGCGGCCGTCACCAGGCCGACCACCGCCTGCACGACGGCGGCGTGCTGCATGATCCAGGTCCACATGCCATCCGAACGGCGCGGGGCGCGGTTTGGTTGCTTCGGCACGTCAGGCCTGCAGCGTTCACGCGGCACGAAACCCGGGGGGCGGGATCGGGGTTGACCTGGGCAAGCCATGACGGAGCGCGGCCCCGCGCCGCCGGTCCGTCATGACAAAGGGTGATGTCGGGGAAGGCGGGAACGGATGAACCAGCCATATTGCGGGCCGGGCGCGGCGCCCGAGACCTTCTGGACCGACTGGAATTTCGACCCGCCGCTGCTGCTGGCCCTGGTCGGGCTGTCGCTGGTGCTGTGGCGGCGGGGATCGGGCCATGGCCGCGCGATCGCCGTCATGGCGCTGGGTGCGGCCTTCGTCTCGCCGCTTTGCGCGCTGACAGTCGCGCTTTTCTCGGCGCGCGCGGTGCATCACCTGGTTCTGGCCGGGGTGGCGGCACCGGCGCTGGCGCTGGCCTGGCCGCTGGCGGCGCGCCTGCCCCCGCAGGTCGGCGCGGCCGCCATGGCGCTGGCCATGGCGGCCTGGCACC
>NZ_JAFNAW010000095.1 GCF_017356265.1 Paracoccus fontiphilus | reverse complement strand
CTTGACGCCTGCCGCCGCCTTCAGCTCGTCGGCGCTCTGCGCGGTCGCAATCATCATGCGCGTGGCCGTGTGCGGTCCCGCCGCCGCCGCCAGATTGCGCTGCTCCGTCCATGCCACACGCTCGCTTGTGGCAGGGTGCGGCCCGGCCTCGTCCGGTCGCTTGTCGTGCAGATAGTAGGCCATGCTGCCCTTGAAGCTGTGTCCAATGGCGGCAAGCTGGAAGTTCAACGGTCCAGCCTTTCGGTGATGGCCGCGACAAGCGCCCGGACCTCGGCAAGCGCGACCTCGGCCATGCCGGGCAGATCGCGGCCAAGGTGGGCGGCATGGGCAATCTGATTCAGGTTGTTCCCGATGCGGCCTAGTTCGGCAATCAGCATGGGCGGGATGGCGGCGCGGTCATTGGCCGGGGCCATGATCTTCGCCCCGGCGATGGCGCGGCGGGCAAACTCGGACGGCGACAGGCCCGCCGCTGCCGCGCGGGCCTCGATGCTCGCCCGCTCCGCCGCCGTCATGCGGACGCGCAACCCATCCGCCAGCCGTTCGCCCGGTGCTTTGCGCGGGCGTCCGGTCTTTGCGGGTGTCGGCGTCTCGTCGGTCATGCAACGGCCTTTCAGGACGGGGATGCAAGGGGGTGGTCGGAACCCCCTGCCAAGCCTTTTTGTGAAACAAAAAGTATGCTTGCTCCCCCTCTAAATCTGGTTTACCATAACCGAAGTTAAGAGGGGATTAAACCCCTCTCCGGCAATCCATGAGGCAGACAGGCAGAACGGAAAGCAGGGCGTTTAAACGCTCTCTTGAGGTGTGGCGATGAAAAGCGAGGCAAAGGTTTTTGCGAATAAGTATGACAGCCGGGAAAGCTGGCTGCGTGCTGCGACAAATGTTCTGCGCCCGTATTTCTCCGAATGTGGCCTCGATTTGCCTGAAAAAATCCGCTTCGCCATTGCCTTTCCCTCGACCGGACGGACAGGAAAGCGTGTTGGGGAGTGCTGGCATTTCTCGGCCTCTGCCGATGAAACAACAGAAATCATCGTTCGCGCCGATCTAGCAGACCCGGTGGAAGTTCTTGGCGTCCTGACGCATGAACTCGTCCATGCTTGCCTTCCCGCCGATGCCGGACATGGGAAGCAATACAAGGCCGCTGCGCTCGCTCTCGGTCTATCCGGTCCGATGCGTTCGGCCATGCCGGGGCCGCTGCTACAAACCCGCCTCGCGCAAATCGCTGACGATCTCGGCCCGCTGCCTCACGCTGCTCTCGCAATCGACCGGGGCCGCGACAACAAAGGGCCTGCGGATCGTCCAAAGCGCCAGAAAGCCCGGATGCACAAAGCCGAGTGCGAGGCAACAGGCTGCGGCTATACCGTGCGCGTGGCGGCAAAATGGGTCAACGATGTTGGCCCTCCGGCCTGCCCTGTCCACGGCCCGATGACGGTCGATCTGCCGGAAGCGGCGGAATCCTCCGACGATGAAGAAACGCCCGGCGAGGACGTTTAAACGCTCTCCCGCCCGGCCCCTCTTACTGCTGGAAGTCTCCGCAACGCGCCAATGTGGGGGTGACACATGGCATTCAAATTCACTGACTCAAGTCGCTATCCTTACGAGCCGGGGGGCTTCTTCCTCGGTCTTGACGATCAAGGCCGGGAAGTCGGAATCCGGTCGGAACGCCACCTTATCACCGTGGCCGGGGCAGGCTCTGGAAAGGGCGCGGCGCTGATCGTGCCGAACCTTCAACGGTGGCCGGGTGCCTGTGTCATCATCGACCCCAAGGGCGAAAATGCCTCCGTGACGGCGCAGGATCGCTTCTGCAAAGGCCAATCGGTCGGCGTGGTCGATCCCTACAGGATCACCAAGGACGGGGCCGACGAACTGCGCTGCTCCATCAACCCGCTTGCCGTCATGGACCCGGAAAGCCTGACCATCCGCGCCGATCTGGAAGCCTTGGGCGATGGTCTGATCCGCCGTCATGATCCGAAACATGCGCAATGGGACGATACCGCTGCCGCCATCGTCGCGGGTCTGGCCGATTTCGTGCTGGCCGATTGCCCGCCCGTTGAAAGAACGCTTTTGAGTGTGCGCGGCCTGCTGCTGCTGCCCGAGGACGATCTAAAGGCCATTGCCGCCCAGATGATCGCAACGGCAACCTCTGCGGGGCTGGCAAGGCAGGCGGGAACGCTGATTCAAAACAAGTTCAGCAACCCGGAAGGCGTTCCCGCCTCTGCGTTCGCCCGCGCCGTGCAGGAAACCGGGTGGATTGACGATCCGGCCTTTGCCGCTGTCCTCGGCGGTGATGCCCTGCCCGCCTTCGATCTGTCCACGCTCAAGGCCGGAACCGGGTCGCTGTATCTGTGCATTCCTCCCGGCTATCTCGACACGCGCGGCGGCTTCCTGCGCCTGTTCGTGCGCATGGGCCTGATGACCATGATGCGCGATCTTGCGGACCATGGCGGCAAAACCGGGCGCTGCCTATTCCTGCTCGATGAATTTCATAGCCTTGGCAAAATGGAAATTGTCGCGAAAGCGGCGGGCCTCATGCGCGGTTATGGCGTCCAGCTTTGGCCCTTTCTGCAAGACCTCGGCCAGCTTGCCGCGCTCTATGGTCAAGATGAAATGGGCACGTTTTTCGGCAATGCCGACGCCCATATCTTCTTCGGCAATACTGACGCTGACACGCTCGGTTATATATCGCAAAATATTGGCGTGTGGACACAAAAGGAAATCGGCGCTGTTCCACCCACGCAAAGCGGCTTGAACCTCGATCCTGACCGCCGCGCCCGCGCGTTCGATCCAATCCACGCGCCCCGGCCTATGCCGACAATGCCGCACCGGAAACTCGGAGGGCTGTTCTCTGTGGTCGGCGGAATCTCCGATGCCATCCGCATGTCAGCCCATCAAGCAAGCGTGAATGAGCAGGCGCGGGAACGGCAGGCAATCGACCTAGAGGAAAAGGAACTGGCCCGCGAAGATCAAAACGCCATGCGAGCCTATCAAGACAGGATGGCAAAAAAGGGCGAACCCCTCGTAACGCCGCAGGAAGTCCGCGAACTGGTGGCAAAGCGGGACGGTGAAGCGGTGGCCCGCTCCATGATCGTCTTTGCCAAGGGCGGCGATAAGCTGAATATTCGCCTCGCGCCCTATTTCATGCCGCCGCCAGAAAAGCGCGACGTGGAACCCGATCCCCTGCCCGATAATGTTCTGACAGCAGGTCAAATCTTCGCGCAATATCAAGCGGCAGCTAAAGCCGTATCCGCTCCTGTTTCTGTCTGGCCGCGCATCGTCTTGGCGGTCGTCGGCTACTATGCGGCGTATTTTGCGCTGCTGCTGGTGATGCCTGCGCAAAGCGGGTGGATATTTGCCTTTATGGGCGCACTTCTCGGGTGGGAATGGCAAAAGCGGCGCGATCAACAGCGCCTAGCCATTCTGCAAAAATGCGAACGGGAAATGAGGAAGGCGATGGCAACGCTTCAAACGTGGATGGATGAAAACGGCCCTATTCCGCGAACCCCGGCCACAGCGGCTTGGGTCGACTCCATCAACGCACATGCGCGGGGATAACTGCCCCCCTGCCCTTCTCGGGCAGGGGTTGCCATGATACCCTTTCGGAAACCTGCCGATTTCGAGCGGGGGAAAGGGGCAGTTTAGGGCATGGGGTTAACAGCATCGCAGGCAGCGGCGGAAGTCGGCAAGAGCCTGCCAACCATCACAAAAGCCATACAATCCGGCAAGTTATCAGCGGATGGCCCGAAGGGTGGGCCTTACAGCATCGAGCCTGCCGAACTGTTCCGCGTCTGGCCTAGGGTAAAGGAAACCCCTGCGGAAACCTCGAAACTTCGACCGGATGAAACCCCTAGAAACCTCAAGGATTTAGAGGCTGCTCTTAACCTAGCGAACGAAAAGCAGCGTTCTATGGAAGCCCTTAACGAAAGACTGGTCGATGAAGTGGCGGACCTGCGCCGCCGCCTTGATGCCGAAGCGGAAGAACGCCGCAAGCTGACCGCGCTTTTGACCCATAGGGCGGAACCGCCAGCCCCTGCCCCGGCTCCTGAAATGTCCGCTGCCGCCGCTCCGGTCGTCCGTGGGCGCGGTCTGTGGTCATGGCTTAGGGGTAGGGGCGCAAACGACTAAAAGCCGCTGTAGCGGCTTCCTAGAGGCAAAGAAGGGTATTTACGGAATAATACTAGGCCGGGTTACGATCCCACGGCGAACGGGGAAAATACCGAGAATTGCGCAAGCGGGCAAAAACATTGTTCTCCCGAACCTTGCGAAATAGTTCGGTAAAGTAAGAAACGCGGTTGAAATCATCGCTTAAATTCATTCGATCACCTTAGCGCCGTTATTTCGGTTCTGTCAAACTCCATGGATCAGGGGCGAAAATGGCAAGCGATGAAAAGGATGATCGGCCCGCCGCCGAACAATTCCCGATAGTCGATCCTGAACGGCTGCGGAAAGGGCTGCGGGTTTTCAAGCTGCACCGCTCCGGCTTCAATTGGCGTCCCGGCTCGACCGCCGCAACCATCACGCTCGAATTGACCGCCCTGCAAGCGCAGTTTCTGGCCGTGCGGGGAAAGCGGCGGTTCGGGCTGACGGACGATGCCGAGGCCATAAAGCGCGAGATTGACCAGCTAATCATGCTGGCCGTGGGGCAGGGAACCGTGGACTTGTGGGAATCCTTGGAGCCATGGGCCGGGATAGTGCGCAAAGCGAAACGCGCGGCGGGCGATAAGAAAGGGGTGGGCGATGCCTAGCAAAAAGCCGGAACTGCCCGCCGATGTGGAATTTGATATTGTCGATCCCGACACGCTGCGCGATGCCCTGCGGGTGTTGCAGGTGCCGCCGGATGCGCCCGCCGTATCGGTCAAAGTCGAACTGACCACCATACAGGCGCAGTTTCTGGCGATGCGCGGCAATGAACGGCACGGGCTGGAAGGCGATGCGGCCATAAAGCGCGAGATTGAAACTCTGGTGTTTGAGGATATAGGGGCGGGCCTGTTCGATCTGCGCAGCCGGGTTAGCAGATGGCAGGGCATTATTCGCGCCGCGCGGGGTCCAGAGAAAGGCGAACCGGGCGAATAACCGGGACAAGGCCGGGGTTCCATCGCTCGAACATGGCGCGGCATTCGGCGGCGTCCGGTCGCAGGGTTCCCCAAATGATCGGCCCGCCTTCGCGTTCAAGGGCAACAAAGCCCTTGAACGTGCGGGAATGGTTATTCGGCTTCGCCATTGCGTTCCTTGCGCGGCAGGATCACAAAGCGGCCTAAAAGTGCAATGCCTTCATGCAGTTCAATGCTCATCCCGCCGCTGTCGATCTCCCATGCTGCGCCAACTTCGATAAAGTGCTTTTTAACTTCGCCGTTGCTGTCGGTATATTCGCGCGGCTTCAATACGTTATAGGTTTTCTTTGCCATGGTCTTAAATCTCCTTTCAAATAATTAACCACATTTCAAGTTAAGCGCCCCTTAATCGGAGGCGGGTTGCAAAACTTGTTTTTGCAACCCTGCCACGTGGCCGAACGTAGGAGGGTAGCAAGGGCAAGGGCGGACAGCGAATTATTTTGTTTCGCGAGGAATTTGACCTAGCCAGAGCGAAGCGGCGGCCAGGTCAAAGGGGAAAATAATTTGATGGCCGGGCGGCTTGCCGCCTTTACCCTTGACCGCGCGAGGCACCTAGGTGCCTTAGCCCTTCTTCTAAAAAACATCGTGCCGGGCAAAGCCCGGCGCATATCTCCGCGCCTCCGGCGCGGTTGTTTTTTCTCGCTCCGCTCACCAAAAACAGGGGGATTTGATCCCTATTCCCGGCCCCGCTTTCTCTCGCACGGGATAGCCTGCGCCCGTGTCGCCGCAAGGGGTGGGTGCTCGCCATGCTCGCGGGCAAGTGGCCCGCTGCGCGTGGCTCCGCTCCCGGCTTCGCCGCCCTTGCAGCGCCCCGGCCTCCGGCTCTCTGTTCCGTGCGAAAGCGGCTCCGAAAACAGGGATCAGGCAAACGCCCCGCCTCTGGCCTAAAGGCCGATAGGGCCGCGCCGGGGCGACAGCCCTAGCAGCGGCCCGGAAGCGTGACCTATCCACAGGCGGCGAGTGTGTTCTTAGTGTTCTAAGAGTCGTGTTCCCCCCTTTTTCTGCTTTCAGGATCAACAACTTAATTCCGTTGAGGGGGAGAAATTCAGCCGATTTTCAGTTTCAGGGGGAGAAATTCAGCCGACAAGGGGAGGGATTCAGCGAAAAATTCACAGGCTTTCAGGGGGAGAGATTCAGCGCCGCGCCGCCCCCTTCAGGGGGAGAGATTTAAATTTCGCTTCTCCCTTTGAAGCTGAAGGGCTAGCATTGCCTCCCATGGAGTCGCCCGCCTCATCAAACGTCCTGCCCCTGTTCGATACAGAAGATCTAAAACAGATCTCCGCGTCCGGCTCGGTGTGGACAGTAGATCGCAAAGATCCGGCAACGGTGCCTGTCCCGTTGCAGGTCGTCATGGTGAATGTGGACGGCCCTTACACGGAACGTGACCGCAAGCTATGGACGTTCCTGCTTCATGCGGTGTGGGATGAACTGGGCGAAAAGCCGCTGCACGAACTGCCCGTGTCAGAAATCAACCGGGTGTTTCGTGAACTAGGCGGCGATCATAACACGGCATGGATATGGGAAAGCGCCCGCCGCCTTGCGAAAACGACAGTCGAATGGAAAGCCACGCTAGGCGATGAACGCGTGCAGGGCGTTTCCTCAATCTTTGGCGCGGAACTGTCCAAGTCATCCCGAACCGCCGGTCGCCTTAAATTCCATTTCCCGCCGCTGCTGATTCCAGTCATCAAGCAACCGCTCCGATTTGCCCGGTTGCGGGTGCATTTTATGCTCGGCCTGTCCGGGAAATATGCGGTCACGCTTTATGAATTGCTGGAAGGCTTTGCAAACCGCCGAGACGGTTTATTTGAATGTTCGATAGATGAACTGCGCCAATGGCTGAAGGTGCCTGATGGCAGCTATAAAGATTGGAAAGACCTAAAAAAGTGGGTTCTCAATCCGTCCATTGGACAAATAAACGCTGACCCGCTCGCGGCGGGTTTCTCGGTTGAATACGAAGCTATCCGCGAAGGCCGATTTTATACCCGGCTGCGGTTCCGCTTGGTGAAGGCCAAGCAACGGGAAATGACCGAACGCAAAATTAAATCGCGCGTGAATATCGCAAAGGCCGTGGCCGAAGGCAGAGCGCAGCACCGTCCGGCGCTGCTGCCGCAAACGGTCGAAAAGGCCCGCCATGCCACGCATTACAAGCTGGATATGGATATAGTCACGCGCGAATTTTGGGACCATTGGGACGCGACCGGACGCCCGGATTTCATCAAGGGTATCGAGGCCGCATTTATCGGCTTTGCAAAAAGAAAAGCCCGGCAACTGCGGTGATGGAACGGCGGCGGGACGCAAACGGATTCCCGGATATACTAAACCCGCATTGGCTCGAACCCGGCGAACGCCGTTTCGATTGGGCCAAAGATAAGCTGACGCCGAAACAGGAACGAACGCTAACGGCCATTGAGTCGATGCCATGGGCGCACCCGCTGCGCCGCCGCTTGGAATTGATGATAGATGCCGGGTTATGGCCTCCGCCGCCTGACGATCAGGCCGCGCCAGGGCGATAGCCCTAGCAGCGGCCCGGCTCCGGGTCGTTCATGGCTTCATGCGCGGGCCGCGCGTCGGTGTCGGTGTGTCGGGCTGCTGCGGTTGGGCTGCGCGTAACTCCGCCGCCCGCGCTGTCCAATCGATGCCGAAAAACGTGCGGGCCTTCTTATCGGCCATGCGCTTTGCGCTGCGCTCGATCACGCCCGCGCGTTCGTCGGCCTTCTCGACACGATCCGCCAGATTGCGCAGCGCCGCCGCCTGTTCCTCGCGGGAAAAAAGGCGGGGGTCGGTCTGCAAGCCGTGCTCTACCGTGTCGGAAAGATCGCGGTAGTAGCGTTCCCGCTCCATCCGGCGAAACTCGCTGTCATATCGCGCGGCGTGGGCGTCGGGGTCGTCGGTGTAGCTGGTCGGTCCTTTCTTCTTGGTCATGGTGCTGCCCTCCTTTCAGGGCTTCATGCGCGGGCCGGATGGCCGTTGCGTTGGTTCGGGTGATGCTGCCTTGCTGTGTTCGGCGCGTAGCTGCTTGGCTCGCGCGGCCCAATCGGTGCGCCCGGTCTGCTGCGGCGTAGGCGCTGCGGGCGGCTCCTGCGGCTGCGTCCAGTCGCGCCGCGCGGATGGTTTGCGCTCGGCCTCGATCGCTGCCGCGCGATCGACGGCCGGAACGGGTTTCATATCGCTGTGCGGCGGGTCCACGATGCCGGCCGGCCGCGGCGCCGGCGCCGGGGTCGAAAGGCGGTAATCATCAGTCGGGACACGCGCGGCGGCTTGCTTGGCTGCTGCCATGCTTGCGGCGTCGAATTTGTCTTTCATCGGGTGATGATCCTTGACCGGAAGGGGCTGCGGTTTTCGCGTCCGGTAGGTGCGACCGGGCGCGGCGCTCTCTCTGCTCGCGTAGAACTGCCGCCATGCCTCGCGCATTTTTTCGCGCTCTTGGTTGTGCCGCTCGATCATGTCGGCCTTGGCTTTGTCGATCAGGGCGCTTTGCCGGATCAGCGCCCGGCGCTTTTCGTCATCGAGCGCGGTAAGGGCTGCGTCCCGCCGCGCCTTCATCTGTTCGCGGAATTGCCGGGCGGTCATCTCCTGCGCCTGGCTGAACGCCTGACGCCGGGCCGCGCCGTCCAGGACGTTCGCAAAGGTCTGTCCCAACAGGCCGCGCCCGCCCTGCGGCCCTTCGCGGAATTGCTGCTTTGCTGCGGCTAGGGCGTTCTGCACGATGCCGGAAAAGCTGCGCTCCCGGCTCTCGAACGCGCGGGCGCGGTCACGCTCTGCCTTGAAATGCTGCGCCCAGTCTTTGCGCGTGGCCTGCTTGAACGCCTCTAGCGCGGCGGCGCGGGCCATGTCCGCGCGGTCATAGATCGCCTTGCGGCTGTCCTTGGCCTTCGCGCCCCAATCTTTCCAGTCCTGCTTATGCTGCGCCTTCTGCGCGTCTGACAGGTCCTTGAGGATTTGCCCGCGCGAGGGCGGGCGCTGCTCGGTCGTGCGTTGCTGCGCCGGGCGCTGCTGTGCCTCGGCCCGCTGCCGCTTCTTGTCCTCGATGTAGCGGCGGCGCTTTTCTGGATCAGGGTGGGCGTTCTGCCCGGCTTTGATCTGGTCGTATTTCTTCGCCCGGTTCGGGCTGACGATCTGGCCGCGCCGCTGCTCGTAG
Source organism: Paracoccus fontiphilus (assembly GCF_017356265.1). Taxonomy (GTDB): domain Bacteria; phylum Pseudomonadota; class Alphaproteobacteria; order Rhodobacterales; family Rhodobacteraceae; genus Paracoccus; species Paracoccus fontiphilus. Next base: position 366 of record NZ_JAFNAW010000095.1, on the reverse strand, counting down.
TCATTCGCCCATGCGTCCAGCTTCTTGACCTTCACGCCGTCGATGCTGGTGGCCTTGCCGTTGGTCGGGTCGATCCGGTTGACGACAACATGCACATGCGGGTGCGCGGTGTCGTGATGGGCGATGATGACGGCTTGCAGATGATCGAGCGCCAGAACCTTTAAGGCATGATCGGCGGCGCGGGTCATTTCCGCCCGGTCCAGCCCTTCGGCCTCGGACGGGTGCCACGCAAGCGAGAACGCGAATACAGGCCCGCGCGTCGATTTCCGGCCTGTGTTCTTGACGCCTGCCGCCGCCTTCAGCTCGTCGGCGCTCTGCGCGGTCGCAATCATCATGCGCGTGGCCGTGTGCGGTCCCGCCGCCGCC
>NZ_JAFNAW010000094.1 GCF_017356265.1 Paracoccus fontiphilus | reverse complement strand
CCGCGACGCTTCCCCCTTCCAGCATCAGACGCCGCCAACGATACAACAGGTTTGGCGCTACGCCATTGCGCCGCGCCACGACCGAGATACCGGTTTGGCCATCCAGCGTCTCCTCGAAGATCCGCAGCTTCTCGGCGGCGGTCCAGCGGCGCCGGCGGCCGCCATCGGTGATGATTTCGATCCCTGACATAAGCACGTGCTCAGGCATATGCCTAAGAACATCTAACAAAACCGTTTGATCTGGTTTAGGCAGATGAGGGCGCAGCCGAGGATCACGAAAGCCTCGTGGATGTCGGCGCGTCGCTCGTAGCGGATGGCGAGGCGGCGAAAGCGGTTGAGCCATGCCAGCGTTCGCTCGACAACCCAACGGTGCCGGCCCAGCCTTTCGCTGCTGTCCATGCCGCGCCGGGCAATGCGGGGCGTGACCCTGCGCTTCCGGCATTCGCTCCGGCAGCGGTGATGGTCGTAGGCCTTGTCGGCATGAAGCTTGTCAGGGCGCTTGCGGGGACGGCCAGGGCCATGGCGCACGCCTGGCACGGCATCCAGAGCGGGTGCCAGCATCATGCTGTCGTGCCGGTTGGCCGGGCTCAGCCGCACCCCGAGCGGGGTGCCCCGCAGGTCGACCACAAGATGGCGCTTCGTGCCCGGTTTGCCGCGATCCGTGGGGTTCGGGCCGGTCTCGGCACCCCTCTTTTCGCAGCAACGGCGGCGCTATCAAGGGACGCTCGGCTCCAGTCCAGTTGTCCCGCCTCAGAGAGGCGCTCCAGAAGAACGCGATGAAGCCTGGTCCAGACGCCGGCTGCCTGCCAGTCGCGCAGCCTGCGCCAGCAGGTCATGCCGGAGCAGCCAAACTCACGCGGCAGCATCTCCCAGGGAATGCCAGATCGCAGAACGAAAATGATGCCGGCCAACGCCAGCCGGTCATCGCATCGAGGGCGGCCGCCCTTCGGCTTCGGCCGCTCCCTTGGCAGGAGCGGCGCAATGGCCTCCCACAGATCATCGGATACAAGGGGCTTGCTCATGGCCTCTCAACGCATGAGCAGCGGTTTTGTTAGGCGCTCTAAGACTGGCAAAGGTTCACAAAGCGTCAGCTGCGCCAGCTTGATGGCGAAAAGATGGAATTCAAGGAGTTTGTTTCCGAACCAAAACCGGACATGGACTATACGCTTTGGTCGTGCCAACTGGAAACACTGATCCGGGTATCACGTGCGAAGTCGGATTAAAGCGAGAGTGCTGCCTCAAATCCTTCGGCGGGCGGATCGCCTCACGGGACCCCGACAGACAAACAGCCGAAGTGTGGACGATCAATCCCTCTCTTTACTGAGCCTCGTGACCGAGTCATAGGCAAGATCAGAACCGGGGAGACCGCGCTCTTCGATGCGCTTGGCCTCTTCGGCGAGTGCTTCGCTGTTCTCATTCATCCAGACTTGGACATCGGCGAGAGGTGTCCCGTTTACCTCGATCCAGCGGCGGCGTTCGGAGATGGGCTTGGCGTTGTCGGCGGCCCAAGCCGCAGCTCTTGCATCAGTCCGGCTCATTGCAACTCCTCAGAGAACATCCGATCATGATACAGCTTGGCACAGCCCGGAATTTTCAACACCCGAAATTTTGTGTGGGCGGCCGAAACTAATCTGGGTGTCGGGAAGAGCGGTATGGCGAGGGGTAGGTTTAAGCATGGGATCCAAGCTAAATTTGGCCTCACGGACCCGTAAGGAGTCCCTATAACCCCGACAAAATGTGCTTTTGGCCCTGTGCATTTGCGCTGGACCGCGCCGCCCCCTCCCTACAGTCGAATATACGGGCCGTCGAGTTCACCCCCAGTCGGGAAGGCGACAGCCCCGTCCTGCCGGACCTGTTGAGCCAGATCCCCGAGGACGAAGACATCGGCACCGTGACTGCGGAGGGCGCCTACGATACCCGCCGCTGCCACGGCGCTGTCATCGCACGCGGCTGCATGGCAATCGTACCGATCCGAAGGAACGGTCGGGCTTGGAAAGAAGACTGCCCGGCTGCCAAGGCGCGCAACGAAGCCCTGCGCGCCACGCGTCACCACGGTCGGGCATTCTGGAAGCGGTGGACCGGATACCACGCCCGCAGCCGCGTGGAGGCCAGGATGCGATGCCTGGGCGGCCGCCCTCGATGCGATGATCGGCTGGCCTTGGCCGGCATCATCTTCGTTCTGCGATCCGGCATTCCCTGGGAGATGCTGCCGCGTGAGTTCGGCTGCTCGGGCATGACCTGCTGGCGGAGGCTGCGTGACTGGCAGGCAGCCCGCGTTTGGGCTAGGCTCCATCGGGTGCTGCTCGAGCAGTTGTCGGAGGCTGGGCAGCTGGACTGGAGCCGCGCGTCCCTCGACAGCGGCGCCGTTGCGGCGAAAAGGGGGATCCTGAGACAGGCCCGAACTCGACGAATCGCGGGCCAAACCGGGTTTGAGGCGCCATCTTGTGGTCGACCGCCGGGGCACCCCGCTCGGGATGCGGCTGGGCCCGGCCAACCGGCACAACAGCATGATGCTGGCACCGACCCTCGATGCCGTGCCGACCGTCACGCCACGGTCGGGGGGGGTCCGCGCAAGCGCCCCGGCAAGCTCCACGCCGACAAGGCCCGCGACCATCACCGCTGCCGGAGCGAATGCCGGAAACGTGCGATCACGCCCCGCATCGCCCGGCGAGGCATAGACAGCAGCGAAAGGCTGGGCCGGCACTGCTGGGTCGTCGAGCGGACACTGGCATGGTTCAACCGCTTTCGCCGCCTTGCCATCCGATATGAGCGACGTGCCGACATCCACGAGACCTTCGTGATCCCCGGCTGCGCCCTCATCTGCCTCAACCAGATCAGAAGGTTTTGTTAGGTGTTCTAAGTTACCTTGTGACGGAGGTCGCCAAGCCGGGTTGCAACAAACGCCATTCAGAGGAGGCGTTGCCCGTGGTTGCTTAACGCCGAGCGGCGCCGGGCGAGAGGTCCGGCGCCTTTTGCATGCTGGCGGAGGTTCAGGCCGCCTTGCTCCCTTCGATCTGTTTCGGCTCGGACTTGCGCGTGGTACTCGCGGCGCCGATCTCGATCTTGCGGGGTTTCATCTCCTCTGGGATCTCGCGCTTGAGGTCGATCGTCAGCAAGCCATCGGTCAGACTGGCGCCGGTGACCTTCACGTGATCGGCCAGCTCAAAGCGCCGCTTGAAGGCCCCTCCGGAAATGCCACGGTGCAGAAACTGGGCATTATCCTAGGCTTCCTTCTTGCCTGATACCAGCAACAGGTGCTGCTCCTGAGTGATCGTCAGATCATCAAGCCGGAAGCCTGCAACGGCCATGGTGATACGGTAGTCGTCATCACCGAGCTTGGCGATGTCGTAGGAAGGCCAGTTGTCGACAGCTTCAACGCGGATGGCGGTCTCAAGTGCATGTAGCATACGATCGAAACCCATGCTGGACCTGAACAAGGGAGTGAAGTCGTATGCAGTTCTCATAGCCACATCCTCTTCAAGCAATATAGTTACAAGTCGGGTTGTGCCGACCCATCCTGGGCGCCGGCTGTCAAAAAAATTTATTTGGACTCCGATGGCAGTCAAGAACCGGAATAAGACCAAAAAAACGTGATTTAATAGCCAAGTGGCGCGGCAGGGGGTTGGGCAAGACTGCGGTACCGACGCTGCTCAGTCGGGAACTGTTATGGACGAAGGGGGATCGGGGGGAGGTTACTATGGGCAGCCTAACAACGGTCAGCGAACCATCCCCATCACAGAAGCCACAATCGCCAGTCAACCACAGCTCTCGCGGAAAAATATGGGAAAAAACCCCTGTTGCTAAGACAAAACAACAGGAACTGTCTTATTTTAAGATACTGATTTTTAATGATAATTATTTTCTTTTCGCCCCTCCTAAGGGGCAGGTTACAGGTTCAAGTCCTGTTGGGGTCGCCAAAATCCGTAGGTTTTCCTTCGAGTTAGGTGTCTACGCTGCCCAGAGCACGGGCCTCAGTGCAGAACTTTACGCGAACGAAACGGCCGAATCCGAGATCGGCTCGCACAAGTCCTGCCCACGATGTTTCCGTAGTGTTCACCAGTCAGGGCCAGCCATAAGGCTCATGTCCCCACTGGTCAGAAGCGCTTTCCCGGATCCGCGCCAGACCTTCTTCCAAGGTCTCTGCCCATCCGCTGCGGGTGGGCATTGTCTGGACGACCCATCGCCAGTGCAGTCGGCCAACCTGACTCCGATCCCAGACGACACGCCAGACGACAAATCCGTCGCGCAGCACGACCAATCGTTGTCTGCACCTTCGGGGAAGGTCAGCTTGCGGGTCCATGTCATGCATTGATGCCATGGCATGCACAAAAACGAAAAAAGCCCGCCTGGCAGGGCGGGCCTTGTTGTTTCTTACTAAGGTGATGTCAGATGGCTTCACAAGGCAATCTAACCCCAACTTCTTTCCGTTTCAGCGGCTTTTCTTTTCGTTTGTTACTTCGTTCAACTGAGACTTCCTGTTCCTCAGCTGAAGGACAGCGCCAGCGATTCAAATCATCCACCAGTCCGGCTTCCTTCAACCGTAAGCCCGTTTCTTGAAAGTCTATCTCTCCATAACTCTTGTGATTTCCATCCTTTGTGAGGTCTTGAACCCACTGGTGGGTTAGTGAATTTATCACTTCGGGCGACCTGCCGATCATGGCCTTGATCTGCCTTGCAATATGAACGTAATCGTTTGTATTCCTGCGCAATATAATCGAAACATTCTTGTCTGGATTTGCTGCAAATCCAAAAAGGTGAAGTGCGGAACAATCTGTACCCACGACATGAGTTGCAGATTTATACCATGACAGCTGCTCAAGAATTGTCATCTTCTCAGGGTAGAGAATAGCATAGCCTTGTGCCTTTAGGTTTTCTTCAAGAACATTTTCGTTCAGCACAGAGGCAAAATTTGGATTTCTTGACCGAGAAATATATACCTTCTCTGGACCATCCGCCGGCACTTCTTCAATCCGCTTTCGCAGCATGAACCTGAATTCTGGAGTACCTTCCACGATGGTACCTAGGCCAAATCCCTGCCCCGGAATGATTAACGTCTCTACACTAACCGGCTTTGATACAAGGCGAGTGGGGATATCAGGAATCAGGATGTCATATACTTCTTTATGCCAACCTCTAATCTCCGATAACACGTCACGCCGAGGCATAAACAAGTAGCTTTCCGGCTTTTCGATATCAGTCATCCATAGCCTGGTTGTTGCTTCGAGCATAAAATGTCCGAAGTGACCATATAGAAAGGCACCGAAAACGTGGGTACCAGAAAGATGCTCGACTGGCGTAGGGGGATCTAACACCGGTCGAGATATCAACTTGTCCTCTCGCCAATGTGCCGCGAACGGCTCGTCTCCGTCGGGTCCATAGACACCGCAGACAGGAAACCCACCAAAGACTTCAGGCGGAGTGAGAATAGCATTTTTCACTACCCTGAAACTACGCGACCATCCTTCGCTGGGTTGAGGATAACAGTTCGCTTGATGTTCTGACACAGGAGGCTCAGCGTTTAGGGGTTAGGCGGCGCGTGATATCGGCCATAGCCAACCTCAGAACCGCCGCGCCTGCAACCAATAAGTGTGCAATCAATGCTTGTCCACGAATCTCTGGCCAAGGGCACACCCAAGATAAGGAAAGCCCACCTAGAAGGGTGGGCTTTGTAGTTTCTTGCCTAGTTGAGGAAACGCCAGCCCTGGTCTTGCCCCCGTTTTACCGGACACTCAGGCGATTGCGGTTTCAGCTGCGATGAACTCGCGGGGCGAGCGCATCTTCAGCCCTGAGTTCGGGTGGTTGTCGTTGCAATCCTCGAACCAGTTTTTGATCAATCCTAGGACTGTCTGGGCATCCCGCAGCGGCGTCACTTGGACGTAGTCGCGCTTGAGCGTCTTTACGAATGCCTCTGAGATGCCATTGCTCTGTGGGCTCTGCACCGGGGTAAAGCAGGGTTTCAGACCGAGCTGGCGGGCGAAGATCTGGGTATCCTTGGCGATGTAAGGCGGCCCGTTGTCGGTCAGCATCACGATTGTCGCTGGCGCACGCAGCGCCCTGAACCGTCGCTCCACGGCTTCAAGCATGATGTCGCGAATGCCGGACCCGCTGATGCCGGCATTGATCACAGCCTTCCACGCGATGATGTCGCGATCATGGGCATCGATGATAAAGGCGCCCCGGACGATGTCGCCGTTCCAGCAAGCGAACTCGAAGCCGTCACTGCACCAGCGGAGGTTCGATCGCATCACGATGACCTTGCCGTCGTGAACATGCTCCGGCCGTTCGGAGTATTTCCGCGCCAGCAGCAGGTTGAGTGCTTTCATGATCCTGTAGGTGCGCTTGTGATTGCACGGTGCCAAGCCTTCTGCCCGCAGTTGGCGGTTCAGGATCGCGGTGATGCGACGGTAGCCATAGGTCGGCCGCTCTGCCACCAACGCTGTGATCAGCGGCACCAACGCCGCGTCTTGCGCTTTATGGTAGCGCCGCCGCGGCTTTGCTTTGCCTTGAAGCCGGTCGATCAGGTTGGAGCGGGCGACACCCAGCGTCTCTGCCACCGCCTTCACTGGAAATCGTCCTTCAGTGGCGACCGCGCGAGCAAGGTCGGTTTTTTTACCCGTGACTTGTCCAGAGCCTCCCGCAGGATGTCCGCCTTCAGCGTCTTGCGGCCAAGCGCGCGCTCAAGTTCGCGAATGCGGTCTTCCATCTCCCGGACCACGCGGTTGCAGGTCACATCGTCGTCTTCGGTCACCGCGACGCTTCCCCCTTCCAGCATCAGACGCCGCCAACGATACAACAGGTTTGGCGCTACGCCATTGCGCCGCGCCACGACCGAGATGCTGGCGCGGTCGTCCAGCGTCTCCTCGACGATCCGCAACTTCTCGGCGGCGGTCCAGCGGCGCCGGCGGCCGCCATCGGTGATGATTTCGATCCCTGACATAAGCACGTGCTCAGGCATATGCCTAAGCCTCCATGGTTGTGCCCGGTGTCCGGTCGAAATGGGGGCCAGTTCAAGCCCATGCACAGACTGCAAAAAACGATTCTTCAGCTTAAGGTGGTATTTATGCCGATTGCCACCGGCAACGCTTCCGAAATCTGCGGCTGCGCTGATAGTATCGCGGCCTGTGCCTCACTTTTTGACCAGGGCGTTCACCCGATCGGGAACGTAGTACCCGATGGCCTCGCGCCGGCCGTGGCCGGTCAACTGTCGGATGAGCCGCCCCATCATCGCCGATCCTCCAATAGCCGCACGCGTTCGTCGCGGTGGTCTTCGAGCAGCTGCACGGCGCGCCGCATGATCTCGGTATTGGCGCTGGTCGTCTTGTTGGTGTCGGTCAACAGGTCGCGGCTTTCCCGAACCGAGGTCTCGGCCATGGCCAGCATCTTGTCCTGCAGCTCGCTGTTGCGCTTGTACTGGATCCAGTTAAACCAGCCCTGAACGACGATGACGACGCCTGCCAGGCCGCCGCCAACCTCCTTGATGAAATCGGCGAGGCTCATCGGGTAATGGCCTTGCTTGTAGTATCCGCTAGGCGTTGAACGCGCCCTGATCTCCGGTGCCCGCGCACCGGCGATCTCGCGCCAGAACTTTCGATCATCTTGCTTTGTAACCTTTAGGTTTTCCGTCAGCTGCAGTTGGCAACAGGCAGCTTTCAGCCCAGCCGGGTTGTATTTCGTTTGATGAACACAACTATGCGATTATCTACAGGGCTACTTAGGACGGAGCATCACATTGGCTGCCACGACCCTCGCGGATCACGACGACTATCGGATCACTCTCCATCAGCACGGCGAAGCACTGACGGACCGCATTGTCATCACGTTCGGCGGTCAGCCTTCAGACCTCGCGGCCGAAGGATTTGGCACGAGCTTCATCAAAGGCTTGGGTTACGACACGATCTATGTAGCACAGCGCCACGGCACGCAGTTTCAGGGCTTGACAGTTGACACCTTCTTTGACGCCGTTGCGTCCACCTGTGCAGACCGAGATGTAGTCTGCTATGGATCGAGCCTCGGCGCTTATGCCGCGCTGTATTATGGCGGCAGTATCGACGCCAGGATCATCGCCGGTGCGCCTATGCTTCCTGCTTGGCGGCCCCTTGGGCATAAGAAATATGCCGATCTCGCAATCACGCACGTGAACTTGGCTGATACGCCTTTATCGTCAAAGAGCCCAGTTGTGATATATGACTCGATGCGGAAACAGGACGCACAAGTGGTCGATGAAATGGTACTTCCGGCTTACCCCAGCGCACGCCTCGTGAAGGTGCCGCACGGCGGTCACACTGTGTTAGCCACACTTTCGGAGGCTCTGATATTAAAGCCATTAATCATCAGCATCATCGAGCATGATCAGGTTATGAGCTTCGATCCACCAGCTGAGGGCACGGCAACTTGGCATGCAGAGCGTGCGCAGACCATCGCACAAAGCGATCCAATCACAGCTATTGCCGAGTTCGAGAAAAGCTTAACGATAAAGCCAAAGTCTCAACCATTTTGCCAACTGCTCAACGTCCTAGTGCGCCAAGGCGATCTTACAGAAGTACAGAAGCGGATTGATGCTGCACGCAATCAGCCGACGCTTAAAATAGTACCGCACCTGAAGCAGAAGCTTGAAGCGTTAGGATTGCAGATGTGACCCCCGATCGACTGATCCGATTTGATGCCATAGCCGCGGCAGACAGCGTCAGTAACTTTGGCGCCTGCGGCTATTGCGGGCGGGCCTTCGAGCCACCCGACTTAAAGGGTGACATCGTGGAACAGCACCAGGATCTGTTCATGCTTTGCAAAAAATGCGGAGATGCTAAGCAGAACCTCCGGTCTGAAATGGAAGAGGGAACCTAAGCCCTCTCTTCAGTCTCAGGACTCCTGCCGATACCCGGCATATGAATCATGGATCGGGCAGTTCGCAGGTGCAACCATGAGCCCGAGCCACATCGGTGCCTGGTTCAAGTTCAGCTTTCCCACTCATAGAGTGCTCCTACGATTGCACCGCGTACGACGTCTGTTGTTGTGTTCTGGCAGACGATCTTTTCCAGACCTGCCGTGACCTCGACGGTGCTGCCGACTTGCCTGACATGCACAGGCTCAACGGGCTGCCAATTCGAAAGATCGAGGATGTCATCCTCGACCAAGTCGGCAACGATCTGTCGGCAACTGCGTATTCCACGGCATCCGACCGCTTATTCCAGCAACATCCGACCAGCTGTTCCACGATCATCCGACCAGCTGTTCCACGATCATCCGACCGGTCGGCGGTAGCGGTCTGAGGCAAAGTCTTCATGGTTGATCCGGGGGCCCCGTCTGTCAGGAGAGTTGTCACCCGTTCTCGATCTAAAATGATAGATATGGCGGGCGGAATAGGACGACGACTTGGGTTACTCACCGGAACGAAAGGCAGCAGTTCTGACGAAGATGCTGCCGCCGAACAACATACCCTTGGGGCAGCTTGCCCGGGAGGAAGGGAGAGGTGGTCGCAGGAATTCGGACCAGTCGCTAAGCTTTGGCGATTGACGAAGGACTGATCCGCATGACGAAACGAAAGCGCTATTCGGCCGAGTTCAAGGCGAAGGTGGCTTTGGAAGCCATTCGCGAGGACCTGACGACGGCCGAACAGGCCAAGAAGTACGACATCCACCCCACCATGATCACGGG
>NZ_JAFNAW010000093.1 GCF_017356265.1 Paracoccus fontiphilus | reverse complement strand
GTTGTCAGGACGATCTCGGCCCCGCCCATTCCCCGCAGCGCCGCGATGGCAGAGGCGGGATCGGCGCAGCCGAAGCAGCCGGCCATGTCGTCGAAGGACGGCAGCAGCAGCGTGGCGATCCCCGCCGCTCGCGCGATCACCTGCCGCGCCGTGGCGGCGTCCGTCCACAAGGCGGGGCGATAGTTGGTGTCGAAAACGATGCCCGCCCCCTGCGCCCGGCGCCTTTGCAGCGCGTCCAGCAGTGCCGCGCGGCCGTCCGGCCGCAGCACCGCCAGCGCGACGGCCGACAGGAACAGCGTATCGGCCTTGTCCAGGGCCGCAAGGCCGGACCCGTCCCGGAACAGGTCGCGGAAGGGGGACTGGTCGCGCCAGTAGGCGAAGCTGCGTTCCCCGGCCGCATCGGTCGCAATGAAGCTGAGGCCGGGCCGCCCGCCCGCCCTTTCGATCAGGAACGCGGTGTCGACCCCCTCGGCCTCGATCTGGCCGCGCAGCCAGCGGCTGTGGGGATCGTCGCCAAGGCAGGACAGGTAGCCCACGGTCCCCGGCGCGGTCAGCCGGGCCAGGTAGATCGCCGTGTTCAGCGTGTCGCCCCCGGCCCGCCTGTCAAAGGTCGAGGGCGCGTCGGCCCGGGCGGTGAATTCGATCAGCGGCTCGCCGATGGCCAGGACGCGCATGTCAGGCCTCGTAGGGCGTGGGCAGGGGCCTGCCCGCGAAATGCGCCGCCAGATTGTCCAGCACCAGCTGCGCCATCGTCCGGCGCGCCTGAACGGTGGCCGAACCGACATGGGGCGTCAGCACGCAGTTCGGGGCATCCAGCAGCGCCTGCGGCACGTCCGGCTCGTTGTCGAAGACGTCAAGCCCGGCCCCGGCGATCGCGCCCGAACGCAGCGCCTCGGCCAGGGCCGCCGCGTCCACGACCGGGCCGCGGGCGACGTTCACGACGATGCCCTGCGGACCCAGGGCGGCCAGGACACCGGCATCGACCAGGCCGCGCGTGTCGGACCCGCCCGCCGCCGTCACGAACAGCAGCTCGCAATCCCGCGCCAGGCTTTGCGCGTCGGGGCGGAACCTGTCGGGCGTGCCGGATTTTTCCGCCCGCGCCGTATAGCTGACGGTCATTCCCAAGCCCCGCAGCATGTCCGCCAGCCGCCGGCCGATCCGGCCATAGCCGAGAACCCCCGCCCGCCGGTCCAGGACCGAGGACGCAAGGCCCAGCTTGCCGCCCCGGCCCCAGTCGCCCGCGCGCACGAAACGGTCGCCCTGGGCAACCTGCCGGCCCACCGCCAGGGCCAGGGCCAGCGCCATTTCCGCCACGGCCGCGGACAGGACATCCGGCGTCGTCGTCACGGCGATGCCGCGCCGCGAAGCCTCGGCCAGATCGACGGCGTCCAGGCCCACGCCATTCACGGCGACCAGCCGCAGCGCGGGAAGCTGCCGCATCTGCTCGGTCGAAAGACCCACGTTGCCGGCGGTCACGACCGCCTCGACATCGGCGGCGGCCGCGATGTCGCGCACCACCTCGTAGTCGGCCTCGAGCCGCCGGGCCATGTCCTCGGGCTTCAGGGCGGCCAGCGACAGGATGCGGGGACGGGTCACGCGATCTGCCCCAGGAAGTTGCGCAGGCGTTCGTTCTTCGGGTTGCCGAAGAACGCGTCGGGGGCGCCTTCCTCGACGATGACGCCTTTGTCCATGAAGATCACCCGGTCGGCCACGGCGCGGGCGAAATCCATCTCGTGCGTGACGCACAGCATGGTCATGCCCTCGCGCGCGAGGTCGATCATGGTGTCCAGCACCTCCTTGACCATTTCCGGGTCCAGGGCCGAGGTGGGCTCGTCGAACAGCATGATGCGCGGCTTCATGCAAAGCGCGCGGGCGATGGCCACGCGCTGCTGCTGGCCGCCGGACAGTTGCGCGGGATACTTGTCGGCCTGTTCGGGGATCCTGACGCGGTCCAGATAGTGCCGCGCGGTCGCCTCGGCCTCGGCGCGCGGGACCTTGCGGGTCTTCATGGGCGACAGGACGCAGTTCTCCAGCACGGTCATGTGCGGGAACAGGTTGAAGTTCTGGAACACCATGCCGACGTCCTGGCGCACCCGGGCGACGTTGTCGCCCCCTGCGGTCAGTTCCACCCCGTCCACGACGATGGTGCCCCCCTGGATCGCCTCGAGCTGGTTGATCGTGCGGATCAGCGTGGACTTTCCGGACCCAGACGGGCCGCAGATGACGATGCGTTCGCCGCGCCGCACGGTCAGGTCGATATCGACCAGGGCATGAAAGCCGCCGTAATACTTGTTGACGGCGCGCATGATGACAGCGTCTTCGGACATGATCCCCCCTTTTTCCACGAAAGGCGGCCCGGCCGCGCGGACCGGGCCGTTCCGGTCACTCGGCGCTCTTGACGAAGTCCGGCAGCGGCTCGCCCAGCCATTTCCGGTGGATCTCGTCCAGCGTGCCGTCGGTGCGGGCGGTCTGGACAAAGGCGTTGACCTTTTCCAGCAGCGCGTCCGACCCCGGCGCGACCGCGATGCCCTGCACCTGGCTGGACAGGTCGAACTTCTTGTCGAACTTTCCGGCCGCGACCTTCTCCACCTGCAGGAACACGACGTTCGACAGGCCGATCAGGCCGACCTGCCCCGACAAAAGCGCCTGCACCGCGCTGGCGTCATCGTCGAAGCGGCGGATCTCCGTGCCCTCGGGGGCCACGCCGGTCACGCCGGTGTCCTGGGTCGAGGCGCGGGCGACGGCGATGGTCTGGCCGGCCAGGTCGGCGGGTTCCTTCACCTCGGTTCCGGTCGCGCCATAGACGGCGATGGCGATGCCCGCATAGGGGGTCGAGAAGTCGACCTTCTGGGCCCGTTCCTCGGTGATGCCAAGCGATGCCACCAGCACGTCCACCTGGCCCGACAGCAGATAGGGGATGCGGTTCGGCCCCGTCACCGGCACGATCTGCGCCTGGACGCCCAGCGACTCGGCCAGGGCCTTGGCCACGTCGGCATCATAGCCGTCCGCGTTGCCCGAGGCGTCCTGGATGCCGAAGGGCGGGAAATCGACCAGCATCCCGACCTTGATGGTCCCGGCGCCCTCGATAGCGGCCAGATCGGCGGCGGATGACGGCCCGGCAAGGCCCGCGACAAGCGTTGTCGCGGCAAGCGCGGCGAACAGGCGGCGGTTCAGCTTCATGGTTTCTCCTCCTCGAGATTCAGCGGGTTACGGCAAGGCGCATCCGCGCCTCGAGCCTGCGGGCCATCAGCGACAGGGGCCAGCACAGGATGAAATACAGGGCCGCGACGGTGCCGAAGACCAGGAACGGCTTGAACGTGGCATTGTTGACGATCTGGCCGGCGCGCGTCAGTTCGGTAAAGCCGATGATCGAGGCCAGCGAGGTGCCCTTGATCAGCTGCACCAGAAAGCCGACCGTCGGCGCGGTGGCGATCCGCGCGGCCTGCGGCAGGACGACATGCCGCATCCGGTGGGGATAGGACAGCGCCAGCGCGGTCGCGGCCTCGGTCTGGCCGGGGGGCACCGCCTCGATGCTGCCGCGCCAGATCTCGCCCAGATAGGCGCTGGCATGAAGGGTCAGCGCGACGGCGGCGGCCAGCAGCGGGTCGATCGGCAGCCCGATCACCGCCAGCCCGAAATAGACCAGGAACAACTGCATCAGCAGCGGCGTGCCCTGGAACACCTGGATGAACCCGGCGGACGCGCGCCGCAGCGCCCTGCTGGCCGAGGTGCGCGCCAGCGCGACCAGCAGCCCGCCCACGGCCCCGCCCGCAAAGGCGATGGCGGACAGGATCAGCGTCCAGCGGACGGCCAGGACGATGAACATCACATCGGCGGACGAGAATTCGCGGATCATGTCAACGGCTCGCGGGATAGGTGAAGAACACGCGGCGGATCGCCCCGAACAGTGCCGAGAAACCGAGCGCCAGCAGGAAATACATCACCGTCAGCACCAGGTAGATCTCGAAGCTGGCGAAAGTGCGGGCGTTCAGATCCGCCCCCGCCGAGGCCAAGTCGTTGGCCGAGATCACCGACACCACGCTGGAGGTCAGCATCAGGTAGATGAACTGGCTGGTCAGCGCCGGATAGATGTTGCGCAGGGCAGGCACCACGACCACGTAGCGGAAGATGTTGACGGAACTCAGGCCCAGCGCGCGCCCCGCCTCGATCTGGCCCTTCGGGATCGATTCGATGCCGGCGCGGATGATCTCGGTCCCGTAGGCGCCGACATTGATCACCAGCGCCACAAGCGCGGCGGTGTTCGGCGACATCGAGATGCCCACGGCAGGCAGGCCGAAGAAGATGAAGAAGATCTGGATCAGGAACGGGGTGTTGCGGATCACCTCGACATAGGCATCGACCAGCCAGCGCAGCGGCCGGATGGCCGAGGTCTTGGCAACCGCGCCCAGCAGCGACACCGCCAGCCCCAGGATCATCGCCAGAAACGACAGCCGGACCGTCAGCCATGCGCCATGAAGCAGCAGGTCGAGGTTCTCGAACACAGGTCCGAAGTTGAACTGATACATCTGCCCTCCCCTGCGGATGTGTCGTGCCCGGTATTTAGAACGATCTAAATTCGAATCACGGCTGTGTCAAACCCTTTTCGGACTGCTGCCCCGGACGACCAGCCGAGGGGCCACGATGTCCTGTTCGGGCGGCGCGCCGGAATCGGCCAGCCTGCGGGCCAGAAGGCGCGCCGCCTTGCGCCCGATGCCCGGCGCGTCCATGGCGACGCTGGTCAGGGTCGGATAGGTCAGGGCCGCCAGCGGCAGGTCATCCAGCCCCACCACGGCCAGATCGCGCCCCGGCTCGCAGCCTGCCTGGCGCAGCCCGGCCATCAGCCCCGCGGCCAGGATGTCGTTGAAGCACAGCACCGCATCCGGGCGGGTGTCCAGGGCCAGGATCTGCGCGGCCGACCGCGCCGCGCCTTCCCAGGTCAGATCCGCCTCGACGATACCCGCATCCTCGGCCGCCGTCTCCGCCAGGGCGCGGGCATAGCCGGCCAGCCGCTCCTCGCGGGCCGACGTTCGGGCGCTGACGGACAGGAAGGCCACGCGCCGGCATCCCTGGGCGACCAGGTGCCGCATCGCCAGCGAAACGGCGGAAATGTAGTCCGCGCCGGCAAAGTCGGTGGGCGGGCCGACCTCGCGCAGCGCCTGCACCAGCGGCATTCCCCATCCGGCGATCCGGCCGGGCAGTTCGGGCGCGGTGCCGACCGCGGGACACAGGATCACCCCGTCGACCCCGTGCCCGCGAAACCGCTGCAGGATTTCGTCCTGCCGCCGGGGATCGTCATGGCTGTTGGCAAGCAGCACGACCCGGTCGTCGCGGGCCATCACCTCCTCGACCCCGGACAGGAATTCCGTGAAGAAAGAGTTTACCAGGTTGGGAACGATGACACCGATCGTCCGGCTGGACCTGTTGCGAAGCCGCGCCGCCCCGATGTCGCGGACATAGTCCATCTCGGCCATGATCTGCTCGACCCGCGCGCGGGTATGGTCCGCCACCAGCGGCGACTTGCGGACGACCAGGGACACGGTCGCCCGCGACACGCCCGCGGCCTGCGCGATCTCCTCCAAGGTCACTCGCTTCTGCTGCATCACGCCCCCCTGTGTGACACGCGTTATGGGCAGCAGGCGCGGCACGCTGTCAAGCGCCAGAAGGATGGCGGGCGGGCGGCCGGACCCTCCGGCACGGGCGAAAGGTCCCGCTGGCGCGGCGCGCAGCCCGGGATGGATGCCCGCGGCAGGCTCGATCCCGGGCAGCCGAAGGGACGTCGCAGGCCGCAGGGCGTCCGCGCGAGGCCTGCCGTTCAGGACGCCTCCTCGACATAGAAGACGTGATCGTCGATCAGCCGCACGCGCGTCATGCGCGGGGCCCAGTCCGGGGTGATGGCCGCGGCATGATAGTGGTCAGCGCCCTTCAGTTCCGGCATCGGCCCCTCGACAAGGGCGCGGGCGGCGAACCGGACCGCCTTCCGCCAGGCCTCCATGTCGTCGATCAGGGGATAGTCGAAGCGCGAGGTGAGGAAGCTGAACTGCGTCGGGACCACGGTCCCGCAGGCCGTGCCGCCCCAGCGATGGGGCAACGCCGCACGCTGGAGGATCACCGAGGCGACGGCACGCTGGCCGAAGTCGCCCTGGTCGCGCGCTTCGTGATAGATGGCGACGGCGATGCAGGACAGATCGCTTGCGTTGCGCAGGGATACCGGCGGCGGGGGAATGGCGGCGCCATCCAGGATCTGCGCCGCCGTGGCGGGACGCGGCTGCGGGCGCGCGGTCTCGACCCGGACGGGACGCGGCGGCGGAGCGGCGGCACGCTTGAGGGCCAGCCGCGACGTCAGGTTCTCCGGCGGGGCGGGCCGTGCATCCCGGACGTCGCGAAAGGCGGGATGGGACGCGGGCGGGGATCGGTCCGCGGCGACGCGCGGCACCGGCTGACGGACCTGGCTTTCGTCCACGCGCAGGAAGACCAGGCTGCTGGAGTTCCAGGCGGCGACAAGCGCGATGGCCGTGACAAGGACCTCTCGGATCATCGGGATACTCCTTCGATCCTTTCGGAACGGCGCCAGGCGCACCGGCGTTCCGCAAGGCGTCCGCGCCCGGCAGATCAACGCCGATCCTCACGGCGGGCTCGCCGCTGTTCACGGGCGGCGCCGACAGGATCTTCGGCAGAGGCGGCAACCACATCCTGAACGGCGACGGACGGGCGCGAACGACTGCCGAATGCCGGGACCGTTTCCGAAGCCGGCTCGGGCCGTTGCCGCGGATGGCCCTTGATGCCGCCGGGGCCTTGTTCAACGTGC
The DNA here is from genome assembly GCF_017356265.1 of Paracoccus fontiphilus. Taxonomy (GTDB): domain Bacteria; phylum Pseudomonadota; class Alphaproteobacteria; order Rhodobacterales; family Rhodobacteraceae; genus Paracoccus; species Paracoccus fontiphilus. The sequence goes on along the minus strand of NZ_JAFNAW010000093.1, from coordinate 3,368 downwards.
CGCCCGATCGAGGGCGCGTGCGCCTTGCCGCGGCAGGCCGGATGCGCACGGCCGGGGCGCCGCCGATCAGCGCCCGGCCGGCACCCGGCGGGCCGTCAGCCTTTCACAAGAACCTCGGCCAGGCGCGGCAGGAAAACGTCTCCGTTGCCGCTTTCGGAAAGGTCGGACAGGGTCTGGCGCGCCGCGCGGGCGATGGTGTCGACGGCGCCGACCTCGGCCGCCATGCTGCCGTAATAGGTCAGATCCTTCAGGCTGTTGTCGATCGTGAACTGCATCTGGTCGGTCCGTCCCTCCAGAAGGAACGGGGCGACCCGATCCAGGGCCGCGCCATGGCCGCCACCGCGCCGCAGGCAGTCAACCAGAACCGTCTCGGGGATGCCCGCCTTGTGGGCGCAGGCCGCGGCCTCGGACAACAGCGTGACCATGCCCAGCGAGACGAAGTTGTGCAAAAGCTTCAGGCGGTGTCCCGCCCCCGGAGGACCGGCATGGAAACGGTTTTCGGAAAAGGCTTCCAGCAGCGGCATCACGTCGGCCACCGTGTCGTCATGCCCGCCGATCAGCAGGTTCAGGCGGCCTTCCTCGGCCTCTTTCGGGGTGCGGGTCATGGCGGCGTCGAGGAAGCGACCGCCCGCGGCCTCTACCCGGGCGGCAAGCGCCACGGTCGATTCCGGGATCGCCGTGGAACAGTCGACGATCACCGTGCCGGGCCGGATCGCGGCAAGCACGCCGCCCGATCCGGTCAGCACATCCTCGACCTGGGGCGTGCCGGTCACGCAGAGCAGCACCACGTCGCTGGCGGCGGCCATCTCTGCCGCCGTGGACCAGCCGCGCGCACCGGCCGCGTCCAGATCCCCGGTGGGCCGGTTCCCGGCATGGCGCAGATAGTTCAGACGCCAGCCCTTGGTCGCGATGTTCCTGGCGATGCCGTGGCCCATCAGGCCCACGCCGATGACGCCGATCACGGGTTTGTCCATCCCCTCCTCCTTCATGCCAGCGCCCGGCACAGCGCCGTCGCGACTTCGCTGCAGCGGGCGTCGCCGCCCAGGTCGCGCGGCACGGCTATGCCCCGGCCCAGCACGGTTTCGGATGCCGTCTCGATCCGGTCAGCGGCTTCCCCCAGGCGCGCGTCGCCATGGCGTTGGGCCAGCCAGCGCAGCATCATCACGCCCGACAGCACCGTCGCCATCGGACTTGCCGCGTCCTGCCCGGCGATGTCGGGCGCCGAGCCGTGCGCCCCCTGGAACAGCGCGTGATGGTCGCCGATCTCTCCGGACGGCGAGATGCCCATGCCGCCCGCCGTGGCCGCCCCCAGGTCCGAGATGATGTCGCCGAACATGTTCTCGGCCACGATCACGTCGTAGAAGTCGGGGCGCTTGACCATGTGCACGGTGATCGCGTCGGCATAGGCATAGTCGATCTCGACATCCGGGTGGCGGGCGTGGACCTCGTCGCAGACCTGCCGGAAGAAGGCATAGGTGCGCAGGATGTTGGCCTTGTCGCAGACCGTGACGCGGCGCTTGCCGTCGCGCAGGGCGCCGTTGCGCTGCCGGGCCAGGTTGAAGGCGAACTCGGCCACGCGCTCGGTCCCCTTGCGTGTCACGACCAGCGTGTCCGACGCCATCTCTCCGCGCAGCAGGACGCCGGCGCCGCGGCTGGCATAAAGGCCCTCGGTGTTCTCGCGGATGATGACATAGTCGATGCCGCAGCCTTCGAACCCGCGCAGGGGCGAGGTCACGCCGGGCAGCAGCTTGATGGGGCGAACGTTGGCGTAAAGGTCCAGCCGGAAGCGCAGGCGCAGGTGCAGGTCGTTGCCCACCTCGGTTCCGTCGGGATAGACGACGCCGGGAATGCCCGCCGCGCCGTGCAGGATCGCGTCGGCGTCGCGGCAGGCGATGAAGCTGTCCTCGGGCAGGCATTCGCCGGATTTCCGGTAATGGCCGGCGCCGCCCTCCAGCATCTGGAAGTCCAGCATGTCGCCGCAGGCTTCGCGCAGCACGCGGATCGTGGCCTGCGCCACCTCGGGGCCGATGCCGTCGCCTTCCAGCGTGGCGATGGAATATTTCCTCATGATCCTACCAGTCCGTCGCGATGTATTTCGCTTCCATGAATTCCAGCATCCCGTGATGCGCGCCCTCGCGCCCCAGGCCCGATTGCTTGACGCCGCCAAAGGGCGCGGCCGGGTCCGAGACAAGGCCCCGGTTCAGCGCGATCATGCCCGCCTCCAGCGTCTCGGACAGGCGCAGGCCGCGCGACAGGTCGCGGGTGTAGAGATAGGCCACTAGGCCGTATTCCGTGTCGTTGGCGCGGGCGATGGCCTCGTCCTCGGTGTCGAAGACGTAAAGGGGCGCGACGGGGCCGAAGATTTCCTCGCGCCGGATGGCGGCGTCGTCGCTGACGCCCGACAGCACCGTGGGCAGGTAGAAATGTCCCGGCCCCACGCCGCGCTTGCCGCCGCACAGCACGCGGGCTCCGCGCGCCACGGCGTCGTCGACCAGTTCGGCCACCTTGCTCACCGCGCCCGCATTGACCAGCGGGCCGCAGTCGGTGGCCGCATCGGCGCCGGGGCCGACGCGCAGCGCCGACATGCGGTCGGCCAGCCGGGCGGCGAAATCCTCGGCGATGCTGCGGTGGACATAGATGCGGTTGGCGGCGGTGCAGGCCTCGCCGCCGTTGCGCATCTTGGCGACCATCAGCCCGTCCAGGGCGGCATCCAGGTCGGCATCCTCGAACACCAGGAAGGGCGCGTTGCCGCCCAGTTCCATCGACGAGTGGATCACCCGGTCGGCGGCCTTGCGCAGCAGCACGCGCCCCACCTCGGTCGAGCCGGTGAAGGACAGTTTTCGCACGCGTGGGTCGTCCAGCATGGCGTTCACCACCCGGCCGGTGGTGCTGGTGGTCAGCACGTTGACGACGCCCGCCGGAACGCCCGCCTCGGCCAGCAGCCGGGCCACGGCATAGGCGGTCAGCGGGGTTTCCGTCGCGGGCTTCAGGATGCAGGTGCAGCCTGCGGCAAGGGCGGGCGCGATCTTGCGCGTGGCCATGGCGGCGGGAAAGTTCCAGGGCGTGATCAGCAGCGACACGCCGATGGGCTGGTACTGCACGAGGATGCGGTTCGCCCCGGACGGCGCCAGCCCCAGGTCGCCCGTGCCGCGCACGGCTTCCTCGGCGAACCAGCGGAAGAACTCGGCGGCATAGGCCACCTCGCCGCGCGCGTCCTTCAGCGCCTTGCCGTTTTCCAGGCTGATCAGCCGCGCCAGCCTTTCGGCGTCGCGGGTCATCAATTCCCAGCAACGGCGCAGGATTTCGGCCCGCTGCCGGGGCGGGGTCGCGGCCCAGCCCGGCGCGGCGGCGGCGGCGGCGTCGACGGC
>NZ_JAFNAW010000092.1 GCF_017356265.1 Paracoccus fontiphilus | reverse complement strand
TGAGCGCGCGCGCCATGGTGCCGGTCACCGCCGCCTGGCCTGATTTTACCCCGCCGCGTGGCCGGATTTTGCACCGCCGTTGACACCGTGTTGTTGCACCACGCGGGCCATGGCGATCGCGCCCTGATGATGCGGGATCATGCCGCGAACAAAGGCGACGTCCGGGTCATCAGCCATGATGCCCCGAGCCATGGGCGCATGCATCGCGTCCATCGCCAGGATATTGGCTTGAGTGAAATCGGGAACGTCCTTGCTGACCGGGGTTGCCGCATCAGGCGAAGACGCAGCCATCATGGCCTGCCTCATCTTCTGCATGGCAGCTACGCATTCGGCAGACATTTCCTGCATCATGAGCGAGGATGGACCGTTCATGCTCTCCATCGGCATTGCCGGTGAGGCTGACGTCGCAACCTGACCTTGCTGCTCGGCAGAATGATGAGTTCCATGCTCGCCCTGAGCGAGGGCAGCAGCGGGTAGTACCGCCGACAGACCCAAGGAAAGGGCAATTGCAGTTCGTTTCATTGATTTATTCCTGTGCTGTGAAGGAGCGGCATCACGCATGGACGCACGGCTCCTGCCGAAATCTGGTGTTTAGGGACAGTGCTCTCGGCCGATGGGCTGAGACGGCCGCGAGACACCTGTCCCGTCGGCCTTGGGCCGTTATGCAGCCACGAACGAACGCGGCGGCCGAAGGAGTCCCAGAGCCGTCCGACCGAGACGGTCCGACCAGATTTTGAACAGGAAGTCTCCGCCGACAAGCGGATCGGTCAGCGATTGACGAGGCAGAACGATAAAGAGCCCGCAGAACTGGTCGCAGCTGTCGCCATAGGCATCCAGCCTGTCCGCATCGGCACCACAGTGATCCGAGGAGGAAAGCCCAGATGCGCCCGCAGACGCGTCAGAAGGTTGGCAATGGTGATCTGCCGCCGCCACTGCCAAGTCGTCATGGCGTATGTGCGCGCCCATTCCGGCATGCGCCGTTGTCTGCAGGACCAGGACGGCAAAGGCTACCATCAGGATGACAGTGGCGGCCTTCCGCAGCCAGTCCTGCAGGCTTAGCCTGACAGATCTGGCTTCAGCACTCATAAGGACAATCCCCCTCCAAGGGCCGGCATTCGTGTCAAACCCCCTGCATGACTGCAAACAAGAGCGCACGGATACTCGTCAGACGCCCCCGGCAGTCGCATGTGGTTGGTCAGCACCCTGTGCCTCATGTTGCTGCGCCCTTTCTACTCCTCATATCAGGCCAAAGACAGTCAAGTGGAAGATGGGAGCGACAAAGTGCCGCGACCCTTGCCCCCTGCAAGTTCATTCCAGCCATCATCAACGGCCGGGAAAACTGCCCCCCAATTCCCCGGAAGTCTCCTGGCTCTTCCGGCTATCAGCGATAACGTTCCTGTCAGCCAAGCCAAAATTCTGTTGTTGCGACGGCTCTGCGGATTTATTCGGTAAGAATGTCGAGCTTGCTGCGCCAGCTTGTTACCGTGCTTGTCGTGACGATCGTCTCGGCCAGCTTCGCCATATCGTCAGCCAAGGCGGCGATGGCACTGGAATGTGAGATTACATCGGTACGGGCAGTTTCCGATACCGTCTCCAACCAGTTGGCCGCTTTGAACCAGGATAATCCTGGTCATGATGACATCGCGGCCGAGACTGAAAGCGCCGCCCATCAGCACCAGGGACATGCTGAAGATCATGATGCGTCCAAGGACGCTCATGCTTCTCATTGCAAAGCGCACGCCTGTCCTTCGACGGCGCTTCCCCCTTTCAACAATGTCATGCCGGCCACTGACGTCGGACAGACCTTGGCCGTGATCCAGCCGGAATCATTGGTCGAACTCACGATTCCGGAAGGTCTCCGCCGCCCTCCGCGCGGCTGATCCGAACGATGCTTGTTGTGGCCTGAGCAGGTCGCAGCCCCCATCATTCTGATCTCAAGCGGAACCCAAGTCTCATGAAACCGATCTTCACGGCGGCTTTGCCGCTGTTGGCAGCCGCCTGTGCGCCGCTGCCGCCCCTGGACATGTCATCTCCTCCCGCAGCAGACGCGGCAGGCCCCGTTTCAATCGCTCCGGCAGGACCAACAGTCAATTATACCGCGCGGCGGGTCATGGAGCCTGCGGACTGGACCACCCTGAACTCCGAGCAGATCGGGGGTGGCGAATGAGAAAGCTCGTGTCTTTCTCCCTGGGCACCGTCCTAATGCTGTCGGCTTGCGCCGATGTCGCGACAATGAAAAGAGCCAGCGACCAGCGAGCCGGATTTGCTCCGGTCTCCGACATCTCCCGCCGCGCCGCGGGTGCCGATGCGGTGTGGTTGCAAAGCCCGGCTGAACGGGAAGCGAATGCGCAGCGCGTTCGGGCCATGGCTCACCGCAAGACCCTGAATGCCGATCAGGCGGTCCAGATCGCGCTGTTGAACAACCCTGGCCTTCAGGCGCGCTATGCGGAACTGGGCCTGTCGGCGGCCGACCTTTGGGAAACCGCTCGTGGTCCGGTTCCTTCGGTGGGACTTTCGGTGTCCGGGTTGGCGGGCGGCGATGTCACCCGCTCGATCGAGGCAACGCTCATTTCGTCGATCCTTGACATTGCCACCCAGAAGCCCCGGACAAGGACGGCCGAACTTCGCTTCCGGCAGGCTCAATTGGCAGCTGCGGGCGAAACCCTGGCCTTGGCCCATGAAACGCGGCGCAGCTGGATCGAAGCAGTGGGCGCCTTCGAAGCGGCAGCTCTGATCGGCCAATCTCAAAGTACCGCCAATGCGGCGTCGGAACTGGCATCCGAACTGGGAGCCACCGGTGCTTTGAGCCGGGCCGATCAGGCACGCGAACATGCTTTCACCGCCGAACTGGCCGCTGAGCAAGCGGCAGCCAAGCTGGAAGCGCAGCTCGCCAAGGAGAAGCTGGTCCGCTTGATGGGTCTCTGGGGCAGCGGAACCGAGTTCTTTGTTCCCGACCGGCTGCCAGCGTTGCCCGGAGGCGCGCCGGGCCGTGCCGATATCGAACGCCAGGCGCTCGCCAATCGTGTCGATCTGGCTGCCGGACGTTTGGAGTTGCAGGCCATTGCCAACCAGTACCGCTTGAACGGGCAGACCCGGATGATCGGGGATGCGGAATTTGCAACTGGCGTGGAAATCGAGCGTGAAGAGGGAGAGTCCGAGCGCTCCCCTGTTATGGACGTCGAGTTCCAGATCCCGGTCTATGACACGGGCGGATTGCTCTCGCGCCGAGGCAGCCTGGAATACATGCGATCCGCCAACAGCCTCGCGCAGGCTGCCGTCGATGCCCGATCAGAGGCCCGCGCGGCCCATACCTCGGTCACCGGCAGCTATCAGATTGCCCGCCATTGGCGCGATCAGGTTCTCCCTCTGCGGCGCGAGATCAATGAACAGGCGCTCCTCAGCTACAACGGCATGCTGACCTCGACCTTTGAATTGCTGAACGACGCTCGTGAGCAGCTGGAGTCGGAGCTGAGCGCTGCCGAGGCAAAGCGCAATTACTGGTTGGCCGAAGCCGATGCGACCGCAGCGATTTGGGGCGGGGCGACAGGTGGAAGCGCAAGCGAGGAAGGGGAAGAGGAATGATGAACCGCAGAGCAATGCTGGGCGCGGGGATCGGTGCCGGTGCGGCCGCACTGACCGTAAGTGCGGGGATGGCACAAACGCGGTTTCGCGATCTGCCGGAAGCGGCGAGTACCGATAGTCCCTATACCCAGATACCGCCGCGCCCGACGACAGGCATCGAATACAACCCCATCGTCACGCTGAACGGCTGGTCGCTGCCCTACCGGATGAACGGGAACGTCAAGGAATTCCACCTTGTCGCCGAACCCGTCGAACGGATCATGGCCGACGGGATGGTGGCTCGCCTTTGGGGCTATAACGGCCAGTCCACAGGCCCGACGATCGAGGCCATCGAGGGCGAACGGGTCCGCATCTATGTTACCAACCGCCTGCCCGAACACACCTCGGTTCACTGGCATGGGCTGATCCTGCCGTCCGGCATGGATGGGGTGGGGAACTTGAGCCATCCCTCCATCCCGGTCGGCAAGACCTATGTCTATGAATTCGACTTAGTGAAGTCGGGCACGTTCATGTATCACCCTCATGCCGACGAGATGGTCCAAATGGCCATGGGCATGATGGGGCTCTTCATCGTGCACCCGCGTGATCCGGCCTTCATGCCGGTGGACCGCGATTTCGGGATCCTGCTGGCGGCCTATGACATCGATCCGGGTACCTACATCCCGCGTGTCGCCGAGATGACGGATTTCAATCTCTGGACGTTCAACAGCCGAATTTTCCCGGACATTGATCCGTTGGTCGTCAGCAAGGGAGACCGGGTGCGGGTGCGTGTGGGCAACCTGACCATGACCAATCACCCCATCCATATGCACGGCTATGATTTCGAGGTGACCTGCACGGACGGTGGATGGGTTCGGCCCGAGGCCCGTTGGCCAGAAGTCACCATCGACATTCCGGTAGGATCCATGCGGGCCTATGAGTTCAACGCCGATCATGTGGGTGATTGGGCATTCCATTGCCACAAGTCACACCACACCATGAACGCAATGGGCCATGAACTGCCCACCTTCATTGGTGCCAACAAGGCCCGTGTGACGGAGATGATCCGCAAGCACCAGCCAGGTTATATGCCAATGGGAACCGCAGGCATGGCGGACATGGGCGAGATGTCCATGGAGATCCCTGAAAACACGATCCCGATGATGACCGGTTGGGGTCCGTTCGGGCCCCTGGAAATGGGCGGCATGTTTTCTGTCGTTAAGGTGCGCGAGGGGATCGCGCCCGACGATTACTCGGATCCGGGTTGGTATGAGAACCCTCCCGGTACGCAGGCCTGGGAATGGACGGGTGAATTGCCCGAACATGCCAGCAACGACAGCCCCCGAACCATCCTGACGCCCCGCGGCGGCAATCGGTTGGGCTGACCCTCACTATCGAGCAACAATCAAGGAAAATCCGATGAAATCGTTGATGCTGGTAACTGCTGTTGCCCTCTTCCCGTCCTTTGCACTGGCGGGAGGAACCCATGAAGGCGGCCATGACTACGCTGCAGGCGCCCCGGCAACCGACGGAGAGATGAAGACCGTCGAGGTGTCCATGCGGGAAACCGATGATGGCGCCATGGTTTTCGAACCCCAGGAGCTGTCATTCGCAGCCGGCGAGACCGTCCGTCTAGTCATCACCAACAAGGGTGAACTGGAGCATGAGTTCGTCATGGATACGGTCGAGGCCAACGCCGAGCATAAAGAGCTGATGGCCAAGTTTCCTGAAATGGAACACGACGACCCAAATGCAGTCCGCCTGCAGCCGGGCGAGACCGGAGAGATCCTCTGGACCTTTAAGAATGCAGGTGAATTCGAATTCGCCTGCCTGATGCTGGGCCACTACGAGGCCGGCATGCACGGCCCCTTGAACGTCACCAAATCCTGAAAAAGCGAGGACGAGACCATGAAACTGATCCAATTGACCGCAGCTGCCTTGATCGTTTCTGCTGGATCCGCTTTCGCGGATACCCATATCACGAACGGGACTGTCACCAAGATCGACACCAAATGGAACAAGGTGACGGTGGATCACGAGGAACTGAAAAACCTCGACATGCCCGCCATGAAGATGGTGTTCCAGGTGGCTGAGCCAGAGATGCTTGAGAAGCTTAGCGAGGGCGACAGCATCAAGTTCGCTGCCGATCGCGTGAACGGCAAGCTGACTATCACTGAAATTCTGGAATAATTTTCTAAAGCCATTTGGAGGCAAGATGAAAAACATCTTTGTAGCTGCTTTGACTGTAGCCAGCATCACGGCAAGTTTTGCATACGCTGAGGAAACAAGTCACGGCACAAGAGGATCTCAGTCAGGTACTGGCGGGGATCATTCTTCAGAAAACAACACGGCCGAGAAACCTGACCCAATTTCAGGGTCCGCCAGCCCGACACGCACAATGCCCGTCCCAGCCGGGCGTATAATGTCCACCAAGGAGTTGAACAGAGCAGGACTGAAACCTGATGACGTGATCATGCACGTATCTGTTTTCTGAACATCAGCCTACCCTGAACGTCCACCTAACCTACTTGGGAGAAGACACATGAATTCCCTTAAAATACTTGCCGCCTTGGCAATCACTGCGACCACCTTTTCGGGCCCTGTGTTCGCACAAGATGCTGAATTCCAGCTTCCGGAACAGTGTGCCGCATCCTCTGGCTCACAAGAAATGCCCTCCGGCGAGATGGAGGGGGCCTCGACGGGATCCGATCAGCAAGCTGGCGGCATGGGCTCCGGCATGGCGGGCATGATGGGCATGGGCGGCATGAAGATGGAGGATATGCCCCAGCATGTTCAGGAAAACATGCGCAAGATGATGGTCACGATGCCGGCCATGCATCAGGGCATGATGAATGAAGATGCCGATGTGGCCTTTGCCTGTGGGATGATCGCCCACCACCAAGGCGCCATCGACATGGCCGAAGGCTTGCTCAAGCACGGAAAGGACGAGCAAATGCGGGCGCTTGCCGAGGAGGTCATTGCGGCGCAGGCGGCCGAGATCGAGCAGATGACAACCTGGCTTTCCGAAAACGCTAAGTGACAAGGTTTCGGCCGCGCGGTTTCGATCGCGCGGCCACCCTGGTGGTTTAGCCTATTTTCTACCCTGCCACGCGCGAACGACCCAAGGTTTTGCCGTGGCAATTCAGCCGGAACGCGCGCCCCGGACCAAGGAAAGAGCGAAATGGAACACCATCATCATAGTGCGGCCGCAATTCCGGAGGGTGCCCCGACCGCCATCGACCCTGTCTGCGGCATGACCGTCGCGGTCAGCCCGGAGACGCGCAAGGCCCAGTTCGCCGGCAAGACGTTTCACTTCTGTTCGGCAAAGTGTGACGCTGCCTTCAAGGAGGATCCCTGGTTCTATGCCAGCGGTCACGCCCAAGGCCGCAAGGCCGCGCAGCCTACCGGCACGACATGGACCTGTCCGATGCATCCGCAGATCATCCGCGATGCCCCCGGGGCCTGCCCGATCTGCGGCATGGCACTGGAGCCGATGCTGCCGACCGGCGGCCCCAGCCCCGAACTGGCGGAATTTACCCGGCGGATGTGGATCAGCGCCGCTGCGGCCGTTCCCCTGATCGTCCTCACCATGGGTGAACTGGTCAACCTACCGGTCAGGGACTGGGTCGGACATCGGCTGGCTTCCTATATCGAATTGGTTCTGGCCACGCCGATCGTCCTGTGGGCCGCCGCGCCGTTCTTTCGCCGAGGCTGGGAGTCGATCAAAAACCGCTCGCCCAACATGTGGACGCTGATCTCGCTCGGGGTCGGCGCGGCCTACCTGTATTCCATGGTCGCGACCTTCCTTCCCGGACTGTTCCCCGAGGAGTACCGGATGGGCCATGGCGTCGGCACCTATTTCGAGGCGGCAGTCGTGATCGTGGCGCTGATCTTCGTGGGCCAGGTGCTGGAACTGCGGGCGCGCGAACAAACGGGCGATGCCATCCGTGCGCTTCTGGACTTGGCGCCGAAGACCGCGCGGCGGGTGCTGGAGGATGGCACTGAATATGATGCGCCATTGGAGAATGTCGTTGAGGGCGACCGGCTGCGTGTGCGGCCCGGCGACAGCGTGCCGGTGGATGCGACAGTGGTCGAGGGCCGGTCGTCTGTGGATGAAAGCATGATCACTGGCGAACCGGTTCCGGTCGAGAAAGGCCCCGGCGATCCGGTCACGGGCGGCACGATCAACAAGAACGGCAGCCTTGTGATCGAGGCGCGCCGTGTGGGTGCTGATACCGTCCTGTCGCAGATCGTCGAGATGGTCTCGAACGCGCGGCGGTCGCGCGCCCCGATTCAGGGTCTGGCCGATCGGGTGTCCTCGGTTTTTGTCCCTACGGTCGTGGCGATCGCCATTCTTTCCTTCATGGCCTGGCTGGTCTGGGGACCTGATCCGGCCTTGGTCTTTGCGGTCGCGGCCGCCGTGTCGGTGCTGATCATCGCCTGCCCTTGCGCGCTTGGCCTGGCCACACCGATTTCGATCACCACGGCGGCCGGACGCGGCGCACAGGCCGGTGTTCTTATCAAGGATGCCGAGGCCCTGGAACGTATGGCGGCGGTCGATACGCTGATCGTGGACAAGACCGGCACACTGACCGAAGGACGGCCGAGGCTGACCGATGTGATCAGCCTCGGTGACATGGGCGAAGAAGAACTGCTTGCCGTTGCTGCGGCCCTGGAGCGCGGGTCCGAGCATCCGCTGGCCGAAGCCATTGTCGAGGGCGCGGTGTCTCGCGGGGTAGGAATGCAGTCCGCCTCGGAGTTCGAGGCCATCACCGGCAAGGGGGTGCAGGGCACGGTCCAGGGGCGGACTGCGGCCTTGGGAAACACGGCGATGATGACGGATCTCGGACTTGACTCCACCCTGGCCGAGGCACGCGCCGATGCCCTGCGCAGCGACGGCAAGACCGCCATGTTCGTCGCGGTCGACGGCCGGCTTGCCGGGATCGTCGCCGTTGCCGATCCGATCAAGGCCTCGACCACTGAGGCGATCCGGACCCTTCATCAACTTGGACTGCGTGTCATCATGGCCACGGGCGACAACCAGCGAACCGCCGAGGCGGTCGCCGCCAGGCTGGGCATCGACGAGGTGCGAGCTGGCGTCCTGCCCGAGGACAAGAAGAACCTCATCGATGCCTTGCGCAAGGATGGCGCCGTTGTGGCCATGGCAGGCGACGGGGTGAACGACGCCCCGGCCCTTGCCGCCGCCGATGTTGGCATCGCCATGGGCACCGGGGCGGATGTCGCAGTCGAAAGCGCCGGCCTGACGCTGCTGGGCGGCGATCTCATGGGCGTGGTCCGCGCCCGGCGCCTGGCCAAGGCCACGCTGCGAAACATCAAGCAGAACCTGTTCTTCGCCTTTGTCTACAACGCCGCCGGTGTGCCGATCGCGGCAGGACTGCTATACCCCATGACCGGCATGCTGCTGTCGCCGATGATCGCCGCGGCGGCAATGAGCCTGTCGTCGGTCTCTGTCATTGCGAATGCCCTCCGGCTCAGGCGAGTCACGCTCTGAGCCTGCAATCCACATGAGAAAGGACATAAAATGACCAGCAAGAACCCTTCACGTCGAACGATCCTGGCCGCAGGCGCGGGGCTGTTCGCCCTGGCCGCCCTTCCTGCAAGGGCGCGCAGCCTCGACAACCAGATGCTCGTGGTGAAAGACCCCAACTGCGGGTGCTGCGGTGCGTGGATCGAAATTGTCGAGGCCGCCGGTTTCAATGTGACGATCGAACTCAGCGCCGGAACCGCCCTGATGCGGTACAAGTCCGAGAATGGCATTCCCGAGGCAATGGCCTCCTGCCATACGGCCCGTATCGACGGCTACATGCTCGAAGGCCATGTGCCGGTGGCTGACATCCACCGTCTTCTGGAAGAACGACCCGACGCCATCGGCCTGGCCGTTCCCGGTATGCCCTACGGCTCACCCGGCATGGGACCCGAAAGCGAACGCGAGGCCTATGATGTTCTGCTCATTCGCAAGGACGGCACGAGCGAAGTCTTCACGCACTACCCGGCTGCATAGACCGTTCTGCACATGAATCGAGCGTCGGATTGGGCTGCGCTGCTGCCCTCCAATCGACGCATGCATCGATGAAGGTTTTCAGAGCCGCTGTTCGAGTTCCATGTGTCGGTCTCTGGCATGCCTGCCTTCAGAGCAGGCCCTAATCGTCGAACGCAAAGAGAATAGGGCAAGCTCCTGACTGGTCTTCCGCACAGGCCTCTGCAAGCCTTTGCAGGCTTGCCCGGGCCCGCTGCAATTCAGCAATCTGCTCCTCAAGTTTGGCCAACCGCTTCTTGGCCATATGCTGTGCGCGATCATGGTCATGACCCGAGTCCAGCTCGATCAACTCCTTGATCTCCTCCAGCGTGAAGCCAGCCTGTTGTGCCTTGCGGATAAAGCGGAGCCGCCGCAGGTCCTCCTGGTCATAGCGGCGAATGCCCCCGTCGCGCACAGGGACCGGGAGAAGCTCCTTACGTTGGTAGAAGCGGATGGTCTCGACACCCACTCCGCCTGCCTCGGCAAGTTTTCCGATCGTCAGCATTTTTACCCTTGATCCCGTACTATGGTACAGGACTTATATACGTACCGATCTGCTCTGTGACAAGAACAGCAAGGAGACTTCAAGATGCTGGACGCTACCGCTCCTGCCGCCGCTAAGACGGCCCACCTTTACCGGATGATGATGCCGGACCACACCTGCCCCTACGGCCTCAAGGCCCTGGACCTGCTGAAGCGCTCGGGCTTTGCGGTCGAGTGTCCGTCGTCGAATGATTTGGAACAGGCGACCTGATTTTGCTCTGGAGGGCTCTGGCTCTGTAGGTTGAGATTATGCTGCCTGGCTCCGGGCCGCGTCCGAAGTAGACGTCAGCGGGCGTGAGATTGCCGAGGCTCTCGTGATAGCGGTGGTTGTTGTAATGATCGACAAAGGCGGCGATGGCCGCCTCGAGGTCGCCCTGCAGGTAATAGTTTTCCAGCAGAATGCGGTTCTTGAGGGTCTGGTGCCAGCGTTCGATCTTGCCCTGCGTCTGGGGATGATTGGGGGCACCGCGGACATGGTCCATACCATGTTCTTCGAGGTATTCGGCAAGATCACCAGCAATGTAGCAAGGGCCGTTGTCGCTGAGCAGCCGCGGCTTGTGCAGCACGGTGACGCTGTCACATCCTGATGCAGCGAGGGCGATGTCGAGCGTGGCGCTGACATCTTCCGCGTTCATGGTGGTGCACAGCTTCCAGCCAACAATGTAGCGCGAGAAGTCATCGAGCACGGTGGACAGGTAAAACCATCCCCAGCCTGTTACCTTGAGATAGGTGAAGTCGGTTTGCCACAGCTGGTTTGGCTGGGTGGTCTTGTCCCTGAACTCGTCGGCAGCCTTGATCACCACATAAGCTGGGCTGGTGATCAGGTCATAGGACTTGAGCAGGCGATACACCGAAGCTTCCGACACGAAGTACTTTTTCGTATCCGTGAAGCGAACAGCCAGCTCTCGCGGCGAAAGATCCGGCTCGTGAAGCGCCAGTTCCACGATCTGATCGCGCACAGCGTCGGGGATGCGGTTCCACACCCTGGATGGCCGAGACGGCCGGTCTTCCAGCCCCTCCGGGCCGTGTTCGACGTATCGATCATACCACCGGTAAAAGGTTGTCGGCGGCACCCCGATCTGCGCCAGGGTCCGGCGGACCGGCAGGTGGGATTGCTCGACGATGCGGATGATCTCGAGCTTCTCGGCGGCAGGGTATCTCATTCGTGCTCGCCCCCAACCCCGGTCGTGTTTTTTTTGAGGAGGCGATTCTCGAGGGTGAGGTCGGCCACAACCTCCTTGAGCGCCAGTGCCTCGGCGCGCAGGTCCTTGACCTCGCCACTGGTTGCCTGGCGTGCCGTGTCACCGGCCAAGCGCTTCTTGCCAGCCTCGAGGAATTCTTTCGACCAGCTGTAATACAGGCTTTGGGCGATCCCTTCGCGACGGCACAGCTCTGCGATGCTGTCCTCGCCGCGCAGGCCAGCAAGCACAATCCTGATCTTCTCTTCAGCCGTGTGGATCTTGCGCGTTGCCCGGCGGATATCTTTGACGACCCGCTCGGCACCGTCCTTTGTTGTCACGGGTTTCGCTGGCGCGGTCCTTCGGTTCTTGCTCATCTTCGCTCCATGAAGGCTACGATGAGCCAGAAACCCTCTGTCACGCAATCGGCCTAATCTGTCCCATGGGCGCTGACGTCAGACAGGCATCGTCATGAACGGTTCGCCACTTTTCACCGGCGGAGCCAGTTCGGGCGAGAGCGAGATCCGTCGCTGGCTCCTGGAGTATCCGTTGTTGGTCAAGCAGCAGAAACAGCCTGTCTCGGCGAAAGCAGCCGTTCGTGCTTGGTGCATCGAATGACCCTATAGAGCCGAGGCTGTGTGGAAACTGGTGTTCGTGGTAGACTATGACATGGCTGCGGGGGATCAGCATGTCGGGCTTCATCGAGGGTGTCGAG
>NZ_JAFNAW010000091.1 GCF_017356265.1 Paracoccus fontiphilus | reverse complement strand
CGCCGCTGGATCGTGGTGGCCCGCCTGGGCCGGCTGGCTGGCCGCGCGGTCGGGGGCCGGGTCCGCGGTGCCCGGCCTGGGCGCGCCTGACAAGGGTTATCCGCTGCTGGGCGACGCGCCGGGCAGCTATGTCTTCCAGCGATAGGGACAAGGCCGCCGTCCCCGCCGTTGCGGAATGCGGGGATTGGCGGCATGATCTTGATCCTGGGTGCTGCGCTTGGCTGGATCGGGGATCAGCTCGACCCGCGCGGTTTTGCCGCCATGGCCATTCCACGGACGAGGAGCGCATCATCGTCGAAAAGTCGAAAAGGTGCCGCCCCGGACCCCGACGCCGATCCGTAGCCGACCAAGGTCGTATTGCCCGGCCTTTCGCCGTTCCCGCCAATGGGGGGATGACCGAGCGAAATCATGGTGAGGGCAAGCCGTCACCCAGCCGAAAGGAAGACCCGATGCCGAAGCGCGCCATCCTGGTCGTGGACCTGCAGAACGAATACTGGCCCGGGGGGAACTATCCCCTCCAGGGGATCGAGGCCGCCGCCGCCAATGCCGCCCGCGTGATGGATCACGCCCGCGCCAAGGGCGATCTGGTGGTCAACATCCGCCACGAGATGCCGGGCGGACCGATCTTCGTGCCCGGCAGCCCGGGCGTCGACATCAACCCGGCGGTGGCGCCGCAGGGCGACGAGCCCGTGATCACCAAGAACTTCCCGAATTCCTTTCGCGACACGGAACTGAAGGATCTGCTGGACAGGAACGGTGTCGAGGAGGTGGTCGTGGTCGGCGCCATGAGCCACATGTGCATCGACGCCACCACGCGCGGGGCCAACGACCTGGGCTACCGGACGATCACCGTCCACGACGCCTGCGCCACGCGCGACGTGGAGTTCCAGGGCGCCACGACAACGGCACCCCAGGTCCAGGCCGCCTTCATGCACGCGCTGGCCTTTCTTTATGGCGAGGTCGTCAGCACCGACGAACTGCTCGGGCGCTGAAGCGGCGCCGCGGCCGCCGTCGGAACCTCGGGACCGTGCCGGCGCCTGCGACGGGCGCCCGCCTGGCGGTGCCGGACGGGAACCGACAGGCGGCGGCCGAAATTCCTAAGGGCGATGCCGGGCAGATCCCCTGACCGAAGCGACGATCAGAGGTGCCCATGACCGATCCCGTTCCCCCCTGTGTCGAGGCGCTGGCCCTGCTTCGCGGCCTTGGCGCGGACGACAGGGTCCTGCATGTCGCGCGCGACGAACGGACGGCGGCGGCGTTGGCCGCGTTCCTCCGCGGCGCCTTGCCAGGGCGGCGGGTCCTTTTGCTGCCGTCCTGGGATTGCCTGCCCTTCGACGGCGCCTCACCCACGCGGGATGCGATGGGCCGCCGCATGGCCGTCCTGTGCAAGCTGCGGGACGGGCGGCCCGGCGATGTCGTGGTGACGTCGCTTGCCGTGCTGATGCAGCGCCTGCCGCCCCTTCAGGCGTTGCGCGGCTTTCCGGTGCGGGTCGGCCAGCCGCTGGACGTGGCCGGGCTGGAGTCCTTTGCCCGCGACGCGGGATACGACCGGGACGACCGCGTGGACGAACCGGGCGAGATCGCCCTGCGCGGCAGCACCATCGAGGTCTTCGCCGGCGGCGACACGCTTCCCTGCCGGATCGCCCTTGCCGAAGGCGAGGTGACGTCCCTGCGCTGCTTCGATCCGGTCACGCAGCGGTCCACCGCCGAGATCGGGCATCTGGAGATCACGCCCGTCACGGAACTGCCGCCCTCGGGCGAGGAATGGGAACGCGGGGCCGAGCACCGGCTGCCCAGGGCGTGGAACGGGCTGGCGATCCTGCCCGACCACATGGGCAAGGCCCGCATCACCGCGTTGCCCGAAACGCTGGACGCCGCCGGGCAGCGCCTTTCCCGGCTGGAGGAGGCGCGCGCCGAGGCCGAGGCCGACGGCGCACGCCCGCTTGCCGCCGACGCCTTGTATCTTGGCCTGAAGGACTGGGAGACGCTGGCCCCGCGCATCGAGCCGCTGCCCCGGATGGACTGGGACGCCGTGCCGAACTTTGCCGCCGCCGGCCGGCCGCGTGCGCGGCTTGCCGCGTTCCTGGCCTCGGACAAGGCGGCGGGGCGGCGGGTCGTCTTTGTCGCGGGCTCTGACACGGATCGGGCGCGTGTCCACCGCATGGTCGGGCAGGCCGACGGCCGTTCGCCCGAACAGGCCGCCGACTGGCCCGCCTGCATGGACCACGACCGCGCCGTTCTTCTGGCCGACCTGGCGGAAGGGGCGGTGACCGAAGATGTCGTTGTCGTCACCGCGCAGGATCTGATGGGCAGCCAGTCCGGGCCGTCGCAGGATCCGCTTGCGCCCGTCCTTGCCCTGCCGTCCCCCGGCTTCGAGCTGGGCGACATCATCGTCCACGAGGATCACGGGCTGGCCCGCCTGGAAGGGCTGGAGCCGCTGGACGCCCGGCATCCCGGACGCGAGGCCATCCGCCTGACCTTCGCCAATGACGAGCGCCTGCTGGTCCCCACCCATGATGCGGGCCGCATCTGGCGCTATGGCACCGCCGATGCGGGCGTCACGCTCGACCGTCTGCGCGGCAGCGCCTGGCAGAAGCGCCGCGCGACGGCGGCAAAGGCGCTGGACCGTCTGGCCGACCATCTGGTGGCGCTGACCCGCGCGCGCGATGCCGCGACGGCACCGAAGCTGGTCCCGCCCGCCCGCGACTTTGAACGCTTCGTGGCGCGCTTTCCGTTCCAGCCGACCCCGGACCAGACTGCGGCGGTCCGCGCGGTGCTGGGCGACATGGCCTCGGGGCGGCCCATGGACCGGCTGGTGATCGGCGACGTGGGCTTCGGCAAGACCGAGATCGCCCTGCGCGCGGCGGCGGCGGCGGCCCTGGGCGGACGGCAGGTCGTCGTCTGCGCCCCCACCACCGTTCTGGCACGGCAGCATTACGACACCTTCCGCCGCCGTTTCGAGCCCCTGGGGATCACCGTCGGGCACCTGTCGCGGCTGGTGACGGGCAAGCCCGCCGCTGCCGTCCGCGAAGGTCTGGCCGACGGGTCGATCCGCATCGCCGTCGGCACCCATGCCCTGCTGGGCAAGGGCGTCACCTTTGCCGATCCCGGCCTGCTGGTCATCGACGAGGAGCAGCGCTTCGGCGCGGCCCACAAGAACAGGCTGCGAAGCCTGGGGCGCGACATGCATGTCCTGTCGATGAGCGCGACCCCCATCCCGCGCACCTTGCAGGCGGCGCTTGTGGGCCTTCAGGATCTGAGCTTCCTGCACACGCCCCCGGCCCGCCGCCGGCCGATCCGCACCCTGCTGGCCGACGATGGCGATGCGACCCTGCGCCAGGCCCTGCTGCGCGAACGGCGGCGCGGAGGGCAGGCCTTCGTGGTCGTCCCCAGGGTCGAGGACATCGCGCCGGTGGCCGATCGCCTGCGACGCCTGCTGCCCGACCTGCGCCTGCGCATCGCCCATGGCGATCTTCCCGCCCGAGAGATCGACGCGACGATGGTGGGATTTGCCGCGGGCGACGGCGACGTGCTGCTGGCGACCGCGATCATCGAAAGCGGCCTGGACGTGGCGCGGGCCAACACGATGCTGATCCTGCGCCCGGCCCTGTTCGGCCTGGGGCAGCTGCACCAGCTTCGCGGCCGGGTCGGGCGCGGCCCGGCGCAGGCCTATTGCTATCTGCTGACCGCCGAGGGCGAGGAATTGTCGGACGATGCGCGCAAGCGCCTGGGCACGCTGCAGGCCATGGACCGGCTTGGCGCGGGCATGGCCATCAGTGCCGCCGACCTGGACCGTCGCGGCGCGGGGGATCTGCTGGGCGACAAGCAGGCGGGCCATGTGGAAAAGGTCGGCCTGGGCCTGTATCAGGAAATGCTGGCCCAGGCCCTGCGCCGCGCCAAGGGCGAACCCGACGCCCCGCCGCCGCCCCAGGTCCCCGGCGAGCCGGGCCATATTCCCGCCGACTACATCCCCGAGCCCGAAACGCGCATCGACCTTTACCACCGCATCGCCCGCGCCGCGAACGCGAACGATGTCGCGCGCCTGAGCGACGAGATCGCCGACCGCTTCGGCCCCCCGCCCGAGCCCCTGGAAACCCTGTTGCGCGCGGCCCAGGTCCGCGCGCTGGCCGCACGGCTGGGGGTGGCGTCCCTCAGCCTGGGTCCCGAGGGGATCGCGCTGGACTTTCACCACGGCATCTGCGTGGAGGACTTCGCGTCGCAGGCCCCCGGGATGGAGGGGCTGACCTGCAAGGACAGGCGCCTGACCCTGCACGATTCCGGCCCGGGCGATCGGCTGGACCTGGCCAACGACCTGCTGGAACGCATGGCGTGACGCCGCCGGGCGGGGGCGATCCATGAAAGGGTGTTGTTCCGGACGTGGCGGGCGGGCGGCAACGGTCGGCCGCGGCGCTCAGTGCCTGAACCTTGGTGTCAGAAGCAGGACCTTGCGGTCGGGCCGTTCCGACGCGGATGCCGCATCGTCGCCGTCCTGCTGCGACGGCCGTTCCTCGATGCTCGGGCGGCTTGCCTGCAGGACATCCAGCATGTCGGGAAAGCCGCTGGCGAGGTCCGGCATCCCGGCGATCTCGTAGGCGGTCTGCCCCAGGCCGGCATAATGCACGATGGTGCCCCCCCGCCGCGTCAGCCGCGCCGCGAAGAAGGCGCAGGAAATGAGGCATTCGTCACCGATCTGCCGCGTCTCGCCCGTCCGGGCGCGCCGCTGCGCGGCATCCATCAGCCGGACGGTCAGCCGGTCCGGGGCGATCGGCCGGTGCATGTAGCGCGCCAGGGTCGAGGCAAGATGGAATTCCAGGTCCGGGGACAGGGCCACCTGGCTTTCCCGCATACCCTCGATGACCAGATCCCGAGCCGCGAAAAGATACGTGTCCATCATGAAAACCCCGGCATCGACATGACCGAAACATTCAGCACCTTGAGGAGATCTTGCCCTGGTCCCGGCCTATTTCAAGCCCCTTGTCGGCTGGAACACGACTGAAATCGCACGACATTGTGCGGCACTTCCGCAGCTGCAGGCGCCCGGCGGCGCGGAAATTCTCCAGGCCGCCCGCTCGACAGCTTTTCCGCGCACGACAACCCTTATGCCGCGCTGTGCCGATCGGGTCGCGCGGGGCCCTGTCAACATCATGGCCGATGCGGTCAAGGTGGCGCCGGGTCCGAAGGGCCGCAACGTGGTGATCGACAAGTCCTTGGGCGCCCCGCGCTGGAGGACGCGGCCCCGGTCGCGGGGCTGCTGATCACCACCGAAGCCATGGACGCCGAAAAGCCCGGCCCGAAAGCGGCGGCCGGCGGAATGCCCGACATGGGCGGCATGATGCAAGGCGTCGCTGCCTTGGAAGGAAGCGGCCGCCCCTGCAAGGAGCGGCCGTTGTCCTGCCAAGCGGGGATGCGGCCGCAAGCCCGGCGGGTTCCGCCCTCAGGGCGCGGCTGGCCGCTCCCTCCTTATTCCCGCCAGTAGGGCGTTGAACACCTCGCCCTGCGCGATCTCCTCGATCGTCCTGCCAAGCTTCGGACGCCAGTTCGGGTATTCCCGGTAGGTGCTCGGCAGGTTCACAGGGCGGATTTCCCCGGCAAGATCCTCAAGCCGAACCGCCATCAGCCGCGACGGGGTGCGGGCCAGATAGCGGTGGACGGCCACCAGGATGTCGAGGGGCGCATACTCGCCGTCGATCGGGACATCGGGCGCCAGAAGGCCCGCTTCGGCCAGGGCGCGGACAAGGTCCCGCCGCTCGGCCGGGCGGGCGTCGGCCTGCTCGCGGGCGGTGTCGGCGCTGATCAGGTCATGTTTCTGGCGCAACGCTACATCCAGGCATCGCCACCATCCCTGGAAGGTCGGAAGGTCATGGGTCGACAGGCAGGCCAGCGCATTGGCGGGGTAATGCTGCGGTGGAAGGAAGCCCCTGCCGTCGCGTTCGAAGAACAGGATGCGGTAGGACAGGATGCCCGCCGCGTCCATCATCTCTCGGAAACCGGGCGGGACGTTGCCCAGATCCTCTCCGATGACGATCGCGCCGCTGTCGTTCGAGGCGGTGGCAAGCGCGCGCAGCATGTCGTCCAGCGGATAGCGCGCATAGGCCCCTTCGGCCGGCGTCGCCCCTTCGGGGATCAGGAACAGCTGCCACAAGCCCATCGCGTGGTCGATCCGGACGGCCCCCGCACGGCGCATGACCGTGCCCATCAGGGTGCCGAAGGGCGCGGCGCGGGTCCGGGCCATCGCAGCGGGCGACAGCGGGGCAAGCGCCCAGTCCTGGCCCTGTTCGTTGAAGTAGTCGGGGGGAGCGCCGATGCTGACGCCCGACAGGACCTCGGGCTGGCCCCAGCTTCCCGATCCGTCCGCGGCCTCGCCCACGGCCACGTCGAGATAAAGGCCGATGGACATGCCTGCCGCCGCGCAGGCGTCCTGGACACGGGCAAGCTGGCGGTCGGTTTCCTCCTGAAGCCAGCGGTGGAAGGCGATTTCCGGCGCCTGGGCCTGTGCGAAGGCCGTGACGGCTGGGCCTTCGGGGTCCTGCCAGTCCTGGGGCCAGCCGCGCCAGCCGGCGCCATGCCCCTCGGCGACCATGCGGGCCGAGACCGCCTCGAACAGGGCATGGCGGTCCAGGTCGGCACCGCCCCGGCGGCGGGTCTTGTCGGAAGCGTCTGGCCTGCCAAGCCCTTCCCAGATCTTGCGAAGGGCGCGCAGCTTGGCGGCCGCGACGGCCGGATAGTCCACCAGGTCCGAATCGCGCAGGTGCGCGATCCCGGCCGCGTCCGCCATGGCAGGGTCGAAGCCCGCGACATGGTCCACGGCGATGTAAAGGGGATTGAGGAACCGCCGGTTCGAGGGCGAGAACGGGCTGCACCGGGCCGGGTCGGACAGGAACATCGCATGAAGGGGGTTGAGGCCGATGAAGCCCGCCCCATGGGCCGCAAGGATGCCCACCAGGACTTCCAGGTCTGCAAGGTCGCCGATCCCCCAGTTGCGGGCCGAGCGAAGCTGGTAAAGCTGCACCGCCACGCCCCATCCCTTTCGTGCGTCGGGAAGATGGCAGCGCACCCCCGCGGGCGCGGCCAGGTCCTGCGGTCGCATCCCGGCATCCGGCCCGAACGCCGCCACCAGGTGTTCCAAGGATCGCTGCGGGACGCGATGGCTGGTGCCGCCCACGCCGTCATAGTTGGGCTGGATGCCCAGCGCCTGCGCCCGTGCCTCGATGTCGTCCATGACTGCCCCGCTTTCCCTGGCGGCTCAAACCTTGCCAGAACGGGCAGGGGTGGCGATTGTTCCCCGCCATGGCGGCTGGCGGACAAGGGCGGGTCATGGCAAGGCGGTTGCCGCCTGCAGAAAGGCGATGCCGGTTCCGCGACCCTGGCGGTCCTGGCAAGGCAGCGTTTCCCGTCAGCAGGGCACGGCGGTGGTGTGCTTGACGCGCCGCAGGGCGAACACGCTGGAGGCGGTGGCGACCGACCGGTGCGCCAGGATGCGGTGCATCAGGATGTCCTCGTAGTCCTTCATGCCCCGCACCACCAGATGCAGCAGATAGTCCCAGTCGCCCGAGATCGAATACACCTCCAGCACCGTCGGCTCGACGGACATCGCGCGCTGGAAGTCCTGCCGGGCCGCCGCGTCCTGGGACCGCATCCGGATCTGGCAGAAGACGTCCAGGTCGCGGCCCACCGCCTCGGGGCTGACCAGCCGCACGGCGGGACCCAGGATGCCCGCGGCCTCCAGCGCCTTTACCCGGCGCCAGCAGGACGCGGGCGAGGCGCTGACCTGGTCGGCCAGGGCCGCGCTGCTCAGCGATCCGTCGCGCTGCAAGGCGGCGAGGATACGTTCATCCAAGGCGTCAAGCTGAATCGGTCCGTTCATGATTGTGGCTTTGAGCGAAAATTCTGTTTCACATTGCCGTCACAGGCGAGGCAGGAAGACAAGCCCCTTCCACCGCATTCTGTCAGGGTTGACGCCAAGGCCGCGCCGGGGAGGGCGCGCAAGGAGGTTTCGCCCATGTCCATCGCCATCAGGAAGACCCTTCAGAACACGCCGGATGCGTCGGTGGACTGGCCCGCCGTCGTAAGGACCCTTGCCCTGTCCCGCGCCCTGGACGACATGGAGGAGACGCGTCTTGTTCCCGAAAGGAACGTTCTCTACCAGTTCTCGGCCCGCGGGCACGACATGGCGCAGATCCTGCTGGCGCAGACCCTGACGGGCCGCCACGACGCGGTCTGCGGCTATTACCGGTCGCGTCCCCTGCTGCTGGCGCTTGGCGTCGATCCGGTCGAGGCGCTGTCCTCCTCCATGGGGCGGGCGGGCGGCTACTCCGACGGCCGCGACATCGGCGTGGTGTTCAACCATCCCAATCCCCATGGCGTCACGGCCCTGCCCATGTGCGGCGGCGTCGGCGCGCAATACACCCCCACCGCAGGCTGGGCGCAGGCCCTGCGCTATCATGCCGAGACGCTGGGCTCTGCCGAACACGGGCGGTCCGTCGCGGTGGTCCTGGGCGGCGACGGGTCGGTGGCCAGCAACGGCTTCTGGGCGGCGCTGATGATCGCCACGACGCAAAGGCTGCCGATGCTGTTCTATGTCGAGGACAATGGCTACGGCATCTCGGTCCCGTCGGTCTTCAACACGCCGGGCGGCGACATCGCGGCGAACCTTGCTTCCTGGCAGGGCCTGGAAATCCTGTCCGGCGACGGAGCCGACCCGGCCGAGGCGGCAGCCCTGACGGCCGCCGCCGTGGCTCATGTCCGCGACACCCGCGGCCCGGCGCTGCTGCGCCTGACCGTGCCGCGTCTTCAGGGGCACAGCTTCCAGGACACCCAGGCCTACAAGCCGCAGGAATTCGTGGCCGAGGAATGGCGTCGCGACCCGCTGCCCCGCCTGAAGGATCACCTTGTCCCGGCAATCATGGACGAGGCGGAATGGGACCGCCTGTCCGCCGATGGCGCCGCCACCGCCGAAGCCGCGCGCGAGGCGGCCGAACGGCGCCCCACACCCGACCCCGAGAGCGTCACCCGCCATGTCTTCTTCGAGGGCGAGATGCAGGGGATGGGCGGGATGCACACGCAGGGCTATGTCGCGCCGCCGTCCGATGACCAGCCGCGACCGGAAGGCCAGCGCATCAACATGGTCACGGCGATCCGCCGCGTGCTGGATCAGGAAATGGCCCTGAACCCCCGCGTGGTGCTGTTCGGCGAGGATGTCGGCCCCAAGGGCGGCGTCCATGCCGTCACCCTGGGCCTGCAGGAGAAACACGGCGCCGCCCGCGTCTTCGACACCAGCCTGTCCGAGGAAGGCATCGTCGGCCGCGCGGTGGGCATGGCCGTGGCGGGCCTGATGCCCGTCCCCGAGATCCAGTTCCGCAAATACGCCGAGCCCGCGACCGAGCAGATCAATGACTGCGGCACCATGCGTTGGCGCACGGCGAACCGCTTTGCCGCGCCCATGGTGCTGCGGATGCCCGGCGGATTCTTCAAGTGCGGCGATCCCTGGCACAGCCAGACCAACGAAGTGGCCTTCATCCACAATCCGGGCTGGAAGGTCGCCGTGCCCTCGAACGCCGAGGACGCGGCAGGGCTGCTGCGCACGGCGCTGCGCGGCAACGATCCGGTCGTGTTCTTCGAACATCGCGCCATGCTGGACCATGTCTGGGCGCGGCGGCAATGGCCGGGCGACGACTACGCGCTGCCCTTCGGCAAGGCGCGGATCACGCGCGCCGGGTCGAAGGCCACGGTGGTCACCTGGGGCGCCATGGTCCCGCGCTGCGAGGAGGCGGCCGAGGGGCGCGACGCCGAGGTGATCGACCTGCGCACCCTGATGCCCTGGGACCAGGACACGGTGCTGGCCTCGGTCCGCCGCACCGGGCGCTGCCTGATCGTCCACGAGGATCTGCAGACGGCAGGCTTCGGGGCCGAGATCGCGGCGCGGATCGCCGACGGGGCCTTCATGGACCTGGACGCGCCGGTGATGCGGCTGACCATGCCCGACATCCCGTCCCCGCACAATCCGGTGCTGCTGGACCACGCGGTGCCCTCGGTCGGCAGGATCGGCACGAAACTGGACGAACTGGTGGGGTTCTGATCATGCATGACGTCATCGTGCCGCTTGAACAGGAAGGCACCACCGCGAAGATCCACCAGTGGTATGTCCAGCCGGGCCAGAGGGTCGCGGTCAACGATCCGCTGGTCGAACTGGAAACCGACAAGGTCACGGTTGAGGTCCCGGCCCTTGTCGCGGGCGTCCTGGCCGAGATCCTGATCCAGCCCGGCGCCGAGGCCAAGCCCGGCGAGGTCCTGGCCCGCATCGACCCAGCCGCCGAGGAGGAGGTGCCGGCAACGAAGGCCGCGCCTGCGCCCGAACCCGGCCCGGTGCCGGGCAGGGCGGTCGAAACGCGCCACTCGCCCGCCGTCCGCAAGGCCCTGGCGGAAACCGGGCTTGATCCCGAAGGCATCACCGGCACGGGCCGCGACGGGCGGCTGACGCGCGACGACGTCCGGTCCGCCGCCAGGGCGCGTCC
>NZ_JAFNAW010000090.1 GCF_017356265.1 Paracoccus fontiphilus | reverse complement strand
GGCCCCCGAGGCGGCGACCGCCCTCGCGACCGCCGCCGACGGCTTCGGCCCGCTGGGCGATGCGGCGCGCGCGGCCTTCGCCGCCAAGGCCGACGGCAGGCCCGTCACCGCCCCGGACTGGATGGTCAGCGCCGCGCATCCCCTGGCGGTCGAGGCTGGCGCCAAGGTGCTGGAAGCAGGCGGCAGCGCGGCCGATGCGATGGTCGCGGTCCAGACCGTCCTGGGCCTGGTCGAGCCGCAAAGCTCGGGGCTGGGCGGCGGGTCCTTTCTGGTCTGGTACGATGCCGGGACGGGTGACATGACCACGCTGGACGCGCGCGAAACCGCGCCGATGGCCGCGACGCCCACGCTGTTCCTGACGGAAGACGGCCAGCCGATGGAGTTCATGGAGGCCGTTGTCGGCGGCCGGTCGGTCGGCACCCCCGGAACCCCCGCGCTGCTGGAAGCCGCGCATCGCCGCTGGGGCAAGGCGAACTGGTCGGGCCTTTTCGACGACGCGGTCCGGCTGGCGGACGAGGGCTTCACCGTCTCGCCCCGGCTGGCCTCGCTTGTGGCGCAAGAAGGCGAGGCCCTGCAGGCCGATCCGGCGACAGCCGCCTATTTCTTTCCCGGCGGGCAGGCGGTCGCGGCGGGAACCTTGCTGAAGAACCCGGCCTATGCCGACACATTGCGCAGACTGGCCGCGGAGGGCTCCGACGGTTTCTATCATGGCCCCGTGGCCGAGGGGATCGTTGCCGCCGTTCGGGGAGCCGAAGCCAATCCGGGCCTGCTGTCGATGCAGGACTTGGCGGCCTATCGCGTGATCGAGCGTCCGGCCGTCTGCGTCGAATACCGCGCGCATGATGTCTGCGGCATGGGGCCGCCCTCGTCCGGCGGGCTGACGGTGGGGCAGATCCTGGGGATGCTGGGCGGATACGACCTGGCGGCGCTGGGGGCTGAAAACCCGGAAAGCTGGCGGCTGATCGGCGATGCCTCGCGCTTGGCATTCGCCGACCGGGGCCGCTTCATGGCCGACAGCGACCATGTCCCGATGCCGACAAAGGGGCTGATCGACCCCGCCTACCTGGCCGAAAGGTCCAAGCTGCTGGCAGGCGACGACAGCCTGCCCGAGGTCAGCGCGGGCCAGCCCGGCTGGTCGCACGCCGCGCTGTGGGGGCAGGACACGGCGCTGGAACTGCCCTCGACCACGCATATCTCCATCGTGGACGCGGATAGCAACGCCCTGTCGATGACCACCACGATCGAGAACGGCTTCGGCGCCCGGGTCATGGCGAACGGCTTCCTGCTGAACAACGAATTGACCGATTTCAGCTTCGAAACCCATGACGAGAACGGCTGGCCCATCGCCAATGCGCTGGCGCCGGGAAAGCGGCCGCGATCCTCGATGGCGCCGACCATCGTCTTGAAGGACGACCGTCCCGTGATGGTGATCGGATCGCCGGGCGGCAGCCGCATCATCGGCTATGTCGCCCGCGCCATCGTCGCGCATCTGGACTGGGGCATGGACATCCAGAAGGCCGTGGCGGCCCCGAACATCGTCAACCGCTTCGGTCCCATGGACATCGAGGCCGGGCTGCCCGCCGCCCTGACCGAGGGCCTGACCGCCATCGGCTATGAGCTGAACGAGACCGAGTTGACTTCGGGCCTGCAGGGCATCGTGATCGGCCCCGACGGGCTGTCGGGCGGCGCCGATCCCCGGCGCGAAGGGATCGCCTTGGGGGGCTGACCGCGCAGGGCCTGCAATCGGCGCCGCCCGGCCTTGACGAAGGACAGGTGGATAGTTAGCTAGCTAACGAAATAAAGAAAGCCGTCGCGATGCCGCAATCCTCGCATTTCCTGGACACGATCCTGCAGCTCATGCGCGTGCTTCGCCGCAGCTATGACGCGCGGGCCGAGGCCGTAGGCCTGACCCTGTCGCGCGCGCGGGCGCTGACGACGCTGTCCCGCATGGACGGGGCCACGCAGGCCGACCTTGCCGCGGCGCTGGATATCGAGGCGCCGACCCTGAAGCGCCAGATCGACGCCCTGGAACGCGCGGGCTTTGTCGAACGCCGCCCGGCGGAAGGCGACGGGCGCAAGAACGCGCTGTTCCTGACCGCGCGCGGGCGCGACAGCGGCATCGTCGACTTCACCCGCCGGATGCGCGCTGAACTGGTCGCGGGCATCCCGCCCGCCGACCTGGCCGTGGCCCAGTCGGTGCTGGACCGCATCGCGGACAACATCGCAAGGCTCGACCGGGAATGAGCGACGCAGCCGCCCCCGCCGCCCCGGTGGTCCATCCGCCGCTGCCGGTGCCCCGCGCCTTGGCCTATATGGGTGCGGCGGTCATGCTGGCCTTGTCGCAGGGGCTGGGCCAGGGCTTCGTGTCCACCAACATCCCGCAGATCGCGGGCGATCTGGGCATCACCACCACCCAGGCAAGCTGGCTGATGGCGGCCTACATGATCCCGCGCGCATCCCTGCCGCTGCTGCTGATCAAGATCCGCACCCAGTACGGCCTGCGCCGCTTTGCCGAGGTGGGGATCATCGCCTATGTCGTGGTGGCCTTCATCTCGGTCTGGATCAGCGACTTCCGCTCGGCGGTGGTCGTCCAGGCCTTGTCGGGGGCCGCGGCCGCGCCGCTGTCCACGCTGGCCTTCATGTACATGCTGGAGCCGCTGTCCCCCCAATGGAAGATGCGCCTCGGCCTGCCCGCCGCCATGGCGGTGATGATGGCGGGGCCGACGCTGGCGCGGGTGGTGTCGCCCGCGCTGATCGGGGATGGCGGGCTGACGGGAATTCACCTGACCGCGCTGGGCATGGCAATGGTGTCGCTGATGCTGGTGTTCCGGCTGCCCCTGCGTCCGGTGCCGCACATGAAGGTGATCGAGCCGCTGGACTTCCTCAGCTTCGTGCTGGTGGGCTTCGGCTTTGCCGGGCTGACCATCGGCTTTGTCATGGGGCCGATCCACGACTGGACCGACGCGCCCTGGATCGGGGCGCTGCTGGCGGGTTCGGTCGCCTCGCTTGCCGTGGCGGTCGCGGTCGAGCTGAACCGCCGCGCGCCGCTTCTGGACATCCGCTGGCTGGTCAGCCCCGCCATGCTGCACCTGACGGCGACCTTGTTCCTGTTCCGGCTGATCCTGTCCGAACAAAGCGCGGGCGCGCCGCGCATGTTCCAGGCCCTGGGGGTGGCGCCGTCGCAGATGACCGGCCTTTTCGCCATCATCGTCGCGGCAAGCCTGGGGGGCGGGCTGGCCTGCGTGGCGTGGATGCGCCCCAACCGCGTGGCCGTCCTGCACCTTGTGGCGCTGCTGCTGCTCGCGGGCGGCGCCTTCATGGACGCGCACGCCACGATCGACACCCGCCCCGAACAGATGATCCTCAGTCAGGTGCTGATCGGCTTTGCCGGGATGCTGTTCCTGCCGCCCGCGATGATGGCCGGGCTGGTCCAGGCCCTGGCGCGCGGACCGCAATACCTTTTGTCCTTCGTGATCGTCTTCATCTCGACTCAGTCCCTGGGCGGCGTCCTGGGATCGGGCCTGTTCACCACCTTCATCAACCACCGCCAGGCCGCCCATTACGCCACCCTGGCCGAGCAACTGGCCACCGGCGATCCGGCGACCGGGCAGGCAATTGCCGGTCGGATCGCGGCGCTTGCGGACCAGATCCCCGACGCCGCCCTGCGCAAGGTGCAGGCCTTGGGGCAGGTCGCGCAGGGTGCCCAAGCCCAGTCCGTCGTGCTGGCCTATAACGACGCCTATCTTCTCACCGCGCTGATCGCGCTTGCCGCCGCCACGGCGCTGGTCCTGCACCTGGGACGCGACCGGCTGGCCCTGCGCATGGCGCCCCCGACGAACCCGGACCCGAACCCATGAAAAAAGAAGCCCTGATCCCCACCCTTGTCGCCCTGGTCATCGGCATCGCAGGCGTCCTGCTGCTGCTTTACGCCTGGCACCTGCCGCCCTTCCGCGCCTCGGAGCCCACGACCGAGAACGCCTATGTCCGAGGCAAGGTCACGACGGTCGCCCCGCAGGTCACCGGCTATGTCAGCGACGTCGCCGTGACCGACTTCCAACCCGTGAAGGCGGGCGACGTCATCGCGCGCATCGACGACCGCATTCCGCGTCAGAAGCTGGCCCAGGCCGAGGCGCAGCTTGCCGCCGCCCGCGCCGCGCTGGAGGTCGCGAACCAGAGCGTGTCCTCGGCCGAGGCGGTGGTGCGCGCCAATCAGGCGGGGCTGGACTCGGCACGTTCGGCCCTGGCGACGGCGCAGACCAACTGGGACCGGGCGCGGGCGCTGCAGGACCGGGGCGTCGCCTCGCAATCGACGGCCGACCAGTCCGAACTGGCCTTGCAGCAGGCCCAAGCCGCAGCGACCCAGGCCGAGGCGCAGCTGGACGTGCAGCGTGAGGCGGTAAAATCCGCCCGCGTCGCCCTGCAGTCGCGCGAAGCCGACATCGCCAGCGCCGAGGCTGCGGTCGAACTGGCCCGGATCGAGCTGGACAACACCGTCATCCATGCCCCCGCCGACGGCCATCTGGGGCAGATCTCGGTCCGGGTCGGGCAGTATGTCACGCCGGGCAGCGCGCTTGTCTCTCATGTCGGCAGCGAGGTCTGGGTGATCGCGAACTTCAAGGAAACCAGCCTGACCGGCCTGCGGGCGGGCGAGGCCGTGCGCTTCACCGTCGATGCCATGCAGCACCGCGCCTTCACGGGGCGGGTCGATTCCTTCTCGCCAGCGACGGCATCGGAATACAGCCTGCTGGCGGGCACCAACGCTACCGGCAACTTCACCAAGATCGCGCAGCGCCTGCCGGTCCGCATCGCCATCGACCCCGGGCAGGAGATGTCGGAATACCTGCGACCCGGCATGTCGGTGGTCGTTCACGTGGATACGGGCAGCGTCCCCGGATAGCGCTGTCGGCCCGTGCCCTGACGCTGCGGGCTTTGTTCGTCAGGTCGTGCCGGCTTGGAGGGGAAAGGGCCGGCTGAGGCCACGGGCGCCCGCAAGGCCGAAGCGCCAGGGCAGGTCCCGGGCCTTGCTGATGCCGATCCGCGGCCCCGTCAGCAGGGCGGGCCGGTGTGGGGCAAGGACGATGGCGAAGTCGGGCCCGTCGAACGCGGCGCCGTCATCCTCGGGGCGGATGCCAAGCGCCTCGGCCAGGCGGCCCGGTCCGCTGCACAGCAGGGCGCTGCCCCGCCGCCGCATCGTCATCGCCTCGATCCCCGTGGTGGGCGCCAGCGCCCGGACCAGCGCCGCCTCCCCCGGCTGGCCGACCACGTTGAGGCACAGGTGGATGCCGTACGAGCGGTAGACATAGGCATGGCCCGCCGGCCCGAACATCGCGGCGTTCCGCGCCGTCGGACCCCGGAAGCTGTGGGAGGCCGGATCGTCCCGGCCATAGGCTTCCGTTTCGATGATGGTGCCGCCCGTGCCGCGCACCAGAAGCCGGGCACCGATCAGGCGGCGCGCCAGATCGACGACCCCCAGGCCCGAAATCTGTTCGGCGAAGGGCAGGGGTGTCATGGCATCACCTTCAGGCCTCGGGACGCGTCACCACAAAGGCGGCGATGGCGGTGCAGACCATCGCCTGCGTCGCCACGACCCATAGGGGCATCCCGGCCACCAGGCTGAAGCCCACGCCGCAGGCCATGGCCAGGGTCGCCCAGACTTTCGCCAGGCGGCCGATGGCGCCGCGTTCGCGCCAGGCCCGGACAGGGGGGCCATAGGTGGGATGGTTCAGGATCCGCCGCTCCAGCCGGGGGCTGCTGCGGGCGAAGGCAGCGGCGGCCAGCAGCAGGAAAGGCACGGTCGGAACGACGGGCAGGGCGATCCCGAAGATGCCCAGCGCCAGCGCAACCATCCCAAGGACATACCACAACCGCCGCATGGGTCAGGCCGCCAGTTCGCGCAGGATGGCGTTCAGAAGCGGACGGCCGGCGCGGGTCGTGCGCAGGCGGCCATCCGCCCGTTCGACCATGCCCAGATCGGCAAGCCGCCGGATCGCGCCTTCGTCAAGGCGCGCGCCCGCCAGCCGGGCATGGCGGTCCTCGTCCAGTCCCTCGGTCAGTCGCAGCGACATCAGCAGATACTCGGTTGCCTGTTCATCCCCTGGCACCAACTCGCGCAGCGACTCGCCCGTTCCCGTTGTCTCGACGGCGTGAAGCCATTCGCCGGGGGCGCGGTGCGCCTCGGTGGCGAAGCGCCCGCCGGGCAGGGTGATGCGGCCATGCGCGCCGGGACCGACCGCCGCCCAGTCACCCCCCCGCCAATAAACAAGGTTGTGGCGGCTTTGCGCGTCGGGCTTGGCGTGGTTCGAGGTCTCGTATCCCGCCATCCCCGCCGCCTCGCAGATGTCCTGGGTTTCTAGGTACATGTCGGCGGCCAGGTCGTCGTCGGGCAGGTCGCGCAGCTTGCCCGCCGCCGCCCGCGCGCCGAAGGCGGTGCCGGGCTCGATGGTCAGTTGATACAGCGACAGGTGGTCCACGGCCATGGACAAAGCATCGGTCAGTTCCGCGCGCCAGGCGTCCCGCGTCTGGCCCTGCCGGGCATAGATCAGGTCAAAGCTGACCCGGTCGAAGCAGTCCCGCGCCACGCCGAAGGCCGCGCGCGCTTCGGCCACGGAATGCATCCGGCCAAGGCGCCGCAGGTCGGCGTCGTTCAGCGCCTGGATGCCCATGGACAGGCGGTTCACGCCCGCATCGGCAAAGCCCCCGAAGCGTCCGCGTTCGACGCTGGTGGGGTTGGCCTCCAGCGTGATCTCGATGTCGTTGGCGAAACCCCAGGCGGCGCGGGCGGCGCGCAGCACGGCGTCCACCGTTTCGGGCAGCATCAGCGACGGGGTGCCGCCGCCGAAGAAGATGCTGCCCAGGTGGCGGCCCGGCAGTTCCGCCGCCAGCCGGGCGATCTCGGACGACAGCGCGGCGGCCCAGCGGGACTGATCGACGGCGGGCACCACATGGCTGTTGAAGTCGCAATACGGGCACTTGGCCGCGCAGAAGGGCCAGTGGACGTAAAGGCCGAAGCCCCCCGCCCGCCAGTCCTCGGCAAAGCTGTCCGGCCCCGGCATCATCATCCGCGCAGGGCCGTGACTTCGATTTCCACCTTCATCTCGGGCCGGATCAGGCCTGCCACGACCATGGTGGCGGCGGGGCGGATCTCGCCCAACGCCTCGCCCAGGGCGGGGGCAATCGCCTGAGCCAGGGCGGCGTCGGTGACGGTGTATTGCACCCGCACGATGTCGGCGGGGGCGAAGCCCGCTTCCGCCAGGGTGGCGAAGATCGTGGCGAAGCAGTTCCGCGCCTGCTGGCAGGGATCGTCGGGCATGGTCATCGTCGCGTAGTCATAGCCCGTGGTGCCCGACACGAAGCACCAGGGGCCCTTCACCACCGCGCGGCTGTAGCCCATCGCCGATTCAAAGGGCGATCCGGTCGAAATCCTACGCAAAGCTGCCCCTTATCATCTTCTCCACCGCCCGCGCCCGGTGGCTAAGGCTGTTCTTCATGGCGGACGGCATCTCCCCCAGGGTCACGTCATGCCCGTCGGGCATGAAGATGGGGTCGTAGCCATGGCCTTCAACCCCGCGCGGGGGCCAGACCACCTGGCCGGGCAAGACGCCCTCGAACACCTCGTCGTGGCCGTCGGGCCACATCAGCACCAGCGTGCAGCGGAACTGCGCGCTGCGCGGGGCAGGGGCGTTCACCGCTTCCAGTTCGTCCCAGGTGCGCTGCATCGCCATGCGGAAGTCGCGCCCGTTGCCGGTTTCCGCCCAGTCGGCGGTGTGGACGCCCGGCCCGCCGTCCAGGGCATCGACGCAGATGCCGCTGTCGTCCGACAGGACCGGCAGGCCGGTGGCCTCCATGGCGGCGCGGGCCTTGATGCGGGCGTTGCCGACAAAGGTGGTCTCGGTCTCGGCAGGCTCGGGCAGACCGGCCTCCGCCGCGCCCATGACCTCGACCCCATAGGGGGCCAGCAGGGCGCGCATCTCGGCCAGCTTGCCCGCGTTGTGGGTAGCGACCAGCAGGCGGGTGCCTTCAAAGCGCCTCATGCCACGGCGGCCTTCTGGGCGGCGACCAGGTCGGCCATGCCCGCCTCGGCCAGATCCAGCAACTGGGCCATCTGGTCGCGGCTGAAGGTTGCGCCTTCCGCCGACATCTGCACCTCGATCAGGCGGCCGGCGCCGGTCAGGACGAAATTGCCGTCCGTGCCCGCCTCGCTGTCCTCGGCATAGTCCAGATCCAGCAGCGCCTGGCCCGCATAGATGCCGCAGGACACGGCCGCCACATGGTCCATGATCGGGTCGGAGGTGATCGCGCCCGCCTTCAGCAGCTTGTTCACCGCCAGCCGCAGCGCGACCCAGCCGCCGGTGATGGACGCGCAGCGGGTGCCGCCATCGGCCTGGATCACGTCGCAGTCGATGGTGATCTGGCGTTCGCCAAGCGCGCTGCGGTCCACGCCCGCCCGCAGGCTGCGCCCGATCAGGCGCTGGATTTCCTGGGTACGGCCGGATTGCTTGCCTTGCGCGGCCTCGCGCCGGTTGCGGGTATTGGTGGCGCGCGGCAGCATCCCGTATTCCGCCGTGACCCAGCCCAGGCCCGTGCCCTTCAGGAAGCGTGGCGGCGTTTCCTCAAGGCTGGCGGTGCACAGGACATGGGTGTTGCCGACCCGGATCAGGCACGACCCTTCGGCATGGGCCATCACGCCGGTTTCGATTGAAATCGGACGCATTTGGCTTAGATTCCGGCCAGACGGGCGCATGGTCATTCCTTTCGCGAAGATCGCTGCCCCATACCGCCCCCGCGGCCCATCGCGCAACCCTTCGAGGGACATGGACCAGACGTCGCCTTTGCAGGATCTGAACGACCGCTCGCGCGAGATCTTCCGCCGCGTGGTCGAAACCTATCTGGAAACAGGCGAGCCTGTGGGATCGCGCACCCTGACCCGCACCCTGTCGGAAAAGCTGAGCGCGGCGACGATCCGCAACGTCATGCAGGATCTGGAATACATGGGGCTTCTGGACAGCCCGCATGTGTCCGCCGGGCGGCTGCCCTCGCAGCAGGGGTTGCGGTTGTTCGTGGACGGCATGATGGAGGTCGATACCGTCAGCGCCCATGACCGTGCGGCCATCGACGGGACGCTGGGCAATGACGATCCCGACACGGGCGTGCTGCTGGACCGCGTCAGCACGGCGCTGTCGGCGATCACGCGCGGCGCGTCCCTGGTGCTGATGCCCAAGCACGAGGCACAGGTCCGCCATATCGAGTTCGTGAGCCTCGGCCCCGACCGGGCGCTGGTGGTGCTGGTCTTTGCCGACGGGCATGTGGAAAACCGCCTGTTCACGCCGCCGGTGGGCCAGACGCCCTCGTCCATGCGCGAGGCCGGGAACTTCCTCAATGCCATGGCCGAGGGGAAGACCCTGTCCGAACTGCGCGGCCATATCGGCCGCGAGATCGCCGCGCGGCGGCAGGAACTGGACGTGCTGGCGGCCGAACTGGTGCAGTCGGGGCTGGCCCTGTGGGACGCCGAATCCCACGATCCGCGCCTGATCGTGCGCGGCCGCGCCAACCTGCTGGACCAGGAGGCCGCGGACCTGGACCGCATCCGCGTGCTGTTCGACGATCTGGAACGCAAGCGCGACATCGTCGAATTCCTGGAACTGGCCGAGAAGGGCGACGGGGTGCGCATCTTCATCGGGTCGGAAAACAAGCTTTTTTCGCTTTCGGGTTCCGCTCTGGTGGTTTCGCCCTATATGAATGCCGACCGGAAGATTGTAGGCGCGGTGGGCGTCATCGGACCGACGCGGCTGAACTATGGCCGCATCGTGCCGATTGTCGATTACACGGCGCAACTGGTCGGGCGGGTTCTGTCCGGCCGGAAAGGATGAAAACACGATGAACGATCAGAACGAACAGCCCCTTGACGACATCCTGGCGGACCCGCTGGCCGATCCCGCGGACGAGATCGCGGCCCTGACGGCCGAGCGCGACGAGTTCCGCGACAAGTTCATGCGCGCCCTGGCCGATGCCGAGAACTCGCGCAAGCGCGCCGACAAGGACCGCCGCGAGGCCGAGCAGTACGGCGGATCGCGCCTGGCCCGGGACCTGCTGCCGGTCCACGACGCGCTGACCCGCGCCCTGGACGCCGCGAACGAGGAGCAGCGCGCCGCGGCCGCCGCCCTGATCGAGGGGGTCGAGTTGACGCTGCGCGAACTGTCCAACGTCTTCGCCAAGCACGGAATCACCGTCATCACCCCCAAGGCCGGCGACAGGTTCGATCCGTCCGAACACGAGGCCATGTTCGAGGCCGCCGTTCCCGGCACCATCCGGGGCGAGATCATCCAGGTGATGGACAACGGCTTCCGCCTGCACGACCGCCTGCTGCGCCCGGCCAAGGTCGGCGTGTCCTCCACCCCCGCCAGCTGAGGCGCTGCTACAACCTTCCTCTGACTTGCCGAAAACTCCCGATGGCGCGACGTTGACAGGACGTTCGGTTCATCGGGAGGGAAGAACCATGGCCAGCACTGAGGGGGTGAAGATACACCCCGCCGTGGACAACGGCATCAAGCAGGGCAACCCCAGTTTTTCGGGCGGGACGCTGACCTGCAAATGCGCGACGAACCCGGTCAAGGTCCGGATCGGCGCGCAGACCGCCCACAACCACGTCTG
>NZ_JAFNAW010000009.1:12500-93581 GCF_017356265.1 Paracoccus fontiphilus | reverse complement strand
GGCCGGACCGCGCCCGCGGGATGGGACACGGCACGGGCGCGGGCCAGCCAGACATCGCCCCGCGCGCGCATGGCCGCCAGGGCCTGCGGGCCGCGCCGTTCGGGCAGGCCGCCCATCAGGTTCGTCAAACGGTTCAGCCAGCGCGAGGGGATCGTCTCGGCCTCGGCGTCGCGGCGGGCGCGGGTCAGGATCACATGGGGCAGGCCCATGAGCTGCTGGAAATCGTGGGCGGCAAGCCCGATCAGGGTTTCCGGCAGGGGCAGGCCCGCCGCAAGGCGCATCTGGCGCGACAGCCAGGGGTCGGGCTTCAGGGCCTGCGGCCAGCCGCCTTCGTTCAGCCCCGACAGGATCACGGTCTGCTCGGCCACGATCCGCGCCTCGCGTGGACCCCGGATGCGCAGGTACCAGGCGTCCCCCTCGACCCGCACGGATTGCTGGCCCATCTCATCCATGAGAAAGGCGCAGAACTCGGTGGCGTTGAGATCCGGCCCCTCGGCCGCATGTTCCAGCAGGTGGTCGATGGTCGCCCGCAGAAGCAGGCTTCCCCGGTCCTGCCACAGCCGCGACGCGGCGGGATCGCCGTCCGGCCCGGCGGCAAGGATGTCGGCCAGGACCATGAGGTCGCGCAGCCGGTCCAGAAGCGGCCGGGCGGCGCGGTCGCGGGCCAGGGGCGTGATCCGGTCCAGGACATCGGCCAGCCAGTCGGCCCAGATCTTGCGCAGCGCGTCGCCCTTTGTGCCCCAGTCCCGCAGGCAGGGACCATCGGGAAAGGCCGGGCCGTTGCAGCGCAGTTCCAGTTCCAGGTCGCGCGCCAGCTTGCGCGCATCGTTGGCCCCCACCAGGGGCGAGGCGGTGATCGACATCGGATGCTTGAGCAGGATCAGCAGCCGGTCGATGGTCAGCGGCTGGCCGAACAGGCCCGCGACCTGGCGCAGGAACAGGCCGGGTGCGGTCAGCGACAAGGGCTGGCCCGCGCTTTCGTCGGGCCGCAGGTGCCAGCGGTCAAGCGCCGCGACCACGCGGCGGACCAGGTTGCCGTCGGCGGCGATCAGGGTCACGGGCTCGGCCCGTTCGGCGGCATCGCGCAACAGCAGGGCGATCACCTCGGCCTCCTGCCCCGGCTGGTCGGCCTCGATCAGGGTCAGGCCCTCGGTGGGGACCATCAGGTCGGGCAGGCGCGGCCCCTCGGCGATCCACTGGTCGGTCACGGGCGCGGGCCGCAGCGCCAGCGAGATCAGGCGGTTTCGATCGGGCACCGGCGGGGGCGTGCCGGTCCAGCGGGCCGGAGGGCCCAGGGCGCGGATCAGGGGCGCGAAGCGGGATTGCGGGTGATCCTCGGTTCCGTCGTCCAGGCTGTCCCAGACCGATCGCGGCTGGTCGAAGTCGAAGCCGGGCAGCACCACCGCCCCTTCGGGCAGCGCCGCCACCGCCTCCATGAACAGCCGCGTCGCGCCGTGAGATCCGGTCGAGCCCGCGACGATCACCGGCCCCTGCGGCAGGTTGATGCCCTGGGCCCAGTCAGCCACGATGGCCTCTGCCGCAAGGCGCTGGCGGGCGGCGCGGTCCATCGGCGGCCCGTCCAGGTGAAAGCGCGCCGCGATGCGCAGAAAGGCCAGGGCGTTCTGCCAGTGGCGGGCATGATCGCCCGTGTCGATGCCTTCCAGGGCCTCGGGACCAAGGCCCTCGTACTGCATTTCCTGCATCAGGGCGGACAGCGACCGCGACAGGCTGGCGATGGAATGGCCAGCCGCCAGGTCGCGCCGCGCGTCCAGCAGCCTGGCGATCAGCCGGGCCAGTTGCAGCCGCCGGGCCAGCGGCGCGGATTCGGCCTGGCCCAGCATCGCGGGGGTTTCCAGGTTCGTGACCGGCAGCAGGCGCGGCAGCAGCAGCGGGCCGCGCAGGTCGAAGGCGCATTTCATCTCGGCCAGCGTCCGCGAGGCGTTGGCATAGATGGTGACGCGCGCCATCTCCTCGGGCGGGCGGCCGGCCATGCGGTCCAGAAAGCCCGCCACGAACTCATGCGCGAAGTCCGTGCCCGGCGGCAGCGCGTAAAGGCCATGGAACACGGATTCAGGCATCGAGCATCCTTTCGGCCACGGGGATGGCGCCCGGATAGCCCACGTCGCACCAGCCGCCGTCATGGACGATGCCATGGGCGCGCCCCTCGGCGATCAGCAGGTCCCACAGCCGGTTGAGGGAAAACACCCGGTCCGGGATCTGGCCCAGCCGGTCGGGCCTGATGATCTGCGCACCGCCATAGACGTAATCGCCCCGGCGCACGATCCGGCCCGTCCCGTCCAGCGAGAAGTCCCCCGCCCCCTGCCGCGCGGCGGCGCGTTCCAGCGGGACCAGCATCAGCAGCGCGTCCATGTCGTCGCGCCAGGCGGCATCCAGCGCCGCCAGGGGGTTCGCCCCCGTCCAGACCACGTCGGGGTTCAGCGTCATCACCGGCCCGCCATCCTCCTGTGCCCCCCGCCCCAGCAGAGGCAGCGCCTGCCGCAGCCCGCCGCCGGTGTCCAGGATCTCGCCCGCTTCATCGCTGACGGCCACGTCCCGGCCCGCCAGATGCGCGGCGATCCGGTGGCCCAAGTAATGCGTGTTGACTACGACCGGCCCCGCGCCCGCCCCATGCCCCAGGTCCAGCGCGCGGTCCAGCAGGGTGCGGCCCCCGACCGGGATCAGCGGCTTGGGCAGGGTGTCGGTCAGCGGGCGCATCCGCGTGCCAAGGCCCGCGGCAAAGATCATCAGCGGGCGCATCGGTCGCGGATCCTTTCGATGACGGTCGCATCCGGCGCGGGCAGGGCCGCCACGGCCCCGGCCAGCGGCGCCAGCGCCGGATGGGTCAGGTTGCGCTGCACATAGCCCCAGACCCGCGGCATGAAGGAAAGGTAGCGATCCTTGCCGTCGCGCAGGCAGAGCCGCGTGAAGATGCCCATGATCCGCAGGTTCCGCTGCGCTCCCAGCAGCGCATAGGCCGCGCGGAAGCGATCGGGGTCCAGCCCCGTCGCGGCCAGATAGCGCGCGATGCAGGCGGCCTCGATGCCGGGGTCCACGTCGCGGCGCGCGTCCTGCAGGGCGGACACCAGGTCATAGGCGGGATGGCAGGCCACCGCGTCCTGAAAGTCGATCAGGCCCAGCGGCGCCTCGTCCCGCCAGAGGAGGTTCTCGGCATGGAAGTCGCGCAGGGACAGGACCGGCGGCACGTCGGCGGCCAGGTCCGCGTGAAGGCGGGCGATCAGGGGGGCGATCTCCTTGCCGCCCGCCGCGCCCGCCGCTTGCGGATACCAGTCGGCGAACAGCCCGACCTGTTCGGCCAGCGTCGGCCCGTCCAGCGGCGCCACGAAATCCGGCACGGGATGGCGGTGCAGATCGACAAGCAGATCCGTGATCCGGTCGTAGATCGCGGGCGCCATGGCCGGATCGCGTTCCAGCACCCGGGCCACCAGGTCGTCGCCCAGATCCTCGACCAGCAGCAGGCCCGCCGCCGCGTCCCGCGCCAAGATCGCGGGCGCGCCGAAGCCATGGCCGCGCAGCCAGTCCGTCATCGCCACGAACGGCGCGCAACCGCCCGAGGGATCGTCCATCAGCACCGCGCTGCCCTGCGGCCCCGCCAGCCGGAAGTATCGCCGGGCCGAGGCGTCGCCCGCCAGCGGCAGCACCCGCGCAACGCCCCATCCGGCACCCGCCACGAAGGCCGCCCGCTGCGCGATGCGGGCCGCGTCGGGCGCGATCAGGGTGATGCTGCGCAGGTCTGGGTTCGCATGGGCGGCGATGGCCAGGGTGATGGCGCCGTCCGGCAGGCGCTCCAGCCGGTCGGGCCATTCGATCAGGCAGATGGCATCGGACAGCGCCTCCTCCAGCCCCAGTTCGGCCAGTTCGGACGGGTCGGTCAGGCGATACAGGTCGGCGTGCCAGATCTCGGTGCCCAAAGGGTCGTCATAGGTCTGGACCAGCGTGAAGGTGGGGCTGGGCACGTCCTCGGCCCCTTCGCCCTGGCGGGCGCGGATGAAGGCGCGGGCGAAGTGGGTCTTGCCCGCGCCGACCGGCCCGTCCAGCAGGACCGTTTGGCCTGGCCGCAGGGTGGCGGCCAGCATCCGTGCCAGGGCGGCGGTCAGGTCTTCGTCGGCGATCAGGCGGGTCGTCATGGGTCCGTTCTAGCGGCTTCCCCGCGCCGGGGGAACCATCCGCGAACGGAAGATGGCGCGTCGGGCGAAAGCCGCTAGAATGGTCCCGAAGGAGGACCGCCATGTTCCGCATTGCCGCCGCCACGGCCCTGGTTCTTGCCAGCCCCGCCCTTGCCACGCAGGAATACATCCTGCCCACCCTGTTCGACGTGACCGGCGTCGCCTCGGACGATGTCCTGAACATCCGCGCCGAGCCCGGGACATCGTCCGGGATCATCGGCACCCTTGCCCCCGACGCCCGGAACATCGAGGTCGTCGAGGAACGCCGCGGCTGGGGCCGGGTCAACGCGGGCGAGGGCTCGGGCTGGGTGTCGATGCGCTTTCTTGCCTATCGCACGGATGTCTGGGAGCCGGGCGAGCTGCCTGCCGGTTTCCGCTGCCTGGGGACCGAGCCGTTCTGGGACGCCAGGGTCGAAGGGGCGGATCTTGTGCTGCGCGATCCCGACAACCAGGATGGCGACAGCCGTCCCGTGCAGGCGGTCCTGGACACTGGCATCTTCCGCGATCCCTCCCGGGTGGTCGTGGCGCAGGAGATGACGCTGTTTTCGCACCCGCAGATCTGTTCGGACGGGATGTCGGACCGGCTGTTCGGCCTGTCCGCGACCCTGGTGCTGCATGGGAAGCAGCCGCGGCTGCTGTCGGGGTGCTGTTCGATCCAGCCCTGAGGACGGGCGGACGGCAGGTGGGGTGAAGCCCCGCCTTGCGGCGGCGCATTCGGCGATGACGGGGCTTCACGCCACCCTGACCCGCCTCAGTTCAATCCCAGCACGTCCTGCATGTCGTATTCGCCCGGCCCCTTGTCCTGGCCCCAGATCGCCGCGCGGATGGCGCCGCGCGCGAAGATCGCCCGGTCCGTCGCCAGGTGCCGCAGCACGATCCGCTCGCCCTCGGCCGCGAAGATCACGTCATGCTCGCCCACCACGTCGCCGCCGCGGATGGCGGCAAAGCCGATGGAGCCCGCCTCGCGCGCGCCGGTGATTCCCTCGCGCGCAGGCGTGCGCAACTCGGCCAGGGTCCTGCCGCGTCCCTCGGCGGCGGCCTCGCCCAGCATCAGCGCGGTGCCCGAGGGCGCATCGACCTTCATGCGGTGATGGGCCTCGACCACCTCGATGTCCCAGTCCTCGCCCAGGGCGGCGGCGACCTTGCGCGTGAGGCCCGTCAGCAGGTTCACCCCCAGGCTCATGTTGCCCGCGCGGATGATCGGCGCGTGGCGGGCAGCGGCCCTCAGATACTCCAGATGCGACGGCTCCAGCCCCGTGGTGCCGATCACGTGCACGGCGCGGGCCTGCGCGGTCAGTTCGGCGAATGCCACGGTCGCGGCGGGCGCGGTGAAGTCGATCACCGCCTGCGCCTGCGCGATCACCGCCACCGCATCGTCGCTGACCGTCACGCCCAGGGGCGCGCCGCCCATGCATTCGCCCACGTCGCGGCCCACCCATGCATGGCCGGGCCGTTCCAGCGCGCCCGCCAGCCGCACGGCGGGGTGGTCCGCCAGAAGCCGGACCAGCATCTGCCCCATCCGCCCGGATGCGCCGGTGACGACGATCCCCGGCAGGGCGGGCGCGTCCGTGTTCTGCAAGTCGCTCATGCGGGCCTCCGTCTGTTTGGCCTGCGTCTTATCCCGTTGCGGCGCGGCCCGCGACCCCCTACATCGGGACGCATGGCACAGAACCGCTTTTCCCAGGGGCCCGGCCCCTCGCAACGCCAGCTTCGCGTGGGCGAGCTGATCCGACGCACCCTGTCCGACGTGCTGGCGCGCGCCGACGTGCACGACCCGGATCTCAACCGCCATTCGATCACCGTGGGCGAGGTCCGCACCTCGCCCGACCTGAAGGTCGCGACGGCCTATGTGCTGCCGCTGGGCGGGCAGGGGGCCGAGGAAGCCCTGGCCGCCTTGCGCCGCAACGCGCCGGAACTGCGCCACCTGGTCGCCAAGGCGATGACGCTGAAATACGCGCCGCAGCTGCGCTTCCAACTGGACGAGACCTTCGACCGCCTGGACGACACCCGCCGCATGTTCGCCGACGAACGCGTCCGCCGCGATGTCGAAGGCGCGGACGAGGACGACGATGAAGGTTGACTGGCGCCCGCTGGGCGTTGCGGTCGGGATGCTGCTGGCGATGGCGATTCCGGCTGCGGCGGACGGCTGCGGGCGGATGACCCATGACGGGCAGGGCTATGTCGTCTGCGAGGTCCAGGCCGACCGCGAGCCTGCGCTGCGGCTGTGGCAGGACGATGCCAAGGGCCAGCCGCTGCGGAATTTCGCCAATGTCCGCGCGACGCTGGGGCAGGGCGAAAGCCTGGCCTTTGCGATGAACGCGGGCATGTATCACGCCGATTACCGCCCCGTGGGCCTTCTGGTCATCGACGGGGTGGAACGGCAGCCCATCGTCACGGGGGCCAGCAACGACAACTTCGGGATGCTGCCCAACGGCGTCTTCTGCACCGGCGGGGCGCGGCCTTTCCAGGTGATCGAAAGCCGCGCCTTTGCCGAAGCGCGTCCCCCCTGCCGCCTTGCCACGCAATCCGGGCCGATGCTGGTCATCGACGGCGCGCTGCACCCGCGCTTCCTGATCGATTCGGACAGCCGATACGTCCGCAATGGCGTGGGCGTCTCGCCCGACGGGCAGACGGCGTGGTTCGCGATCTCGGACCGGGCGGTGACGTTTCACGAATTCGGGCGGCTGTTCCGCGACGGCTTGGGCGTGCGCGACGCGCTGTATTTCGACGGGTCCATCAGCCGCCTCTACGCGCCGGGGGTGAACCGGGCGGATTTCGGGCGTTCGCTGGGGCCGATCATCGGTCTGGTGGACAGCGCCGGTTGACGCTGCGCTGGCGGCTGGCTATGCCGCCGCCTTCGATTTGCAAGGGGTGCAGGATGGCACGCAAGAAGGGCCGCGACGTCAATGGCTGGCTGATCGTGGACAAGCCCGCGGGCGTCGGCTCGACCGCGGTG
Organism: Paracoccus fontiphilus; assembly: GCF_017356265.1. Classification (GTDB taxonomy): domain Bacteria; phylum Pseudomonadota; class Alphaproteobacteria; order Rhodobacterales; family Rhodobacteraceae; genus Paracoccus; species Paracoccus fontiphilus. Next base: position 86,441 of record NZ_JAFNAW010000009.1, on the reverse strand, counting down.
GTGGCCAAGGTCCGCTGGGCGCTGGATGCGAAAAAGGCGGGCCATGCCGGCACGCTGGATCCCGACGCGACCGGCGTCCTGGCCGTGGCCCTGGGCGAGGCGACCAAGACCGTCGCCACCGTCACCGACGCGCTGAAATGCTATGACTTCACGGTGAACTGGGGGGCCGAGACGGCGACCGACGACGCCTCGGGCGAAGTTCTGCGCACGGCTGACGCCCGCCCCGACCGCGCCGCCATTGAATCCGCGCTGCCCGCCTTCACCGGCGACATCATGCAGGTTCCCCCGGCCTTTTCCGCCGTCAAGGTCGATGGCGAGCGCGCCTATGACCTGGCGCGCGAGGGCGAGGAACTGGATCTGGCCGCCCGCTCGCTATGGGTTGAAAGCCTGACCCTGCTGGACTGCGACCGCGACACCGCGCGGTTCGAGATGGTCTGCGGCAAGGGCGGCTATGTCCGGTCCATCGCCCGCGACCTGGGCCGCGCTCTGGGCTGCCTGGGCCATGTGGCCCATCTGCGCCGCACCTGGTCCGGCCCCTTCGAGGCCGAGGGCGCCGTGCCCTTCGACAGGATCGACCGTGATGCGCAGGACTGGCTGGACACGCAGCTTCTGCCGCTGGAGGTCGCGCTTTCAGACCTGCCCATGCTGCGCGCCACGCCCGAAGGCGCGGTCCGCATCCGCAACGGCAACCCCGGCCAGGTGACGGGCACCGCCGAATGGGGCGATCTGGTCTGGGTGGCGGATGCCGGGGGGCCGGTCTGCATCGGCCGCTACCAGGGCGGGACGGTGCAGCCGGAACGGGTCTTCAACCTTTAGCCCAGATAGGCCCGCAGCCCCGGCGGCGGATTGTCCAGCAGCGGCCCGGTCGGTGCGGGCGGATGCGCCACGCCGCCATCGACCAGGATCGTCTGCGGGGCAAAGCTGCGCGCATCCTCGGGATCGTGCGTGACCATCAGCACCGTGGCGCCCGTCCCCTCGGCAATGCGGGCCAGCAGGGCCAGCATTTCGGCCTTGAGCGCGGGGCCGAGCGCCGCGAAGGGTTCGTCCAGCAGCAACACCGGGCGCGCCCGCAGCAGCACGCGGGCCAGCGCCACGCGGCTTTGCTGCCCGCCCGACAGGTTGGCGGGCTTGCGCGCCTCCAGCCCCTCCAGCCCGACCTCGTCCAGGACTTGCGCGATGCGGGCGCGCTGCGCCTCGGACAGGCGCAGGTCGGGGCGCAGGCCTAGGCCCACGTTCTGCGCGACCGTCAGGTGCGGAAACAGGTTCTGGTCCTGGAACAGCATCGACACGGGACGCCGCCCCGGCGGCAGGGCGGTGATGTCCCGCCCGTCCACCCGGACCCGGCCCTGATCGGGCGGCAGGAATCCCGCCACCAGCGACAGCAGCGTGGATTTCCCCGACCCCGAGGCGCCGATGATCGCGACCCGCGCGCCTGTCGGGACCGACAGGTCGGCAGACAGGCCGAAGGTGCCGCGCGTGACGCGCACGCCGTCAAGCTCAAGCAAGGCGGCCCCCCTTGTCGAAGATCCAGAACAGCCCGAAGCTGATCGCCATCAGCAGCACCGCGCAGGCCGAGGCATCGGCCATGCGATAGGAATTCATCAACTGGTAAAGCTGCAAGGGCAGGGTCGGCCGGTCGCTGGCGAACAGCGTGATCACGCCCAGATCCCCCATGGCCAGCGCCGCCGCCAGTCCGCCCGCGAAGCCCAGCGGCCGGGCAAGACGCGGCACCGTCAGGTATCGCAGCCGCGTCAGGCCGCGCATGTCCAGCGAATCGGCCAGCCGCCCGTAATCCTGATGCAGCGTCCGGGCCGCCGGGATGAGCGCGCGCAGCCCGAAGGGCAGGGCCATGATCGCGTTGATCCCCACCGTCATCGGCAGCGCCAGCGACTGCGGCGGAAACCATGCGCGCGCCAAGATGAACAGCCCGGTCCCCAGCACCAGCGGCGAGGCGATCAGGGGCAGCATCCCCGCCGTCTCGACCCAGCGCATCCGCCCGCGCGCCAGCGACAAGGCCAGGGTCAGCGACAGCACCAGCGCCAGCAGCGCCGAGATCAGCGCCATGGCCACCGACCGCTGCGCGGCATCCCAGACCTCGGGCGGCAAGGCGGCGATGCGCGGCAGCCCCCGCGCCGTCACGGCAGCCATCGGCCAGAGGAGGAACCCGGCGGCCCCTGTGATCACAAGCGCGTCGCTGATCCGGTGCCATCCTCCTGGCGCCATGGGCATGTGGTCGGCATCCAGCCCTGCGCCGAAGGCTGCCGGAATCGCGATCCGGCGGGCCAGCGCCATAGCCCCCACGCAGATCGCGATCTGCACCAGCCCCAAGCTTGCCGCCCGGCCCAGGTCGAAGTCAAACCGGAAGGCCTGATAGATCGCCAGTTCCACCGTGGTCGCGCGCGGCCCGCCGCCAAGTGCCAGCGCCACGGTGAAGCTGGTCAGGCAGACCAGGAACACCGCCAGCCAGACGCCCGGCAGCACCGCCCGCAGCATCGGGCGTTCCAGGTGGCGCGCGGTGTCTTTGGGGCCGAAGCCCAGCGATGCGGCCAGGCGAAAGCGTTCCGCCGGGATCGCCTGCCAGCCTTGCAGGATCAGCCGCACCGACAAGGGCAGGTTGAAGAACACATGCGCCAGGATCACGCCCTGCCAGCCATAGATGCTGATCTCGGGCAGGCCGATGGCGCGCAGCCCGTCGTTGATAACTCCGTTGCGTCCGAAAACCGACACCAGCCCGATGATCGCCACGATCACCGGCAGGATGAAGGGCGCCCCCAGCAGCGTCACCAAGGCCGCGCGCCCCGGAAATCGCCGCCGCGCAAGGGCGCGGGCGACCGGCACCGCCAACACCGCCGACAGCGTGGCCGACATCGCCGCCTGCCACAGCGTGAACCAGACCGCGCGCCAGTCCCAGGGGCCAAGCCCCGCCAGCCCCTGCGCCTGCCAGACAACGGCGGCCAGCGTGCCGCCGATCAGCAGCGCCAGGCAGATGGCGGAAGCAGCGCCGCCGGCCTCGGCCCGGGTCAGCCGGAAAACGCCCGCAGCCATTCGTCAAGCGCGGGCTGGCGCAGCGCCTCGGCCTCGTCCTCGGAATAGAACAGGGTCTTTTCGGGGCGCGGCAGGTCGCGCATCACCTGCGGCCAGTCGTCCTCGGGCAGCCTGGCGGGCAGGGACCAGTTGGCCAGCGGAATGACGGCCTGGAACTCGGGCGTCAGGATCCAGTCCATGAAGCGCTGCGCCAGTTCCGGCTGGTCGGTGGTGCGGACCTGCGCCGCGACCTCGGCCATGAAGTAGTGGCCTTCGGGAAAGATCGCGGCCTTCTTGGTCGTGTCGTCCTCGGCCGCGATGTGGTAGGCGGGCGAGGTGGTGTAGGACAGGACCATGTCGGCCTCGCCCTCCGTGAACATCCCATAGGATTCGGACCAACCCTTGGTCACGGTCAGCACCTTGGGGGCAAGCTTCGCCCAGGCCTCGGGCGCGTCCTCGCCATAGACCGACTTGACCCACAAGAGCAGCGCCAGACCCGAGATCGACGAACGGGGGTCCTGGATCACGATCTTCAGGTCGTCGGGTGCGTCCAGCAGGTCCGCGAAGCTTTTGGGCGGGTTCTCCAGCCGGGTTTCGTCATAGACGAAGGCTGTCTCGCCCCAGTTGTAGGGCAGGAAGATGTTATCCGTCCATGCGATCGGCAGCGACAGTCCGGTCGTGTCCTGCCCGTGCGGCGCGAACAGGCCCGATGCGCGGGCGCGGGCGGTCACGTCAGTGTTCAGGCCGAAGACGATGTCGGCCTCAGTCCGCTCGCCTTCCATCAGGATGCGGGACAGTTCGTCGCCCGCCACGAAGCGCAGGTCGCAGGCGCAGAAGGCCTCGAAGCCTTCCTCGATCTTCGGACCCGGCCCCCATTCGCTGGTGATGGATTCACCCGCATAGACGGTCAGGACGGGCTTGTCCTGCGCGGTGGCGGGGGTCGCGGCCAGCATGGCCAAAAGCAGGGGTGTTCTCAACGCTGCCTCCTTCACAGGGTCACGAAAGAAAGGACAGCGCACCTTCCCTCCGCCGGTGTTAGCCGGTTCAGGTTCAACGGGTCCGCTTTCGCATCTCAGCCTTGATGGCCCCCCGAGGTTCCGTTGAATGTAGGGATTTAACCGTGCCGCGCAAGCGGATAGAAACGCCGCCATGATGAAGGACACCACCGATCAGCCCACCCCGATGATGGCGCAATACCTGGCGATCCGGGACGCCAATCCCGGCGCGCTGCTGTTCTATCGCATGGGCGATTTCTACGAGATGTTCTTCGACGACGCGGTGGCGGCGGCGGCCGCGCTGGACATCGCGCTGACGAAACGCGGCACCCATGGCGGCGAGCCGATCCCGATGTGCGGCGTGCCGGTCCATGCGGCGGAATCCTATCTGCTGACGCTGATCCGCAAGGGTTTCCGCGTGGCCATCGCCGAGCAGTTGGAAGACCCGGCCGAGGCGAAGAAGCGCGGGTCGAAGTCCGTTGTGGCCCGCGACGTGGTGCGGCTGGTGACGCCCGGAACGCTGACCGAGGAATCGCTGCTGGAGGCGCGGCGCCACAACTACCTGGCGGCCTGGGCGCAGGTGCGCGAGGATTGCGCGCTGGCCTGGGTGGATATTTCCACGGGCGTCTTCCAGGTGATGGACTGCGCCCATGCCCGGCTGGCCCCGGAACTGGCCCGGCTTGCGCCCCGCGAGTTGCTGGCAGCCGACGGATCCGGGCTGGACGATCTGGCGGCTGAAGCCGGGGCGGCGCTGACCGACCTGCACGCGTCGGCCTTCGACAGCGCAGCGGGGGCGCGGCGGCTTTGCTCGCTTTATGGCGTGGAAACGCTGGACGGGTTCGGATCGTTCACCCGCGCCGAACTGGCGGCCATGGGGGCCATCGTCGATTACCTAGAGTTGACGCAGAAGGGGAAGCTGCCCTTGCTGCGCCCGCCGGTCCGCGAACGGGCGGGCGGGGCGATGCAGATCGACGCCGCCACCCGGCGCAACCTGGAACTGACGCAGGCGCTGTCGGGCGGGCGCGAGGGCTCGCTTCTGTCGGCCATCGACCGGACGGTGACAGCGGCGGGCGCGCGGCTTCTGGAACGGCGCATCAGCGCGCCGAGCCGCGATCTGCCGCTGATCCATGCGCGGCAGGATGCGGTGGCTTCGCTGGTCGATGATCCGCGCCTGATGGCGGACCTGCGCACGGCCCTGGCGCGGGTGCCCGACATGGACCGCGCCCTGTCGCGGCTGGCGCTGGACCGGGGCGGGCCGCGCGATCTGGCCGCGATTCGGGCGGGACTGGCGCAGGGCGCGGCCATTGCGGCGCGGCTGCCGATTGAGGCCGCGCCGGTGCTGCGTGACGCCGCGCGCGACCTGACCGGCCATGACGACCTGATCCGGCTGCTGGACGATGCGCTTGTGGCCGAACCCCCGCTGCTGGCCCGCGACGGCGGCTTTGTCGCCAGCGGCCATGACAAGGATCTGGACCAGACCCGCCGCCTACGGGACGAGGGCCGGGGCGTGATCGCCGGAATGCAGGCCGATTATGCGGCCCTTGCCGGGGTGCAAAGCCTCAAGATCAAGCACAACAACGTGCTGGGCTATTTCATCGAGACGACGACCACCCATGCCGAGCGCATGATGGCCCCGCCGCTGAACGCGACCTTTATCCACCGCCAGACCACCGCCAACCAGATCCGCTTCACCACCGTGGATCTGTCCGAGCTTGAAACGCGCATCCTCAACGCCCGCGACCGCGCGCTGGAGATCGAGCGCGGCATCTTCGAGCAACTGCGCGCGGCGGTGCTGGAACAGGCCGCAGCTATCGGCCAGGCCGCACGCGCCTTGGCCGAGATCGACCTAGCCGCCGCCTTCGCCGACATCGCCACGGGCGAGGGCTGGACCCGCCCGCAGGTCGATGACAGCCGCGCCTTCGTGATCGAAGGGGGCCGCCACCCGGTGGTGGAGCGCGCCCTGAAGCGCAAGGCGGACAGCTTCGTCGCCAATGACTGCGCGCTGACCGAAGGGGAAACCCCCGCGATCTGGCTGCTGACCGGCCCGAACATGGCCGGGAAATCCACCTTCCTGCGCCAGAACGCCCTGATTGCCGTGCTGGCCCAAGCCGGGGCCTTCGTCCCCGCCCGCCGTGCCCATATCGGCCTGGTCAGCCAGCTTTTCAGCCGCGTGGGCGCCGCCGACGACCTGGCGCGGGGCCGGTCCACCTTCATGGTCGAGATGGTCGAAACCGCCGCCATCCTGAACCAGGCTGACGACCGCGCCCTGGTGATCCTGGACGAGATCGGGCGCGGCACCGCCACCTGGGACGGCCTTTCCATTGCTTGGGCGGTGATGGAGCATCTGCACGAAGCCAACCGCTGCCGCGCACTGTTCGCCACCCATTACCATGAGATGACGGCGCTTTCCGCCAAGCTCGATGGCGTGGAAAATGCCACCGTCGCCGTGCGGGAATGGGAAGGCGAGGTGATCTTCCTCCATGAGGTCCGCAAGGGCGCGGCAGACCGCAGCTATGGCGTGCAGGTCGCGCGGCTGGCGGGGCTGCCTGCCAGCGTGGTCGAACGCGCCCGCGCCGTGCTGGACGCGCTGGAATCGGGCGAACGCGAGGGTGCGGCCCGCCCCGCCGCCCTGATCGACGATCTGCCCTTGTTCCGCGCCGTGCCGCCCGCGCCGCCGCCTGCCCGCGTCAAGGAAAGCCCGCTGGAGGCGCGGATGAAGGACATCCATCCCGACGCCCTGACCCCGCGCGAGGCGCTGGATCTGATCTATGACCTCAAAGCCCTGAGCAAGGAAACCGCATGAGCTTCAACACCTTCGGCCGCGCGTTCCGGTTCACCACCTGGGGCGAAAGCCACGGACCCGCCCTGGGCGCCACCGTCGATGGCGTGCCCCCCGGCGTGGCCCTGGACGAGGCATACATCCAGCAGTTCCTGGACCGCCGCCGCCCAGGCACGTCGAAACACACCACGCAACGCCGCGAGGCCGACCAGGTGCGCATCCTGTCCGGCGTCTTCGAAGGCCGCACCACCGGCACCCCGATCCAGTTGATGATCGAGAACACCGACCAGCGGTCCAAGGACTACGGAGAGATCGCGCAGGCCTTCCGCCCCGGACACGCCGACATCACCTATCACCTGAAATACGGCCACCGGGACTATCGCGGCGGTGGGCGGTCCAGCGCCCGCGAAACTGCGGCGCGGGTCGCGGCGGGGGGCGTGGCGCAGGCGGTGCTGCGCGACCTGCTGCCTGATCTGCGGATCACCGGCTACATGGTGCAGATGGGCGCGCTGCATCTGGACCGCGCCCGGTTCGACGCGAACGCCATTGGCGACAACCCGTTCTTCCTGCCCGACGCGACCGCCGTGGGGGAGTGGTCCGATTACCTGGACAGCATCCGCAAGGATCAGAACAGCGTCGGCGCCGCCATTGAGGTTCTGGTCGAAGGCTGCCCCCCGGGCCTCGGCGCCCCGGTCTATGCGAAGCTGGACACCGACCTTGCCGCCGCGATGATGTCGATCAACGCCGTCAAGGGCGTCGAGATCGGCGAGGGGATGGCCGCCGCCGCCCTGACCGGCACGGACAACGCCGACGAAATCCGCATGGGCAACGAAGGTCCCATCTATCTCTCGAACCACGCGGGCGGCATCCTGGGCGGGATCAGCACCGGCCAGCCGATCGTGGTCCGCTTCTCGGTCAAGCCGACCAGTTCGATCACCACGCCGCGCCGCACCATCGACCGGCACGGGGCCGAGATCGACCTGGTCACCAAGGGCCGCCACGACCCCTGCGTGGGCATCCGTGCCGTTCCGGTGGCCGAAGCCATGGCCGCCTGCGTGATCCTGGATCACCTGCTGATGGACCGGGCGCAGACAGGTGGACGGCGCGGCGTGATCGGCGATATGTCGCAATACTGACGCCAAACTTTCAAAAATCCGCCTTCTGTCATAAAACGGTCACGGTTCTTTCGCACAAGCGTCACCAGTGGCGCTTAGGTCACGCACAGCCCCCCTCTGGGCGTGAAGTAACAGGAGAGATCCATGTCCACCGTGAAATTCACCGTCTCGGCCCTGGCCGTGATCGCCGCCTCGGCCACCGCCGCTGCCGCCCGCGATCAGGTCCAGGTGTCGGGGTCGTCCACCGTGCTGCCCTATTCGACCATCGTTGCCGAGGCCTTCGGCGAGAACATGGATTTCCCGGTCCCGGTCGTGGAATCCGGCGGCACGGGCGGCGGTCTGCAGAAATTCTGCGAGGGCGTGGGCGAGAACACCATCGACATCGCCAATGCCAGCCGTCCGATCCGCGACGCCGAACGCGAGACCTGCACCGCCAACGGCGTGACCGACATCATGGAAGTCCGCATCGGCTATGACGGGATCGTCTTCGCCAATGCCGCCTCGGGCCCGGACTTCGCCTATACCCCGGCCGACTGGTTCAACGCCCTGTCCGCGAAAGTGGTCAAGGACGGCCAGGTCGTGGACAACGCCGCGGCCAACTGGTCGGACGTGAACCCGGACCTGCCCGAGCAGGAAATCCTGGCCTTCATCCCCGGCACCAAGCACGGCACCCGCGAAGTCTTCGAGGAAAAGGTCATCATGGCCGGCTGCGAGGAATCGGGCGCCATGGAAGCCTTTGTCGCATCCGGCATGGACGAGGACGCGGCCGAGGAAGCCTGCACCACGCTGCGCACCGACGGCAAGGCCGTGGACATCGACGGCGACTACACCGAGACGCTGGCCCGCATCGAATCCTCGCCCAACGGGATCGGCGTGTTCGGCCTGTCCTTCTATGAAAACAACACCGACAAGCTGAAGGTCGGCACCATGGGGGGCGTCACCCCGTCCACCGAGACCATCGCTTCGGGCGAATACCCGGTGTCGCGCCCGCTGTTCTTCTACGTGAAGAAGGCGCATCTGGGCGAAATCCAGGGCCTGCAGGAATTCGTCGAGTTCTTCGTCTCGGACGAGATCGCCGGTCCCGATGGCCCGCTGGCCGAATACGGCCTGGTGTCGGACCCCGAGCTGGCCGCGACCCAGGAAGCCGTCGCTGCCGGGACGACCATGCAATAATGCACGGGTGGCGGCACGCGGACCCGTGCCGCCGCCTTTCCGTTTTTCCGTAAAGGAATGCCCGAATGCCGCTGTCATGGGCCCTTTTTGCAAGTTTCCTGCTGGCCGCCGCCGGTTACATCGTCGGCCGCAGCCGCGCCTTCGCGTCCGCCGGGCCCGATGTCCGCAAGCTGCACAGCCGCCCCACCTATCACGGCTACAGCGTCGCGCTGACCGCGCTTCTGCCCGCGCTGGCGGTGATGGCCGCAGGGTCGATCCTGCGCCTTTCCGGTGTGCTGACGGTCGAGGCCATGCCGGTTGCCGGCGTTGTCGCCCTGATCGCCGCCATCGCGGGCCTCGGGCTTGGCGTCATGCGGATCGGCCAGGAATACCAGGCCCGCAACGTGGTCGAACGCATGGTGCTGGGCCTTCTGATGCTGTGTTCGCTGATCGCCATCGTGACGACCGCCGGGATCGTCCTGTCGCTGGTCTTCGAAACCGGGCACTTCTTCCAGCTTTACGACTGGAAGACCTTCTTCTTCGGCACCGAGTGGACGCCGCGCTTCCAGGGCAACTCGCAGCTGGGCATCGTGCCGCTGCTGTGGGGCACGCTGTATGTCTCGGCCATCGCGCTGCTGGTGGCCGTCCCCATCGGGCTGTTCGCCGCCGTCTACATGTCGGAATACGCGTCCCGCCGGGTGCGCGGCTTCGTGAAGCCCGCGATCGAGGTCCTGGCAGGCATCCCCACCATCGTCTACGGCCTTTTCGCGCTGATCACCGTGGGCCCCCTGCTGCGGGACTATTTCGCGCAGCTGCTGGGCCTGGGCAATTCCGGCACCTCGGTCCTGACGGCCGGTCTGGTCATGGGCATCATGCTGATCCCCTTCGTCAGCTCGCTGTCGGACGACATCATCAACGCCGTGCCGCAAAGCTTGCGTGACGGCGCGCTTGGCCTGGGATCGACCCCATCGGAAACCGTGCGCCAGGTGGTGCTGCCCGCCGCCCTTCCGGGGATCGTCGGCGCCGTCCTGCTGGCCGCCAGCCGCGCCATCGGCGAGACCATGATCGTGGTCCTGGGCGCGGGCGCCAGCGCCCAGATGAGCCTCAACCCGCTGGAGGCGATGACGACGATCACCGTCAAGATCGTCAGCCAGTTGACCGGCGACAGCGACTTCAACTCTCCCGAGACGCTGGTGGCCTTTGCCCTGGGCCTGACGCTGTTCGTCATCACCTTGGCGCTGAACGTGGTCGCGCTCTACATCGTGCGCAAATATCGCGAGCAATACGAATGACCGACATGCCGCTGTCCCCCGCCGCTTCGGTCCCCGACCGCAAGCCCGCCTCGCTTCTGGAACAGGATGCGCGCACCAAGGCCCGCAACGCCGCCGAAAAGCGCTTCCGCCTGTATGGCGTCGCCGCCATCGCGATCTCCATGATCGCGCTGGTGGTGCTGCTGGCGACGATCCTGACGGGCGGCGCGGGCGCCTTCCGCCAGACCTACCTGAACATCCCGGTGGCGCTGGACGCCGCCGTTTTGGACCCCAAAGGCAACCGCGACCCGGCCGAGATAGCCAAGGTGCTGACGCTGTCCTACGGCAAGGTCCTGGACGCCGCCGTCGAGGCGACGGTGGCCCGCCACGGCATCCAGATCGAGGGGCTGAGCGAAAAGGACATCGACAACCTGATCTCGAAGGAAGCCTCGGCCCAGGTCCGCAACCGGGTTCTGGCCAACCCGGACCTGATCGGGCAGACCGTCGAGTTCGACGTGCTGACCGGGGGCCGCATCGACGGCTTCTTCAAGGGCCGCGTCACGATGGACAGCGCGGCGCGCGACAGCAACACCTCGCCCCAGCAGCTGCAACTGGCCCAGGAACTGGCCGACCGGGGCGAGATCGTCACCCGCTTCAACTGGAACTTCCTGACCAATGCCGACGCATCCGACCAGCGGCCCGAGGCCGCGGGCGTGGGCGTCGCGATCCTGGGGTCGTTCTACATGATGCTGGTGGTGCTGGTCCTGGCCGTGCCGATCGGCGTCGCAGCCTCGATCTACCTGGAAGAATTCGCCCCCAAGAACCGCATCACCGACATCATCGAGGTCAACATCTCGAACCTGGCCGCGGTGCCGTCGATCGTCTTCGGCATCCTGGGTCTTGCCGCCTTCATCAACTTCGCGGGGCTGCCGCAATCGGCACCCATCGTCGGCGGCCTGGTGCTGACGCTGATGACGCTGCCGCGCATCATCATCCCGACGCGCGCCGCGCTGAAGGCGGTGCCGCCGTCGATCCGCGACGCGGCCCTGGGCGTGGGCGCGTCCAAGATGCAGTCGGTCTTCCACCACGTCCTGCCGCTGGCGACGCCCGGCATCCTGACGGGGATGATCCTGGGCCTGGCCCAGGCCCTGGGGGAAACCGCGCCCTTGCTGCTGATCGGCATGGTGGCGTTCATCCGCGACTATCCCGCCGGGCTGCCTTCCGGCCTGTTCGACCCGGCATCCGCCCTGCCCGTGCAGGTCTACAACTGGACGCAGCGGTCCGACCCCGCCTTCATCGAGCGGGCCTCGGGCGCGATCATCGTCCTGCTGATCTTCCTGCTTTGCATGAATGTGCTCGCCATCTGGTTACGTCGCAAGTTCGAACGCCGTTGGTAATCGGCCCGAAGGAGGCCAATATGTACGATATCAATCGCCCGGAGAGTGCCGTGACCCAGAAGGACATCAAGATCCAGGCCCGCAAGGTCCAGGTCTATTACGGCGACAAGCACGCGCTGAAGGATGTGGACGTGGACATCCTGGACAAGACCGTGACCGCCTTCATCGGGCCGTCGGGCTGCGGCAAGTCCACCTTTCTGCGCTGCATCAACCGCATGAACGACACCATCCCCATCGCCCGTGTCGAGGGCGAGATCCTGCTGGACGGCGAGGATGTCTATGACCGCCGCGTGGACCCCGTCCAGCTGCGCGCCAAGGTGGGCATGGTGTTCCAGAAGCCGAACCCCTTCCCCAAGTCGATCTATGACAACGTGGCCTACGGCCCCCGCATCCACGGCCTGGCCCGCAACCGGGCCGAGCTGGACGCCATCGTCGAACGGGCCCTGCGCGGCGCGGCCCTGTGGAACGAGGTCAAGGACCGCTTGCAGGAACCCGGCACCGGCCTCTCGGGCGGCCAGCAGCAACGCCTGTGCATCGCCCGCGCCGTCGCCACCAGCCCCGAGGTTCTGCTGATGGACGAGCCCTGTTCCGCGCTGGACCCCATCGCCACCGCGCAGGTCGAGGAACTGATCGAGGAACTGCGCAGCCAGTTCTCGGTCGTGATCGTCACGCATTCGATGCAGCAGGCCGCGCGGGTCAGCCAGAAGACGGCCTTCTTCCACCTGGGCAACTTGGTCGAATACGGCGACACCGACGACATCTTCACCAAGCCGAAGGACAGCCGGACCGAAGCCTATATCTCGGGCCGCATCGGCTGACATTTTCATAAAGGGCAGGACTCATGAACCGCGAGAAGCATATCTCCTCGGCCTTCGACCGCGACCTGGAAACGATCCAGGCCCTGGCCGTCAAGATGGGCGGCATGGTCGAGGCCGCGATCACGGACGCCGCGACCGCGCTGGACACCCGTGACGAGGAACTGGCCGAACAGGTCCGCCGCCGCGACAAGGCCATCGACGCGCTGGAGCTGCAGATCAACGAGGATGCGGCCCGGCTGATCGCCCTGCGCGCGCCCACCGCGACCGACCTGCGCATGGTGCTTGCGGTCATGAAGATCGCCCATTCGCTGGAACGCGTGGGCGACTATGCCAAGAACATGGCCAAGCGCACCCATGTGCTGGCGCAGATGCCCCCGATCGAGGGCGCGGGCCTTGCCCTGCGCCGGATGAGCCATGCGGTCGGCCGGATGGTCCAGGACGCGCTGGACAGCTATATCCGCCGGGATGCCGGCCTGGCCGAGGACGTGCGCCAGCGCGACCTGGAAGTGGACCAGATGTACAACGCGCTGTTCCGCGAGTTCCTGACCCACATGATGGAAGATCCGCGCAACATCACCGCCTGCATGCACCTGCATTTCATCGCCAAGAACGTCGAGCGCATGGGCGACCTGGCGACCGCCATCGCCGAACAGGTGATCTACCTCGTGTCGGGCGAACTGCCCGATGACAGCCGTCCCAAGGACAACAGCGTGCCGTTCGTCGAATCGGACGCGGCGAGCGGGGCCTGAGCGCGATGGCGCGGCAATCCCCCTGCGTCCTGGTGGTCGAGGACGAGGGCGCGCAGCGCGAGGTGTTGCAATACAACCTCGAGGCCGAGGGCTTCGCCGTCGTCGTCGCCGACAACGGCGAGGATGCGCTGCTGCTGGTCCAGGAGGAACAGCCCGACCTGATGGTGCTGGACTGGATGCTGCCCAAGGTTTCCGGCATCGAGGTCTGCCGCCAGGTCAAGGCCGATCCCGCCACCCGGTCCATCCCGATCATCATGCTGTCCGCACGCAGCGAGGAAACCGACCGCGTGCGGGGCCTGGAAACCGGGGCCGATGATTACGTCGTGAAGCCCTATTCCGTGGTCGAGCTGATGGCCCGGCTGCGCACCCAGTTGCGCCGCACGCGTCCCGCCAGCATGGGCGAGCGGCTGTCCTTCGGCGACATCATCCTGGACGCCGCCGAGCATCGCGTCTTTCGCGCGGGCCAGGCGCTGCACCTTGGCCCGACCGAGTTCCGGCTGCTGTCCACGCTGATGGAAAAGCCGGGCCGGGTCTGGACGCGCGAGCAGCTTCTGGACCGGGTCTGGGGACGCGACATCTATGTGGATACCCGCACCATCGACGTCCATGTGGGCCGGTTGCGCAAGGCGCTGATGCAGAACGGCGGCAACAACCCGGTCCGCACCGTGCGCGGCACGGGCTATTCGCTGGGCTGACCGCCAAGAAAGTCCTGGACCTCGGCCAGGGCGGGGATGGCGTCGCCCGCCCCCGGCCGCGTCACCTGCAGCGCGGCGGCGCCCGATGCCAGCCGCAATGCCTGGGATACGGGGTCGCCGCGGTCCAGGCTGGCGGCGAAGTAGCCGGTGAAGGTATCGCCCGCGCCCGTGGTATCGACGGGATCAACCCTGAATGCCGCCTGACGGTGAACCGCGCCGGAGGTCAGGTCGCGATACTCCGCCCCTTCGCTGCCCCGGGTGATCAGCAGCCCCTCGACCGGCAGGTCGCCGGGCAGGTCGTTGGGCAGGGCGGCGAACAGGGCCTCGGCCTCGCCCGCGTTCACGGCAAGGATCGTGACATGCGGCAGGATCGCCCGGACCGCCGCGATGTCGAAGGGCGCGGCGGAATAGATCACGCGGGCGCCTGCCGCGCGTGCCGTCCGCGCCGCCTCGACCTGGCAACTGGTTTCGTTCTGGATCAGCAGGGTATCGCCCGGCCTGATCTCCGACAGTGGCCCCGCAAGCATGCCCAGCGTGATCGCCCGGTTCGCGCCGGGATGGATGACGATGGCGTTTTCGGCCCCTGCGTCCAGCAGGATGATGGCATGGCCCGTGACCTGGCCGTCCATTCGCAGGATGTCGGTGGACACGACCCCGCGCTTCGACAGCCGGTCGATGACCCAGTCGTCGGCCGGACCCATGGCTCCCAGGTGATGGGTGTCGGCCCCGGCGCTGGCGGCGGCGATGGACTGGTTCGCGCCCTTGCCGCCCAGTCCCTGGGTGTAGCTGCGTGCGGCCAGCGTTTCGCCCGGCTGGGGCAGTTGGTCCAGCCGATAGACATGGTCGATGTTGATCGACCCCAGATTCCAGATTGCCATGAGACCGCTTCCTCCGCTGCTTGCGGCGATGTTGCCGGAACGGCGCGGCTTGTCCAGCAATGAAAAACGCGCCCCGACCGGGGCGCGTTCGATGCGTTCGAAATCTGATCGGGATCAGCGCTTGTGGTGCAGCTTGCCCTTGTGGGGCGCCCACAGCCGCTTGTTGGTCAGATACAGCAGCGAGGTCAGCACGACCAGCAGCAGAACCGCCACAAGGCCGACCTGCTTGCGGTCCATCAGCTTGGGCTCGGCGGTCCACATCAGGAAGGCCGAGACGTCCCGGGCCATCTGGTCCACGGTGGCGGGGGTGCCGTCCTCATAGGTGACCAGGTCGTCCGACAGCGGCGGCGGCATGGCGATGTTGCCGCTGGAGAAGGCGGTGTTCTGGTACAGGACCGTGCCCGCCTGCTCGATCTCCTCGCCCGTGTAGCCGGTCAGCAGGGCGTGGATGTATTCCGGCCCGCCGATCCCGTTCGCCAGCTGGCTGATGCCGGTGCCGTAGGGACCATGGAAGCCCGCGCGGGCCTTGGCCATCAGCGACAGATCCGGGCCCATGCCGTCGCCGGTGATGGTCGGGAAGTGGTCGGTCGGCAGGCGCGGGCGCTCCTCGCCGGTTTCGGGGTCCAGGATCGGGTTCAGGTTGGCCGCATAGGCCCGGACCTGATCCTCGGGCAGGCCGGGGCCGCCTTCGTCATGCAGCGTGCGGATCGGCACGAACTTCATGCCGTGGCAGGCCGCGCAGACCTCGGTATAGACCTGAAGGCCGCGCTGCAGCTGGAACTGGTCATAGGCGCCGAACGGACCTTCGAAGCTGAAGGCGATATCCTCGATATGGACCGCGCCATGGCTGTCGGCGTGCTCTTCCTCGCCTTCCGCCGCGGCGTGACCGCCCTCGGCCTCGCTGGCCTCGCCCTCGGGGGTGCCTTCGATGTCGTCATGGCCTTCCTCGGCCACGACGCTGCCGGTGGTTTCGGCGGGAACGGCAGCCTCGTCGCCAGGGGTCACCTGGACGGCGTCACCGGCCTCCTCGCCCGGGGCTTCGGCTGCCGGCTCGTCGGCCGGGGCCTCCGCCGCAGGCTCCTCGGCTGCCGGCGCTTGCTCGGTCGCGGGTGCTTCCTCGGCCGCGGGGGCGGCTTCGGTCGCGCCTTCCGGAGCGGCGGCATCTTCCGTCGCGGGGGCGGTGGTCACGGCGGGGGCGGCAGGCGCCTCCATCGGGGTCTGTTCGGCCGGGCTGGGGGTCGAGGTCGGCTCGGAGGACTGGGTCGGGGCGGTCGCGGTTTCGCCGGTCGGGGATTGTCCCGAGCCGCCTTCCACCGTCGCCCCGGGCGTCGTGGCCAGGGCCTGGCCCGCGTCGGACTGACCGGCGGGGGCCGTCGCGGCGCTGGGCTCGGACGACTGCTGCGTCCCCGCCCCTTGCTGGACCGGGGCGGGTGTGGCCGCGTCCTGCGCAAGGGCGGCGCCCCCTGCGGAAATCGCCATGGCCAGGGCAGCCGAGAGCGTCTTGGTTCTGAGCATCATTCTTTGGCTCTCCTTACTCGGCCATGCGCGTGGGCGAATCGTAATGCGCAAGGTAGTCCTGCTCGATCGTGGCGGGCATCGGTTCCGGCTTCTCGATCACGCCCAGCAGCGGCAGGATGACCAGGAAGTAGGCGAACCAGTAGGCCGAGGCGATCAGCGAGATCGAGGCATAGGGTTCCTCGGCCGGCATCGCGCCGCACCACATCAGCAGCATGAAGTCGAAGGCCAGAAGCCAGAACCACCACTTGAACTGCGGGCGATAGCGGCCCGAACGCACCCGGCTGGTATCCAGCCAGGGCACCAGCGCCATGACCAGGATCGCGCCGAACATCGCCAGCACGCCGAAGAACTTGGCGTCGATGATGCCGAAGGACAGGAACTGGACGATCTGCACGATCCAGACGTCGGCGGTGAAGGCGCGCAGGATCGCGTAGAAGGGCAGGAAGTACCATTCCGGCACGATATGGGCGGGCGTCGCCAGCGGGTTCGCCTCGATGTAGTTGTCGGGGTGGCCCAGGTAGTTGGGCATGAAGCCCACGACCGCGAAGAAGACCACCAGGACGACGCCAAGCGCGAACAGGTCCTTCAGCACGAAGTAGGGCCAGAAGGGCAGGGTGTCCTTGGCGGCCTCTTCCTTGCTGGTCCGGCGCACCTCGACCCCGGTGGGGTTGTTGTTGCCGGTGGTGTGGAAGGCCCAGACGTGGACGATGGCCAGCCCCAGGATCACGAAGGGCAGCAGGTAGTGCAGCGAGAAGAAGCGGTTCAGCGTGGCATTGTCCACCGCCGGTCCGCCCAGCAGCCATTGCTGGATCGCGCCGCCGACGCCGGGGATCGCGCCGAACAGGCCGGTGATCACCGTGGCGCCCCAGAAGGACATCTGGCCCCAGGGCAGAACGTAGCCCATGAAGGCCGTCGCCATCATCGCCAGGTAGATCAACATGCCGATGATCCAGGTGACTTCGCGCGGGGCCTTGTAGCTGCCGTAGTAAAGGTTGCGGAAGATGTGCAGGTAGACCGCCACGAAGAACAGCGACGCGCCGTTCGCGTGCAGGTAGCGCAGCATGTAGCCGCCGTTCACGTTGCGCATGATGTGTTCGACGCTGGCGAAGGCCATGTCCACATGCGGCGTGTAGTGCATCACCAGCACGATGCCGGTGACGATCTGGAGGACCAGGCAGAACATCAGGACGATGCCCCAGATCCACATCCAGTTCAGGTTCTTCGGCGTGGGGATCATCAGCGTGTCGTAAAGAATGCTGACAACCGGCAGGCGGCGGTGAAGCCACTTTTCGAAGCCCGTCCTGGGCTCGTAATGGTCGTGCGGAATTCCGGCCATCGAGATCCCTCCTCAGCCCAGCTTGATGGTGGTGTCGTCGAGGAATTCGGCGACGGGAATGTGCAGGTTCTGCGGCGCCGGGCCCTTGCGGATGCGTCCGGCGGTGTCGTAGTGCGAACCGTGGCAGGGGCAGAACCAGCCGCCGAATTCCCCGGCGCCGTCACCGATGGGAACGCAGCCCAGGTGCGTGCAGACGCCGATCTGGACCAGCCATTCGCCGGCCTCGTCCAGGGTACGGTTCTCGTCCGTGGCCTGCAGGGTGGGGTCGTTGGCGTTCTGGGCGCTTTGGTCGATCAGCTCGCTGACGTTGACCGCGCGGCCCGCCTCGATCTCCTCGGGGGTGCGGCGGCGGATGAACACGGGCTTGCCCAGCCACTTCACGGTCAGCTGGGTGCCTTCCGCGACGCCGCTGACATCCACCTGGATCGAGGCCAAGGCCTGCACATCGGCCGAGGGGTTCATCTGGTTCACAAGCGTCCAGGCGGCGGCTCCGGCAGCCACCGTGCCTGCGCCCGCCGTGGCATAGTAGAGGAAATCCCTCCGGGTGCCTACGTGGTCATCTGCGTGGGACACGGGTGTATTCTCCAATTCGGGCCGGATTGACCGGCCGATACGACAATCCGGGCCGCGTCTCTTCGCAGCCTTCGCGGGGGCGGTTCTAGCCTTCAATTATCCGTCAGTCCAGCGGGTAAGCCTGCATGAGCAAGCGGAAGGGCCAGCCATTGTTGGAAAATTGTCGCGGGCATTTCGTCGCAGGGGCCGGGAAGGCAGGGGGCTTTCAGCCCCCTCGGCCGCCGGCGTGGCCTTCACCCCCGAGGGTATTTGGACAACGAAGAAGTCACAAGAGTCCCTGGCTGCGGAAGGACAGCTCGCGCGACTTGCCGATGATCAGGTGGTCGTGGATGGTGATTCCCATGCTGTCGGCCGCCTGGGCGATGCGGGCCGTCATGGCGATGTCGGCATCCGACGGCGTGGGATCGCCCGACGGATGGTTGTGGACCAGGATCAGCGCCGAGGCGTTCAGTTCCAGGGCGCGGCGGATGATCTCTCGCGGGTAGACCGGGACGTGGTCGACGGTGCCGCGGGCCTGTTCCTCATCGGCGACCAGGACGTTCTTGCGGTCGAGATAGAGGACGCGGAACTGCTCGATCTCGCGATGCGCCATGGCGGTGTGGCAGTAATCCAGAAGCGCGTCCCAGCCGGACAGGACCGGGCGGTGCATGATGCGGGCCCGCGCCATGCGCTGCGCGGCGGCCTCGACGATCTTCAGTTCGGTGACGACGGCGGGGCCCACGCCATCGACCTGTTCCAGCCGTGTCGCGGGGGCGGTCAGGACGCGGTTGAAGTCGCCGAAGGTCTCGATCAGGCGGCGGGCCAGGGGCTTGACGTCCTGGCGCGGAATGGCGCGGAACAGGACCAGTTCCAGCATCTCGTAGTCCGGCATGGCCCCCGCGCCGCCGGTCATGAAGCGGTCGCGCAGCCGGGCGCGATGATCGGCCAGATAGGACGGCGCCTTGCCCCGGGCCAGGGGCGCGGGAAGCGCCTCGTCAAGGGCGGGCTGGAACAGCGGCAGGGGCATTTCGCCAAAGGTGCGATTCGGGTCCATGGCATCAGCATGGATCCGTGCCCGTGAAGAAACGGTTAACGCGCTGCCCTAGCGGGTCATTCCGTCCCAGAAGCTTTTCACCTTGTTGAAGAAGCTGTCGGACTGCGGGCTGTTGTCGGCCTGCTCGGCCTCGAATTCCCGCAGCAGCTCGCGCTGGCGGGCGGTCAGGTTCACGGGGGTTTCGACCGACAGTTCGATCAGCATGTCGCCCGGTTCCCCGGCAGCGCCCGGGCCGTGGCGCAGGGGTGGCATCCCCTTGCCGCGCAGGCGCATCTGCCGGCCGGATTGGCTGCCTGCCGGAACCTTCACGCGGGCGCGGCCGCCGTCGATCGTCGGCACCTCGACCTCTCCGCCCAGGGCGGCGGTGGCCATGCTGACCGGCACCTGACAGGCCAGAATCTTGCCATCCCGCAGGAAGATCGCGTGGTCCTGGACCTCGATGAAGATATACAGGTCGCCCGCCGGACCCCCGCGCAATCCGGCCTCGCCTTCTCCGGCAAGGCGGATGCGGGTGCCGGTCTCGACGCCTGCCGGGATGTTCACGGACAGGGTGCGTTCGCGTTCGATGCGGCCCGCGCCGTGGCAGGCCTTGCAGGGATTCTTGACGATCTGGCCCTGGCCGCCGCAGGTGGGGCAGGTGCGTTCGACGGTGAAGAAGCCCTGTTGCGCGCGGACCTTGCCCATGCCCGCACAGGTGGGGCAGGCGGCAGGCTGGGTCGCGCCCTCGGCCCCCGTGCCCTCGCATTCGCCGCAGGCGACCGATCCGGGAACGGTAATGGATTTTTTCAGCCCCGCATAGGCTTCCTCGAGGCTGACGCGCAGGTTGTAGCGCAGATCCTGGCCACGCTGGGCGCGGGACCGGCCGCCCCCGCCGCCGCGACGGCCCATCATGTCGCCGAACAGATCCTCGAACACATCGGCGAAAGCGGTGCCGAAATCGCCCGGATGCGCGCCGCGACCATTGAACCCGCCCATGCCGCCATCGAAGGCCGCATGGCCGAAACGGTCATAGGCCGCCTTCTTCTGGTCGTCCTTGAGGCAGTCATAGGCCTCGTTGGCTTCCTTGAAATGGGCTTCCGCCTGGGGATTGTCCTTGTTGCGGTCGGGATGAAGTTCCTTCGCCTTCTGGCGATAGGCCTTCTTGATTTCCTCGGCCGAGGCCCCGCGCGTCACGCCCAGAACCTCGTAATAGCAACGCTTGGCCATGTGTCGTCCTGTCTGGTTCCCCAACGAAACGGCCGGCCCGCGTCAGGTCGCGGACCGGCCCCGAAAGGGTGCGGCCCGGATCAGCCGCGCTTCTTGTCTTCGCCGAGATCCTCGAAATCGGCATCCACGATGTCGTCGTCGACGTTGCGCGGCTGGTCGCCATCGTCGCTGCCCGCGTCAGCCGACGCCTGCTGGGACTTGTAGATGGCCTCGCCCAGCTTCATCGACGCATCCATCACGTTCTGGATGCCGCCGCGGATCTTGCCCGCATCGTCCGATTTCAGCGATTCCTCCAGCGCGCCGATGGCCAGCTCGATCGCCTCGACCGTGGACCCGTCGACCTTGTCGCCATGGTCTTCCAGCGACTTCTTGGTCGAGTGGATCAGGCTTTCGGCCTGGTTCTTGGCTTCCACCAGTTCGCGGCGCTGCTTGTCGGCGTCGGCATTGGCCTCGGCGTCTTTCACCATCCGCTCGATATCCTCGTCGGTCAGGCCGCCCGAGGCCTGGATGGTGATGTTCTGCGTCTTGCCGGTGCCCTTGTCCTTGGCGCTGACCGACACGATGCCGTTGGCGTCGATGTCGAAGGTCACCTCGATCTGCGGCAACCCGCGCGGTGCGGGCGGGATGTCCTCGAGGTTGAACTGGCCCAAGAGCTTGTTGTCGGCCGCCATCTCGCGCTCGCCCTGGAACACCCGGATCGTCACGGCGTTCTGGTTGTCCTCGGCGGTCGAGAAGATCTGCGACTTCTTGGTCGGGATCGTGGTGTTGCGGTCGATCAGGCGGGTGAACACGCCGCCCAGCGTCTCGATGCCCAGCGACAAGGGCGTCACGTCCAGCAGGACCACGTCCTTGACATCGCCCTGCAGCACGCCGGCCTGGATGGCCGCGCCCAAGGCCACGACCTCGTCGGGGTTGACGCCCTTGTGGGGTTCCTTGCCGAAGAACTCGCTGACGGCCTCGATCACCTTGGGCATCCGGGTCATGCCGCCGACCAGAACGACCTCGTCGATGTCGGACTTGGACACGCCCGCGTCCTTGATGGCGTCGGCCACCGGCTTCATGGTGCGCTTGATCAGGTCCGCGACCAGCGATTCAAGCTTGGCGCGGGTCAGCTTGATGACCAGGTGCAGCGGGGTGCCGCTGTTCTTGTCCATGCTGATGAAGGGCTGGTTGATCTCGGTCTGCGAGGACGAGGACAGTTCGATCTTGGCCTTTTCGGCGGCTTCCTTCAGGCGCTGAAGGGCCATCTTGTCCTTGGTCAGATCGACGCCGTGTTCCTTCTTGAACTCGTCCGCCAGGTAGTTGACGATCCGCATGTCGAAGTCTTCGCCGCCCAGGAACGTGTCGCCGTTCGTGGACTTCACCTCGAACAGGCCGTCGTCGATTTCCAGGATGGTGATGTCGAAGGTGCCGCCGCCGAGGTCATAGACCGCGATGGTCTTGCTGTCCTTCTTGTCCAGGCCATAGGCCAGCGCGGCCGCGGTCGGTTCGTTGATGATGCGCAGGACTTCCAGGCCCGCGATCTTGCCCGCGTCCTTGGTCGCCTGACGCTGCGCGTCGTTGAAATAGGCAGGCACCGTGATGACGGCCTGCGTCACAGTCTCGCCCAGATAGCTTTCGGCGGTTTCCTTCATCTTCTGAAGGATCATCGCGCTGACCTGCGCGGGGGAATACTTCTCGCCCTTCACCTCGACCCAGGCGTCGCCGTTGCCGCCGTCCACGATGTTGTAGGGGACGAGCTTGCGGTCCTTCTCGACGGCATCATCGCCGATGCGGCGGCCGATCAGGCGTTTCACGGCGAAGACGGTGTTGGTGGGGTTCGTGACCGCCTGGCGCTTGGCCGGCTGGCCGACAAGGCGCTCGCCATCCGTGAAGCCCACGATCGAGGGCGTGGTGCGGGCGCCTTCGCTGTTTTCGATGACCTTGGGCTGGCTGCCGTCCATGATCGCGACGCAGCTGTTCGTGGTGCCGAGGTCGATGCCGATGACTTTTGACATACTGGTTTCCTTCTTGCGGCGATTGTCTGGACTTCGGGTCCGTTGCGGCCCCCGAGGCCCGATCCCAAAAACACGTTCCAGGTCCGGCTGCCCGGACGCTTCGGGGTGTATATAGGCATGGTTTCAACCCCCGCAAGCGCCCGATGCGGGCAATTTGCAGGGGCTCAGTCGGCCGCGCCCCAGCTGAGCGATTCGTATTTGCGGGTGGTGAAGTTGATCAGCAGCCCGATCATCATGGCGGCCAGCGAAAACCACAGGGCGTACATCGGGTCGGTCTTCAAGGGCGTGTAGTTGATGAACAAAAAGCCGCGCTGCTGGTCGATGATGTGGAACAAGGGATTCCAGATGAACCAGGGCAGCAGCATGTTGGGCAGCACGTTGGCCACGAACATCTTGCCCGAGGCGAACATGTTGACGCGCTGGAAGATCGTGGTGATCAGCTTCGACGCGCGCGGCGACCAGGGCCGGATGCCCAAAAAGACCAGCCCGATGCAGCCGCCCGAGAACCAGGACAGCAGGTACATCGCCAGGCAGCCCGGCCAGAAGTCGAAATGGACCGGCGCGATCACGACATGGTACAGCCACAGGATCGCGATGCAGCTGACCGTCTGGCGATACAGCACCGCCAGGGCGGCCGCGGCGATCAGGATCGCCGGGCTCAGCGGCTCGTGCTTGATCAGGCCGTTCGAGACCGAGTGGCTGCCGGACACCGCGCCCGAGGCCTGGACATGGACCATGAACATGAAGATGCCCGACAACAGGTACAGCGTGAAGTCGCCGCGGATCGGGGAATTGCGCACCCCCAGGATCAGGTAGATGATCAGGAACGCCATCAGGAAGATCGCCGACTGCAGGATGGTCAGCAGCAGCCCCACGATGGCGTTCCGGTGGTCGTTGCGCAGGTTGTAGACGGTCTGGTGATAGATCAGGCCCAGCGTCGTTCCCGCAGCCTGAATGATGGTGCTGTTCTTTCGCTGGTTGAACAAAGCCGCGCCGCCTCCTGCCTGCCGGCCTGCGGGCGCTTGCCCAAGCCGTCCGCCGCGATCATAAGGAGGTCCGGTGCCCGTCACAATCGGCGGGGCTGCGCCGAACCGGCCGATGCGGAAGGAAACTGGATGCAATTTGAACGACTGACCATCGAAATGCGGCGCCTGGCGTTGCAGGCCGGAGCGCGCATCATGGAAATCTACGAGGCAGAGGATTTCGACGTCCGTGCCAAGTCCGACGAATCGCCCGTCACCGCTGCGGACGAGGCGGCCGATGCCCTGATCTCGGCCGGGCTGCGGGCGGCGTTTCCCGACATCCCCCTGATCACCGAGGAGCAGGCGGCCAGCCACGCCCAGGCCGCGCGGACATTCCTGATCGTCGATCCGCTGGACGGGACCAAGGAATTCGTGCAGCGGCGCGGCGATTTCACCGTCAACATCGCCTATGTGGAAAACGGCGTGCCCCTGCGCGGCGTGGTCTATGCCCCCGCCAAGGGGCGGCTGTTCTATACCACCGCCGACGGCCGCTCGGTCGAGGAGCAGGGGCCCTTCGGCGACATGCCCGGCCAGACCCACCCCATCGGCGTCAACCCGATCCCCGACAACCGCGGGCTGATGGTCGTGGCCTCGAAGTCGCACCGGGACGCGGCGACCGACGACTACATCGCCCAGTATGCCGTGCGCGACATGACCAGCGCGGGATCGTCGCTGAAGTTCTGCCTTGTCGCGACCGGAGAGGCGGATCTGTATCCGCGCCTAGGCCGCACGATGGAGTGGGACACGGCGGCGGGAGACGCGGTTCTGCGCGGCGCCGGCGGAGAGGTCGTGCGCTTCGACGACCATGCGCCCCTGGAATACGGCAAGCCGGGCTACGAGAACCCCTTCTTCATCGCCTTCGCGCCCGGTGTCCTGCTGGTGAAGGCCTGAGGCATGTCGGTCCTGATCGTCATTCCCGCCCGCCATGCCTCGACCCGCTATCCGGGCAAGCCGCTGGTGGATCTGCGCGGCGCATCGGGCCAGCCGCGCAGCCTGATCCGGCGCAGCTGGGATGCGGCCATGGCGGTCGGCGGGGTGGACCGGGTGGTGATCGCGACCGACGACGACCGCATCCGCGACCATGCGCAGGGCTTCGGGGCCGAGGTGGTGATGACCGCCACGACCTGCCGCAACGGGACCGAACGCTGCGCCGAGGCGGTCGCCAGGCTGGGCCTGCCCCCCGATATCGTGGTGAACCTGCAGGGCGACGCGCCCCTGACCCCCGCCTGGTTCGTCGAGGATCTGGTCGCCGCCCTTCGCGCCGATCCGGGGTCGGATGTGGCGACGCCTGTCCTGCGCTGCACCGGGCGGATGCGGGCCGACCTGATCGCCGACCGCCATGCGGGCCGGGTCGGCGGCACCACCGCGGTCTTCGGCCATGACCGGCAGGCGCTCTATTTCTCCAAGGAGGTCATCCCCTTCGCGGCGGATGCGTTCGGGGAGGACGATCCAAGCCCGGTCTTCCATCATGTCGGGGTCTATGCCTATCGCCCGGCGGCGCTTGCGGAATACGCATCCTGGCCCGAGGGTCGGCTGGAAAGGCTGGAGGGACTGGAGCAGCTTCGCTTCCTGGAGCGGGGCCGCCGCATCCGGTGCGTCGAGGTCGAATCGCATGGCCGCCAGTTCTGGGAATTGAACAATCCCGAGGATGTTTCCAGGCTGGAAGCCATGATGCGGGCGATGAATCTGGACTGAAGGCACACGTCCCGATTGCCGCAGGGTCAGGATTGCCGAAAATCAGCCGGGATCTTCATGATTGCATTGGCGTCAATCCGCTCAGACCGATAATATCCTGCTTGCAGGGTGCAGCTTTTGCGGCTGATTTGCGTTGTGCCGTAGGCGGCCCCGTCTACGGCAAGGATCAGAAAAGGTGTCAATGCAATGACTCGTAAGGTAACTAAGGCCATCTTTCCCGTGGCGGGTCTGGGCACGCGGTTTCTTCCCGCCACGAAAAGTATTCCGAAAGAGATCATGACCTTGGTTGACCGTCCGTTGATCCAGTACGCGATCGACGAGGCGCGTGCCGCGGGCATCACCGAATTCATCTTCGTCACCTCGCGCGGCAAGGGCGCGCTGGAGGATTATTTCGACCACGCGCACGAGCTGGAAAGCAGCCTCAAGAAGTCCGGCAAGAACGACCTTCTGGAAATCCTGCGCACCACCAACATGGAATCGGGCGCCATCGCCTATATCCGCCAGCACAAGGCGCTGGGCCTGGGCCACGCGGTCTGGTGCGCCCGCCGCCTGTTGGCCGATGACGAGCCCTTCGCGGTCGTTCTGACCGACGACGTCATCATGGGCGAGCCTCCTTGCCTGCAGCAGATGATCGAAGCCTATGGCGAGACCGGCGGCAGCATGGTCGCCACCATGGAAGTGGCGCCCGAGAAGGCGCAGGCCTATGGCGTCCTCGACGTGGCCGAGGACATGGGCGCCATCGTCAAGGCGCGCGGCATGGTCGAAAAGCCGAAGCTGGGCACCGCGCCGTCGAACCTGGCGGTGATCGGCCGCTATATCCTGGCGCCGACGGTGATGCAGAACCTGAACAAGCTGAAGGCCGGTTCGGGCGGGGAAATCCAGCTGACCGATGCCATCGCCGACGAGATCGAGGCCGGGCGCGGCGTTTACGGCCTGCGCTTCCGGGGCCAGCGGTTCGACTGCGGGTCCAAGGCGGGCTTCCTGCAGGCGACGGTGGCCTTCGGCCTGGAACGCGACGAGTTGAAGGAGGAATTCGCCGAATACCTCCACGACGTGATGTCGATGCGCCGGGCGGCCGAATAGGCTCATGTCGAAAACAGTTCTGGTGACGGGCGGCGCGGGCTATATCGGCTCGCACGCCTGCAAGGCCCTGGCTGCGGCCGGCTATGTGCCGGTCACGCTGGACAACCTGTCCACGGGCTGGCGCGATGCCGTGAAGTTCGGGCCCTTCGTGCAGGCCGACCTGCTGGACCGCGCCGCCCTGGATGCCGCCTTCGCCGAGCACAAGCCGCTTGCCGTGCTGCATTTCGCGGCGCTGAGCCAGGTGGGCGAGGCGATGGCCGAGCCGGGCAAATACTGGCGCAACAATGTCAGCGGATCGCTGAACCTGATCGAGGCCGCCATCGACGCGGGCTGCCTCGACTTCGTGTTCAGTTCGACCTGCGCGACCTATGGCGACCGCGATGGCGAGGTTCTGGACGAGGACACGCCCCAGGCGCCGCTGAACGCCTATGGCGCCTCCAAGCGCGCGATCGAGGACATGCTGACCGACTTCGGCGCATCCCACGGGCTGCGGTCGGTGATCTTCCGCTACTTCAACGTCGCGGGCGCCGACCCCGACGGCGAGGTGGGCGAGCATCACCGCCCCGAGACGCACCTGATCCCGCTGATCCTGGATGCCGTCGATGGCAAGCGCGCGGCCCTGACCGTGCATGGCAACGACTATCCGACCCCGGACGGCACCTGCATCCGCGATTATGTCCATGTCATGGACCTGGTGGACGCGCATGTGCAAGGCTTGGAATGGTTGCGGGCGGGTCGTGGCAGCCGGATCTTCTGCCTGGGCACGGGAACGGGCTTTTCGGTGCGAGAGGTCGTGGATGCCACGGGCCATGTCACCAACCGCCCGGTGCCGATGGTCGATGGTCCGCGCCGGGGCGGCGATGCCGTCAAGCTGGTCTGCGGCAGCACCCGCGCCAAGGCGGAGCTTGGCTGGCAGCCTTATCGCTCCACGATGAGGCAGATGATCGCGGATGCCTGGCGCTGGCACCAGAACGGTTCCTACCAGGCGTGAGCAAGGGCCGGCCAAGCGCCATGCGGCGGGCCTGGTCGGCCTATCGTCAGCGATGGAAGCGCCGCAAGCTGCTGTGGCGCTGCATGAAGGCCAGCCGTGCGCTGTCGCCTTTGGTGGACCGCACGGGGGCGATCCGGCCCGGCGACATTCTCTGCTTCGCGACCGTCCGCAACGAGATGCTGCGCCTGCCGCAGTTTCTGGACCATTATCGCAAGCTGGGCGTCACGGCCTTCCTGATCGTGGACAATGCCAGCACCGATGGGACCGACCGCTTCCTGCGCGACCGGGCGGACGTTTCGCTGTGGCGGGCGGCGGGGGGATACCGGGCTTCCCGCTTCGGAATGGACTGGCTGGGCGCCTTGCTGTTGCGGCATGGCCATGGGCATTGGTGCCTGACCGTCGATGCGGACGAGTTGCTGATCTATCCCCATTGGGACAGCCGCCCCTTGCCCGACCTTGTGGCGCATCTTGATGCCGCCCGCCGTCCCGCCATGGGCGCCATGATGCTGGATCTTTATCCCCAGGGACCGCTGGACCGGGCCGAGGCACCGGCCGATGCGCCCTTGACGGAACAGCTGCCCTGGTTCGATGCCGCCCCATACCGCTGCGAACTCGTCCACCCTAAGCGTAACCGCATCCTGAGGGGCGGTGTGCGGGAACGGGTGTTCTTTCCCGATGATCCACGGCGCGGGCCGACCCTGAACAAGCTGCCGCTGGTCCGCTGGGACCGGCGGTATGTTTACGTCAATTCGACCCATTCGCTGCTGCCGCCCCGGCTGAACGACGAATACGACGGCCCCGGAGACCCGCGCCTGTCGGGCATCCTGCTGCATGGCAAGTTCCTGCCCGACAGCGCCGCCCGCGCCGCCGAGGAGCTTCGGCGCGCCCAGCATTTCATCGACCCCCCGGCCTATCGCGACTATCACGCCTCGGTCGCGCGGGCGCCGGTGCTGTGGCACGAGGGCTCGGTCCGGTATCGCGACTGGGGGCAGTTGCAGGAGCTTGGCTTGATGGGCAGGGGGGATTGGTTTACGACCGCTAGTTGACGCGGACCGAACGCCTTTGCCAAATGCGTGTATGCGCAGCAATCCGGGCATCATGGCAGACGGACGATATGGGGTCGATGGGCGGGGACGGCGATGTCGGGGCTAGACGTGCATCAGGCCAGGGTTCGCCTGCGCCGACGCCTGGAGCGGCAGCGCCTGATCGCACGGGGCATCCGCCGCAGGCGCGCCCTGCGCCCGGTGGCGGACCGCACGCGGCAGATCGCCCCGGACGACATCCTGTGCCTTGTCACGCTGCGCAACGAACGTGCCCGGCTGCCCTATTTCCTGAACTACTATCGCGCCCTTGGCGTGCGCCACTTCCTGATGGTCGACAATGCCAGCACGGATGGCAGCGCCGACTGGCTGCGCGGCCAGCCTGACGTGTCCCTGTGGTGGACCGACCACAGCTACAAGGGCTCGCGCTTCGGGATGGACTGGATCAACTGGCTGCTTCTGCGCCATGGCCGGGGCCATTGGTGCCTGACGGTCGATCCCGACGAATTCCTGGTCTATCCGCACATGGACCAGCGGCCCCTGGCCGCGCTGACCGCCTGGCTTGACGACACGGGGCGCCGGTCCTTCCCGGCCATGCTGCTGGACATGTATCCCAAGGGCCCGGTCGAGGATGCGATCTGCACCGAGGGCGAGGATCCCTTCGCCGTCGCGCGCTGGTTCGATCCGGCCAACTACTCGATCCAGAAGAACGAGTATTTCGGCAACCTGTGGATTCAGGGCGGGCCGCGGACGCGGGCGTTCTTCACGGATGATCCCCTGTCCGGCCCGGCACTGAACAAGATCCCGCTGGTCAAGTGGCACCTGCGCTATGCCTATGCCAGTTCCACCCACATGCTGCTACCGCGCGGGCTGAACCTCGTCTATGACGAGGACGGCGGCGAGCAGGTGTCGGGCTGCCTGCTTCATGCCAAGTTCCTGTCCTCGTTCACCTCCAAGTCGGCCGAGGAACTGGACCGCCGCCAGCATTACGGCAACAGCCAGGAATACCGTGCGTATCACGCCGGGCTGCATCGCGGCGTGCAACTGTGGTGCAGCGAATCGCGCGAATACCGCGACTGGCGGCAACTGGAGGATCTGGGCCTGATTTCGCGCGGGAACTGGGCATGACGGCGGACGTGCGTCTTGGGGTGGTGCTGCTGTGCCACGCGGACCTGGGCCTGGCGGCCCGGCTGGCCCGGATCTGGGTCGATGACGGCGCAAGGGTGGCAATCCATGTGGACGCCAAGGTGTCGGCGGCCCCGCTTGCGCGGCTGAAGCACACGCTGAAGGACTGCGACCGCATCCTCTTTACCCGCCGCCACCGCTGTTCCTGGGGCCGCTTCAGCCTGGTCCGCGCCACCCAAGACGCGGCCGAGGAGTTGCTGCAGCGGTTCCCCGACACGACCCATGTCTATCTGGCCTCGGGTGCCTGCCTGCCCTTGCGGCCGGTATCGGACCTGATCGCCTATCTGGGCGCCGATCCCGACCGGGACCATATCGAAAGCGTCAGCACCCATGATGTCGGCTGGACCGTGGGCGGGCTGAACGAGGAACGCTTCACGCTGTTCTTCCCCTTCGACTGGAAGCGGCACCGCTGGCTGTTCGACCGCTTCGTGGACTGGCAGCGGCGCCGGGGCATCCGGCGAAAGATGCCCGGCGGCCTTGCGCCGCATCTGGGATCGCAATGGTGGTGCCTGACGGCGCGCACCCTGCGCGCGATCCTGACCGACCCGCAGCGGGCGGAATTCGACCGCTTCTTCCGCCTGACCTGGATTCCGGACGAAAGCTACTTTCAGACCCTGGTGCGGCGCCATTCGACGCGGATCGAAAGCTGGTCGCTGACCATGGCCAAGTTCGACCACATGGGCCGCCCCTATTCGCTTTATGACGACCATATCGAGATCCTGGCCGAATCGCGCTGCTTCGTGGCCCGCAAGATCTGGCCCGGCGCCTCGCGCCTTCTGGCGCATTTCCCGCCGCCGGACGACGGCCACCCGCAGGTCGACCCGCCCCAGCCGGCGCGGATTTCGCGGATCATCAACCAGACCGTCCGCCGCCGCGTGCTGGGCAGGCCGGGGCTTTACATGCAAAGCCGCTTTCCCCGGAAAGACGCGGAAAACGGCAAGACATCCGCCCCCTATGCGGTGATCCAAGGGCTAAGCGACATCTTCCCGGAATTCGAGGACTGGTTGCGCCAGCATCTGTCCTGCGATGTCCACGGCCATCTGCTGGACCCGTCGCTGGTGGAATTCGCAGGACGGCATCGCACGGGGCCGGGCGCGA
Organism: Paracoccus fontiphilus; assembly: GCF_017356265.1. Lineage (GTDB taxonomy): Bacteria > Pseudomonadota > Alphaproteobacteria > Rhodobacterales > Rhodobacteraceae > Paracoccus > Paracoccus fontiphilus. The sequence continues at coordinate 55,812 of NZ_JAFNAW010000009.1, read as the reverse complement.
TTTCGTCCAATCCGCAGGTGCGCGACCGCGATCCGCACGGGTTCCTGACCTCGCTGATCCGCATCACGGAGCGGATGCAGGTGTTCCAGTTCAGCCCGCGCGACAACCAGGCGCTCAACTGGTTCATGGCGACCGATCCCCATGCGAACATGCTGGTCGTGACCGGGGCGTGGAAGCTGCCGCTGCTGCATTCCGGCATGCCCTTCGACGACGTGCGCCGCGTCTTTGCCCAGTTGCAGCGGATCGAGCTTGAGCATCTGGACGTGCTGAACTCGGTCTGGGTGCGCGCCCGGCTTGTCCAGCATGACCTGGGCGAGTTCCTGATGAACCCCAAGGGCATCCTCCAGGACTTCATGCTGCAGATCGACCCGCATTCGGCGCCCGTGACCACGCTGCCCGCCATGCGCGACCTGACCGGGCTGGACCAGATGCTGCGCCGGCTTCGCAATTCGGGCCTGCGCCCGCGCCTGACGGGCGAGGATTTGCCCCCGGTCGAACTGCTGACGAATGAAAGGGCCGCCGCCGAATGAGCCAGGGGTTTCGAAGCTTCGTGATCTTTGCCGAGATGCGCACAGGGTCCAACCTGCTGGAAGCGACGCTGAACGCCGTCAAGGGCATCACCTGCTTTGGCGAGGCCTTCAATCCTTACATGATGGGCTGGCCCGACAAGGACGAGATGCTGGGAATCACGCGCGCGGAACGCGAGGCCGATCCCTTGCCCCTGCTGGCCAGGCTGGCCGACAAGCCGGGCCACATGGCGGGGTTTCGCTATTTCCACGACCACGATCCCCGCGTCCTGGACCCGATCATCCGGGACCGGCGCTGCGCCAAGATCATCCTGACCCGCAATCCGCTGGACAGCTATGTCTCGACCCGGCTGGCCTGGGAAACGAACCAGTGGAAGCTGAACGAGTCGGAAACCCCGATCCCCGCCCGCATCGCCTATGACGGGGCCGAGTTCCGCCGGATGCTGGCCGCGGCCGAGGATTTCCGGCTGGATCTGGTCAACCGGCTGCAGGCGGCAGGGCAGGCGGCGTTCTGGGTCGGCTATGACGACCTGCGCGATGCGGAGGTGATGACCGGCCTTCTGCACTGGCTGGGCCGCCCTGATCTGGAACGGGTGGAGCCTGCCCGCGACCAGGTGCCCCAGAACCCGCAGGAACTGGCGCGCAAGGTCGCCAATTTCGACGCGATGCAGGCTGACCTGCGCGATCTGGACCCTTTCGGGCTGCACCGCCTGCCCCATTTCGAATCCCGCCGCGGCCCCGCGGTGCCCAGCTTCCTGGCCGCGGATGCGGGCCGGGGATTGCTGTCGATGCCTGTCAAGGGCGGGCCAGAGCGGGCGATCCGCGACTGGCTTGCGGCGCTGGGGCCGGTCGAGGGCGGCTTTACCCAATCGACGCTGCGCCAGTGGAAGCGCGCCCATCCCGGCCATCGCAGCTTCGCGGTCCTGCGCCATCCCCTTTTGCGCGCCTGGGACGCGTTCGACCATCTGCTGGCGCGCGGCAATCCCGAACAGCGCGACCTGCTGCGCGGCATGCACCGCGTGGCCCTGCCGCCCGAGGACGCCCTGGCCGACCTGACCGGCACCGCGCGGGTCGCGGTGTTCGCCGATTTCCTGGGCTTTTTGCGCCGGAACCTGAACGGCCAGACATCCCTGCCGACCCATCCCCTCTGGGCCAGCCAGACCGAGGTGCTGTCAGGCTTTGCCCGCTTCGCCTCGCCGGACATGCTGGTGCGAGAGGACCGGCTGGCCGAGGAACTGGATCATCTGGCCCGCATGGCGGGGATAGGGGACGCCAGGCTGGACGGGCTGGCCCCTGCCGCCGTGCCCGACATCCTCCGCGATCCCCGGCTGGCCGAGGCCGCGCAGGCTGCATACCTGCGCGACTACGTCACCTTCGGGTTCGAGCTGATGCCCTAGCCCTGAAGCAGCGCGGCCAGTTCCGCCTGCTTTTCACGCACCAGCGCCGCGTCGCCATCGGATTCGAGGTTCAGCCGCACCACGGGTTCCGTGTTCGACTTGCGCAGGTTGAAGCGCCAGTTCCCGAAATCCAGCGACACGCCGTCCAGGTCGTCGCGTGAATCCGCTTGGGATTCATACTTCTCGATCAGGCGGGCGATGGCCGCGTCGGGGTCGTCGATGTGATAGTTCGTCTCGCCCGAGGACGGATAAAGCCGCATCCGTTCTTCCAGCAGTTCGGCCAGCGTCTGTCCCTTGCGCGACAGCAGTTCGATCATCAAGAGCCAGGGGATCATGCCACTGTCGCAATAGTAGAAGTCGCGAAAATAGTGGTGCGCCGACATCTCTCCGCCATAGATGGCGCCCACGTCGCGCATCTTGCGCTTGATGAAAGCGTGGCCGGTCTTGCTGACCACCGGCTCTCCGCCCGCCTCCTGGATCATGGCGCGGGTGTTCATGATGACGCGGGGATCGTGGACGACCTTCTCGCCGGGGCTTTTCTCCAGGAAGGCCGCGCCCAGCAGGCCCACGATGTACTCGCCGGGGATGAAGCGGCCGTTCTCGTCGAAGAAGAAGCAGCGGTCGAAATCGCCGTCCCAGGCGACGCCCAGGTCCGCGTCCTCGGCCTTGACCTTCTCGACGGTGGGGGGCTGGTTCTCGTCCAGCAGCGGGTTCGGGATGCCGTTCGGGAAGCTGCTGTCCACATCGTGGTGCATCCGCACGAAGGTCAGCGGCGCGCCGCGCTTTTCCAGTTCCGCCGCGATGGCGTCGAAGGTCGGGCCCGCCGTGCCGTTGCCGGCGTTCACCACGATCTTCATCGGCTTCAGCACCGACACGTCCACGAAATCCGCCATGGCACGCGCATAGTCCGCGCGCGCGTGGCTGAAATCCGTGACGCTGCCCTTGGTCGCGGGCGCGAAGCTGCCGCCAGTCGCCAGTTCCACGATGGGCGGCAGTTCGGTCGCCGGGTCCAGCGGCGCCGATCCGCGCCCCACGATCTTCATGCCGTTGTAGTTGATCGGGTTGTGGGACGCCGTGACCTCGATGCCCCCGTCGGTGTCGTGAAAGCCGGTGTGGAAATACACCTCCTCGGTGCCCGCCAGGCCCAGGTCCAGCACGTCGGCGCCGCCATCCGTCAGCCCCTCGATCAGCGCGGCCGCCAGTTCGGGCGAGGTTTCGCGGCTGTCGCGGCCCACCACGACGCGCTTGGCCCCGCGCGCCTGGGCAAAGGCGCGGCCGATGCGATAGGCGACATCGGCGTCCAGGTTCTTGCCCAACTCGCCGCGCACGTCGTAGGCTTTGAAACAGGTGATCTCACGATGGCCAAGGTTGGATTTGTCGGTCATGGGGCGCGAATCCTTCTTGCGCTATGGATGGGTTCAAGCGCTAGCAGCTTGGCCCGGATATTCAAGGGTTTGGTCCCTTCGGACCAAGTGACGCGGCACGCGCCTTGCGCTAGATGACGGCAAACGCACAAGAGGGGCAAATGGACACGAAATCTCTGATCGCCGCCTACTACGATGCCTTCAACGCGGGCCGGACCGACGCGATGCTGGACCTGCTGCACGACGAGGTCGAGCATCACGTGAACGAAGGCCAGATCCGCCGCGGCATGGCGCTGTTCGCGCAGTTCAACGCCCACATGACGGAAAGCTACAAGGAAAACCTGACCGACATGGTGATCTTCGCCAACGAGGCGGGCGACCGCGCGGCGGCGGAATTCGTGGTCAATGGCACCTACCTGAAGACCGACGAGGGCCTGCCCGAGGCCAGGGGCCAGACCTATCGCCTGCCCGCCGGGTCGTTCTTCACCATCCGCGACGGCAAGATCGCGCGCGTGACGACCTATTACAACCTGGCCGACTGGATGCGGCAGGTCAGCCAATGACCGTCACGACGCGCGTCCTGACCGGAGAGGCCCTGGCCGCCGCGCTGGAAGACGTCGCGCGTCTGCGCATCCGCGTGTTCCGCGACTTTCCCTATCTTTACGACGGGGACGCAGATTACGAACGCGACTACCTGCGCGCCTACCAATCGCCCGGCGCGGTGGTCGTGGCGGCGATGGACGGCGATAAGGTCGTGGGCGCCGCGACCGGCGCGCCCATGGCCGACCATGCCGCCGATTTCGCGGCGGCCTTCGCCGATCGCCCCGAGCCTCTGGACCGGATCTTCTATTGCGCCGAATCCGTGCTGCTGCCGGAATACCGCGGGCAGGGCATCGGCCATGCCTTCTTCGACGCGCGCGAAGCCCATGCCCGCGACCTTGGCCTGGACTACAGCGCCTTTTGCAGCGTGATCCGTCCCGCCGATCACCCGGCGCGGCCCGCAGACTATCGCCCCCTGGACGATTTCTGGCGCAAGCGGGGCTATCAGCCGCTGCCGGGCGTCATCGCGTATTTTTCCTGGAAGGATCTGGGCGAAGCCGCCGAGACCGAGAAACCCCTGCAATTCTGGATGCGCCGCCTGTGAGGATCGCCGCTAGCGCCTATCCGATCGACTGGTTCGACAGCTTCGCCGACTACGAGGCCAAGCTGACCGCCTGGGTCGCCGATGCGGCAGGCGCCGACCTGCTGGTCTTTCCGGAATACGGCGCGATGGAGCTTGCCTCGCTGGGCGGGCACGACGTTGCAGGCGACCTGGAGGCGTCCCTGCACGAGGTCGCGCGGCACTGGCCGCAGGTCCGGGCGCTGCACGAACGGCTGGCGGCGGCGCATGGCTGCCATATCCTTGGCGCGTCCGGCCCGGTCTTCGAAGGGCCGCGCCCGGTCAACCGCGCGGTCCTGTATGGTCCTGGAGGCGTCATAGGCCACCAGGACAAGCAGATCATGACCCGCTTCGAACGCGAGGACTGGGACGTGACAGGCGCGCCGGGCCTGCGTCTTTTCGACACCGCCCTGGGGCGGATCGGCATCCTGATCTGCTATGACAGCGAATTTCCGCTGCTGGGGCGGGTGCTGGCGCAGGCTGGGGCCGAACTGCTGCTGGTGCCAAGCTGCACCGACACGGTCGCGGGCTTCAACCGGGTGCGCATCGGCGCCATGGCGCGCGCGCTGGAAGGCCAGTGCGTCGTCGTCCAGTCGCCCACGGTGGGCGCCTGCGACTGGATGCCCGCACTGGATGAAAACCGCGGGCGCGCCGCGATCTATGGCCCGCCGGACGGCTTCTGGCCGGAAACCGGCATCATCGCCGAGGGCGGCATGGACCGGCCGGGTTGGGTCATGTCCGATGTCGATCTGTCGCGGGTCGCGGAAAGCCGCCGCAACGGCGCCGTCCTGCCGTTCGCCCACTGGCCCGAAAGCCACAAGATCGGCCTCATGGCCTGACGGGCGCGCAACCCTTTCTTAACCATTTGCGTTTTATCAATGGCGACGCTTTTCATGGTGCCTGTCCGCGCCATATGTCTTGGCTATGCTGCATATCACTGACACCATCGCAATCGAGGAGTGGGAGCTGACCGAACAGTTCACCAGATCCCAGGGGCCGGGCGGCCAGAACGTCAACAAGGTCGAAACCGCGGTCGAATTGCGGTTCGAGGCCGCGCGTTCCCCGAACCTGGCCGACCCGGTCAAACGCCGCCTTGAACGGCTGGCGGGGCGGCGGTGGACGCGCGACGGCGCGGTGGTGATCCTGTCCCAGGAAACCCGCAGCCAGGCCCGCAACCGCGACATCGCCCGCGAACGGCTGGCCGACCTGATCCGGCAGGCGGCCGAACCCGTCAAGCGTCGGGTCGCGACCAAGCCCACCTGGGGCAGCCAGCAGCGGCGCCTCAAGGCCAAGAACACGAGGGGAGAGGTCAAGGCCCTGCGCGGCAGGGTGGAGGAGGGAGAGTGAAGCAGTGGCGCCAATCCCTGCGCCTGCTGATGGGATGGCGTCCCGCCGCCATGCAGGTCGGTGCGGTCTGCCGGTCCAGGACAACCGGCGAGGTGCTGCTGGTCACCAGCCGGGGCACGGGCCGCTGGGTCATTCCCAAGGGATGGCCGATGGCAGGCAAGACCCTGCCCGGCGCCGCCGCCACCGAGGCTTGGGAGGAGGCGGGCGTCCGGGGACATATCCACGAGGCCGAGATCGGCCGCTATCGCTATGACAAGGAACAGGACCAGGGATACTCGGTCCCGGTCGAGGTCCGCGTCTTCCTGATGGAGGCGGACGATCTCCAGTCCGATTTCCCCGAGGCCAAGGAGCGGAAGCGCCGCTGGTTTTCGCCCGAGGAAGCGGCGCGACGCGTGGTCGAACCGGGTTTGAAGCAGATCCTGCTTGCATTGCCTCCGACGCCCGGCTGACATGCGGGGATGACCCGACCTGATCGCGAATACCGCACGCTCGACAAGGATCTGGGGCGGATCACGGTTGCCGAATCCGCCCAGTTCTATGCCGTTCGCCCTGTGCTGCGGCTGGGCGCGGGCATCCTTCTGGCGGTGTCGCTGATCTTCCTTGCCCTGGGCCTGACCGGCCAGCAGCCCGGCCTGATCGTGACGGGGGCGGGCTTTGTCGTGGCCGGCTGGCTGGGCCTGTCCATCGGGGCGAACGACATCTCGAACTCCTTGGGGCCCGCGGTCGGGGCGGGGGCCATCGCCATCGGTCCGGGCCTCGTGCTTGTGGGACTGGCCGAGATCGCGGGCGCGACACTGGCGGGCCATGCCGTGACGCACCGGCTGGCCGAAGGGATCGTGGACACCGCCGTGCTGGAGGGCGGCGCGGGCGGGCAGATCGTCATGCTGGCCGCGCTGATCGCGGCGGCGGGCTGGATCACGGTCGCGACCGGGGCCAACCTGCCGGTGTCCACCTCTCATTCCATCGTGGGCGCCATCGCGGGGGCGGGGCTGGCGGCGGCGGGGTCGCAGGCGGTGTCCTGGGACGGGATCGCCGTCATGGCGCTCGCCTGGATTCTGACGCCTGTCGCCGCGGCCATCTTGGCCGGTGCGCTGCTTGCGCTGCTGCGCGTCCGGGTGGCCGAGGCCGAGGACCGGGGCCGAGGGGCCCGCACCTGGCTGCCGCCGATGGTGGGCGCCATGGTCGGGCTGTTCACGGCCTATATCGCGACCCTGTTTCCGGCCGTTTCGCTTGGCCTGATCCTTCCGTTGTTGCTGGGCCTGGCCGCAGGGCTTGCGACCATGCTTCTGATGCGCCGCCGTGTGGATCAGGTTCTGGCCGAATCGGGCAGCGACAAGCCGGGCATGAAGCGTATCCTGCGCCAACCGCTGCTGTTCGCCGCCGTGATGATGGCCTTTGCCCACGGCGCGGGCGACGCCGGCAACGTCGCGGCCCCGCTGCTGGTGATCCTGACGTCCGCCCAGCCGGGCGAGTTGCAGGCGCCCTTGCTGCTGCTGGCGGTCGCGGGAACGATCATCGCGCTGGGGGCTGCGCTGTTCGGGCGTCGTCTTGTCGGCATGGTGGGCGAGGGGATCACCCGACTCAACCCCGCCCGTGCATTTTGCATCACCCTGGCCACCGCCATGATCGTCCTGTTCGCCTCGGGCCTGGGCTTGCCGGTGTCGTCGACCCATGTGGCCGTGGGCGGGGTGTTCGGCGTCGGTTTCGTGCGCGAGATGCTGGACCGCCGCAGCGCCCCCATGCGCGCCGACCTTCCGGTCGAGGAACGCAGGCGCCGCCAGCTGATCCGCCGCAGCCATGTCGTCACGATCACCGCCGCCTGGATGGTGACGGTCCCGATCACCGCCCTGCTGGGCGCCTTGTGCTGCCTTGCGATGCTGTCGCTTGCGGGGATCTGAGGCCCGTCAGACCACCACGTCCAGCCGCGCCTGCTGGCCCGCGCCGAAGACCCGGCGATAGCGCGCGATCTCCTCGGCCGGGCCGGTGGCCTTGGCGGGATTGTCCGACAGCTTGACGGTGGGGCGGCCATTGGCCGAAACCGCCTTGCACACAAGGCTGAAGGGGGCCAGCCCGTCGCCCGCGACCAGGCCCCGGAAGTCGTTGGTCAGCAGCGTGCCCCAGCCGAAGCTGACCTTGACCCGGCCATGGAACTGGTGGTGCAGCTCGACGATCTTCGCCACGTCCAGGCCGTCCGAGAAGATCACCAGCTTGCGGCGCGGGTCCTCTCCCCGTTCCTGCCACCAGCGGATCGCGGTCTCGGCACCGGCGGCGGGATCGCCGCTGTCGATGCGGATGCCGGTCCAGCCCGCCAGCCAGTCGGGCGCGCCCGCCAGGAAGCCCTCGGTCCCGTAGGTGTCGGGCAGGATCATGCGCAGGTTGCCGTCATGCTCCTCGTGCCAGTCGGCCAGGACCTCGTAGGGGGCGCGGCGCAACTCGGTGTCGGTGTCGGCCAGGGCGGCATAGACCATCGGCAGTTCATGGGCATTGGTGCCGATGGCCTCGATGTCGCGGCGCTGCGCGATCAGGCAGTTCGACGTGCCGGTGAAGCGTTCGCCCAAGCCCTCGATCATGGCCTGCACGGCCCAGTCCTGCCACAGGAAGCTGTGGCGGCGGCGCGTGCCGAAATCGGCGATGCGCAGGTCGGGCATCTCGCGCAGCTTCTCGATCTTTTCCCACAGGCGCGTCATGGCGCGGGCGTAAAGCACCTGCAGTTCGAACCGCCCCAGGGTTTCCAGAACCGCGCGGGACCGCAGTTCCATCAGGATGGCCAGGGCAGGGATTTCCCACAGCATCACCTCGGGCCAGCGGCCCTCGAAGGTCAGCTCGTACTGGCCGTCGCGTTTTTCAAGCTGATAGGGCGGAAGGCGCAGGTTCTCCAGGAACTCCATGAAGTCGGGGCGGAACATCTGGCGCTTGCCGTAGAAGGTGTTGCCGCGCAGCCAGGTGGATTCTCCGCGCGTCAGGGACAGCCCGCGCACGTGGTCCAGCTGTTCGCGCAGCTCGCCCTCGTCGATCAGGTCGGCCAGGCGGATCGAGCGGGTGCGGTTGATCAACTGGAACCGGACCACCGTGTCGGGCCGGTTGCGAAAGATCGACTGGCACATCAGCAGCTTGTAGAAGTCGGTGTCGATCAGCGACCGGACGATCGGGTCGATCTTCCACTTGTGGTTGTAGACGCGGGTGGCGATATCGACCATCGGCTTACTCCAGAATGACGCCCGCTTCGCGCATCTCGGCGCGGGCGCGGTCGCGGCTGCCGTTCAGGTCGATGGCGCGGGTCGCCCCCTCGATCACGGTGGCGGAAAAGCCCAGGCGGGCAGCGTCGACCGCGCTCCAGGCGACGCAGAAATCATGGGCGAGGCCGGCGAAGGACAGGTCGGAAAGGCCGCGTTCGCGCAGGTATCCGGCAAGTCCCGTGGGCGTCGCATGGTCGTTCTCGAAAAAGGCGGAATAGCTGTCGATCTGCCGCCTGAAGCCCTTGCGGATCACCAGGTCGGCGCGGGACAGGTCCAGGCCGGGGTGGAAACCGGCGCCCGGCGTGCCGATCACGCAATGGGGGGGCCACAGCACCTGCGGGCCGTAGGGCATGTCGGTCAGGCTGAACGGCGTGGCGCCGGGATGGTTCGTGGCGAAGCTGGCATGGTCGGCGGGATGCCAGTCCTGCGTCAGGACCACCGCGTCGAAACCGGCCATCAGCCTGTTGATCGGGGCCACGATCTCGTCCCCGCCCGCCACGGCCAGGGCGCCGCCGGGACAGAAATCGGTCTGCATGTCGATGACGATCAAGGCCCGTGCCATTCCGTCCCTTTCCGGTGATTGTGACAATGCCTAGAAACTGACGGGCACGGGGTCAATGGTCCTGTCTTGAAAGGGCAGCCGATGCTGGCTATGGCCCGGCCATGCCCATCGTCGCCGCCTTGTATCATTTCACCCGCTTTCCCGACCCCGCTGCCCTGAAGGGCCCGCTGGCCAAGGTCGCCTGCGCGAACGGGGTCAAGGGCACGCTGCTGCTGGCCCCCGAGGGGATCAACGGCACCATCGCCGGATCGCGCGAGGGGATCGACGCGGTGCTGTCCCATATCCGCGCCCTGCCGGGATGCGCGGCACTGGACTGGAAGGAAAGCACGGCCGAGGCGATGCCCTTTGGCAAGATGAAGGTGCGGCTCAAGCGCGAGATCGTGACGATGGGCCAGCCCGATGTCGATCCGCGCGCTGCCGTCGGCCGTTATGTCGATCCGGCCGACTGGAACGCGCTGATCAGCGCGCCCGACGTGGCGGTGATCGACACCCGCAACGACTACGAGGTCGCCGTCGGCACCTTCGCCGGCGCCGTCGATCCCGGCACCCGCAGCTTTCGCGATTTCCCCGCCTGGTGGCAGGCCAATGCCGACCGCTTCGCGGGCAAGCGCGTGGCGATGTTCTGCACCGGCGGCATCCGCTGCGAGAAATCGACGAACTGGCTGCTGTCGCAGGGGGTCGAGGAGGTCTTCCACCTGAAGGGCGGCATTCTGAAATACCTCGAGGAGGTGCCCGAGGCCGACAGCCTGTGGCAGGGCGAATGCTTCGTCTTCGACAGTCGGGTCAGCCTGACCCACGGCCTGCAGCAGGGCCGCCACGGGCTATGCCACGCCTGCCGCCGCCCCTTGGCCCCCGAGGACCGCGCCCGCCCCGAATACGAGGAAGGCGTTAGTTGCCACCGCTGCGTCGGGGAATACGACGAAGCTGACCGGGCGCGATTCCGGGAACGGCAGCGGCAGGTCGCGCGGGGCGAGTTGTTCGCAGGCTATGATACGGATAATCCTGCACGTTTTTCTTCAAACTAGAAGAGTGTATTTCTTGATCCGGACAAAAGGCCGTGCATAGTCCGGCAAGATGTCCTTTGACGGATTGGAGAATTTTTAGATGCGCTTGATAACTGCTGCCCTTTTTTGCGTGACATGCATGACGGCACCGGTTTTCGGATCTGATTTCCAGATCGATTTTTCGTGGAACGGATTGGCAAGCTGCACGACCGGGAAGCCGAAAACGGTGCCCAATCCGGCTTTCGCGGTCAAAGGCCTTCCGCCTGGCACACAGGTGGTCGAGTTCAAGCTGACGGATCTCGACGCCCGGTCCTACAGACACGGCGGAGGAGCCGTCGGTATCAGCACCGACGGGACGGTTCCGCCGGGTGTTTTCAAGTACAAGAGCCCGTGTCCCCCGAACGGCAGCCATACTTATGTCTGGACCGCCACTGCCAAGGATCAGGCAGGACGAGAAGGGAAGGTACTGGGTACTGCTCAAGCCTCCCGGCAATATCCCGAGTGATTTCAGGAACCGGATCGGAAGGAAGCCTGCCTGTCCGACGGGGTGCGGGCTTCCTTCTGGCATCCATTGAACGCTGCAGCGACCTCTCCGTAGCGCCTCCTTTCAGCGCCCCGTCCCCAACCCGCCGGCGGAAATCGCCGCCATGTTCAGGATGTCGTTCACCGTTGAGGTGGTCGAGCAGATCTGGATGGGCTGCGGCACGCCGGTCAGGATGGGGCCGATCACCGTGGCGCCCGCCATTTCCTGCATCAGCTTCACGCTGATGGATGCCGAATGCCGCGCGGGCACCACAAGCACGTTGGCAGGCCCGGTCAGGCGGCTGAAGGGATAGCGCGCGGCCGATTCCATGTTCAGCGCGACGTCCACGGTCATCTCGCCCTCGTACTCGAAATCGACGCCGCGACGGTCCAGGACCTTGGGCGCCTCGGCCATCTTGATCGCGCGCTCGCTGACCGGATAGCCGAAGTTCGAGAATGACAGGAAGGCCACGCGAGGCTCCAGCCCCAGGCCGCGCGCCACGGCGGCGCCGCGAACCGCGATGTCGGCCAGATCCTCGGCCTCGGGCCATTCATGGACCAGCGTGTCGCCGATCAGCACGATCCGGCCCTTGTGCAGCACGGCGGTGATGCCCACCGCGCCATCCTGCGGGCGCAGGTCGAAGACGGTGCCCAGTTGCGCCAGCACCGGCGCGTTCTTGCGGGTGGCCCCCGTCACCAGTCCGTCGCCATGGCCATGCGCCAGCATCAGCGCGGCGAAGACATGGCGGTCGCGGTTGGCCAGCTTGTGCGCGTCCTCGCGGTCCACGCCCTTGCGTTGCAGCCGGGCATACAGGAACTCGTGATAGGCATCGAGGTGGCGCGAATTGGCGGCGTTGACCACCGTCAGTTCGCGCACCGCATCCGCAAGGCCCACCGCTTCCAGTTTTTCCTTCACGTCGGCCTCGCGGCCCACCACCAGCGACTGGCCCATGCCGCCGCGCTGCCAAGCGACGGCGGCGCGCAGCACGCGGGGGTCGTCGCCCTCGGCGAAGATCATGCGGGCTTGGCTTTGGCGGGCACGGGCATGGATGCCCTGCAGGATCGCGGCGGTCGGGTCCATACGGTTCTTCAGCGACTGGACATAGCCGTCCATGTCGATGATCGGGCGGCGGGCGACGCCGGTATCCATGCCCGCACGCGCCACCGCCGGCGGCACGACATGGATCAGGCGCGGGTCGAAGGGCGTCGGGATGATGTAGTCGCGCCCGAACTGCAGCTTGCGGCCATAGGCCACGGCGACCTCGTCGGGGACATCCTCGCGCGCCAAGGCCGCCAGCGCCTCGGCGCAGGCGATCTTCATCTCGTCGTTGATGGCGCGGGCGTGGATGTCCAGCGCGCCGCGGAACAGGTAGGGAAAGCCCAGGACGTTGTTCACCTGGTTCGGATAGTCGCTGCGTCCGGTGGCGACGATGGCGTCGGGGCGGACGGCATGGGCGTCCTCGGGCGTGATCTCGGGATCGGGGTTCGCCATGGCGAAGATGACCGGGTTGTCGGCCATGCTTTCCACCATCGCGGGCGTCACCGCGCCCTTGGCCGACACGCCCAGGAACACGTCGGCGCCCTTCATCGCGTCTTCCAGCGTGCGGGCATCCGTCACGACCGCATGGGCCGACTTCCACTGGTTCATTCCTTCAGTCCGGCCCTGGTAGATGACGCCCTTGGTGTCGGCCATGATGCAGTTCTCGTGCCGCGCGCCCATGGCCTTCAGCAGTTCAAGACAGGCGATCCCGGCGGCGCCCGCGCCGTTCAGGACGATCTTCACGTCCTCGATCTTCTTGCCCGACAGTTCCAGCGCGTTCAGCAGGCCCGCAGCGCAGATCACCGCCGTGCCGTGCTGGTCGTCGTGGAAGACGGGGATGTCCATCATCTCCTTCAGGCGCTGCTCGATGATGAAGCATTCGGGCGCCTTGATGTCCTCCAGGTTGATGCCGCCGAAGGTCGGACCCATCAAGCGCACGGCGTTGATGAATTCGTCCGCGTCCTCGGTGTCCAGCTCGATGTCGATGGCGTTCACGTCGGCGAAGCGCTTGAACAGCACTGCCTTGCCTTCCATCACCGGCTTCGAGGCCAGCGCGCCCAGGTTGCCCATCCCCAGGATTGCGGTTCCGTTGGAGATCACGGCGACCATGTTGCCCTTGGTGGTGTAATCGTAGGCCGTCTCGGGCCGATCGGCGATGGCTTGCACGGGAACGGCCACGCCCGGCGAATAGGCCAGCGACAGGTCGCGCTGCGTGGTCATGGGGGTGGAGGCGACAATGTCGAACTTCCCCGGACGCGGTTCCATGTGATAGGCCAGCGCCTCCTCGGGGGTGACGCGGGCGCTGCGAGAGGTCTTGTCGGTCATGGGCGATCCTCCGGGGGGTGGTGGCCCCGTTTAACGTTGCGTCACGACCGGCTCAACACGCTTTCCACGCGAAGCTTTGTCGCGCGGCGGCGCCGAATGCCCGTCAGATCGAGATGTTGACGAAGCTTTCGCGCAGGGCGGCCGACCACGCCGCGCTCATCCGGGCGAAGTCCGGGTCGCCGTCCAGGATGCGCCGCCGCGACGTCACCGCGCAGGCGTCCCGTTCGATGATCGCCAGGTCCAGCGGCATCCCGACCGACAGATTCGACCGCAGGGTCGAATCCATCGACAGCAGCACCGCCTTCTGCGCATCCGCAAGACTGGTGGCGGGCGTCACCACGCGGTCCAGGATCGGCTTGCCGTACTTGTGCTCGCCGATCTGCAGGAAGGGGGTGTCGTCCGTCGCCTCGATGAAGTTGCCCTCGGGATAGATCAGGAACATCCGCATGTCGCCGCCGCAGCGCTGGCCCGCGACGATCATCGAGGCGGATGCCTGCTGGCGCAGGTCGCGGCATTGCTCGGCGATCTCTCGACGCGTGCGCGACAGGGTGTCGCCGATGATCGTGGCGACCTGCAGCATCGTCTGGGCCTTCATGATCGAGGTCGTCTCGTCCGCCATCTCGTCATGGATGGCCTCGGTCAGGCGGGCCAGCGTGGTCTGCGTGACGGACAGCGACCCGGCGGTCATCACCACAATGGCGCGTTCGCCCAACTGTTCGAAGAAGAACATCTTCCGATAGCAGGCGATATTGTCCAGGCCCGCATTGGTGCGCGTGTCCGACAGCAGCACCAGTCCGGCATTCAGCTTCAAGCCGACGCAATAGGTCATGGCTGTGTCTTTCCCGTCATGATCGCGTTGCAATCTAAAGGCGCAGCCATCCGGTCGCAATCCGTCCTTTCGGGAACAGGGGCGCCCCACTCCCATGCCCTTTGCCTTGGTCCAAATATCCGCAGGGGTGAATTGGCCGCAGGCCAAGAGGGGGCGGCAGCCCCCTTCTTCAGCTTTGCGTCTGGCTCTGACTCTGGTTCTGGAAGCGCTCGACTTCCTCGACATTCACCGCGACATCCAGCGTCTCGATCCCCTGGCCCGCCGCGATCCCCCGGATCGGCGCCGCATCGGATGCATCCAGCCCCGATCCCAGCCGGACATAGCGTTCGTCGGGGCAGCAGCGGTTGGCAGGGTCGAAGCCCACCCAGCCCAGGCCCTGCACGTGAAGTTCGGCCCAGGCATGGGCGGCCTCGTGCGCTTCACCCTCGGCGGTGCTGTGCAGATAACCCGAGACATAGCGCGCCGGCAGGTCGCGCAACCGGGCCACCGCGATCAGCGCATGGGCATGGTCCTGGCAGACGCCCTCGCCCTGCTCCAGGGCCTCGGCCGCGGTGGTGTGGAACGCGGTCCGGCCCGGAGCATAGGCGATGGCGTCCGACACCGTGGCCGACAGCCGATGGGCCAGATCCAGCGGATCGGCGGCATCCGTGGCCAGGGCCGCCAGATCCCGCAGCCCTGCATCCGCCCTCGTGGCCGCCGTGTCGCGCAGGTAGGCAAGCGGATGGATCAACTCGCGATGCCCCCGCAGCACGCCCGCCGTGTCGCGCGTCTCGATCCGGCCAGAAATGGTGACGACCACCTCCTCGGTCGGACCGCGCACGGTCCAGCCCTCGATCCAGTCGCCCGCGCCGTCCCGGAAGCCAGGGCCGCGCGCGCCGCCGGACACGTCGATCGCCCAGTCATGCGTGCGCTGGCCCTCGAAGGCCGAGGGCGTCAGCCGCAAGCTTTGCACAAGGTTCCGGACCGGCCGGTCATAGCGATAAGCCGTCTGATGAAAGACGCGCAGCTTCATCACGATCCCCCCAGCAGGTAATCCTCGTGCACCAAGGTCGAGATCGTGCCGATCTCTCCGATGAACCAGGTCAGGAATTCATGCAGGCCTTCGTCGAAGATCATGTCGATGTCATGGGCCTGCAAGCGGCCCAGGACCTCTCGGGCCTTGTCCCGCGCGGTCGTGGGCACCGTCTCGCCATAGCGCTTGGCGATGCCCTCCAGGTTCCACACCGCCTCGTACAGCGAGGTGATCAGCGACCGGGGGCTTTCGCCGTTCAGGATCAGGAAATCCGCGACCCGTCCCGCCGTGATGTCGCCGCCATAGGCCCAGTGATAGGCCCGGTGCGCCGACAGCGCCCGCAGGATCACCTGCCATTGATAGGTGTCCAGCCCCGATCCCACGAACTCGATCCGGGGCAGCAGGACGTAATACTTGACGTCCAGCAGCCGCGCCGTCGCATCCGCGCGTTCCAGCCCATAGCCCAGGTTCATGAAATGCCAGCCGTCGTTGCGCAACTGCGTAGCGTTGATCGCGCCCCGCACGGTCGAGGTGTGGCTGGTGGTGAAATCCGTCAGCGAGGCCGTGTCCAGCTTGCCGCGCGGCGTCTTTTCCAGCTTGCGCAGATCCTGATAGGTGACGTTCAGCGCGTCCCAGACCTGGCTGGTCAGGGCGGTGCGCACGATGCGGCCCGCCTCGCGGGCCTTCTCGATGCAGGACAGGACCGAGGACGGGTTCTGGCGGTCGAAGAAGATGAACTCCTCGATGTTTTCCTGGCTGACCTCGCCGTATTTCTTGGCGAACAGGGTGGCGGTCCCCGATGCCTGCAGAAGCGAGTTCCATTCGTTCTGATAGCCCGAGGCGGTGTTGGGCAGCAGCGTGATGCGCTGGCCCACGTCCAGCAGGCGGGCGGCAGTGTCGGCGCGTTCCAGGTGGCGGCCCATCCAGAACAGGTTGGCGGCGGTGCGGCTGAGCATGGCTGAAACCCCCCTTATTCCGACAAGACCCAGGTGTCCTTGACGCCCCCGCCCTGCGACGAGTTCACGACAAGGCTGCCCTCGCGCAGCGCCACGCGGGTCAGGCCCCCCGGCACAAGCTCGATCCGGTCGCCGCACAGGCAGTAGGGGCGCAGGTCCACATGGCGCGGCGCCAGCCCTTCGGCGACAAAGGTGGGGCAGGTGGACAGGGCCAGCGTCGGTTGGGCGATGTAGTTGCCGGGATTGGCCTCGATCTTGGCGCGAAAGGCCTCGATCTCCTCCCGAGTGGATTTCGGCCCGACCAGCATCCCGTAGCCGCCCGAGCCATGGACCTCCTTCACCACCAGGTCGGGCAGGTTCTCCATGACGTATCTGTAGTCGTCGTCCTTCCACAGCGTCCAGGTCTGGACGTTCTGCAGCAAGGGCTCCTCGCCCAGATAGAAGCGGACCATCTCGGGGACGAATGTATAGATCGCCTTGTCGTCGGCCACGCCCGCGCCCGGCGCGGAACAGATCGACACCCCGCCCGAGCGATAGACATCCATCAGCCCCGGCACGCCCAGCATCGAATCGGGGCGGAAGCACAGGGGGTCCAGGAAGGGATCGTCGATCCGGCGATAGATCACGTCCACGCGCTTCGGCCCTTGGGTGGTGCGCATGAAGACGAACTCGCCATCCACGAACAGATCCGCGCCCTCGACCAATTCGACACCCATCAGGTTCGCAAGGAAGCTGTGCTCGTAATAGGCGCTGTTGAAGTGGCCCGGCGTCAGGATCACGCAGGTGGGCCGGTCCTGGCACTTGGCGGGCGCGACCGACTCCAGCGTGCGGCGCAGAAGGTCGGGATACTGGTCCACCGGCTCGATCCGGTTGCCGCGGAACAGGCCCGGGAACATCCGCATCATGATCTCGCGGTTTTCCAGCATGTAGCTGACGCCCGAGGGCGTGCGGCAGTTGTCCTCCAGCACATAGAACTGGTCCTTGGCTGTGCGCACCAGGTCGATGCCGATGATGTGGGAATAAACGCCGCGCGGAGGGACAACGCCGACCACGGCCTTCTCGTAGGCCTCGTTCTGATAGACCAGCCGGGCGGGGATGCGGCCCGCGCGGACGATCTCGGCCCGGCCATAGACATCGCGCAGGAATGCGTTGAGCGCGCGCGCCCGCTGCTTGATGCCGCGTTCCAGACGGCGCCACTCGGCCTGCTCGAAGACGCGGGGCATCATGTCGAAGGGAATCAGCCGGTCCGGGTCGCCGCCCTCGCCATAGACCGCGAAGGTGATGCCGATGCGGCGGAACAGGGCCTCGGCCTCGGCCTGCTTCATCTGCCGGAAGTCGGCCGGCATCGTCTCGACCCACTGGCTCAGGCGCGCATAGGGCTCGCGGACCCGCGACCCCTCGTACATCTCGTTGTAGTATGACATCCATCCACCCGCTGACACCGGACCCTTCACAGGCCTTCTTTCCCCTTGATGATCGGAGACGGTTTTTGCCAAGTCCACAAAGGAATGGCGCTTGCTGCGCGAAAGTTCCGCAGGGGCGGGTCAAGGCATGGGCAGACGACGACCCCCGCCCAGGCGTATGCCGAAGTTTTGGGCAGGCCGGGATTTAGGAAGGGGGCCGGCCTGAAAGGATAGCCCTGCTTACCGGATGGTAACGTTTTTCCCCTAGGGCTGTGAGGGCAAGCCCAGAGGAACGACATGCCCAAACTGATCATCAACGAAACCGAAGCCCAGATGGTCGTCATCGTCGATGAAGCGCGCATCGACGCGGCCATCGCCACCCGGTTCAAGGATCGGCTGCGGGAAATCGTGCTGCGCGGCAGGAAGCCGGTCCAGCTGGACATGCGGCGCGTCGATTTCATGGACAGTTCCGGCCTGGGGGCGATGATCGCCGTCCGCAAGGCCCTGCCCGAAGCCCTGCCGCTGGTCCTGGACGGGCTGACCCCCAATGTCGAGCGTGTGTTCCGGCTGACGCGGATGGATGGTGTCTTTGACATCCGCCCCGTCGCCACCCAGCAGGAGTAGAGTAACGATGGCCCATACCGAACGGCAGAATGCCGGACCCGATCCGCGCCCGGCGACACGGGTTCGACCGATGTTCCACCGCGTGCTCCATGCGGACCCGCAGGAGGTCCGCCGGGCGCTGACCGACCTGCGCGCCCGCTTCGCCCCGGCGATCACGGCCGACACCCTGGGGCGGCTGGAGCTGGTCCTGGCCGAGGTGATGAACAACGTGGCGGAACATTCCGCGACCCAAGGCGTCGGCTCGGGGGCGATGCATCTGTGCATCGTCATGCAGGATGGCGGCCTGTCCTGCGCGATCACCGATGACGGCGGCAAGCTGCCCGCCGATTGCCTGAAGCCGCGCAACCTGCCCGCGATCGACCCCCTCGACCTGCCCGAAGGCGGATTCGGCTGGTTCCTGATCCAGGGCCTGACCCAGTCCCTGTGCTATTACCGCGAAGACCACCGCAATTGCCTGGCCTTCACCGTGCCCTATCAGCAGCTCAGTTGAGCGGCCCCATCAGCGGATAGCGGCCGTCCTCGAAATCGCCGAACATCTCGAACACCTCGGGATGATCCAGCGGTTCGCCCGAGTGGTCGGGAACCAGGTTCTGTTCCGAGACATAGGCGACGTAATAGGTTGCCTCGGTCTCGGCATAGAGATGGTAGAAAGGCTGGTCCTTGGCCGGACGCGCATCCTCGGGGATCGAATCGTACCATTCCTGGGTATTGGCGAATTCGGGGTCCACATCGAAAATCACCCCGCGGAACGGACGGTTCCGATGACGGACCACCTGACCCAGGCCGTATTTTGCGATGCGATGATGTGCCTGCATGAATGTTCCACTGCGCTGTCGGGACAGGACTGACGGGTGTTCTAATCCCGGCGGACGATTCTGTCCACCAGATCACCAGCATTTGCACGATTTCCACGCAACGGACGCGACGCAAAGGCCACAGGCCGGGGCATCAGTCCGCGGGGGACGCGCCCGCGTCGCCGGCCAGCAGGGGCACGGTGGACATCGACATCTTGGCCGACCCCTCGCTCAGTTCGCTGGCATGGGCCAGGTAGATCAGCACCTGGTTCTTGGCATCATAGATCCGCTTGATCCGCAGCGACTTGAACAGAAGCGAGCGGCCTTCGCTGAACACGTCCTCGGACCTGCCGGGGCGCAGGGTGCTGACATCGACAGGGCCGGTGCGGGCGCACTGGATGGCGCTGTTCGACGGGTCCTCGAACCAGTTGCCCTGGCTCAGCCGGTCCAGGACCGAGCGTTCGAAATAGGCCAGGTGGCAGGTCACGCCGCCCACGACGGGATCGGCGACGGCCTCGATGACGATGTCGTTGCCGACCCAGTCGACGCCGACCTTCGCCACCTCCTCGGCCCCGGCCAAGGTGGGCAGCATCAGCAGGGCAAGGGTGGTCAGTCGCATGGCAGATTCTCCGGCTTCAACGGCACGCGCCCGTCATCGGTCAGCAGATGAACGGCGCCCTTTTCGATGACCACCGCGCAAAGCGGACGGCCATAGGCGGCCCCGCCATCGACGTTCAGGCGATTGCCGTAATGCGTGGCGGTCTGGATGGCGGTGTGGCCATGGATCACCAGCGGGCCATGATCGTGCAGGCTGTTGAGAAAGCCCTGCCGAATCCAGACCAGATCCTCCTCGACCTGGTCCTGCAGATCGACCCCGGGCCGGACGCCGGCATGAACCACGAGACCCAGCGGGTGCAGGAAATAAAGCGGCAGCGAGGCCAGAAAGGTCGCATGTTCCGCCGGCACCGCGCGCTTGGCCTCGGCCAGCATCCGCTCGGGCGGCAAGGCGGTGTCGACGCCATAGGATCGCAGCGTCTCGGGCGCGCCAAGGCCGGAATGCAGCGTCCAGTGCAGCTTCGAGCTGAGCCCCGGATCGACCCAGTCGGGCTGCAGCAGGTATTGCGGCAGGAAGCGGTCATGGTTGCCGCGCGTCACGGTCCAAGGCCGCCCCTCGGCCTGACCGGCCATCAGGTATTCGACGACACCGCGGGAATCGGGGCCCCGGTCGATCAGGTCGCCCACATGGGCGATGACCGCGTCCCGGCCGCCGTCGCGGAAGATGCGGTCATGCGCGGCCTTCAGCTTGTCCAGATGCCCGTGGACATCGCCAATGACATACAGTCGCATGGTCGCCCCCGCTGCGCCGCGCGGCGAACAAGGCCGCGCCCCCTTGCGTAAGGGGACGCGGCGGGATCGTCAAACGGCGAACTGCAAGCGGCGGGCCTGCAGGAACTTGCCGGTGTTCTGCAAGGCGGCCAGGGCGGCGTCGCTGATCGGCTCGTCCAGGTACAGGATCGCGATGGCGTCATTGCCCTGCGCCGACCGGCCCAGGGTGAAGTTCGCGATGTTGACACCCAGATCGCCCAGGGTCGTCCCCAGCGCGCCGATCACGCCCGGCACGTCCTTGTTGCGGGTATAAAGCATGTGTTCCCCGACCTCGGCATCGACATTGATGCCGCGGATCTGGATGAAGCGCGGCTTGCCGTCGCTGAACACCGTGCCGGCAATGGACCGTTCGCGCGTGTCGGTGACGACGGTCAGCTTGATGTAGCCCTCGAACACGCCCGCCTTGTCCTGCGTGGTGGTGGCCACCTGCACGCCGCGTTCCTTGGCCATGACCGGCGCCGAGACCATGTTCACGTCCGGGTTCGTGGCCTTCATCACGCCCGCGATGACCGATGCGTTCAGCGCGTTCAGGTTCATCGTCGCGGCCACGCCGTCATACAGCACGTTGATCGCCTTGACCGGCTCGTCCGTCATCTGGCCGACAAAGGCGCCCAGATGGCCGGCCAGCTTGATCCACGGCCCCATCACGGCGGCCTCCTCGGCCGTGACCGAGGGCATATTCAGCGCGTTCTGAACCGCGCCGGTCAGCAGGTAATCCGACATCTGCTCGGCCACCTGAAGGGCCACGTTCTCCTGCGCCTCGGTGGTGGATGCGCCCAGGTGCGGGGTCACGACGACGTTCGGCAAGTTGAACAGCGGGCTTTCCGTGGCCGGCTCGACCGCGAAGACGTCAAAGGCGGCGCCGGCGACGCGGCCGTCCTTCAAGGCCTCGGCAAGCGCCTCCTCATCGACCAGGCCGCCGCGGGCGCAGTTGATGATGCGCACGCCCGGCTTCAGCCTGGCGATGGCCTCGCGCGACAGGATGTTCTTCGTCTTCTCGGTCAGGGGCACGTGGAAGGTGATGAAATCCGCGCGGCCCAGCAGATCGTCCAGTTCCACCTTGGTCACGCCGATCTCCTTGGCGCGTTCGGGCGACAGGAAGGGGTCATAGGCCAAGACCTTCATGTGCAGCCCCAACGCGCGGTCGATGACGATGGACCCGATATTGCCCGCGCCGATCACGCCCAGGGTCTTGTTGAACAGCTCGACCCCCATGAAGCGGTTCTTTTCCCACTTGCCCGCATGGGTGCTGACGCTGGCCTCGGGCAGTTGCCGGGCCACGGCGAACATCATGGCGATAGCGTGCTCGGCGGTCGTCACGCTGTTGCCGAAAGGCGTGTTCATCACGATCACGCCCTTTTTCGACGCCGCCGGGATGTCCACGTTATCCACCCCGATCCCGGCGCGGCCGATCACCTTCAGGTTCGGCGCACTCTCCAGCAGCTTTTCCGTCACCTTCGTTGCGGACCGGATCGCCAGGCCGTCATACTGCCCGATCACGGCGGCCAGCTTGTCCTTGTCCTTGCCCAGGTCGGGCAGGTAGTCGACCTCGACCCCGCGGTCGCGGAAGATCTGGACGGCGGTTTCCGACAGCTTGTCGGAGACGAGAACCTTCGGCATGTCAGTTCATCCTTTCATGGTGCATCCGGGCACAGCCTCGCGGATGCCGTTTCATCTTGGTGAAAATATCCTGCAGGGGGTCCGGGGGACGCAAAGTCCCCCGGCTTTCGCTTACGCCTGCTCGGCCAGTTCCGCGCGATAGGCCCATTCGATCCAGGGCATCAGTGCCGCGACATCGCTGGTCTCGACCGTCGATCCGCACCAGATCCGCAGGCCTGCCGGCGCATCGCGATAAGCGCCCGCGTCCAGGGCCACGCCCTCTTTCTCAAGCCGCTTGGCGACAGCCTTGGCGAAGGCCGCACCGTCCGTGATGGCGGGATCGGTAAAGCGCAGGCAAACGCTGGTGTTGGATGCGGTGGCCGGATCGGCGGCCAGATCGGCGATCCAGTCCTTGTCCGCGATGAAGTCGCGCACGGCGCTCGCATTGGCATCCGCCCGGGCGATCAGCGCCTTCACACCGCCCAAAGACTGCGCCCATTTCAGCGCGACCAGGTAATCCTCGACCGCCAGCATCGAAGGCGTGTTGATCGTCTCGCCCTTGAAGATGCCTTCGATCAGCTTGCCGCCCTTGGTCATGCGGAAGATCTTGGGCAGCGGCCAGGGGGGGGTATAGGTTTCCAGCCGTTCGACCGCGCGCGGCGACAGGATCAGCATCCCGTGCGCGCCCTCGCCTCCCAGGACCTTCTGCCAGCTGAACGTGACCACATCCAGCTTGTCGAAGGGCAGGTCCATGGCGAAAGCGGCCGAGGTCGCGTCGCAGATCGTCAGGCCTGCGCGGTTGGCGGGGATCGCATCGCCGCTGGGCACGCGCACGCCGCTGGTGGTGCCGTTCCAGGTGAAGACAACGTCCTTGTCGAAGTCGACTTCGGCGAAATCGACGATCCGGCCATAGTCGGCCTTGCGGACGGTCGCATCCAGCTTCAGCTGCTTGACGGCATCCGTGACCCAGCCTTCGCCAAAGCTTTCCCAGGCCAGCATCTCGACGGGCCGTGCGCCCAGCAGCGACCACATCGCCATCTCGACCGCGCCGGTGTCGGAACCGGGGACGATGCCGATGCGGTAGTCGGCGGGAACGCCCAGGACCTCGCGCGTTAGGTCGATCGCCTCGGCCAGCTTCGCCTTGCCGACGGCGGCACGGTGCGAGCGGCCGAGCGGGGCGTCCGCCAGCAGGTCCAGATTGTAATGGGGGATCTTGGCGCAGGGGCCAGAGGAAAAGCGCGGGTTTGCCGGGCGCGCCACCGGGGTCGTCAGGTCTTTCATGACTAGCCTTCCAGCTAAAAGCCCTTCGTTGGGGAAGGGTGTCCCGCCGCCGGACATACGCGGGACCGCGCCTTTTGGCAAGACGGAATCAGCCGTAGTCGCGCGCGCCGAAGATGGCCGATCCGACGCGCACATGGGTCGCGCCCTCGGCGATGGCGGTTTCGAAATCCGCGCTCATGCCCATGGACAGGTTCGGCAGCCCGTGATCCGCAGCCAGGCGGCGCAGCAGGCGGAAATGAGGCAGGGGGTCGGCGTCCTCGGGCGGGATGCACATCAGGCCTTGGGGCGACAGGCCGAGGTCGCCGCAGGACGACAGGAAGACCGGCAGTTCGTCAGCAAGAATGCCGGCCTTCTGCGGCTCGTCCCCGGTGTTGACCTGGATGAACAACTGCGGGCTTCGGCCCTGGTCCGCGATCTGCTGGGCCAGCTTGCGGGCCAGGGTCATGCGGTCAAGGGTGTGGATGGCGTCGAACAGTTCCACCGCCGCCTTGGTCTTGTTGGACTGCAGGGGGCCGATCATGTGCAGTTCCACGCCCGGAAAGCGGGCGCGCCAGCCGGGCCATTTGCCCTGCGCTTCCTGCACGTAGTTTTCGCCGAAGACGCGGTGGCCTGCGTCCAGCACGGCGGTCACGCGGCCCTCGGGCTGCACCTTGCTGACCGCGATCAGCGTGACGCTTCCCGGGGCGCGCCCGGCCCGTTCCTCGGCCGCGCTGATGCGGCGCCTGATGTCATCCAGTCCCATGACGCGACAAGACAAAAAGAAAAGAGCGGGCGCAAGGCCCGCTCCTCAAGTTTGACGTCCGATCCGGGGATCAGAAGTCGAAGCGCACGCCCATGTCGGCGGTCACGCGCTCTTGGTAGTCGCGCTGGATCGAAGCACCCAGACGGGCGCCGCCCAGGTCGTAGTTGACGCCGATACCGAACGAGTTGTCGGTTTCTTTCGCAGCCCAGTCACCGCTGTTGTTGGCGATATAGGCTTCGATGTTGGTCAGGCCGTCGGCCAGGGTGTAGTCGCCATACAGGGCGACGGTGTTGCCCAAGTCGTCGTTTTCAGGATCGAAATCCGGGTCGCTGGAGGTCTGGCCTTCGTAGTCGCCGGCATCGCCGTTGTCGATCCAGTTCAGACCGATGCGGGCGTTTTCCATGACGGCATAGCGGGCGCCGACGAAGTACACGTCGTGGTCGTCATTGCCAGCGCCGTTCAGAGCGAAGCCGCCCGACAGTTCCAGACGCTCGTTCCAGGTGTAGTCCACCGAGAAGCTGTATTCTTCTTTGACGTCGCCGAACAGGTCCGCGTCTTCGACAGTGCCGGTCTGATCCGGGTCGATGTACGACGCGCGAACTTCGAGGTTGTCGAGAGCATACGACGCAAAGACGCCCAGGCGGTCCTCATCGGCATAGGCTTCGCTTTCGTAGGCGAAGAAGGCGCCCAGGGCGTTGCCGCCGACCGAGCGGTCGTACGAACCCAGTTCGGTGGCGTAGAGCAGGCCGGCCGAGTCCAGAGCGGTTTCGGTGTTGCCGACTTCGACGGTCAGGCCGCTGGAGGTGATATACAGCTTGCCGGCGTTCAGTTCACCGGCGTTATCGCTGTTCTGGTCCCACTGGATGCGGAAGCGGGCACCGAAGTCAACGCCTTGGTCGGTCGAGGTCGCGGCGTCGATGTTCATCCGCAAGCGCGAGATCACCTGGGTGTCGCTGCCTTCTCCGCCGAAAGCGTCGAGGCCGGTCTGCTGAGCGTCTTCGTAATAGATCACGCCGGTGCGGCCGTAACCCGAGATGGTCACGTCGGCGGCGGCGGCACCGGCGATCAGAACCAGCGCGGTGGAGGCGATAAGAGCCTTTTTCATGGTCAAGTTCCCTCTTGTCTCTCTGATGCCCAAACCGGCATTACCGCCTTGGGTATGCTGCCTTGTTTCCCCCGTCCGTTCCCATGATGCAACGGAATCGCGCTGTGGGGGCGGCTGTGGCTAAGTCTGTGATGCACAAGGGCCACACCTTCTTGTGAACGCCCGCCCGCCCGGCCGGGAACGCCCGGAGCAAGGCGCTTGTGGGGCGGGGGCGATCCGCGCTAAAGCTGGCGCCGACAAGAAAGACGCCGACAAGGACGGGGGACCGCATGAAAACCGCACAAGCCGCGCGCCTGATGATCGCAGCGACTCTTTGCGCCGGGCTTGCCGCTTGCGGCGGCGGCAATGGCGGGCGGAACAGCGGGCCCAACGACGGCTCCGACATGAGCCCCGAGGTTCGCAAGACCACCATCTGGGATGTCTTCGAGGGCTCGGAAAATCCCAACAACACGGTCGGCGTGAACAAGTACCTGTGGAACGCCAGCCTGGAGGTGCTGAACTTCCTGCCGATCCAGACCGTGGACCCCTTCACCGGTGTCATCCAGACGGGCTATGGCACGCCGCCGGGCGGTGGGCGGTCGTATCGCGCGACGATCAAGATCGCCGACCCGGCGCTGGACGCGCGCAGCCTGAAGCTGTCGCTGCAGGGACCGGGCGGCGCGGCAGTGGAGCCCGGCACCGTCCGCGCGGTGGAAGACGCGATCCTGACCCGCGCGCGCCAGTTGCGCATCCAGGACGGCCGGCTTTAGGGCGTGGCGGGGTAGAACCCCGCCCTACGGGCTGGACCCGACAGGGGGCGGCGTATAAACCGAGGCGCGACGAATGACGCCAAAGGTCCGCACGATGCCCTATGATCCCTCCAGCACCGAATCCCGCTGGCAAGCCGCCTGGGCGGATGCGGGCAGCTTCACCGCCACCCGCGACGAGCGGCCCAAGTATTACGTGCTGGAGATGTTCCCCTATCCCTCGGGTCGCATCCACATGGGCCATGTGCGAAACTACACGATGGGCGACGTGGTGGCGCGGTTCAAGCGCGCCCAAGGGTATTCCGTGCTGCACCCGATGGGCTGGGACGCCTTCGGGATGCCCGCCGAAAACGCCGCGATGGAACAGGGCGGCCACCCGCGCGACTGGACTTATGCCAACATCGCCACGATGCGCGACCAGTTGAAGCCGCTGGGCCTGTCCATCGACTGGAGCCGCGAATTCGCCACCTGCGACGACGACTACGTCCATCAGCAGCAGGCGATGTTCCTGGACATGCTGGAGGCGGGCCTCATCACCCGCAAGTCGGCGCAGGTGAACTGGGACCCGGTGGACATGACCGTGCTGGCCAACGAGCAGGTCATCGACGGCAAGGGCTGGCGGTCGGGCGCCACGGTGGAACGGCGCGAGCTGACGCAGTGGTTCTTCCGCATCTCGGATTATTCGGACGAGCTGTTGTCGGCGCTGGACGGGCTGACCGGCTGGCCGGACAAGGTGCGGCTGATGCAGTCGAACTGGATCGGCAAGTCGCGTGGCTTGCAGTTCCGCTTCGAGACGGTCGACGCGCCCGAGGATTTCGCCGCGATCGAGGTCTACACGACCCGGCCGGACACGCTGATGGGCGCCAGCTTCGTCGCGCTGTCGCCGGATCATCCGCTGGTCCGCGATCTGGCGGCGGCGGACCCGAAGGTCGCGGCCTTCATCGAGGAATGCCGCAAGATCGGCACCACCGAGGAAGCCATCGAAACCGCGCCCAAGCTGGGCTTCGACACCGGCCTGACCGTGAAGCATCCGCTGGATGACGGCTGGCACCTGCCGATCTGGATCGCGAACTTCGTGCTGATGGACTACGGGACCGGCGCGATCTTCGGCAGCCCCGCCCATGATGAACGCGACCACGAGTTCGCCACAAAATACGGCTTGCCGATCCGCGCGACCTTTGGCGAACGTGGGATGTCGCTTGAACAGGCCGATGCGAGGGTGGCCAAGGCACCTTTCGTGCCGCTGAAGTCCGAAACCGTCACCTATGTCCGCGGCTTCGCGGGCGAGGCGGACCAGACGGGCGAGGCCGCCGTGGACACCGCCATCGCCCATGCCGAGGCCAATGGCTATGGCGAGGGCGTGACCAAATTCCGCCTGCGCGACTGGGGTATTTCCCGGCAGCGCTACTGGGGCTGCCCGATCCCGGTCCTGCATTGCGAGAAATGCGGCACGGTGCCCGAGGCGAAGGGGAACCTGCCGGTCCTGCTGCCGCAGGACGTGACCTTCGACGTGCCGGGCAACCCGCTGGACCGCCACCCGACCTGGCGCAGGGCCACCTGCCCTCAATGCGGCGGGGCTGCGCTGCGCGAGACGGACACGATGGACACCTTCGTCGATTCGTCCTGGTATTACGCGCGCTTCACCTCGCCCCATGCCGCGACCCCGACCGACCGGGCCGATGCGGATTACTGGATGAACGTGGACCAGTATATCGGCGGGATCGAGCACGCGATCCTGCACCTGCTGTATTCTCGCTTCTTCGCCCGCGCCATGGTCAAGACCGGGCATCTGCCGGAAAGCGCGAAGGAGCCGTTCGATGCGTTGTTCACGCAGGGCATGGTGACGCACGAGATCTACAAGACGACCGACGACCGCGGCCGCCCGGTCTATCACCTGCCCGAGGATGTGACCGACGGCAGGCTGGCCGACGGAACGGCGGTCGAGATCATTCCCTCGGCCAAGATGTCGAAGTCCAAGAAGAACGTCGTGGACCCGGTCAACATCGTGCAGTCCTTCGGCGCCGACACCGCGCGCTGGTTCATGCTGTCCGACAGCCCGCCCGAGCGTGACGTGGAATGGACCGCTGCCGGGGCCGAGGCCGCGAACAAGTTCTTGGCCCGCGTCTGGCGTCTGGCCGACGAGGCCGGGGAAGGGGGCGAGGATCCCGACCTGACCCGCGCCGCGCACCGGGCGATCAACGACGTGACCAAGGCCATCGAGGGTTTCGCCTTCAACAAGGCCGTCGCCAAGATCTATGAACTGGCGAACGCCGTCGGCAAGTCGAAGGCGGGCGGAGAGGCTCGCCGCGCCGCGCTGCGGATCATGGCGCAACTGATGGGGCCGATGGTGCCGCATCTGGCGGAAGACGTCTGGACCATGGCGGGCGGGCAAGGCCTTTTGGTCGATGCGCCCTGGCCCAAGGCGGACCCGGCGATGCTGGAGGATGACACGGTGATCCTGCCGATCCAGATCAACGGCAAGCGCCGGGCCGAGATCAGCGTCGCCAAGGACATGCCCAAGGACCAGATCGAGGCCATGGTGCTGGCGGACGAAACCGTGCGCCGCTTCCTGGAGGGTGCCGCGCCCAAGAAGCTGATCGTGGTGCCGGGGCGGATCGTCAATGTGGTCGCCTGACCGGCGCACCGCCTTGCTGGGTCTTCTGGCGGTGGCGGGCTGCGGGCTGACGCCGGTCTACGGCCCGAACGGGGCGGGCCAGCGGCTGTTCGGCAAGGTCCGCCCGCGCGATCCCCAGACCTATCAGGATTTCGCCTTCAACCGCCGCCTGGGCGAACGGCTGGGGGGCGAGGGCACGGATTACGACCTGGATTACCGCATCACCGTGGGCGTCGTTCCCCAAGCCATCACCACGGACGAGGTCACGAACCGCTATTCGCTGAACGGCACCGTGGATTTCGCCCTGACAGACCGGGCGGGAGGGGTGCTGGTGCAGGGCCGGGTCAGCAACTTCACGTCCTATTCGACGACCGGCACGACCATTGCCACGCTGGCCGCGGAAGGCGATGCCCGGTCGCGTCTGGCCGAGATGCTGGCCGACCAGGTGGTGACGCGGCTGCTGGCGGCATCCGCGCAACTGCCCGGATGATCCTTGCATGATCCTCAAGGGCGCGGAAATCGCGCGCTATCTGGCGCGGCCCGATCCCTCGCGCCCGGCGCTGCTGATTTACGGGCAAGACGCCATGCGGGTCGCGATGAAGCGGGCCGAGGCGGTCAAGGCCCTGGTGGGCGAGAAGGCGGACGAGGAGATGCGCCTGACCCGCCTGCCCGGCGCCGGGCTGCGCAAGGACCCGGCCCAGCTTCTGGATGCGGTCAAGGAAGTGGGCTTCTTCCCCGGCCCGCGCGTCGTTCTGGTCGAGGATGCGCCGGACGCCGCCGCCGATGCGATTCGCGCGGCGCTTTCGGAATGGCGTGCGGGCGATGCGGCCATCGTGGTCACGGCAGGGGGATTGGGCAAGTCCTCGGCCCTGCGCAAGCTGTTCGATCCGCATCCGACCGCCGTCACCGCGCCCATCTATGACGACCCTCCGGGCGAGGAGGAGGTCGCGCGCTGGCTGGCCGGGGCCGGTATTCGCCAGGTGCCGCCCCCGGCGATGAAGGACATGATGGCCCTGGCTCGCGCGCTGGATCCGGGCGACCTGCGCCAGACGATCGAGAAGATCGGGCTTTACAAGCATGGCGACGACACCCCGCTGACCGGGGACGAGATCGCCCTGATGGCCCCCGCCACCATCGAGGCCGATCTGGACGAACTGATCCATATCGTTGCCGAACGGCGCGAGGCCGAATTCGGCACGATGATGCGCCGGATCGAGGGGCAAGGCGTGAACCCGGTGACGCTCTGCATCGCCGCGCTGCGCCATTTCCGGACGCTGCACGGGGCCGCCGCCGATCCTGCCGGGCCGGGCGTGGCCTTGTCGCGGATGCGCCCGCCCGTCTTCGGTCCGCGCCGCGACCGGATGGAGCGGCAGGCGCAATCCTGGGGCATGGGCCCGCTGGAAGATGCGGTGCGGCTGCTGTTGGACACCGACCTGACGCTGCGCAGCACGACGCGCGCGCCGCAGATGGCTCTGGTCGAACGCGCGCTGATCCGGCTGGCCATGACGCCGCGGGGGCGGCGGTGACGGAACAGGTCGATGCGCTGGTCATCGGCGCGGGCCCGGCCGGGCTGATGGCGGCCGAGGCGCTGATGGCGCCAGGACGCCGCGTGGTGGTGGCCGAGTCGATGCCGACTCCGGCGCGCAAGTTCCTGATGGCGGGCAAGTCGGGTTTGAACCTGACCAAGGACGAGCCGCTCGAGGCGTTCGCGCGACGGTTCATCGTCGGCACCGGGGCGCTGCCCCGGACCCCGGGGTATTTGGACAACGGAGAAGCGGCCTTTGGTCCCGCAGAGGTGATGGCCTGGGCGCGGGGCTTGGGGGTCGAGCTGTTCACCGGATCGACGGGGCGGGTGTTTCCGGTCGGCATGAAGGCCTCGCCGCTGCTGCGGGCCTGGCTGGCGCGGTTGCGGGCGGGCGGGGTCGAGATGAGGACACGCTGGCGCTGGATCGGGGCGGGGTTCCGGTTCGAGACGCCGGACGGGCTGCGGGTGGTCCGGCCGCGCGTGACCGTGCTGGCGCTGGGTGGGGCAAGCTGGCCCCGGCTGGGATCTGATGCGGCCTGGGTGCCGTGGCTGGAAGCGCAAGGTGTTCGCATCGCGCCGTTCCGTCCCGCGAACATGGGCTTTCGCGTGGACTGGTCGCCGCGGATGGCGCGGCATTTCGGGACGGCGGTCAAGGGCACGGCGCTGCAGGTGGGACATCTGGCCAGCCGGGGAGAGTGGGTGATCGGCGCCAAGGGCATCGAGGGCGGCGGAGTCTACGAGGTCTCGGCCGCGCTGCGCGACGGGACGGCGGGCCAGGTCGACCTGGCGCCGGACCTGGATCGGGGAACGCTGGCGGCGCGCTTTGCAAGGCCCAGGGGCAAGCTGTCCATGGGCAACTGGCTGCGGCGGGTTCTGGGCGACCCGGTCAAGGTCGCGCTGCTGCTGGAATGGGGCAAGCCACTGCCGGGCGATGCGGCGGGCTGGGCGGACCTCGCGAAGGCGCTGCCGTTGCGTCATGACGGCCCGGCAGGGATCGAGACCACGATCTCGTCGGCTGGCGGGGTGACATGGGAGTCGCTGAGCGAGGAACAGGAATTGCTTGCCATGCCCGACACGTTCGTCGCGGGCGAGATGCTGGACTGGGAGGCACCGACCGGCGGCTATCTTCTGAGCGCATGCCTTGGCAGCGGCTTGCACGCCGGAAAGGCAGCCGCCGCGCGGCTTGCCGCTAAGAAGCAGGGCTGACAGGCCTGCAACCCTTCGCAGGGTTGTTGGGACAGGCGCCATGACCTATCCTGAAGCCTGGGAGGAAACCGATACCAGCATGGAAAGGGTTTCCGATGGCCTACACGATCACCCATTTCGCGCCCGAGACGCGCGGCCGCATCGATGCCTTCTTCAACCGTTTCGGGCAGGGCATGAACGCCTATCTGGAAGCAAAGGCCCATTCCGCCCGGATCGAGGCTCTGGAGGCGAAGACCGATGAGGAACTGGCCCGCATGGGCCTGACCCGAGACCGGATCGTCGCCCATGTGTTCCGCGATACCTATTGGCTTTGAGCGGCCCTAGCCCTTCCAGTCGATCACCATCTGCGTCTGCGTGATGATCGCCGCGACCTTGCCGTCGCCCCGCGTGACGGTGGTCTGCCAGATCTGGGTCGTCCGGCCGACATGCAGGGGCAGGCTGACCGCGCGGGCCACGTCGCCCAGCCGGATCGGGCGCAGGAAGTTGGTCTTGCTTTCCAGCGTCGTGGTGGACCGCCCCTCGGGCAGGTTCAGGAAGGTGCCGGTGCCGCCGGCGTTGTCGGCAAGCCCCATGATCGCGCCGCCATGCAGCACGCCGTTGCGGTTTGCCAGGGCCTGGGTCACCGGCATCTCGAACTCGACCCGCTCGGGCGTGGCGCTGACCAGGCGCGCCCCGATGTGGATGGCGAATTCGGGCTGATCGTCGGCGTCGCGCTTGATGTGGTCGTCGTTCATGGGGCGTCCCTTCCGCTGCCCGGCCATATCAACCGGGCAGGCGGCCAAGGGCAAGCGTCACGCCTTGCGGCAGGACACCAGTTGCGCGCGATACATCGCCGCGCGCTGTCCGACCTGCGCCGCCACCCGCACCAGCCAGGGCTTGCCCAGGTAGGACTGGCGCGCAAAGCCCGAGCGTCCCTCGTGATAGGCCAGGTATTGTCCCGTCGCGTCCCATTTCGAGATGCCGAGCCTGCGGGTGGAATTGTGCATGTACCAGCCCATGAAATCCGTCGCGTGACGGATGTTGTCGCGCTTGGCGCGGCGGTTGCCAGTTTCCTTCTGGTATTCCTCCCATGTGCCGTCGAGCGCCTGGGAATAGCCGAAGGCACTGGATTGACGGCCGATGGGAATCACCCCCAGCGCATATTGATGGGGGGTGCGGGCATCGCCGATGAACTTCGATTCCTGGTGGATCGCCGCCATCTGCACATGGATCGGCACGCCCCACTTGCGCTCGGTCGCCTTCATGGCGCGGTAATAGGCAGGCCGTTCGGCCACGATGGCACAGGCATTGTCCAGTTGGCGCGGCGCCGAATAGTTGCCGCCGCCGCATGACGCCACCAGCCCGACGATCGCGAGTTTCAGAAGCCTGCTCATCCTGCCCTCTTGTCGTTTTCCGGCGATCTTACGGAAAATCACGCGGGGGTGAAATCACAAAGCCGGAAGATCAGACCGCCAGGACCGCCTGCACCGCCCGTTTCCAAGCGGAGTACCGCCGATCCCGCTGGTCGTCGGGCATGGCCGCTTCGAACCGGCGGTCAAGCTGCCAGGCCTCCGCATAGGCCTCGGGGGCGGGGCAGAGGCCGGCGCGATACCCGGCCAGCCAGGCCGCGCCTTGCGCCGTCGTCTCGGGGTTCCTCGGCCGGTCCACGGGCGCGCCCAGGATGTCGGCCAGGAACTGCATGGCCGGCTCGCTTGCGGTCATGCCGCCATCGACGCGCAGCACCGCGTCGCCGGCCTGCGGCCAGTCGGCGCGCATCGCCTCCCACAGGTCGCGGGTCTGGAAGCCCACGCTTTCCAGGGCGGCGCGGGCGAATTCGGCAGGGCCGGTGTTGCGGGTCAGGCCGAAGATCGTCCCCCGCGCGGTCGGAGCCCAGTAGGGTGCGCCCAGGCCGGTGAAGGCCGGGACCATGATCACCTGCTGGCTGTCATCGGCCTGCCCGGAAAGGGCCTGGGTCTCCCTGGCCTCGCGGATCAGCTTCAACCCGTCGCGCAGCCATTGCACGACCGCGCCCGCGATGAAGATGCTGCCTTCCAGCGCATAGGTCGTCTTGCCGTCCAGCCGATACGCGATGGTGGTCAGCAGCCGGTTCTGCGACCGCACCGCCTGGTCGCCCGTGTTCAGCAGCGCGAAGCAGCCGGTGCCATAGGTCGATTTCATCATGCCGGGCCGGAAGCAGGCCTGGCCCACGGTCGCCGCCTGCTGGTCGCCCGCGACGCCCAGGATCGGGATGGCGCGGCCGAACAGGTCGGGACGGGTCGTGCCGAAGTCGTCGGCGCTGTCGCGGACCTCGGGCAGCAGCTCGCGCGGCACGCCGAACAGGCGGCACATGTCGTCGGACCAGTCGTTCCTGCGGATGTCGTAAAGCAGGGTGCGGCTGGCATTGGTGGCGTCCGTGACATGCGCCTGGCCGCCGGTCAGCTTCCAGATGAGGAAGCTGTCGATGGTGCCGAAGGCCAGTTCGCCCGCGCGGGCGCGGTCGCGCGCGCCGTCGACCCGGTCCAGCAGCCAGCCGATCTTGGTCGCGCTGAAATAGGGGTCCAGCAGCAGGCCGGTGGTGTCCGTGACCTGATCCTCGACCCCGTCGGCGCGTAACCTGTCGCAGATGTCGGCGGTGCGGCGGTCCTGCCAGACGATGGCGCGATGGATGGGCTGGCCCGTGCTGCGGTCCCAGATGACTACGGTTTCGCGCTGGTTGGTGATGCCGAGGGCGTCGATGCGGGGGGCGCCGGCCTTCTCGATGGCGGCGCGGGCGGTTCCCGCGCTGGAGGTCCAGATATCGCCCGGATCGTGTTCGACCCAGCCGGATCGCGGGAAATGCTGCGGAAATTCGTGCTGCGCGGTCGCCTGCACCTGCAGGTCGTCACTGAAGACCACCGCGCGGGACGAGGTCGTCCCCTGGTCCATCGCCAGAATCGTCATACGTCGTTTCTCTCCCTCATCAGCGCGCCGATGGCGGCCAGGTCGTCGGCGCCGCGGTCCCGCAGCAATCGTTCAAGGGCATCGAAGTGGTGCAGCACCTGCCAGCCCGTCGCCGTGACCGTCGCCCCGCCCCCGCCCGCGCCGCCCCTGCTGCTGTCCACCAGCGGGCTGGCGAAGGCAGCGTTCATCTCCTCGACCAGGGACCAGGCGCGCTTGTAGCTCATCCCCATGCGGCGCCCGGCGGCCGAGATCGAGCCATGTTCCCCGATCAGCCGCAAAAGCTGCGCCTTGCCCGGGCCCAGGACCAGCGGCGCATCGTATTCCAGCCGCAGCTTGATCCGGGGGCTGTTCCTGTCCATCGCGATTCGCGTTCCTGCCTTTTCGCAAGGTTAGCCGCAGGGCGGAGCCGGGTGCAAACTGCCTCGGCGGCCGGGATCGCCGCGGACGCGCAGGGCGGGGCGACGGCCGGACCGGCAGGCCTTGGTCAAATTTTTTGACCGAGGCGCTTGATTTGCGGCCCGCTTCCCTCAAGGATGGGTCCTGTTTTCCTGGGAGGAAGAGAAACAGATGCAAGGAATGATGTTCTTTGCCGCCTTGTTGCCGGTGCTGGTGGTGTTCGTGCTGCTGGTGGTCCTGCGCAAGTCGGCCAAGTTATCGATGCTGGCGGCCTATCTGGTGACGGTGCTGCTGGCGTGGCTGGTCTGGGGCGCGCCCTTCGCCCGCATCGCCGGCGCCACCGTCAACGGGGCCGTCACGGCGATCACTTTGCTTTACATCGTCTTTGGCGCCATCCTGCTGCTTTACACGGTGCAGGAATCCGGGGCCATTCGCGCCATCCGGCGCGGCTTCACGGATATTTCCCCGGATCGCCGCATTCAGGCCATCATCATTGCCTGGATGTTCGGGTCGATGATCGAGGGGGCGTCCGGGTTCGGCACGCCCGCCGCTGTTGCCGCGCCCCTGCTGGTGGCGATCGGCTTTCCCGCCATGGCGGCGGTGATGGTGACGCTGATCATCCAGTCCACGCCCGTGTCCTTCGGCGCGGTGGGCACGCCCATGCTGGTGGGCGTCAAGACCGGCCTGTCGAACAGCGCCGAGGTGACGGCGGCCATCGGCCCGGCGACGCTGGAACAGTACGTGCCGGTCGTGGCCGTGAACGTGGCGCTGATCCACACGCTGATCGGCTTTCTGATCCCGCTGCTGATGGTCGGAATGCTGACCCGGTTCTTCGGGCGCAGCCGCAGCTTTGCCGAAGGCTTCAGGGCCTGGAAGTTCGCGCTGTTCGCGGGCGTGGCCTTTACCCTGCCTTACCTGGCCGTGGCGCGGTTCCTGGGGCCCGAGTTCCCGTCGCTGGTCGGCGGACTTCTTGGCCTGCTGATCGTGATCCCGGCGGCGCGGGCCGGGTTGTTCATGCCGTCCGACAGCTTCGACTTTCCGCCACGCGCCCAGTGGGGCAGCGACTGGCAGGGAAGCGTCGGACCCGAGGATACCGATGCGGAAATCGCGCCGCATGGCACCCGGCAGGGGCGGGAAATCTCGCTTTTCAGCGCATGGATGCCCTATGTCATCGTCGCGGCGCTTCTGGTCCTGACGCGCACGGTTGCGCCGCTGAAGGCCTGGCTGACCGGACCGTCCACGACGCTTGCCCTGACCGACCTGTTCGGGTCCGGAATCAACGCCTCGGCCCAGTTCCTGTATTCGCCGGGAACGATCATGATCATCGCCTCGCTGGTGTCGGTGGCGCTGTTCCGGATGCGCGGGTCGGATTACGGCCGGGCCTGGGCGATTTCGGGCCGGACCATGATCGCCGCCGCGCCGGCGCTGCTGCTGGCCGTGCCGATGGTGCAGGTCTTCATCAACTCCGGCTCCGAGGGGATCGCCTCGATGCCGATCACGCTGGCGCAGGGCATGGCCGCCGCCACGGGCGAGGCCTGGCCGCTGTTCGCCCCGATCGTCGGTGCGCTGGGGGCGTTCATCGCCGGGTCGAACACGGTCTCGAACATGATGTTCGCGCTGTTCCAGTTCTCGACGGCGCAGGGCATCGGCCTGGATCTGATGGGCATCACCCTTGTGGTGGCGCTGCAGGCGGTCGGGGGCGCGGCGGGCAACATGATCTGCGTCCACAATGTCGTCGCGGCCTCGGCCACGGTGGGCCTGGTGGATCGCGAGGGCGACCTGATCCGCAAGACGCTGATCACCATGGGCTACTATGTGGTGCAGGCGGGCCTGATCGGCATGGCCTTCATCCAGGGCGGCCTGTGGTGGGGCGCGGCCGTCCTGTGGGCGCTGCTGGTCATCGGGGCCATGCGCGCCAACCGCAGCCAGCGGCAGGCTGCCCGGGCAATGTGACGGAACGGGGGCGGCCTTCAAGGCCGCCCCCTTGCCTTTCCGCGCCGCCACGCCGGCGAAAAAGGAACGGGCCGCCCAGATGAGGCGGCCCGCGAGATCCACGGAGATGGTCCGGTTAGGGATGGCGGGTTATCCGGTCCCAACCAGGGTTTACGACCCTTGGGGCTGCCCTCAGGCCACGGCCCCCCTGACTGTTCCGACACCTCTCTCCAATATCACTCTAGACACTGGACCACCTCCTTTCAAAAAGTTGCCGTTGTAAGGAAAAGGGTGCCACAGATCGGGGGCGTGTCAATCAGATTGTGCGCTCGGTCCGCAACAAATTGCGGACGGCGATGCGGAAAGGCACAAGGGCCAGTATCGCCAGACCAAGTTTGATCACCCAGTCGGCAGTTGCCAAGGAAATCCACAAGGCGGTGACCGGCCCGTGACCAAGCAGCGGAACGGCCTCGTTGGCCCAGCCCGTGTTGATGTCATGGGGCAGGGCGGCGGCGAAGGCGATGCCGAAGAACAGTGCCGTGTCCAGTGCCGAGCCGACAAAGGACGACACGAAGGGCGCGACCCACCAGCGGCGGTGCCGGAAGGCGTCGAAGATCGCGATGTCGGCCAGTTGCGCGACAAAGAAGGCCACGCCCGAGCCGATGGCGATTCGCAGGGTGGTCTTGTCCAGGCCCGCCGCGATCAGCGAACAGATCACGCCGATGACGAAGCCCGCCAGAACCACGCGGCGCGCGGCCCCCGCGCCGTGGACGCGGTTCATCACGTCGGTGACCAAGAAGGCGAAGGGATAGGTGAAGGCGCCCCAGGTCAGCCAGTTGCCGACCGTGAATTGCACAAGGATGTTCGAGGCCACGACGATGATGGCCATGGCAAGGATGCCGGGCAGATGGCGGGTCATTGATCTTTTCCGTTTTACAAGGTCGCGGAACAACTCGGCCCCGCGCGGATGCGCAGGACAGCGCGCGCCTTACGCGCCGGACCGGGCGCTTGTCAATCGCGCAGCCGGTATTCGACCAGTTCGGTCCGCTGCAGCGCCAGGAAATTGTCGTCCGAGATCATGGTCAGGCGAATTCCCTGCCCGTCATGCCAGACCGCCAGCCCTTCCAGGTTGTCGTATTGCAGGGGGCGGGTGGTCAGCAGGATTTCCTCGTCCGTGGGGCCGTTCTCGGTCAGCTTCATCCGGCGCACGCGGGCCGCGAAGCCCAGGATGCCGCGGAAGTCGCGTTCCAGCAGGTAGAACCAGCCGTCCGGGCCGAAATCCGCGCCCACGGGCAGCCAGCGCGGGTCGCGCCGGATCCCGCCGTTCTGGCCCCAGCTGTTGTCGCGAAAGGTCAGGACGGGGAAGGGCTGGTCGTCTCGGCCTGACCGCTCGGGCATGGCGTGGATGGTGCCGTCGCGGATCGCCAGCGCCTCCAGCCCCGAGTTGATCCACATGCCGGGCACCTTCGGGGGCGGGCGCAGGGCGGTGGCGCGGGCGTCGGGATCGTCATAGCGGGCGACCCGGTCCAGTCCTTCGAAGCTGATCCAGAGGGTGCCGTCCTCGCCGATGGCCAGCCCCTCGCTGTCGCCGGTATAGCCGGGAGGCAGGGGAATGCCCTTGCTGTCCTTCAGATGCGCCCGCCCGGCGATGTTCACGGCACGGATCACGCCCTGCGAATCCCGCTCGATGCTGCCCCAGTACAGATGCGCGCGGTCGGTCAGGGCGTGGAAGCGGCTGCCGTCGGCATTCAGCTCGATGGCGGAAAAGCCGCCGAAGCTGTCGTCGTCGCCGGACCAGACGAAGGTGCCGACATGTTCCAGCGACGCGGCCGGCGCAGGGACGCCGGCCGCGATCAGCAAGAGCGATGAAAGGGCGGCGCCTAGCGCGCGCCGGCAACGGATCGGCATTGCGAGGGCAGCTCGCTGAGGCGGAAGGTGCGGGGATGGCGATAGTCGGGGTCCGGCGGGGTGGGCTCCACCCGGCTGGGGTTGATGCGGTTCCTGATCCATTCGGCGGCCTCGGCGCAGCCGTCGCCGGGCGGCGGCGCGGGCTGGCGGTCGCAGATCGACCCGCGCGGGCAGGACAGCCGGACATGGAAATGATAGTTGTGGGCGTTGATGGGCCTGATCTTGCGCAGCCAGGACCGGTTGCCGCGCTCCATCTGGCACATGGCGACCTTGGCGACGGGATCGACCAGGATGCGTTCCACGCGCGGGTCGCGAGCGGCGGCGCGCATGATCGCCATGTGGCCGCCGTTCCAGACATTCGTCAGCCCGACGCCGCGCCGGTCGGTGATCGATTGCGAGGACAGGTTCTCGCGCTGCTGGGGCGACAGGTTCAGCGAGGACGGCGGCAGCATCCAGATATCGGCATCCAGTCCCAACTGGTGGCTGGCGTGCCCCGAGGTCATGGGGCCGCCGCGCGGCTGGCTCATGTCGCCGATGTAAAGGCCGCGCCAGCCGGCCTGCTGCGCGGCCTGCGACAGGCCCATCAGGAAGCTGACCAGTTCGGGATGGCCCCAGTTGCGGTTGCGGGACAGGCGCATGGCCTGCCAGCTTGGCCCGCTTTCGGGCAATTGCACGAAGCCCTGCCCGCAGCCCTTGGAATAGAAGCCGATGGACACGGCCGGGCCCTGGGCTGCGTTGCGGAAGCTGCCGAAGACATCCTTGGCCAGGGGGTCGGCGGCTGCGGGCAGGGTCAGGCCGGCCACGAGGGCGGCGGCGGCCAGGATTTTGCGGATCACTGCTCTACCTCTCCTTCGGGTTTCACCCAGACTAGCAGAAGAAGCGACAGGATAAACAGCCCGATCAGCGGAGAGATGCCCAGACGCTGGTTGCCGGTCAGATCGGTGACAAGGGCGATCAGGAACGGGGCCAGGAAGGCGGTGGCCTTGCCGGACAGGGCGTATAGGCCGAAGGCCTCGGTCGCGCGGGCTGCGGTGGTGTGGCGGACCATCAGGGTGCGGCTGGCGGCCTGCAGGGCGCCGCCGGCCCCGCCGATCAGCGCCCCGCAAAGGAAGAAGACCAGATCCGGCACGAAGAACCGCCCGAAGACGGGGTTCCGGGGCGTTGCCATGCCGAACAGGGTCTGGCGATCCATGCCGATCACGACGATGCAGACGGCGGTCAGGATCGCCGTGGTGGCGATGATGACGGGCTTCGGACCCCAGAGCCGGTCGGCGCGCCCCCCTGCCCAACTGACGATGGCGGCGGCAATGGCGCTGACGACACCGAACACGCCCGCCAGAAAGACCGGCCACCCCAGCACCGTTCCCGCGTAAACGCCGCCGAACCCGTAAAGCGCGTTCAGCGCGTCGCGCGACAGCATGGAGGACGCCAGCCACATGGCAAGGCTGCGGCGATGGCGCAGGCTGCGGATCAGCGTCCACAGCCTGCCCAGGGCGGCGCCCAGGCGGAGGGGCTGGCCCGGGCCGCGCGGTTCACGGACCCACAGGAAGAAGGGGATCATGAAGACGGCATACCAGATCGCCACGAAAGGTCCCACGAAGCGCGTCCCTTCCCGGGCCGCAGGGTCCAGCCCGAACAAGGGGTCAAGCCCGATCAGCGTCCGGCCGCTTGGCGTTTCCTGGAACAGGGCCAGCATGACGGCCAGCGACAGCACGCCGCCCAGGTAGCCGAAGGCATAGCCCGACCCGGACAGGCGCCCGATCTCGTCCCTGGGGGCGAGGCCCGGCAGCAGGGCGTTGGTGAAGATCGTCGCGAACTCGACCCCGACCAGACCGATGCCGAACAGCACGACGGCCTGGACCAGGGCGGGTTGCGCGGGCATCAGCGTCCAGAGCCCGGCGGAACCCGCGACGTAAAGAAGGGAAAAGAACCAGATCCACGGCATCCGCCGCCCCGATGTGTCGGCCACGGCGCCCAGAATGGGGGCAAGCACGGCGATGACAATCCCCGCGACGGACAGCCCATAGCCCCACAAGGCCTGCGCCTGGGCGCCCGCCAGCCTCAGGTCGCCGCCGATCGCCAGGAAATGGCGCTGCGCGACCTCGGCGAAATAGACCGAGAAGACGAAGGTCAGCAGAAGCGTGTGATAGGGTTGGCTGGCCCAGTCGAAGAACCACCAGCCCCAGATCCGTTTGCGATCCATCCGTCCCTCGCCCGTTTCGCGGCCATAAGGCCCAAGCGCCGTCAGGCTGGCAAGTGGGCTTTTGCCTCGGCCGCGATCTCGGGGGGCCAGGGGCGCGTGCCCTCGGCCTCGGCCCAAGCGGCCATCCACAGGGGCAGGGCCGGGCTTTCCACGGGCGCGCCAAGCGCCGCCATGACCTCGGCCGGGGGCACGATGCCGCCCGGCCCGGTGATCGCCGCGCGGATCAGCACCTGGTTGCAGCAGCCCGACGCCGTCCACATCGACTGGTCCATGTAGATGAAGCGACCGTCCCATCCCGCCACGCGCGAGAACATCGTGAAGCGATGGAACATGCGGATGCGGCGGCGATAACGGGTCGAGCTGCCCGCCACCGTGATGCCCCAGCCGCGTTCGCGCAGGATCGGGATCAGCCCGCTGCGCTGCGCCATCGGGATGCGGCCCAGGTCGAACAGGGTCAGGGTGCGGCCGTTGTTCAACTCGATCCAGGGGTCCAGATCCCAGGGCCAGCAGACATGAGTCGAGACATGCGTTCCCGTCACGGCCAGTCGCGGGGCGTTGCGGAACTTGACCAGTTCCTTGGCGAAGCGGAACAGGGGATACATCGCGGCTCCTTCGGTTGACCGGGCAGGGGTGGCCCGCGCCCCACGCGATCGTCAACCGGGACGCTGCGGCAACTTGCTTGCGAAGCACGGCCGCCGTCCCCATAACAAGCCCGAGATGAAAAGAGGGGCATGATGGGAACGCTTTACGAGGCCTTGCAACTGATCTTGCAAGTGGTGTGGTTCGTGATGATCGTCCACATCATCATGTCCTGGCTGATCAACTTCCAGGTGCTGAACCTGCGCCAGCCGCTTGTCGCGCAGCTGTGGGACGGCCTCAACCGCCTGCTGGAGCCGATCTACCAGCCGATCCGCAACGTGCTGCCCAATACCGGCGGGCTGGATCTGGCGCCGCTGGTCCTGTTCATCGTCATCATCATCCTGCAACGCGCGCTGGCCAACAACGCGGGCTTCTTCTACGGGATGTGATGCCCACGGATCTGCTGCGACAGGTCTGGGGCTTCGACGGTTTCCGCCCCGGCCAGCAAGAGATCGTCGAGGCCGTGGCCCAGGGCCGCGACGTGCTGGCGATCATGCCCACGGGCGGCGGCAAGTCGCTGTGCTTCCAGTTGCCCGCGCTGATGCGCGAAGGCGTGACGGTGGTGATCTCGCCCTTGATCGCGCTGATGCGCGACCAGGTCCGCGCCCTGCGCGAGGCGGGGGTGGCGGCGGGCGCGCTGACCAGCGGCAACACGGACGAGGAAACCGACGCCGTGTTCGGGGCCTTGTCGCGGGGCGAGCTGAAGCTGCTCTACATGGCGCCGGAACGGCTGGCCTCGGGCGGGACGCTGCCGCTGCTGCGCCGCGCGGGTGTGACGGCGATCGCCGTCGACGAGGCGCATTGCGTCAGCCAGTGGGGCCATGACTTCCGCCCCGACTATCTGCGCATCGGGGAGCTGAAGCGGGCATTGGACGTGCCGCTGGCGGCCTTCACCGCCACGGCGGACGTGGAAACGCGGGCCGAGATCGTCACACGCCTGTTCGACGGGCGCGCGCCGGTGACGTTCCTGCGCGGCTTCGACCGCCCGAACCTGCGCCTGGCCTTCCAGCCCAAGGACAGCCCGCGCAAGCAGGTGATGAATTTCGTGGCCGCCCGGCGTGGACAATCCGGCATCATCTATTGCGCCAGCCGCGCGCGGACGGAAACCCTGGCGCAGGCGCTGACCGAGGCGGGCCATGCGGCGGTGGCCTATCATGCGGGGCTGGAGGCCGAGGTGCGGCGGCAGGTCGAGGCGCGGTTCCAGCAGGAGGACGGGCTGATCGTCGTGGCCACCATCGCCTTCGGCATGGGCATCGACAAGCCCGACATCCGCTGGGTGCTGCACGCGGATCTGCCCAAGTCCATCGAGGGCTACTACCAGGAGATCGGCCGGGCGGGCCGCGACGGCGATCCGGCGGACACGCTGACGCTGTAT
Source organism: Paracoccus fontiphilus (assembly GCF_017356265.1). Lineage (GTDB taxonomy): Bacteria > Pseudomonadota > Alphaproteobacteria > Rhodobacterales > Rhodobacteraceae > Paracoccus > Paracoccus fontiphilus. Next base: position 13,135 of record NZ_JAFNAW010000009.1, on the reverse strand, counting down.
GGTCCCGACGACATCCGCCTGCGCCGCACCCAGATCGACGAGGGCCTGGCCGAGCCCGCCCGCAAGTCCGCCGACCATGCCCGGCTGAACGCGCTTCTGGGCCTGGCCGAGGCGACCGGCTGCCGCCGCCGCAAGCTGCTGGCCTATTTCGGCGAGGATCTGGCGCAGGACTGCGGCAATTGCGACCTGTGCCAGGCGCCGCCGAAACTGTTCGACGCCACCCAGGCGGTGCGCAAGGCGCTGTCGGCGATGGTGCGCACCGGCGAATGGTTCGGCGCCACGCATCTGATCGACATCCTGACCGGCAACACCACCGACAAGGTGCGCGAGCGCGGCCATGACAACCTGCCGACCTTTGGCGTGGGCCGCGAACACAGCCGCGCGCAATGGCAGGCGATCTTCCGGCAGATGATGGGCCGCGACCTCTGCCGCCCCGATCCCGAACGCCACGGCGCCCTGCACCTGACCGAGGCCGCCCATCCCGTGCTGCGCGGCGAGGAAAGCGTGACGCTCCGCCACGACACCACGGCATCGAAACCTGCGGTCGTTCTGCGCACCCAGGTGGCCGAGGAGGACGAGCCGCTGCTGTCGGCGTTGAAGGCCAAGCGCCGCGCCCTGGCCGAGGCCGCGCGGGT
>NZ_JAFNAW010000009.1:0-7500 GCF_017356265.1 Paracoccus fontiphilus | reverse complement strand
AGCCGAGCCTTGAGGATGACCGGAACGATCTGGAAAGATCGGCCATAGCGGGTGACAGCCCCGTACGGGAAGTCCGATGGGACGTATCAAGTAGGGCGGGACACGTGAAATCCTGTCTGAAGACCGGGGGACCACCCCCGAAGGCTAAGTACTCCTTGCTGACCGATAGCGAACCAGTACCGTGAGGGAAAGGTGAAAAGCACCCCGACGAGGGGAGTGAAACAGTTTCTGAAACCGGACGCCTACAAGCAGTCGGAGGGGCCTCGAGCCCTGACGGCGTACCTTTTGTATAATGGGTCAACGACTTGGTCTGTCTGGCAAGCTTAAGCCGTTAGGTGTAGGCGCAGCGAAAGCGAGTGTTAAATGCGCGTTTTAGTCAGACGGATCAGACCCGAAACCAGATGATCTAGGCATGAGCAGGATGAAGGTTGGGTAACACCAACTGGAGGTCCGAACCCACACCTGTTGAAAAAGGTCGGGATGACTTGTGCCTAGGGGTGAAAGGCCAATCAAATCTGGAGATAGCTGGTTCTCCGCGAAAGCTATTTAGGTAGCGCCTCGGACGTATCCTCCTGGGGGTAGAGCACTGCATGGATGATGGGGGCCCACAGCCTTACTGAGTCTAAGCAAACTCCGAATACCAGGAAGGACTATCCGGGAGACACACGGCGGGTGCTAACGTCCGTCGTGGAGAGGGAAACAACCCTGACCAACAGCTAAGGCCCCCAATTCGTGGCTAAGTGGGAAAGCATGTGAGACTTCCAAAACAACCAGGAGGTTGGCTTAGAAGCAGCCATCCTTTAAAGATAGCGTAACAGCTCACTGGTCTAATCAAGAGGTCTTGCGGCGAAGATGTAACGGGGCTCAAGCCACGAGCCGAAGCTTTGGATGTGCATTTATGCACGTGGTAGCGGAGCGTTCTGTGATATAGGACGCTGCCTCTTTTGCATCCTCGCGATGCAGCGGAGGCAATGTTCTGACTGTGAAGCCGGGGCGTGAGCCATCCGGTGGAGTGATCAGAAGCGAGAATGTTGACATGAGTAGCGACAAACAGGGTGAGAGACCCTGTCGCCGAAAGTCCAAGGGTTCCTGCTTAAAGCTAATCTGAGCAGGGTGAGCCGGCCCCTAAGGCGAGGCCGAAAGGCGTAGTCGATGGGAACCAGGTTAATAGTCCTGGGCCAGGAGATGGTGACGGATCGCAGGTGTAGTTCCTCCTTATCGGATTGGAGGGGCTGCTGAGCGGTTCCTGGAAACAGCCCTCCACAAGACCGTACCCGAAACCGACACAGGTGGACTGGTAGAGAATACCAAGGCGCTTGAGAGAACCACATTTAAGGAACTCGGCAAAATACCTCCGTAAGTTCGCGAGAAGGAGGCCCGATTGGTGCGCAAGCATCGGTCGGGGGCACAAACCAGGGGGTGGCGACTGTTTACTAAAAACACAGGGCTCTGCGAAGCCGCAAGGCGACGTATAGGGTCTGACGCCTGCCCGGTGCCGGAAGGTTAAAAGGAGAGGTGCAAGCCTTGAATTGAAGCCCCGGTAAACGGCGGCCGTAACTATAACGGTCCTAAGGTAGCGAAATTCCTTGTCGGGTAAGTTCCGACCTGCACGAATGGCGTAACGACTTCCCCGCTGTCTCAAATGTGGACTCAGCGAAATTGAATTGTCTGTGAAGATGCAGACTTCCCGCGGTTAGACGGAAAGACCCCATGCACCTTTACTACAACTTCGCACTGGCATCAGGATTGCGATGTGCAGGATAGGCGGTAGGCTTTGAAGCGGGGACGCCAGTTCCCGTGGAGCCGTCCTTGAGATACCGCCCTTCGCTGTTCTGATGTCTAACCGCGGCCCGTTATCCGGGTCCGGGACCCTGCGTGGTGGGTAGTTTGACTGGGGCGGTCGCCTCCCAAACAGTAACGGAGGCGCGCGAAGGTTGGCTCAGAGCGGTCGGAAATCGCTCGTTGAGTGCAATGGCAGAAGCCAGCCTGACTGCAAGACTGACAAGTCGAGCAGAGTCGAAAGACGGCCATAGTGATCCGGTGGTCCCGAGTGGAAGGGCCATCGCTCAACGGATAAAAGGTACGCTGGGGATAACAGGCTGATGATGCCCAAGAGTCCATATCGACGGCATCGTTTGGCACCTCGATGTCGGCTCATCTCATCCTGGGGCTGGAGCAGGTCCCAAGGGTATGGCTGTTCGCCATTTAAAGAGGTACGTGAGCTGGGTTTAGAACGTCGTGAGACAGTTCGGTCCCTATCTGCCGTGGGTGTTGGAGACTTGAGAGGAGTTGCCCCTAGTACGAGAGGACCGGGGTGAACGTTCCACTGGTGGACCTGTTGTCGTGCCAACGGCAGTGCAGGGTAGCTATGAACGGACAGGATAAACGCTGAAGGCATCTAAGCGTGAAGCCCCCCTCAAAACAAGGTCTCCCTTGAGAGCCGTGGAAGACCACCACGTCGATAGGCCGGAGGTGTAAGCGTGGCAACACGTTCAGCTGACCGGTACTAATGGCTCGATAGGCTTGATTTGATCCGGAAGAAGGCAGACTAGACCTTCTCCCAAAAGCATCCTTGGACAACATCCCGCCCGCCCCACAACAAACGGGGCGGCGGAACGCTGAGCGTGTCTTTCCCGGTCTGGTGGCCCTAGCGCGAGCAAAACACCCGATCCCATCCCGAACTCGGCCGTTAAGTGCCGCTGCGCCGATGGTACTGCGTCTCAAGACGTGGGAGAGTAGGTCACCGCCAGACCTGGAAAGACACGCATCTCTCTGAAACGATACCCGCCGATCCAGGACACCACTGTCGCGGGGTAGAGCAGCCCGGTAGCTCGTCAGGCTCATAACCTGAAGGCCGCAGGTTCAAATCCTGCCCCCGCAACCATAGTCACTTGCCCCGAACGCCCGCCCCTAAGGCGGGCGTCGGCATGTGCGGCACACCGATCTCCGCACAGCGCCAGGATCGCGCCCAACTCCCCATGAAGATCGATCCCCTGCGTCTCCGTCTCGGGGTGGATGACGACCTTGTCGATCAGCCCACGCAGGATCATCGCTGCCTCACCACGCGTGTCGTCGGCGTTCAGCGCCGTGCTCAGCGCCGCCACCTTATTCTCGTATACCGCGGCAAGGCCGGGATGGATGACGATGGGAGACGGCTGTTCGGTTCGGGACAGGGCTGCTTCGATCGCGACGCGCTCGGCTTCGAGCACGTCCATCTTCGCCTTCATGGAGGGGCTATAAATCCCGTCGGTGATCGCGGTGATGATGCTGTCGATGCCTTTCTTGACACGGGAGTGGCGGCGTTCGAGATCGGCCCGCTCCGCTAGGGCCTCCTGTCGCCCCCGCTGCACCTCGCGCTGAAACTCCTCGATAAACCGGCGCAGCAGGTCCGGTCTCATCAGGCGCTCCCTCAGGTCGGAAAGCACCCGCTCCTCCACCTCTTCCCGCCCGATCGTGCGGCGGTTGGTGCAGGTGCCCTTGTTGCGGGCCGTTGAGCAGCCCAGCCGCGACTTGCTGATCATTGAATAGCCGCCCCCGCAACAGCCGCAACGGATCAGGTCAGACAGCAGATGGCGGGGCCTGCGGCCACGTTCGATGCCCGGCGCTTCGGGGTTCTCGGCACGGCTTTCGAAGATCTCCTCGCGGGTCGCCTGCTGGCAGGCCTTCACCCTCCTCCAGAGAGACTGGTCGACAATGGCCAGGTGTGGCAGTTCCTCGACAATCCAGTCCTCGGGCGGGTTCAGCCGCGAGACCCGCTTTCCGGTGGCGGGATCCTTGCGGTAGTGCAGCCGGTTCCAGACCAGCTTGCCGACATAGAGTTCGTTGTTGAGGATCCCCGTTCCGCGCTTCCAGTTGCCGCCGATGGTAGAAGCGCTCCAGGTGCCGCTGCTGCGGCCCGAAGCGGGTGATCGGATGCCCTCGGCGTTCAGCGTGATCGCGATGGTGCGGGCACTCTTGCCCGCCGCGTAGTCGCGAAAGATCCGCCGCACGATCGCGGCTTCCGCCTCGTGGATGACCCTATCGCCCGCCGTCAGGCTGCCATCGGGCAGCGCCTGGCGATTAACCTTGTAGCCATAACCGATGCCGCCGGCGGACTTGCCGTCCCGCACCCGGCCTTCTAGCCCCCGATGGGTCTTCTGGGCGAGGTGTTTGATGTAGAGGGCCGCCATCGTGCCGCCGAGGCCGACATGCATCTCGTTGATCTCGCCCTCGGTCTTGGTGACGATGCGGATGCCCTGGAAGCTCATCTGCTTGTGAAAGCCGGCGATGTGCTCCTGGTCGCGCGAGAAGCGGTCCAAGGCCTCGGCCACCACAACATCGAAGGTGTCCTCCATCGCGGCCTGTCGCAGCCCCTGAAATCCGGGACGCAAGTCGAAGGATCCGCTGATCGCCCGATCCTGGAACGTCTCGATAACGATCCAGCCATTCTCCGCGCAGAGCTTGCGGCAGAGCCGCAGCTGGTCCTCGATCGAGGCGTCGCGCTGCAGGTCGGAGGAATAGCGGGCGTAGAGGGCCGCCCGGACAGGCGATGATGCTTTGAATGTCACGGCGTGTCCTCTCTGTCTTTGGCGGATTGGGCCAGATACGCCCGAGCCGCCTGCCGGGCGAGGAGGCGGACAAGGGCGTTAAGGCCTTTATGATGGGGTTCCCGGGCCGCGTAATCAATGTCCACGTCACTGTCACGCCGCTGATCAGCCCGGCGGGTTGACGGTGATAGGTCTGGCTTGGAGGGCGTTCTGGACATCGCGATTGACCTGAACGGAAAGGTCCGTGCAATCTGAAGCAGAGTTCGCAACCGGCTTGGGAAACAAATCGGCCGTTTGACGTGAGCCAGGTCGAGGGTCCCTTTGGAAGACAAAATCCAGCAGCTGCGGGATGAAGCCCGTGAACTCTACATCGCGCAATGCGAAGACGCACCGGATGACCAGGACGTCCCTGTTGCCGAATACGCGCCGGCTCTCTTGCTGATTGATGTGGATCGACGCAGGAGCGATCCGGGGCTTGTTCCGGATGAGGTCTGGCACCGCGTCCGCCGACGAAGATTCAGAATGGAAATCGAAGTTACAGCGGATGAGCTTACCAAACTGACCTCTGTCCCGCAGTGGGTTCGAAGGCAGATCAGCGACTATGGTTATGGCGTCATGACCTTGCCGCTTCTTGAAATCGTTCTTTTTCCCCGCGGACGGCGACAGCTGTCATGGACGGAACGGCGCATCCGTGATGCCTTGCGTTTGTGGACGTATGCGCTCTTTCCCAGCCTCAGTGACTATGTAACTGGTGGCTCGAAGCATAACGAAGCGGAGGTCTACCGTTGGCTTGCAGAGCATGCGCCGAACCTTTCAGCACTGGCAAAGAACTCTCATGCCGGGCGGAAGAATGGTGGCACCACGGGTCAGGCGGGTGATCAGGAAGAGCATCCGGAGTTGTGGACCTACATTCCGGCCCTAATGGATGAAGGCCGCAAACTTTCGATGCACTTCCCGGACGAGCCTCATCCCAGATCGGGTGAAGACCTCCGATGGAAGGTCAAGTCGATCTCCGACAGCTACATTCGTCGACTAGCGACAAGGGATCCAAAGATCCGCGACTTGGCCATGATGAGAACCCATGTCATCGACACCCTTGCGAAGGCCAAACGTATCTCAGAGCAGGTGATGGCTGAGCGTGTTCCGCTGATGGCTGACTACGGCCCGGCCATGGGCCAACTTCTGAACCTCAGAGCGCATCATACTCTGAAGAATCCTGATCAATACGGAAAGCGGGTGCTTGCCCTGGCCTCCAAGGTGCTCAGGTCTCAGATGCATGAAGCATATGTCCAGCCTCCGACATTGCCTCCTGCAGACCGTTTATCCGCTCGCGATCTCGCGACCTTGGCGTTCTTGTGCGATGTCGATCCCTATGTAATGTGCGCGGGGCATATGCTCTACAACAATGAGATCGCGGCGATGCGCACCTTGGGGCGTCTGCTCAGGGGCACGCAGTCGGAAATCAGCCAACAAGAACGGGAGACTTTCGACTCACTAAGCACGGTGAGGCGAAACCGGCACGAAGCGGGGCGCCCCATCGAGACTGAAGTCGAGCAGATTGCGGAAGCATTCACCGAGCTTCCTGAGATGCTGCTCTTCGAGCTACATCAGGTCGAAGGTTAGGTGAATCGACCTAAGTTTCGCCCGGGCCGGCGGTGGACGCGTCTTGAGCGATGAAGCGGCGGCACTAGCTGTTGAGACTTTAATAGTTCTTCATTGCCGGCTCACCTCGCGTTGGCGCCATGGGCACGGCGCCGCATGCTATCGCCAGCAGAGACGGTAAACGGGATTACGGTCGGTGCCGGAAACGTTGACGCCGTTGGTCCTGCTGAGCGCGGGTTGGCACGAACCTTGATCGATCCCTTCCCGGCTCATGTGGCGGCGAACCCATCAAGCAGCCTCGGACCGGGCTTTGCCAGATCGGTCAAGCCGGACATTTTGATGCCGGGCAGCCGAGAGCACATGGCCTGTGTCGGCAATCACGGGCACATTGACATCCGTCCGGCACAAGCTTCGCGCGGAGCAGGTCTCAAGGTTGCGGCGCCGCCAAGGGTTGGTCGCGAGAATCTTGACGGTTATTCGAATGGAACCAGCGCAGCAGCGGCGCTTGCGTCGCGGACGTGTCACCGCATCCACGATGCGCTCGAGTCTGCCTACGGGGATGCGTTTCTGCGCTTGCCGCCCATACAGCGCGCAGTCCTCCTGAAGGCCCTTTTGGTCCATCCTGCGCAATGGCCAAGGGATACCGCCGAACTCATCAAGAGAACCCTTGGCCCGATTGGTCGCGGCCAAGCATCCAAGCAAAAGGATAACATTCGGCGCTTCCTAGGCTACGGCTATGTCGATGCTGAGGACGCGGTTGCGTGTGCCGCGGATCGGGCGACGTTTTTCGCGACAGGGCTTCTGGGAGCTAATCGCATCGCAAGCATCGACGTGCCGGTTCCTGTGGCAATCGGTGGTAAGGCGCGCCCGCACAACTTGTCAGCGACCGTGGCGTGGTTTTCGCCGGTTCTGCCAGGCCGGAAGAGTTACCGCAGCTGTCGCCTGAAGATCCTTACGCCGACCGAGATAGAGGCGCTCTCTGTCTCTGGTGATAGTTGGCATCCGGACGAAAACCAGAGTAATCGCGGAACCGTCAGTTCACGCCGCTGGTATGGGACAAATGCGCCGGTCGTCGTGCCTAACATGACAATCCCCCTCGTCGTGCAACGCGACCCTGATCAAGGCGCACCAGTTGATGAGGAGATACCCTTTGGTTTAGCCGTGACGATTTCAATGCTGGGTGAGATGGAGATCTACGACGAGGTGCGTGCTCGCATCGCTCCTCAAGTTCAAGCGCGTTCGGCTGACGGCATTTAAGTTTAGAACATTGCACCGAAAAATCACTTAGAACATCTAACAAAACCGTTTGATCTGGTTTAGGCAGATGAGGGCGCAGCCGAGGATCACGAAAGCCTCGTGGATGTCGGCGCGC
>NZ_JAFNAW010000089.1 GCF_017356265.1 Paracoccus fontiphilus | reverse complement strand
GACGGCACCCGCTTCATGGCGGCGCTGCACCCGGACGCGGACCTGGCCCCGCGCGACGTCGTGGCGCGCGGCGTCTTTGCCGAAACCCAGGCGGGCCGCCGCCCGGCGCTGGACTGCCGCGCGCTTGGCGCGGGCATCATGGCGGACTTTCCGGCGGTGGCGGCAGCCTGCGCGCGGGCCGGGATCGACCCCGCCCGCCAGCCGATCCCGGTCGCCGCGGCGGCGCATTACCATATGGGCGGCATCGCCACGGACCAGGATGGCCGCAGCAGCCTGCCCGGCCTCTGGGCCTGCGGCGAGGCGGCCTCGACCGGGTTGCACGGCGCGAACCGCCTGGCCTCGAACGGGCTGCTGGAGGCGCTGGTCTTTGCCCGCCGCGCGGCCCTATCGATCGGCCGGAATGGCCCGCCCGCCGCCTCCGTCGCGCTGCCGGACCCCGCCCCCGCGCCCCTGCCCGATCCCGCCTTGGTCGCGCGCCTGCGCCAGGCGATGACCGCAGGCGCGGGCGTGCTGCGGGATGCCCAGGGGTTGACGGACGCGCTGCACGCCATCGCGGCCGTCGGGGCGGCGCAGCCCGGCAGCCCGCAACTGGCCAACATGACGGCAACGGCCACGCTGATCTGCGCGGCAGCGCTTGCACGGCGCGAAAGCCGCGGCGCGCATTGCCGGACGGATTACCCCGACACCCTGCCCACGGGCCGCCGCAGCCGCATGACCTTGGCAGAGGCTTTGGCCCTGCGTCCCGCCCCCGAAAAGGAGCCCCTATGACCCCGCCCCCGTATCCGCCCCTGCCCGACCTGATCCTGGAACCCCTGGTCCGCGCCGCCCTGTTCGAGGATCTGGGCAGCCATGGTGACATCACCACCTGCACGGTGATCCCGGCGGGCACGCGGACCCGCGGTGCCATCCGCGCGCGCGAGGGCGGCACCGCGTCGGGCATGGGACTGGCCGCGCTGGCCTTCCGGCTGATCGACCCGGACCTGCGCCTGGAGGTGCTGATCCCCGACGGCACCCCCTTCGCCCCCGGCGACACGCTGGCGCGGATCGAGGGCTGTGCCGCCGCCATCCTCTCGGCCGAGCGGGTGGCCCTGAATTTCGCGGGCCGCCTGTCGGGCATCGCCACCCTGACCGCCGCCTTCGTGGCCGAGACGCGGGGCACCGCCACCCGCATCACCTGCACGCGCAAGACCACGCCCGGCCTGCGCCTGGTGGAAAAGCAGGCGGTGCTGCATGGCGGCGGCTTCAACCACCGCGTCTCGCTGTCGGACGCGATCCTGATCAAGGACAACCACATCGCGGCGGGCGGCGGCATCCGCCCTGTCCTGCAGGCGGTCAAGGCCCGCGCCTCGCACATGATGCGGGTCGAGATCGAGGTGGACCGCCTGGACCAGCTTGCCGAGGTGCTGGAGGAAGGCGGCGCCCATGTGGTGCTGCTGGACAACATGGACACGGACACGCTGCGCCAGGCCGTCGCCATGGCACGGGGACGCGTGGTTCTGGAAGCCTCGGGCAACATGCGCCTGTCGCGCATCGCCGAGGTGGCGGCGACCGGCGTGGACTACATCTCGGTCGGCGCGCTGACCCATTCGGTGCCCGTGCTGGACCTGGGCATGGACTTCTGAGGAGCGCGCCGCGCCCGGCGTGCCCCCGTCAGGCAAGCCCCCTGCGGAAGGCGGCCGTGCCAAGCCGGGGAGTCATGTCTTTCTGCCAGCGGGACTACCCATCCTGATTCGAAATATCCCGGATCGCGATGCATGTCCTTCTCCTCCGGGCGGAAAGGCGCCCGTGAAAACTGGGGCGCGGTTCTCGCCCAAAAATAGGTGAAGGGCCACATTCGGCAGAAAACGGACCGGCGACCTGTCGTTGAATCAAGGCGCTGGCCTTTTCCGGTGTTCCAAGGAGCGCCTTTCCCCATGGCGATCGGAGGGCATGGGCGCTGGAATTAGCCTGACTCGGTGCCCACGGCCTGCTTATCATCCCAAAGACCGGAGCCGGTGTCGTGCACCGCTGCCTGCTGTTCCCTTTGTCTGTGTCAATAGTTGGAGGAAGCCATGCCCGAACCCGTCATTTCCGTCAGAGGCGCCCGCGCGACCGAATACGGCTATGTCCTCTTCACCGTCGAACTGTCCGAACCCGCCACCGATGCCGTGAGCGTGGACTACCAGGCCTATTCTGGCACCGCCGAGCGCGACGTGGATTTCTCGGACTACGGTTCGGCCTCGCTGTCGGGCACGCTGACCTTCGGCATCGGCGAGACCGTCCAGACCTTCACCGTCTATGTCGGGCACGACACCCTGGACGAGATCGACGAGAACTTCTTCGTCGAACTCTCGGACCCGGTGGGCGCGACCTTCGGGCCGGGCAACGCCACCCTTGTCGCCACCGGATGGGTCCTCGACGACGACGGCGCCGGGCTGAACCGGAGCATCTCGGTGTCGTCCGCCGAGTTGCGCGAGGGGCCCGGCGGCCGCTTTGCCGTCTTCGCGGTCGAACTGTCGTCCCCGTCCAATGATGCCATCACGCTCAACTTCCAGACCCTCGGCGGCACGGCGAAGGCGGGCAGCGACTTCGTCGCCCGCGCGGGACAGGTCACCTTCGCGCCCAACCAGACGCGGATCGAGATTTCGATGCGGGTGAACGACGACCTCGCGCTTGAGGGAACCGAGCAGTTCTACCTCCGCATCACCCCGCCCTATCCGTCGCAGATATCCTCGCTGACCCCGACCGTGACCGGCACGGCCACGATCCTGGACGGAACCATCCGGGGGACCGGCGGCAACGATATCCTTGCGGGCACCGCCTTTGCCGACCGGATCGAAGGGTTCGGGGGGAATGACAGCCTGTCCGGCCAGGCCGGGAACGACATCCTTGCGGGCGGGACGGGCAACGACACCCTGAACGGCGGCCTTGGCGCGGATCGCCTGCTGGGCGGGCTGGGCAACGATCTCTACCTTGTGGATGCCGGGGACATCCTTGTCGAAGGCGCGGGCGGGGGTATCGACACCGTCAACTCGGCTGCCTCGCATGTCCTTGGCGCCAATATCGAGAACCTGACCCTGATCGGGGCAGGCGCGATCAACGGCACCGGAAACGGGCTGGCGAACCTGCTGACCGGCAATGCCGCCCGCAACATCCTGACCGGCGGCAGAGGCAACGACACCTATGTCATCGGCGCCGGCGACACGGTGCGCGAGCTGGCGGGCCAGGGGACGGACACGATCCGCACCGGCATCTCGGTCACGCTGGGCGCCCATGTCGAGAACCTGGTCCTGACCGGAGGGGCGGCGGTCAACGGGACCGGCAATGCCCTGGCGAACGTGATGACGGGGAATGCCGCACGAAACGTCCTGACGGGAGGGGGCGGCAACGACACCTATTTCGTCCAGGCCGGGGACACGGTGCGCGAATTTGCCGGGCAGGGCATCGACACCGTGCGGACCGGGGCGTCCTGGACCCTGGCCGCCCATGTCGAGAACCTGACGCTGCTTGGGCAGGCGGGCTCTACCGGCGTCGGCAATGCGCTGAACAACCGTCTTCAGGGCAACGGCGGCAACAACACGCTGCTGGGCGGGTCCGGGAACGACACCCTGCTGGGAGCAGCCGGCCAGGACACCATCGGGGGCGGAAACGGTTCGGACCTGCTGCAGGGCGATTCCGGCAATGACATCCTGCGGGGCGGCGGGGGCGCGGACAGTCTTCTGGGTGGGTTCGGCAACGACTATCTTGAAGGAGACGCGGGCTTCGACCGCCTGACCGGCGGAGCCGGCGCCGACCTGCTGCGGGGCGGCGGCGAGGCGGACGTGTTCATCTTCTCGGCCGTGGCCGACAGCAGGCCGGGGCTGGCGCGCGACAGGATCGCGGACTTCGCCCGCGGCGTGGACGACATGGACCTGACCCAGATCGACGCAAATTTCGGCGCGGCGGGCAACCAGGCCTTCGCCTTCCGTGGCACGACGGCAGCGGCTCATTCCGTCTGGTATGTCCGCCAGGGTGCCAATGCCCTGGTTCAGGGCGACGTCAACGGCGACGGGGTCGCGGACTTCCAGATCCTGCTGAACAACGTCTCGGCGCTGACGGCGGCCGATTTCATGCTGTAAGGGCGGATCGAGGGCAGCAACTGTCGGGGTGCGACGTCCGGACGGCGGAACAGGCAGGTGTTCCGCCAAGGGCCGCACGGCACCACGCGAGAAGGCGCCATGCGCGCCACAGGGATCGGCACGCTTATCCCGACACGACCTGAATCCATGCCGATGGGAAACGGCAATCTGCGACCGATCTTGCCCAGTTTGCCGGAAGGTCCTTCGCAGAGAGGCTTCCCTGGCCGCGCGCCCGCTTGTTTGGTGGGCGCGCCCCTTGTTTTCGCGTGCGCTGCCCGCCTCCAAGCCTTTCGAGCTTGTGCTTGCGGCCATCGGCGCTGCCGCCGGAAGCAAAGACATGCCCCAGGGCCAATCTTTGAAGAAGCCCGCACCGGGGCAAGGGTGTCGATCGCCCCTTGACCGACGCGCGCGGGATTTATAAACGAACGTTCGAATAAACTCAGAGGTGGATGTGGGACGAAAACGTACCATCGACCGGGACGCCCTCATGGAAGCCGTGGAAAGCGTGGCCCGGCGCGAGGGGGTGAGCGGTCTCAGCATCGATGCCGTCGCCAGGGAAGTCGGCATCAGCAAATCCAGCGTCGTCTATGATTGCGGAAGCAAGGCGGGGCTGCTGACGGCGTTCACCCGCCACCAGCTTTGCCAATATCGCGACCGCTTCGACGAGGCGCTGCAGGCTCATGCCGGACAGCCGAACGCCTGGCTGCGCGCGATGATCGACATGGGCCGGGAGGCGCCATCGGACGATGACGTCGCCATGACCATGCTGATCAGCGCCAGCATGGGCGAGAACGCCGAATGCCGCGAGTTGATGCGCGAGGCCCTGGCCGAGGATGCGCGCCGGGTCGCGGCGGATGCCCAGGACCGAGGCCGGATGCTGCAACTGCTGCTGGCCGTCCACGGCCTGTTCTTCCTGGAGTGCTTCGGCCTTCACCGCTTCGACGAGATCACCCGCCAGGAGCTTCTGGACGGCCTCATGGACGCGCTTGAAACCGATGCGGGATCGTCCCCCGCGACCTCTGCTCCTTCCAAAACCTGAACCCCTTCTTTCGAAAGACCGATCCATGCACAGATCACAAGTCCTGTCCGGGCTTCTTGCCGCGGTGCTGGCCCTGCCGCCGGCCTCGCAGGCAGTTGCCCAGGACATGCCGCCGACGCCGGTCAGCGTGCTGACCATGACCCCGCAACCCCTGCCCGTGGTGAACGAACTGCCCGGCCGTGTCGCCGCGACCCGCACGGCCGAGGTCCGGCCCCGCGTCGGCGGCATCGTCGTCGAGCGGATCTTCACCCAGGGGTCCGAGGTGAAGGCGGGCGACATCCTCTACAAGATCGACCCGGCCCCTTATCAGGTCCGCGTCGCCAGCGCCGAGGCCACCCTGGCGCGGGCCGAGGCGACCCGGCGGAACGCCCAGGACCAGCTTGCCCGGACCGAGGCGCTGCGCGAGCGCCGCGTCACGGCGGGGGTCGAGCTTGAGAATGCCGAAACCACGCTGGCACAGGCCGATGCGGACGTGGCCATTGCCCAGGCATCGCTGCAGGAAGCGCAACTGAACCTGGGCTATACCGATGTGACCGCGCCCATCGACGGGGTCGTGGGACGCGCCCTGGTGACCGAAGGCGCGCTGGTGACGGCCCAGACCGACATCCTTGCAACCATCCAGCAGCTAGACCCCGTCTATGTGGACGTCACGCAATCGTCCTCGCAACTGTTCGCGCTGCAGCGCGCGCGGGCGGCGGGCGAGCTGATGATGACCGCGCCCGATGAAGCGCGGGTCCAGTTGTTCTTCGACGACGGGTCGGAATACCCGCACCCCGGCAAGCTTCTGTTCTCGGAAGCCAGCGTGGACAGTTCGACCGGGCAGATCACCCTGCGGGCCGAGTTCCCGAACCCCGACGGAATGCTGCTGCCCGGCCTTTACGTCCGGGCGCGGCTGGAACAGGCCATCCGCGAGAACGCGCTGTCCATCCCGCAGATGGCGGTGCAGCGCGACACGAACGGCCAGGCCTTCGTCTATGTCATGAAGGGCGAGGATACCGTCGAGCGCCGCGACCTGACGCTGGGCCAGACCTCGGACAGCGGCTGGCTGGTCGAGGACGGGTTGCAGCCGGGCGACCGCGTGGTCGTGGCAGGGGCGCAGAAGCTTTACCCCGACGCCAAGGTCGTTCCCGAACCCGTGGACGCGCAGCCGCAGGCGGCCGCAGGACCACCCGCCGCGCCCGCCGCGCAGGCCGCCAACACCAAGGGCTGAGACCGAAGCATGGCACAGTTCTTCATTCTTCGCCCGGTCCTGGCCTGGGTGATCTCGATCTTCATCGTCATCGCGGGGCTGATCGCCCTGCCGCAGATGCCGATCGCCCAATACCCGCAGGTCGCGCCGCCGCAGATCCAGATCTCGACCGTCTATACCGGCGCCTCGCCGACCGAGATGTACCAGTCCGTCGCCCAGCCGATCGAGGAGGAGCTGAACGGCATCCAGGGCATCCAGTATTTCGAATCCACCTCGGACGTGTCGGGGGCGATCTCGATCACGGCGACCTTCGCGCCGGGCACGGACGTGGGCACCGCGCAGGTCGATATCCAGAACGCCGTCAGCCGGGTCGAACCCGTGCTGCCGCAGACGGTCGTGGACCAGGGCGTCACGGTCGAGGAAGCGGGCGCGGGCTTCCTGATGATGGTGTCGCTGACCTCGACCGACGGGTCGATGGATGACGTGGCGCTTGGCGACTACATCAACCGCAACGTCGTGGGCGAAATCCGCCGCATCGACGGGGTGGGCCGCGCGCAGGTCTTCGCGTCCGAGGAGGCGTTGCGGATCTGGATCGATCCCGACAAGCTGACCGGCCTGAATCTGTCGCCCGCCGACGTGTCGGCCGCCATCCGCGCCCAGAACGCCCAGGTGGCGGCGGGCCAGATCGGCGCCGACCCCAACCCGGTCAACCAGCAACTGACCGCGACCGTTCTGGTGCGCGGCCAGTTGACCGAACCGCAACAGTTCGGCGACATCGTGCTGCGCGCCAACCCCGACGGATCGACCGTGCGGCTGCGCGACGTGGCGCGGATCGAGGTGGGGGCGGACACCTATACCTTCGCCTCGCGGCTGAACGGCCAGCCGACGGCGGCGGTGGGCATCCAGCTCTCCTCGACCGGCAACGCGCTTGCCACCTCGGAGGCGGTGCAGGCCACCATGGAGGAACTGTCGGGCTTCTTCCCCGAGGGCATCGAGTATTCGATCCCCTACGACACCGCGCCCTTCGTGGAAAAATCCATCGAGAAGGTGATCCACACCCTGATCGAGGCCGTGGTGCTGGTCTTCATAGTGATGTTCCTGTTCCTGCAGAACTTCCGCTACACGATCATCCCGACCATCGTGGTGCCCATCGCGCTGGCGGGGACCATCGGGGTGATGCTGGTTGCGGGTTTTTCCATCAACGTGCTGACCATGTTCGCCATGGTCCTGGCCATCGGCATCCTCGTGGATGACGCCATCGTCGTCATCGAGAACGTCGAGCGCATCATGGCCCACGAAGGGCTGCCCCCCAAGGAGGCCACGCAAAAGGCCATGGGAGAGATCTCGGGCGCGATCATCGGCATCACGCTGGTGCTGGCGGCGGTGTTCATCCCCATGGCCTTCTTCCCCGGATCGACGGGGATCATCTATCGCCAGTTCGCGCTGACGATGGTGACCTCGATCCTGTTCTCGGCCTTTCTGGCGCTGACGCTGACTCCCGCGCTGTGTGCGACGTTCCTGAAGCCCATCAAGGGCCATCACGAGAAGAAGGGCTTCTTCGGCTGGTTCAACCGCAAGTTCGACGCGGCCACCGAACGCTATGGCCGGGGCGTGTCGATGCTGACGCGGCGGACGGGGCTGGTGATGCTGGTCTATCTGGGCATCGTCGCGCTGACGGGCCTTGGCTTCACCTCGCTGCCGACGGGCTTCCTGCCGGACGAGGACCAGGGCTTCATCATCGCGGACATCCAGACGCCGCCCACGGCCAGTTCGCAGCGCACCGACGCTGCCATCCAGGTGATCGAGAACCATTACGGCCAGAACCCCGCAGTCGAGAACGTGGTGGGCATCCGCGGCTTCTCGTTCTCGGGTCAGGGGCCGAACGCGGGCCTTGCCTTCATCACCTTCACCGACTGGTCCGAACGCGACCAGACCGCGACCCAGATCGCCAATGACGCCAACATGGCCCTGTTCGGGACCAAGGACGCGCAGATCTATTCGCTGTCGCCGCCGCCGATCCCCGGCTTCGGCACCTCGGGCGGGTTCAGCTTCCGCCTGCAGGATCGCGGCGGCAACGGCCAGCAGGCGCTGAACGCGGCCGCCCAGCAGCTGATCGCCGAGGCGGGGGCGGGCGGCGTCGTCACCGGCCTGCGGGTCGAAGGGATGCCGGCGGCGGCCCAGGTTTCGGTCCTGATCGACCGCGACAAGGCGCAGACCTTCGGCGTGGCCTTCGCCGACATCAACCAGACGCTGTCGGCGAACCTCGGGTCGGCCTATGTCAACGACTTTCCGAACGAAGGCCGGATGCAGCGCGTGATCGTGCAGGCGCAGGAGGAAAGCCGGATGCAGGCCGAGGACATCCTTAACCTGACCGTGCGGAACTCGAACGGCGGCATGGTGCCTTTCTCGTCCTTCGCGACGGTGGAATGGAACCAGGGTCCAAGCCAGGTGGTCGGCTACAACGGCTATCCCTCGGTGCGGATCGCCGGGAACGCCTTGCCCGGCTTCTCATCGGGCGCGGCCGTGGCCGAGATGGAGCGGCTGGCGGCCGAACTGCCCGAAGGCTTCGCCTATGAATGGACCGGCCAGACGCTGGAGGAGATCAGTTCGGGCAACACTTCGACGATCCTGTTCGCGATGTCGATCCTGTTCGTGTTCCTGCTGCTGTCGGGGCTTTACGAAAGCTGGTCGATCCCGCTGTCCGTGATGCTGGTCGTGCCGTTGGGGGTGATCGGCTGCATCGCCGCCGTGATGCTGCGCGACATGCCCAACGACGTCTACTTCAAGGTCGGCCTGATCGCGATCATCGGGCTGTCGGCCAAGAACGCGATCCTGATCGTGGAGTTCGCCAAGGATCTGCGCGAGGACGGCATGAGCCTGATCGACGCCGCGGTGCAGGCGGCCAAGCTTCGCTTCCGGCCGATCCTGATGACGTCGCTGGCCTTCACCCTGGGGGTGGTGCCGCTGGCCATCGCCACGGGCGCCTCGGCCGCGTCGCAGAACGCGATCGGCACGGGCGTGATCGGCGGCATGATCTCGGCCACGATCCTGGCGGTGTTCTTCGTGCCGGTGTTCTTCGTCTTCGTGCTGGGCCTGTTCAGCCGGACGCGCCGGAAAGGCGCCGGGGCCGCCACCGTCCGGGCCTGACGCCGTCATCCTGCGGGCGGGGTCCGTCGGTCCCGCCCGCCATGCGACAGGCCCGGCAGCCTGTCGCCCCCAGGGCTCACCCCCGGCCTGATGCGGCGTCGCGCATCTGTGTCAGGGTCTGGCGCGGGGTCAGCGCCTCGGGCGAGATGTCCAGATCCAGCAAAGCGCCGCTGCCCGATGCCAGCGCGCGGGCAAAGGCGGCCGGGAAATCCTCGGTCGCCCCGACCCGTTCAGCGTGGTAGCCGTAGGCACGGGCCAGCATCACGAAGTCAGGGTTGACCATGGTCGTGCCGGACACGCGCGCGGGATACTGGCGTTCCTGGTGCGCGCGGATGGTGCCGTAGATGCCGTTGTTCAGCAGCAGAATGATCGGCTGCGCCCCCGCCTGCACGGATGTCGCAAGCTCCTGGCAGGTCATCTGGAAATCGCCGTCGCCCGCGAAGCAGACCACCGTGCGGCCGGGATGGGCCAGCTTGGCGGCGATGGCGGCGGGCAGGCCGTAGCCCATCGCGCCTGATTGCGGCGCCAGCAGCCGCGCCCGGGGACCGAACTTGTAGAACTTGTTGGGCCAGACGGTGAAGTTGCCCGCGCCGTTGGTCAGGATCGCGTCCGGGGGCAGCGCCTCGCGCAGATGCGCGGTGGCGATCACCATGTCCACGGGCGAGGGCTGCACGGGCGCATCGAAGCCTGCTTCCCAGCCTGCGCGAGCCTCCGCGCGCCAAGCGGTCCATCCACCCTTGACTGGCGACAACGCGGCGGCAAATTCGTTCGGCCCGGCCTGGATGCCCAGCGTCGGCTGGTAGATCTTGCCGATCTCGCGGTCCGAGGCATGGACGTGGACCAGCCTTTGCGCGGGCACCGGGACCGACAGCAGCGTATAGCCGTCGGTCGTCATCTCGCCGAAGCGGACATTGATCGCCAGGATCACGTCGGCGTCGCGCACCAGCGCCTTGACATGGGCAGGCATCCCGACGCCCGCCTCGCCGGCATAGACGGGAGAGAAGTTGTCGAACTGGTCCTGATAGCGGAAGGCCGCGACCACGGGGATGTCGCTGGCCTCGGCAAAGGCTTGCAGCGCCTTTTTTCCCGCAGCCGACCAGTTGCAGCCGCCGATCAGGATCAGCGGGCGGGCGGCGGCCGACAGCATCGCCCGGGCCTCGGCCACCGCATCCGGCGCGGGCGCGGGCTCGGCCACGCGGGCGGGACC
>NZ_JAFNAW010000088.1 GCF_017356265.1 Paracoccus fontiphilus | reverse complement strand
CAGGAAGGCGGTGCCGCACTGCACCGCGACCGCGCCGGCCCCCATCGCCGCGCGGGCCGCTGTCCGGTCCATGATCGCGCCCGCCGCGACGACCGGCAGGCCCAGCGGCAGCAGGGCACGGACCAGGGCCGCGTGATCCGTCATCGGGTCCGGCCCGTCGGGATCGAAGATGCCGCGATGGCCCCCGGCCTCCCACCCCTGCGCGACGATGGCATCGAAGCCCGCATCGACGATGGCCTGCCCCTCGGCAACCGAGGTCGCCGTGGCCCAAAGCCTGCACCCCGCACCCTTCAGCGCCGCGACCTGATCAGGCACGGGCAGGCCGAAGTGGCAGCCGACGATGGCGGGCCGTTCCGCCAGCAGCACTTGCAGCATGGCGTCGTTGCCGCGAAAGCTGGGATAGATTTCGGTCAATGTCGTGGGCGGCACCGCGCCGAAACGCCCGAAGGCCGGGCGCAGGCTGTCGATCCATGCCGCTTCCTGCGCGGGGTCGCGCCGGGCGGGGGCATGGCAGAACAGGTTGACCCCGAAGGCGCGGTCCGTGCCCTGCCGCACCGCGCGGATCGCCTTGCCCGCGCCCGTCGCATCCAGCGCGCCAAGCGCCACGAAGCCAAGCCCGCCCGCGTTGCAGACCGCCACGGCCAAGTCCGGGGTCGAGGTTCCCGCCGTCGGCGCCTGCACGACGCGGTGCTGCACATGATCGAACATGCCGGTCCTCCTGTTGTGTACCCTGGTGCGGATATCCATGGGGTGGGACGCGGCCCGGGAAAAGTCCAGCGGACTTTTTCAGCGCCGACGCCCTGCAGCAGGCAGGGGCTGAAAGCACCCCGCCTTCGCCTTTACAATGCCGGGCCAAAGGGGCATGGCGCGGATCATGCTGGAGCTTTCCCTCGACCTCTTCCTGATCCTTGCCGCCGCCGGATTCCTGGCCGGTTTCATCGATTCGATTGCCGGGGGCGGCGGGCTGATCACCCTGCCCGCGCTGATGCTGGCGGGGATTCCGCCCGCGCAGGCGCTTGCCACGAACAAGGTCCAAGGGGTCTTCGGCGCGGCGACCGCGGCCGTCAGCTATGCCGCGAAAGGCCTGGTGGACCTGCGCAGCCAATGGCGTTCGGCGCTGATCGCAGGCCTTGCGGGGGCCATCGGTGCGGCGCTTGTCAGCTATCTTCCCACCGACGGGCTGCGCCTTGTCCTGCCGGTGATCCTGATCGCCATTGCGGCCTTTTTCGCGCTGAAGCCGGGCCTGGACGACCTTGACCGGGCGCAGCGCGTGGCGCCTGCCGCCTTTGCCGTGACAGCGGTGCCGCTGGTCGGGTTCTATGACGGGCTGCTGGGGCCGGGGGCGGGGTCGTTCTACATGATCGCCTTCGTGACCCTGGCCGGATATGGCGTGCTGAAGGCCACCGCGCATACGAAGCTGTTGAACTTCGCCTCGAACCTGGGCGGGCTGGCGGCCTTTGCGCTGGTGGGCCAGCCCTTGTGGCTGCTGGGGATCGTGATGGGCGCGGCGCAGATCGCGGGCGCCGCCCTGGGCGCCCGGCTGGCCACGCGGGTGGGCGCGCGGCTGATCAAGCCGCTGCTGGTCGTGACCTCGACCGCGCTGGCGCTGCGGCTGATCTGGCAGTTGATCTAGGCGGGAAAGCCCGGCGCCGTCCGCATCTCGCCGGTGGGGATGCCGCGCCAGTTGCGCAAGGGATCGGTCAGGAAGCGGCCCACCGCGGGATCGCTTTCCCCCAGCACGCCAAGGTGGACCAGCAGCGCGGTGATCGCCGCCTCGGCTGCCCGCGTCGCGCCGTCCGTGACCTTCAGGGCGACGCCCAGGCCCTGGTTGGGCAGGATGGCGACGAACACCGCCTCGGCCCCGGTCTTGGCGGCAACACGGCCACCGGTGGCGCGCATCAGGATCGTGCAGGCCGGCCCCTCGCCCGCGACCAGTTCGGGATGGGCGCGCATGGCATCCACCAGCCGCCGCATGGCCCGGCCCCGCGTGTCGTCGGGCGGATCTGCGAAGGCCGCCATGGCCCGGCCCAGCCCCGCCAGCGAGCAGGACCAGTTCGGGGCCGAGCAGCCGTCGATGCCGAAGCCGGGGCTGTTCTCTCCGGTCACCTCCTCGAAGGCGGCCTTGACGGCCTGCTGGACGGAGTGGCCGGGGTCCACATACTCGGCCCCGCCGCGCAGGTGCCGGTTCAGCGTCAGGAAACCCGCGTGCTTGCCCGAGCAGTTGTTGTGCAGCTGGGACGGGCCTTCGTCTCCGCAGGTCAGGCGGCGGTTTTCATCGGGGTCGCGCGGCATGTGGCAGCCGCAGCGCAGGTCGGGCTCGGCCATCCCCAGCGCCCGCAGCCAGCCCTCCACGGCATCGACATGGATCCGCGCGCCGTTGTGGCTGGCACAGGCCAGCGCCAGGTGCCGGTCGGTCAAACCGGCGGCATCGGCCGCCCCGCTTTCCACCAGGGGCAGCGCCTGGATCATCTTGCAGGAGGACCGGGGAAAGACGATCGTGCCCGGACGGCCCCAGGCTTCCACCACGCCCTTGGTGTCGCAGACCACGGCATCGCCGCAGTGCAGGCTTTCGCGCTGCCCGCCGCGCCACAGTTCGATCAGTTCGGCCGACCGCATCGCCTGTTCCCCCCCTGACAATTGCGCGATTTCCTGTCTTGCGCTCTTTTTCGCGCAATGATTTTGGCTATCCTGACCGCAGATGGTTGAAAAGACCACAGCAATCGGGAACAACGCCCCCTGATGTGGCGAAACCTATGGCAGGAGGCCAGAGCATGACCAACACCACGCTGCGCGGCATGACAGCCGCCCTTGCCCTGATGGTGGGCTTGGGGACGGCATCGGCGCAGGAGTCCACCAATGTCGTGGCGACCGAAGGCGACTGGACCGTCTTCGCGGCGGAGAATCCCAAGGAATGCTGGGCCGTGTCCCCGCCCAAGGCCACGCAGAACACCGATGCGAACGGCGCCCCGCGCGAGGTGACGCGCGGCGACATCCGCCTGTACGTGGCCTATCGGCCGGGCCAGGGCGGCGAGGTGTCCTTCAGCGGCGGCTATCCCTTCGCCCCCGACAGCACGGTCGAGGTCGATATCGGCGGCAACAAGTTCAACCTGTTCACCGAAGGCGAAAGCGCCTGGACGGGCAGCGTGTCCGAGGATGAGAAGCTGATCGCGGCCCTGCGCAGCGGGTCGAACGCGGTCATCACCGGGCGGTCCTCGCGCGGGACGGTGACCAAGGACACCTTCAGCCTGGCAGGCATCACGGCGGCCACGAACACGGCGCGCTCGCGCTGCGAGTAAGGCGGGCGGGGGCCAGCCCCCGCACCCCCGGGATACTTGAGCCAAGATGAAAGGGCCGGGGCCGGTTGATTTTCGGCCCCGTTTCGCTTATCTGCGGGTCTTCGCACAACACCGGTAGACCCATGAACGCGCCCATCACGCAGGATGTCCTGACCCTTCCACGCAAGCTGCCGGACAGCGGGCGGGTGAACATCGTGGGCCTGACGCGCGACCAGTTGCGCGATGCCCTGATCACCGCCGGCACGCCCGAGAAGCAGGCCAAGATGCGCGTGGGGCAGGTCTGGCAGTGGGTTTATCACTGGGGCGTGCGCGACTTCGCGCAGATGTCGAACCTGGCCAAGGATTATCGCGCCCTGCTGGCCGAGCGGTTCGAGATCGTGCTGCCCGAGATCGTGACCCGCCAGATCAGCAGCGACGGGACGCGCAAGTATCTGGTCCGCATCGCCGGCGGGCACGAGGTCGAGACGGTCTATATCCCCGAGGAAGGGCGCGGCACGCTGTGCGTGTCGAGCCAGGTCGGTTGCACGCTGACCTGTTCCTTCTGCCACACCGGCACGCAGAAGCTGGTGCGCAACCTGACCGCAGGCGAGATCGTAGGCCAGTTGATGCTGGCCCGCGACGACCTGGGCGAATGGCCGCAGCCGGGCACCCCCAAGGACGAGACGCGCCTGGTCAGCAACATCGTGCTGATGGGCATGGGCGAGCCGCTTTACAACTTCGACGCCGTGCGGGACGCCATGAAGGTCTGCATGGACAACGAGGGGCTGTCCCTGTCGCGCCGCCGCATCACCCTGTCCACCAGCGGCGTCGTCCCCGAGATCGCGCGCACGGCCGAGGAGATCGGCTGCCAGCTTGCCGTGAGCTTCCACGCGACCACGGACGAGGTGCGCAACGTCCTGGTGCCGATCAACAAGCGCTGGAACATCGCCGCGCTTCTGGACGCCTTGCGCGACTATCCCCGCCTGTCGAACAGCGAGCGGATCACCTTCGAATACGTGATGCTGGCGGGCGTCAACGACAGCGATGCCGACGCGCATCGCCTGATCGAGCTGATCCGCGGCATCCCCGCCAAGATCAACCTGATCCCCTTCAACGAATGGCCCGGCGCGCCCTACAAGCGGTCCAGCAACAACCGCATCCACGCCTTTGCCGACATCATCTACAAGGCCGGCTACGCCAGCCCGATCCGCACCCCGCGCGGAGAGGACATCATGGCCGCCTGCGGCCAGTTGAAGTCGGCGACGGAACGCGGGCGCAAGACCCGGGCGGCTATTGCGGCCGAGGCGGCCGGCTGACGGCGGAATGGTCCCGCGCAGGACGATTGTCTGACGCGGGCCTGCCATGTTATCGGTTTCCCCAAGGAAAACCGATGGTCCGTGGCGGAGATTCGGGATGGTTCATGCGCTTGCCCTTTGCCTGCTGGGCTGGCTTGCCGCTGCCGCCCCCGCGCTGGCGGAGTCCCCCCCTTCGCCTGAACGGAACCTCTTCGTCTTCGGCGGCCGCATCACGGCCGCGTCCATGTCCAGCAGCGTGGATTTTGTGGGGGTCCCCTATGAGGACAACTACCTGCTGGGTCTGGGCCTGCAGACCTGGAGTTGGCAGAACAGCCTTGTGGACATCGGCTATGAAGGCGGGATCGCGCATCGCTTCGGAGAAGGCACGACGACCGAGATCTGGGCCGGGGTCGGGCTGCGGTGCTGCCGATACCAGTTCCGCGATGTGACGCTGACCCCGTCGCTCATTGTCGGGCTGAGCCATGTCGATGCACCGCACCCCGGGCGGGAGGCGGATCAGGTCGCCCGGGACGGCGGCGATGCGTCGTTGCTGTTCTATTTCACGCCCGAGCTCGAGCTTGCCCCCCGCAATGCCGACTGGAGCGTCTTTTGGCGGCTGCATCACCGCTCGGGCGGGGGAAAGACGCTGGGCAACATGAAGGGCGCGGCAAACGCCCATGTTCTCGGCATCCGGCTGCGGTTCTAGCGGCGGCTGGACTCGTCAGCCGCACTTGGCCGCCGAAGGAACGGAAACCGCGATCCGTGCCGGGACCCGGCTGCGGCCCTCATTCGGGCCGGGGCCAGCCGTCGATCACCGCCATGGCCTCCTCGGCCGTCTCGACATAGTGGATCAGCCCCAGATCCTCCTCGGAGATGGTGCCTGCCTCGGCCAGGGCCTGCCAGTTGATGATCTCCTCCCAGAAGGCCCGGCCGAACAGCAGGAACGGGACCGGGGCCATGCGGCGGGTCTGGATCAGGGTCAGGGCCTCGAACATCTCGTCCAGGGTGCCGAAGCCGCCGGGAAAGACCGTGATCGCCCGCGCGCGCATCAGGAAGTGCATCTTGCGGATGGCGAAATAGTGGAAGTTGAACGACAGTTCCGGCGTCACGTACAGGTTCGGCGCCTGTTCGTGCGGCAGCACGATCCCTAGGCCGATGGACTTGCCCCCCGCCTGATGCGCGCCCAGGTTGCCCGCCTCCATGACGCCCGGTCCGCCCCCCGTCGCGATGACGAAGTCGCGCCCGCCGGTGGCAAGGCTGCGGCGGGTGATGTCCTGCGCGAACCGCCGTGCCTCCTCGTAATAGACCGAGAGCCTGGCAAGGGCCGGGGTGCGTGCGCGGCTTGCGTTTTCGGGTGACGGGATGCGGGCGCCGCCGAACATCACCACGGTCGATTCGACCCCGGCCTCGTCCAGCAGCAGCTGCGGCTTCAGCAGTTCAAGCTGCAGGCGCACGGGGCGCAATTCCTCGCGCAGCAGGAAGTCGCGATCGGTGAAGGCCAGGCGATAGGCGGGCGACCGCGTCTGCGGCGTGTCCGGGATATGCGTCGCGCGCGCCGCATCCTCGTCGCTGCGGGGAAAGACATAGGCGCGCTCTTCGGCGGTCTTGGTGGCGTCGTTCATCGGTTCCTCGGATTGCACGGGCCTTGTCCCAGGCTTATAGCCCCGGGGAACCAGTTTCCACCCATGCCGCAGATCCGAGGAGAGGCCATGACCCAAGCACTTGAGACCGCCATCGAGGCCGCGTGGGAAGCCCGCGCCGATATCGACGCCGGCACCACCGGTTTCGTGCGCGAGGCCGTGGACGCGGTTCTGGAACAGCTGGACAGCGGCGCTCTGCGCGTGGCCGAGAAGCGCGGCAACGACTGGCACGTGAACCAGTGGGCGAAAAAGGCCGTGCTGCTGTCCTTCCGCCTGAACGACATGGAGGAAATGTCGGGCGGCCCGCAGGGGTCGAACTGGTGGGACAAGGTGCCCTCGAAATTCGCGGGCTGGAGCGCGGGCGAGTGGCGGGCCGCCGGTTTCCGCGCCGTGCCGGGCGCCATCGTGCGGCGGTCGGCCTTCATCGGCAAGGGGGCGGTGCTGATGCCGTCCTTCGTGAACCTGGGCGCCCATGTGGGCGAGGGCACGATGGTCGACACCTGGGCCACCGTCGGGTCCTGCGCGCAGATCGGCCGCAACGTCCACCTGTCGGGCGGCGTCGGCATCGGCGGCGTGCTGGAACCGCTGCAGGCCGGGCCCACCATCATCGAGGACGACTGCTTCATCGGCGCCCGGTCCGAGGTGGTCGAGGGCTGCATCGTCCGCGAAGGGTCCGTGCTGGGGATGGGCGTCTTCATCGGCCAGTCCACCAAGATCGTGGACCGGGAAACCGGCGAGGTCATGTATGGCGAGGTTCCCGCGGGCTCGGTCGTCGTGGCGGGGTCCCTGCCGTCGAAGAACGGCGTGAACCTGTATTGCGCGGTGATCGTCAAGCGCGTGGACGCCAGGACCCGCGCCAAGACCTCGATCAACGAACTGCTGCGGGATTGACCAGGCTGTTCATCGACGCCGATGCCTGCCCGGTCAAGGCCGAGGCAGAGCGGGTGGCGACGCGTCTCCAGGTGCCGATGGTCCTGGTCTGCAATGGCGGGCTGCGGCCATCCGGCAATCCGCTGGTGACGCTGAAGATCGTGGCCGAGGGCCCGGACGAGGCCGACAAGTGGATCGCCGACCAGTGCGGGCCGGGCGACGTGGTGGTGACGGGCGACCTGCCGCTGGCGGACCGCTGCCTGAAGGCCGGGGCGCGCGTCCTTACCCATGACGGAGAGGTGCTGAGCCTGGCCAACATCGGCCCCCGGCTGGCGACGCGCGACCTGATGGCGGACCTGCGCGCGTCGAACCCGTTCCTGCAGGGCGGCGGCGGCGCGTTTTCCAAGGCGGACCGGTCGCGCTTCCTGCAGGTGCTGGACCGTGAACTGGGCGCTGCGCTGCGGGGCTGACCGGGTTGCCGAACCATCCGGCGTGGCTTTGCGTTGGCCCCGACACGGCAGGAAGGCGGGACGGTGCAGGACAATGGAACGATAAGGCCGCTGCTGGACGCGGCGGGTGATGCCTCGGACGGCGACAAGACCTCGATCGGCGACATCGTGCAGTCTCTGGGCGAGAATTCCCTGACGCCGAACCTGATCTTCGTGGCGCTTGCGGTCGTGTCGCCCTTGTCGGGGATACCTGTGTTTTCATCCATCTGCGGGATCACCATCGCGCTGATCTCGGCGCAGATGCTGGTCGGGCGGGACCACATCTGGCTGCCCTCATTCGTGATGTCGCGCCGGATCGACAGCGTCAGGCTGGACCGCGCCCTGAAGGTCATGCGCCGCCCGGCCGGATGGCTCGACCGCATCACCAAGCCCCGGCTGGGATTTCTGGTCCGCGGCCCGGTCCGCAAGCTGACCCAGGTGCTGTGCATGATCTGCGGCCTTGCCATGCCCTTCCTGGAGGTGGTGCCCTTCACATCCTCGATCCTGGGCGGCGTGGTCGGCCTTCTGGCCTTCGGGATGCTGGCGCGCGACGGCCTGTTCACCCTTCTCGGCCTTGCCATCCTGCTGTCGCTGGGCGGCGGCGTGTTCTGGTTCCTGCAATAAGCGGCGAAAGCCGTTCGTCTCACCTTGCGATCCGACCGCGCATGGCTATAACCCCGGACGATTTATCAGCCGCCAGCCCGAGGGACCGCCATGCCGAAAAGAACCGATATCAAGTCGATCCTGATCATCGGCGCAGGCCCCATCGTCATCGGCCAGGCCTGCGAGTTCGACTATTCAGGCGCCCAGGCCTGCAAGGCCCTGCGCGAGGAAGGCTATCGGGTCATCCTGGTCAACTCGAACCCCGCGACGATCATGACCGACCCGGAAATGGCCGACGCCACCTATATCGAGCCGATCACCCCCGAGATGGTCGAGAAGATCATCGCCAAGGAACGTCCCGACGCGCTGCTGCCCACGATGGGCGGGCAGACCGGGCTGAACACGGCCCTGGCGCTGGCGGACATGGGCGTGCTGAACCGCTATGGCGTGGAACTGATCGGCGCGCAGCGCGCCGCCATCGAGATGGCCGAGGACCGCAAGCTGTTCCGCGAGGCGATGGACCGGATCGGGCTGGAAAACCCCAAGGCCACCATCGTCGCGGCGCCCAAGCTGGCATCCGGCAAGTACGACATCAACGCGGGCGTGGCCCAGGCCATGGACGCGCTGGAGGAGATCGGCCTGCCCGCCATCATCCGCCCCGCCTTCACCCTGGGCGGCACCGGCGGAGGCGTGGCCTACAACCGCGACGACTATGAACGCATCGTGCGGTCGGGCCTGGATGCATCGCCGGTCGCGCAGGTCCTGGTCGATGAAAGCCTTCTGGGCTGGAAGGAATACGAGATGGAGGTCGTGCGGGATCGCAACGACAACGCCATCATCGTCTGTTCCATCGAGAACGTCGATCCTATGGGCGTCCACACCGGCGATTCCATCACCGTGGCCCCTGCCCTGACGCTGACCGACCGCGAATACCAGATCATGCGCAACGGCTCCATCGCCGTGCTGCGCGAGATCGGCGTGGAAACCGGCGGGTCCAACGTGCAATGGGCGATCAACCCCGCCGATGGCCGCATGGTGGTGATCGAGATGAACCCGCGCGTGTCGCGGTCCTCGGCGCTGGCCTCCAAGGCCACCGGCTTCCCCATCGCCAAGATCGCGGCCAAGCTGGCCGTGGGCTACACGCTGGACGAGCTGGACAACGACATCACCAAGGTCACGCCCGCGTCGTTCGAACCGTCCATCGACTATGTCGTGACCAAGATCCCGCGCTTCGCGTTTGAAAAATTCCCCGGCAGCAAGCCCGAACTGACCACCGCCATGAAATCCGTGGGCGAGGTCATGGCCATCGGCCGCAGTTTCCACGAGTCGCTGCACAAGGCGCTGGCCTCGATGGAGAACGGCCTGACCGGCCTGGACGAGATCGCCATCGAGGGCGCCGACCAGGGCAAGACCGCCGTGATCGCGGCGCTGTCCCGCGCCACCCCCGACCGGTTGCGCGTCATCGCCCAGGCCATGCGCCTCGGCCTGTCGGATGATGAGATCGGGCGCGTCACCAGCTTCGACCCCTGGTTCCTGTCCCGCCTGCGCGAGATCGTGGACGCCGAAAACGCCGTCCGCGCGAACGGCCTGCCCACGGACGCCGAAGGGCTGCGCCAGCTCAAGATGATGGGCTTCACCGACGCGCGCCTGGCGACCCTGACCGGCCGCGACGAGGCCGACATCCGCCGCGCCCGCCGCAGCGCCGGCATCCTGCCCGTCTTCAAGCGCATCGACACCTGCGCGGCCGAGTTCGAGGCCCAGACCCCCTACATGTATTCCACCTACGAAGCCCCCGCGATGGGCGACGTGGAATGCGAATCCCGCCCGACCGAGGCCAAGAAGGTCGTGATCCTCGGCGGCGGCCCCAACCGCATCGGCCAAGGGATCGAGTTCGACTATTGCTGCTGCCACGCCTGCTTCGCGCTGACCGACGCGGGCTACGAGACCATCATGGTCAACTGCAACCCCGAGACCGTCTCCACCGACTACGACACCTCGGACCGGCTTTATTTCGAACCCCTCACGCTGGAACACGTCCTGGAAATCCTGCGGGTGGAACAGGACAACGGCACCCTGCACGGCGTCATCGTCCAGTTCGGCGGCCAGACGCCACTGAAGCTGGCCAACGCGTTGGAGGCCGAAGGCATCCCGATCCTGGGCACCACGCCCGACGCCATCGACCTGGCCGAAGACCGCGAACGCTTCCAGAAGCTGCTGAACGATCTTGGCCTTCGCCAGCCCAACAACGGCATCGCCTCCAGCGCCGAACAGGCCATGTCGATTGCCGAAACTGTGGGCTTCCCGCTGGTCATCCGCCCCTCCTACGTCCTCGGCGGCCGGGGGATGGAGATCGTGCGCGACACCGACCACCTGCGCCGCTACATCGCCGAGGCCGTGACCGTCAGCGGCAAGAACCCCGTCCTGCTCGACAGCTAGGGTCAGGACTCGTTCTCGATCATAGCCAGAAGATGACGGTAGCGGCGAGAAGGATGGCGGAGAAGAATGTCTCGGGGCATCGGT
>NZ_JAFNAW010000087.1 GCF_017356265.1 Paracoccus fontiphilus | reverse complement strand
CACTGCACCTGCTGATCGATAGCACTGGGATCAAGCTCGAGGGCGAAGGCGAGTGGCATGCGCGCAGGCACGGCGGCCCCAAGCGACGCGTCTGGCGCAAGATCCATCTCGGGATTGATGAGGAAACGCTGGAGGTCCGAGCCGTCGAGATCACTGGGAGCCATGTCGGCGACGCGCCGGTGTTGCCCGACCTTCTCAACCAAATCCCGCAGCACCAAGAGATCGGCAGCATCACGGCAGACGGCGCCTACGACACACGCAGATGCCATGATGCCATTGCCGACCGGGGCGCTCACGCTGTCATCCCGCCCCGCAAGAATGCGAAGCCGTGGAAGACCGTCACCGCTGGAGCCGTGGCCCGAAACGAGGCCCTGCGCGCCGCGAAATACCTTGGCCGTGCGCTCTGGCGACGATGGAGCGGATACCACCGCCGGAGCCGCGTCGAGACGAAGATGCATTGTGTGAAGCTGCTGGGCCAGAGGCTTATGGCACGGGACTTCGACCGGCACGTCGCGGAGATCCAAGTCCGCATCGCCATCCTGAACGGCTACACCGCGCTCGGTATACCCGTCACAGAGGCCGTGGGATAAGTCCGTCCGGGGAAGGGGGACACTGGCCATCAGCCGATTTGGGCAACAGAGCCCCTGCAACGGGTACAGAACCAAGACCATCACGGTCAGAAACACCGTCTCCGGGCACCATTTACAGCCTTGCAGAAAAACCAACGGAATCGTTTCGGCCAAGCGTTCGTCCGGCGGCTGGTCCACGTCGGTCATCGGTTTCCGGGCCGCTGTCTCCGTGGCAGATCCTGCGGCATAATATCCGACCTAAACAATCTGGATTGACTCGCTGCGGAAGACGGGTAGTGATCGTTTTGCGGGCAACCCTTGCCCGTCATTGACCTTGCCGCGACATCGCGCCGCCCGATTTCGGCCCCGACGCCTCGGCAGGGCAAGAGGGACGTCATGGTTGCACCTTTCCTTATCATGCTGCGCGAGGGGCTGGAGGCCGCGCTGATCGTCGGCATCATCGCCGGCTACCTGCGCCAGACCGGCCGCGCCGCATGGCTGCCTGCCGTGTGGATCGGCATCTTCCTGGCCATCGCCATGGCCTTGTTCGCGGGGGCCGCGCTGCAGCTGGCAAGCGCATCCTTTCCGCAAAAGGCGCAGGAACTGTTCGAAGCCGTGATCGGCCTTGTTGCCGTCGTTGTGCTGGTCTGGATGGTCTTCTGGATGCGCCGCGCCGCGCGGTCGATCAAGGGGACGCTCCACGCCTCGGTCGATGCGGCGGTCGGGGGCGGTGCTTGGGCGCTGATCGCCATGGTCTTCCTGGCCGTCGCGCGCGAGGGGCTGGAATCGGTCTTCTTCCTGCTGGCGATCTTCCAGCAAAGCCGCGATGCCACCGCACCCTTGGGGGCGCTTGGGGGTGTCCTGGTCTCGGCCGGGATCGGTTGGGCCATCTATGCGGGCGCGTTGCGGCTGGATCTGGGGCGGTTCTTCCGCTGGACCGGCGTCTTCATCCTGTTCGTCGCCGCCGGGCTGCTGGCCGGGTCCGTCAAGGCCCTGCACGAGGCCGGGATCTGGAACGGCCTGCAGGCGCGGGTCTACGACATCAGCCACGCCCTGCCCGAGACCGGGCCCCTGGGCACGGTGCTGGCGGGCATCCTCGGCTATCGCGAGGCGCCGACGCTGGGCGAGGCGGCGGTCTGGCTGGCCTTCCTGACCGTGACGCTGTTCCTGTTCCTGCGGCCCGACGCGCCCATTGCGCCGCGCCGCCACTCTGTCCGGGACGTGACATGACCGATATTCAGCCCCGCGCGGGCATGGGCCTTGCCGTTGCCGCCGCCGCCATGCTGGCCGTCGCCGGAGCAGGCGCCTTCTGGTATGCGACGCAGAAGAACGCCGCCGCCACCCGCGACCAGGCCGCCGACATGACGGTCAGCGTTGGCGCGAAGACCTGCGAACCCATGGACATCACCGTCCCCGGCGGGCGCCGCAGCTTTGAGATCGTGAACGCCTCGGACCGGCCCATCGAGTGGGAGATCCTTGACGGCGTGATGGTCGTCGCCGAACGCGAGAACATCGCCCCCGGCTTTCGCCAGACCCTTGCCGTGCAACTGGCGCCCGGCGACTATGCCATCACCTGCGGGCTTCTGTCGAACCCGCGCGGCACCCTGCACGTCACCCCCTCGGACGAGGCGGCCGCCTCGGCTTCCGAGGTGACGCTGCGCAAGTTCCTGGGGCCGCTGTCGGAATATCGGGTCTATCTGGTCATGCAGTCGAACGCCGCCGTGAAGGCCGCGGAAAAGCTGCGCGACGCCATCGCCGCAGGCGACCTGGGCGCTGCGCAGGCGGCCTGGAAGGCGGCGCGCATCCCGTACCGCCATGTGGAGCCCCTGGCCTGGCGCCTCTCGGACTTGGAGAACGCCATCGATCCGAACGCGGCCTATCTGGCGGGCCGCGAGGACGACCCAGACTTTACCGGCTATCACCGGCTTGAATACGGGCTGTTCCGGCAGAACAGCACCGAAGGGCTGGCCCCCATCGCCGACCGCCTGGTCGCCGACCTGGACCAGCTCTCCGGCCGCCTGAAGGCGATGGAGCTTGATCCGCAACTGCTTGTCGCGCTGCCCGGCGCCATGGCGGGCCAGCTTGCCACCGCGCATGTCCCGGCGGGCGAGAACCACTATGCGGGCAATGACCTTGAGGAGCTTGAAGCCAGCCTCGACGGGATCGGCAAGCTGAGCGGTTTGCTGCGCGGGGTCGTGGCGGGCGTGGATCCGGCCTTGGACAAGGACATCGGCGCGGCCCAGGACAAGGTGGCCGCTGATCTGGCCGGTCTGAGGCAGGGCGGCGCCTGGCCACCCTATGACCAGGTGGCCGACGACAGGCGCCGGCAACTGGCCGGGTCGCTGGCGGGTTTGCAGACGGCGCTGGACCGGCTGCAGCCGGTAATCGGGATCAACTAGGATGCGACCTTACCCCTCCCGCCGCGAGGTTCTTCTGGCCTTGGGCGCCAGCACTCTGGCCTTGGCCACCCACGCCCAGGAACCTGCGCCACAGGTCAGCGACGCGCCGCCCGCCAATGCCGGGGCGGCGGCGCAGCGGGTGCCGTTCCACGGCATCCACCAGGCAGGCATCACCACGCCGCGCCCGGAAAACGGGATCGTCGCCGCCTTCGACGTCGTGGCAACCTCGGTCGACGATCTGGAACGGATGCTGCGGCTTCTGACCGATCGCGCGCGGCTTCTGACCCAGGGCGGCCCGGTTCCCGACCTGGACCCCAGCCTGCCGCCCGCGGATTCGGGGCTGCTGGGCCCGATCGTGATGCCGGGCAACCTGACGATCACCGTGGCCTTGGGCGCGTCCCTGTTCGAGAACCGGCCCTGGCTCGCGGGCCTGAAGCCCGCCACGCTGCAGCGCATGGCGCAGTTCCCGAACGATGCGCTGGAACCGGGCCTCTGCCATGGCGACCTGTCGATCCAGTTCTGCGCCAACGTGCAGGACACCAACCTGCACGCCCTGCGCGACATCGTGAAGACCTGTGCCGAGTTCCTGGTCCTGCGCTGGATGGTCGAGGGCAACGTCCCGCCCGTCATCCCCGATGCCGGCGGCGCCACGCCAAGCGCCCGCAACTTCCTGGGCTTCCGCGACGGGTCCGCCAACCCGGATTCGAACGATGCCGCGCTGATGGACCGCGTGGTCTGGACCGCCGGGCCGCACGAACCCGACTGGGCGCAGGGCGGCAGCTATCAGGTGGTGCGCATCATCCGCAACATGGTCGAACGCTGGGACCGTGCCCCCCTGGCCGAGCAGGAGCGCATCTTCGGCCGCACCAAGATGACCGGCGCCCCCCTGGACCAGCCCGGGGCTACCGAACACCACGCCCCCGACTTCACCGCCGATCCCGAAGGCCGCGTGACGTCGCACGACGCCCATATCCGGCTTGCCAATCCGCGCGACGCCCGAAGCCAGCGCAACCTGATGCTGCGGCGACCCTTCAACTATTCGCGCGGCGTCCTGAAGAACGGCCAGCTGGACCAGGGCCTGCTGTTCATCTGCTACCAGGCCGACCTGGAGGCAGGCTTTGTCGCCGTGCAGAACCGCCTGAACGGCGAGCCGCTGGAGGAATACGTCAAGCCCGTCGGCGGCGGGTATTTCTTCGCCCTGCCGGGGGTCCGCGACGATGCGGATTACCTGGGCCGGGCGCTTGTCGATGCAGCGCGGCGGACCTGACGCCCAGCCAAACCACGATCACCGGGAGTTTACCACAATGATCGCAACCTTTCTTCGCAGCACCGCCCTTGGCCTGACCTTCGCGGGCGCCGCTTGGGCCGCCGATCCTTCGCTGGACCTTGTCGGCCCGCTGTCCGACTACAAGATCTTCGTGGCCGAGAACACCGCGCAACTGGTCACCGATACCGAGGCCCTTGTGGCCGCAATCAAGGCGGGCGACGTCGAGAAGGCCAAGTCGCTGTTCGCGCCGACCCGCACCAGCTATGAACGGGTGGAACCCATCGCCGAACTGTTCTCGGATCTCGACGTGTCGATCGACGCCCGCGCCGACGATTACGAAAAGGCCGAGAAGGACGAGGCCTTCACCGGCTTTCACCGCATCGAATACGGCCTGTGGGAGGAGAAATCGACCGAGGGGCTGGACCTTTATGCCGACAAGCTGCTGGCCGATGTGACGGATCTGGACGGCCGCATCAACGCGCTGACCTTCCCGCCTGAAGTCGTGGTGGGCGGCGCCGCAGTGCTGATGGAGGAGGTCGCGGCCACCAAGATCTCGGGCGAGGAAGACCGCTACAGCCGCACCGACCTGTGGGACTTCAAGGCGAACTTCGAGGGGTCCGAGAAGATCTATACCCTGTTCCGCCCCCTGATTGAGGCCGGGAACGCCGATTTCGTGGCCAAGGTGGACGGCAACTTCAAGGCGGTGGACGAGGTGCTGGCGAAATACAGGACCCCTGACGGCGGCTTCGTGTCCTATGACGAGTTGACCGACAGCGACCGCACGATGCTGTCGGCCAAGGTCAACACCCTGGCCGAGGATCTGGCGACGCTGCGCGGCAAGCTGGGCCTGGGCTGATCCCGCCGGGGGGCACGGCGCGGCTGAAGGTGTCAAGGATCAGGTTCCTCAGGCTTTCCATCGCCAGCGCCGTGTTCCCGGCCGGGACAAGGCCGGGCGAAAGGCCCCAGGCCTCGGCCCGCCGGACCAGATGGTCCGGGCCAATCAGGTGCAGCGGCGTGTCGGCCCCGCTGTCCAGCGCGACCCAGGGTGCCGCCTGGTGATCGCCCAGGACGATCAGCAGGGGCGGATCGGCCGCATGGCGCAGGGCATAGTCCATCACCGTCGCCAGGCTGTAGTCCAGGGCGTCGCGATAGGCCCGGCGCACGCGTTCGGGGTCGCGCCAGACCACGTCGGGCGGATCGCCGGCGGCGGCCATTTCGTCGAAGACGCTGCCGTCGCCCAGCTGGTCCCAGTCGAGCAGGCGCGGGACCGGCACCCAGGGGGCGTGGGACGATATCAGCGCGACCTGCGCGAACACGGCGGGGCGGGGCTGCCCGCGCCGCAGCAGCTGGTCGGTCGCCGCCAGCGTGAACTGGTCGGGCATGGTGATCCAGTTGAACGGCTTGCCGCGATAGCCAAGATCGGACGCGGCCAGGATGGTGTCGAATCCCATGGCCGCGGCCTCGGGCCAGGGGCGGGTGATGGCGGGCATCACGGCGGCGGTCCGAAAACCCGCGCGGCGCGCGTGATGGAACAACCCGTCATATCCGCTTGCCAGCAGGGCGCGATAGCGCGTCTGGTCGTCGATCCGCAGCCCGCTGGCAAGGGTCGCATGGGACAGCCAGCTTTGCCCGCCCCGTGTCGGTGCCTTCACGAAGCCGGACCGAAAGGAAAGCCCTGCGGCCTCAAGCGCTGCCTCGGCCCGGCGCAAGGTGGCGCCATGCCGGTCCGCATAGAAGGGCGCATCGAAGCTGGCCCTGCCATAGCTTTCGACAAAGATCACCAGCACGTCGCGGTCGATCGCGCCCAGCAGGCCGCGCCTGCCGCGGAACGGGTCTTCGGCGACGGCTGTCCGCAGGCGGTGAAGATCGACCAGCGTTTGCCGGGCTTGCGACACACGCTGGACAACATAGGCGCTGTTGGCGGGTTGCAGCGTTTCGTTGCCAGGCGCCAGGACCGAAAGGCCGGCCAGAGCCATGGCCGGCGCAATGGCCCGCTGCCGCGGCCGAACGCGTGTCCACTGACCGCAGGCCCACCAGATCCCCGCCGCGCCCGCGCCGACCAGGGCGACGATGGCCGCCGCGATGGCAACAGTTGCAGGCGTGCCCAGCACTCCGGCAAGCAGATCGAAGGCGGCCCCGACCAGCGGAAGGTCCGAGACGATGGTGAAGGGCCGGCCGAGGACGTGAACCGTTGCCAGGTCGGCGCCTTTCTGCAGCGCCAGCAGGCAGAGGCAAAGCGCAACGACCGGTCGCGCGATCATGGGCAGGCAGGCAAGGGACAGGATCAGGACCGGCAGTTCCGGTGCCACGGCCAGCATCGCCCAAAGGGGCCGAGCAGGGTCCCAGGGCTGCGCCAGCACCGCATGGATCACCATCGTCGCGGCCAGAAGGCGGCCCCAAGGCACCGCCTGGCTGCGGCCGTCATGCTGGCGGGGACGCGATCGGGGCATCCGCCAAGCCTAGGCGACGGGGCCGATCCGTCAACAGGATGTCCTCTCCGGCCCCTTACAGGTCCTTCACGAGTCTGAGTGCGTCGTAGATTGCGGCATGGGTGTTTCGGGCGGCGACGGCGTCGCCGATGCGGAACAGGCGGAAGGTGCCGGCCTCGTTCGTGCGCACGGCCTGCAGCCCGCCGGTGGTGAGCGCCTCGTAGTCGACCTCGCCCCTGTTCGAGGAAAGCGGCTTGAGGTCGAAGTAAAGCTCGTCCAGGGGCCGGGTGCCGTGGTTGACCACCACCTGGTCGACGATCCGGTCGCGGGTGACGCCGCCATAGTCGCTGCCCAGCGTGGCGCGCAGCCGGTTGCCCTCGCGCGCGACCGCCTGCAGCCGCCAGGTGACGGTGAAGGTGGTGTCCAGCCCCTGCAGGCTGCGCATGTAGGGGACTAGGTTCATGGCCATCACCTCGGGGGCGAAGGCGCGGTCGGGGGTGACGATCTCGACGCGCGCGCCGGTGGCGGCGATCAGGTCGGCGGCCTGCAGCGCGGCGTGGTCGCCCGCGTCGTCATAGACCAGCACGTTCGCGCCCGGCTTCACGTCGCCCGACAGGATGTCCCAGGCCGAGACCACCAGGTCGTTGCCCGCCGCCAGCACGGCGGTATGGGGCAGCCCGCCGGTGGCGATGATCACCTCGTCGGGGTTCGTCGCCAGCACGTCGTCGGCCTCGGCGAAGGTGTTGAAGCGGAAGGTGACGCCATGACGCTCGCACATCGCCTGCCGCCAGGCGATGATCGAGATCATCTCGCGGCGGCGTTCCTGCAGCGCGGTCAGGCGGATCTGGCCGCCGGGACGGTCGGCGGCCTCGAGCACGGTCACGGCATGGCCGCGCTCGGCGGCGACGCGGGCGGCCTCCATGCCGGCGGGACCGGCGCCCACCACCGTCACGCGCTTCTTCGCGGGCGCGGGCGGGATCGCGTGGGGCATGGTCTCCTCGCGCCCGGTGGCGGCGTTGTGCAGGCAGAAGGCCAGGCCGCCCTGGTAGATGCGGTCCAGGCAGTAGTTGGCGCCGACGCAGGGGCGGATGTCGTCCTCGCGGCCCTCGACGATCTTGCGGACCAGGTGCGGGTCGGCGATGTGGGCGCGGGTCATGCCGACCATGTCCACGAGGCCTGCCGCGATGGCGTGGCGGGCGGTGGGCACGTCGGGGATCTTGGCGGCGTGGAAGGTCGGAAAGTCGGTGGCCTTCCTAATCTGGCCCGCGAACTCCAGGTGCGGGGCGTTGCGCATCCCCTGGACGGGGATCACGTCGGTCAGGCCCGCATCGGTGTCGATATGGCCGCGCACCACGTTGAGGAAGTCCACCAGCCCGCTGTCCTTGAGCTTTTGCGAGATGGCGATGCCGTCCGCCGCGTCGAACCCGCCCGGCAGGCATTCGTCGCCGGTGTAGCGCACGCCCAGCAGGAAATCCTCGCCGCAGCGCTCGCGGATGCCGCGCAAGATGTCGAAGGTGAAGCGCAGCCGGTTGTCCAGGCTGCCGCCGTAGGAGCCCTCCAGGTCGTTGGTCAGGGGCGACCAGAACTGGTCCATCAGGTGGCCGTAGGCCTGCAGCTCCAGCCCGTCGAGGCCCGCGGCCTTCATGCGCTCCGCCGCATCGACATAGTCGGCGATGATGCGGGCGATGTCCCAGTCCTCCATCTTCTTGGGGAAGGACCGGTGCGCGGCCTCGCGCTCGTGGCTGGGCGAGACGACCGGCAGCCAGTCGGCCTTGTCCCAGCGGGTGCGCCGGCCCAGGTGCGTGAGCTGGATCATCACGGCCGCGCCGTGGTCGTGGCATTCGTCCGTGAGCCGCTTCATCCAGCCCACCACCTCGTCCTTCCAGGCCAGGATGTTGTTGAAGACCGGCGGGCTGTCGCGCGACACCGAGGCCGATCCCGCCGTCATGGTCAGCGCCACGCCGGCCTTGGCGCGTTCGACGTGATAGGCGCGGTAGCGGTCCTTGGGCATCCCGTCCTCGGGATAGGCGGGCTCGTGGCTGGTGATCATGATGCGGTTGCGCAGCGTGAGGTGCTTGAGCCGGAAGGGCTGGAGAAGGGGATCGGTCGCCATGGGCCTGCCTGCAGGGGTGGGGGATGGCCGGGATCATCGCCAGACTGTGCACACATGTCAACTGGGAAATCACGTGTGAACCCGAACAGGCAACCCTTGAACATTCGCCTTGTGGAAAAGGGCGGGACGGCTTACCCATGGGCCATGGACCAGGCGAATGCACCGGAAAGCGGATGGCGCGGCTCTCGCGAGGGCTGGCTCGAGGCGGGCTATCAGGCGCTGATCGAGGGCGGCATCGACGCCGTCAAGATCCTGCCCTTGGCCAAGCGGCTGAAGCTGTCGCGCACCAGCTTCTACTGGTTCTTCGAGGATCGCGAGGCGCTGCTGGCCGCGTTGATCGAGGGCTGGGAGGCGCGCACCACCAAGCCCCTGGTCGAGGCCACCACCCGCTATGCCGAGACCCTGTCCGAGGCGATGCTGAACGTGCTGACCTGCTTTCTGTCGGCGGATGTCTTCGACTCGCGGCTGGAATTCGCGGTGCGCAGCTGGGCCTTGCAGGACGAGAACGTGGCGGCCCGCGTGAAGGCGGCCGACGAGGCGCGGCTGGCCGCGATCACCGCCATGCTGGTCACCTGGGGGCACCTGCCCGCTGAGGCCGACATCCGCGCCCGCACCGTCTACCTGGTCCAGATCGGCTATATCTCGATGCAGGCCAAGGAGGACATCGAGACCCGCTTGGCCCGCATTCCCCTTTACGTCAAGATCTATGCCGGACGAGAGCCCGAGCCGCGCGAGATTGCTCGCTTCAACGCAGGAATCCGGCGCCAATACGGGCAGCCCGCGGCCTAGGCGCAGGTGTCTGCGGCTTCCAGCGGCCGCATCGCCGTGATGCCATGGCCTGGACGCGGCATGGTCCGGCAGGAAGGCCGCCCGCGCCTGAGCGCTGCAGCCGTCCATTCACTGCAGGTTTACCCCGCCAGCAGGGCCGCGTTGCCGCCTGCCGCCGTCGTATCCACGCAAAGGTGGCGTTCATGGGCGACATGGGCCAGGTCGGGCATTCCCGTGACAAGCTGCACGATCTCGCCCTCGCGCCGGGCGAGGGCCTGGGCATGGGCGCGTCCCTGCGTGTCATCGCCCCACCACAGGACGGCGGCCATGGGGGGCAGGCGGGTCAGCGCCTCGGGCGACAGGGGACCGTCCACGCCCACGGCATCGGCGCCAAGGGCCGCGACCGCCGCGACCTGGGCCGCAACCGTCTGCGCACCGGGGCCGAGGCAGAGGACCGGCGGGCGGGTATGGGCGGTCAGGCGGTTCAGCTCTCCGGTCGGGCCGGGCATCAGGCGCTCGTCGATCTTGCGCGACCGGTGGGCGGCAAGCTGGCTGCGGATGCGGGTTTCGTCGGCCTGGCCCTGCCAGCCGGCACCCGCCGTCGCAGGCGCTTGCGGCGCGAAGAAGCGGGGCACATAGCGCGGGCCGCCCGCCTTGGGGCCGGTGCCCGACAGGCCTTCTCCGCCGAAGGGCTGGCTGCCCACGACCGCGCCGATCTGGTTGCGGTTGACGTAGATGTTGCCGACATGGATGGCGTCGCTGACTTCCTGCACGCGCGAGTCGATGCGGGTGTGCAGGCCGAAGGTCAGGCCGAAGCCGCGCGCGTTGATGTCGGCCACCACGCGGTCCAACTGGTTGCCCTTGAAGGTCGCGACATGCAGGACGGGGCCGAAGACCTCGCGTTCCAGATCCGCGATGCCGGTCACGCGCAGCATGGTCGGGGGCACGAAGGTGCCTTGCGCGGGCACCGGCAGCTTGTGGATCACGCGGTTGCCGTTCGTGGCGATGTAGCCGGCGATGTCGCCCTGCGCGCCCGTGTCGATCACCGGGCCGACATCGGTCGCCAGATCCCAGGGGTCGCCCACCACCAGTTCGTCCATGGCGCCCTTGATCATCTCGATCACGTGGGGGGCGATGTCTTCCTGCACATAAAGGCAGCGCAGGGCGGAACAGCGCTGACCGGCGGACCGGAAGGCGCCGTTCACGATGTCGCGCACGGCCTGTTCGGGCAGGGCCGTGCTGTCCACGATCATCGCGTTCAGCCCGCCGGTTTCCGCGATGAGCGGCGTGCCGGGGGTCAGGGCCTCGGCCATGTTCTTGGCGATGGTCTGGGCCGTCGCGGTCGAGCCGGTGAAGACCACGCCCTTCACGCGGGGATCAGCCGTCAGCGCCGATCCGACCACACTGCCGCGTCCCGGCAGCAGTTGCAGGGCCGGGACGGGCACGCCCGCCTGGTGCAGCAGCCTGACGCCAAGGGCGGCGATGATCGGCGTGGCCTCGGCGGGCTTGGCGATCACCGCGTTGCCCGCCATCAGCGCCGCCGCGATCTGGCCGGTGAAGATCGCCAGCGGGAAGTTCCAGGGGCTGATCGCGCCGATGATGCCGCGCGCGGAACCGGGGTTCGTCTCGCCCTCGGCCGCGTAGTAGCGCAGGAAGTCCACGGCCTCGCGCAGTTCGGCCACGGCGTCGGCCAGCGTCTTGCCGGCTTCCTTCGCCAGGATGCCGAAGATCGGGCCGAAGTTTTCCTCGTAAAGGTCGGCGGCGCGGCGCAGCACGGCGGCGCGCTCGGCGGCGGGCGCGTCCCAGGGGCGCGCGTCGTCGATGGCG
>NZ_JAFNAW010000086.1 GCF_017356265.1 Paracoccus fontiphilus | reverse complement strand
TCCGGTCGAGCGCCTCGCGCGCGATTTCGGATTTCGTCGAGGTCCAGACATCATGGAAGTCACGGCGCAGATGCGCCCAGCAGGCGGCTTCGCGGAACTGGCTCTTGCCCTCCGGATCGGTGGCATAGAGCTTGGCATAGCCCTTGTAACCATCTGCTTGAAGAATGCCGCCGGCCTGGCTCAGATGGCCGAGGACATGGTCTTCCTTCCAGTCCGGGGCGAACTGATAGATCGCGCCGGGCGGGGCCTGGCCTGCCCAAGGACGCTGATCGCGGACGTAAGCCCAGATCCTGCCCTTCCTGACACCCTTGCCGAGCCCCTTGTCGCTCTTGCTGCGATCGAGGACCCGGATGGGCGTGTCATCGGCATGGAGCAGATCGCTGGCCATGATCTCGGCCTCGATCTTTTCGATCAGCGGTGCCAAGGCTTTCATCGCCCCGCCGCACCAGTCCACGAGCGTCGTATCGGCGATATCGGCGCCCATCCGGGCAAAGATCTCGTTCTGCCTGTAGAGCGGCACATGATCGTCGAACTTCGAGGTCAGGACATAGGCGAGCAGGTTCGGTCCCGCCATGCTTCGCGGGATCGGCCGGCTGGGTGCCGGGGCCTGGACGATCTTCTCGCAGCGCCGGCAGGACTTCTTGATGCGCGCGATCTCGATAACCTTCAATTGCGCGGCGATCATGTCGATCAATTCGCTGACATCCTCACCGATCACCCGCAGATCGCCGCCGCAGTCGGGACAATTCTCGCCGGGGTCATATTCGCGACGTTCGCGCGGCGTGTTCTTCGAGACCTTCGGGCGGCGGCGTTTGGTTTCCTGGGGTTCAGCCGGTTCCTGGACCTGTGCTTCCGTGTCCGGCCCCTCCTCGGCAGCGGGCGACAGGTCATTGGCCTCGGCCAAGGCCAGCTGCAGGTCTTCCAGCGCCAGTTCCAGCTGCTCGAGCTCGCGCTCGACCTTTTCCGAACTGGCTCCGAACTTCTGCTTCTGCAATTTGGCAATCCGAACCCGCAGCGCCTGAACCAGCAGGTCATGTGCGCGCAAGCTGGCGGTCATCTTCTGATTTTCTGCCTGCAACGCGGCAATGATCGCCTTCAAAGCGGCAGGATCATTGGGGAGAGGCGTGGCCGTTCCGGACATGGGGATGGATACCATGTCCCCATGTTGAACACCACAAAAACGCGCAATTACAGAAAGATAAATCATCCGACCCGGACTGGGGGCGCACCCCAGTCCGGCCGCCTCCAGTCGATTCCCTCCCACAGCATGGCCAACTGCGCCGATGTCAGACGCGCGGTCCCGTCCTTGCTGCTCGGCCAGGGAAAGCGCCCGCGTTCCAGAACCTTGTAGTAAAGGCAGAAGCCTTGGCCATCCCAATACAAGAGCTTCAATCGGTCGCCACGCCGACCGCGGAATGCAAACACCGCACCGCCTGCCGGCTTCTGGCGCAACTGATCCTGCGCCAGTGCCGCCAAACCCTCGATGCCCTTGCGCATGTCCGTGATGCCACAGGCCAGATAGACCCGGACACCGGTGCCGGGCGCGATCATGCCGCCTCCACCACCCGGATCAACCGCGTCAGCGCGGCCGCATCCAGCATCGGGTCGAAGCGCAGGCAACGGCCATTGGCCAGTTGAAGTTCGATCAGGGCGGGGCGTTGCGGCATCAAATCTTCAGCCAAGGAAGGCACCGCCAATTCGGCGGGCGCGCTCAACTCCACAGGCAAGAACACAGTCTCCGGAAGCGGGGAAAGCAGCCCCTTCTTCTTCAGCTCATGCCGCCAGGCATAGAGCTGCTGTCGGGTTACCTCGTGGCGCTGCGCCACCTGCGTCACCGTCGCGCTCTCCACCCCAACCGACAGCACGATCCCGAGCTTCTCCTCGTCGCTCCAGCGACGACGCCGTTCCAAACCCAGAATGTCACCGCGCATCGAAAGCCCCGCATAAGATACGTCGTTAACGACGTCGCTATACACGTGCTTTAGCCGATCACCCCACGCTCAGGCAGGCGGTGGAAATCGGGCGGTTACCCTTCAACGCATGAGTAGCAGTTTTGTTAGGTGTTCTTAGTCTTTGGTGATGTAGGCTTCTCCAAAGGACACCGCCACGAGCTGGCGGATGACGCCTTGGCCCGACGGCATAGCCGTCGAACCAAGGCTGGTCTGCGATCCTGCGGGTCGCGCATAACTCCAGAGCACCAGGGTTCTCCGTTGATCGCGTTGATCTTTCTCGCGGCAATCTTGATGTTCAGAGGAAAGTTCAACTCCGGTCTGGCCCGCGGTTGTCGAAGCTAATCGGCATGAGAACTGCGATGCCAAACGTCGAGCAGCGCATGCGGGTCGGCATTCCCATCATGAACCGCTTATGACTTTCCGTAAGCAAGAGGTCAAACTGTCTCTGAAAATCAGTAGGAATGCGCATCATCATGCTTCTTGTCACTTTGGACAATATTGCCGCACATGGATACTATTCGGCAGCGGTTCTGTGGTTTTGAGAGCCGGACAAAGCCTCCGTAAGCTTCGCTCTGAAGACTGCGCGACGGGTGTCTGCGAACTTCCGGAAGTCCTTAATTTCCGAAGGCACGTTGCCGAGATCATGCCGATCACAGTAGGCCTTTCGCTCG
This sequence comes from Paracoccus fontiphilus, assembly GCF_017356265.1. Lineage (GTDB taxonomy): Bacteria > Pseudomonadota > Alphaproteobacteria > Rhodobacterales > Rhodobacteraceae > Paracoccus > Paracoccus fontiphilus. The sequence continues at coordinate 8,409 of NZ_JAFNAW010000086.1, read as the reverse complement.
CCCTTTTTGCTAAACGCCTCCTCCAGCCAAGCAGCCGGAAGTTTCGCATGCTTCTCGGTGTTCAGCTGTCCCTCAAGGAGTTGAAGATTCGCGATCGTATTGGCGTACCAACGCAAATCTTCAACTTCCCCTTTCTTTAAGCTGAGATGTGAGAGCTTCGATTTAGTGAATTGGGAGATCGGGAAGATATGATCGACATGAAATTGGTTGCGCATATCCACGAAGGGAAAAAGAAGGGAAAGTAGCAGCAATACCCGCTTGTCGCCGTACTGCATTTCCAAGAGTTCTTCGATTTCATCCTCGCCAAAGCTAAGTGGCTTGCCACGTTGAGCCATTCGCCTCGCCAGCTGGTCGGCCGGGAAGCCCGCCTCACCCTCCTTCTTGATTACTTCGCGAAGTGCCGTCAGGAGAGTGTCGAGGCCGCTGCCCCAGATGCCGGAAGGCTTCAACAGGGAACGAACGAGCCACGTCCGGACCACCGCGCGATCTTTCGCAAACTTCTGGCTGGTTCTGTAGCTGTCGGGAAGGTTGCGGCAGTGAAGATAGTACGCAATCGGTAGTAGGGAACTCTCAGCGCGCAGATTCGCATTGGAAAAGCCAAAGTTGGAGGCGAGTTCAACAGTTTTAATCAGGGTGTTTTTGATGCTTGCCCATTGCTGTTCGAGCACATTCATGTTGGCCGAGGTGAAGTTCTCGACCTTGAATCCTACGCTTGCAATGTCGGTCAACATCAAGCCGGCCTTTAGCACGAAATCATGGTCGAAGGAGAATCCTGCGCCAATCTTGTTGAGTTCGTCCACCAGACTGTGGATTTCGCTTCTGGCGTCCAGCTGCTTCCATTGGGCAACTGCAACCGAGAGAAGTAGATCGGAGTAGGATAGAATGGTGCCGCCCGAATTTAAACGGATAAAAATATTCAAAACACGGTTGAGGTCCTGGCTGGACTCTTCGTAATAGGAGATGGTCTGCTCTGTGCAAATTGCCTGACGCAACTTCTCGAGCAAATTGAAAGCTTGTGTTAGCTTTTCTCCTTGCAGACCGAACTTCTGAATTTCGCTCAAACGATCGGTGCCGGATTTCATATCAAGTATTTTCGGCACCTGAAACCAGACGGTAGTCTCATCATCTGCGGCTACCTTCGGCTCCAGAAACTTGAAACGGTAGACCGTGCCGCTTTCATCCTGTGGCGCGGTCCCAAGCAGATCCAGATGGAGGATGCGCTTGGGATAAGCCAGCGCGTTGGCTCGCCTCTTTCCCTTCAGCCGCCATGCCATTGACCCTCTCAATCCGATATTGAGTGCTGTGAGCCTCTGCTGGCCGTCGAGAACCGCCGCAACTGGCCGATTTGTTATGGTATCGAGTTCCGGACAGTGAGCTGCGTCCCGCGCGTGATAGTGCCGAACGAAGTCGTAGAATTTGAACGTCCCTGAGGTTTCCGGATCAACCTTCCAGAAGAGGAAAGTACCAAATGGATAACCCTGTAGAAGACTGTCGAAAAGCCGCTCGATCTGCTCGGGGCGCCAGACAAATTCTCGCTGGATCGCGGGAAGGACATAGTTGTTCTTAGCGATCTCGTTTAACGCGCTTTCGATGGTGCCGCCTGGCTTATACATCACTACTCCGAGTTGTCCCTGCCGCCGTCGCGGAGGCAGCGATCGGAATATATCTGCGGCCTTTGTGCAGGCAACGGTAATCTGAACCTTCTTTGATGCGGCAGGGACTCGATCAAGAAAGTCATTAACCACTCGGCTCTGAGCGACCGTTTCGGGTGGCATGCCATAGTAATGGCCAGATCGTTGGCGACTGTGGCGGTCGCCGGCCAAGTCTCGCCTGACATCTGGGATGCAGCCTATTGAAGGGTGCCCAGCCGAACAAGTGACGGCGGAGTGCCCTCAGGTCCAAGTGCTGCAGCGACCGTTGGTGAATGACGCGCTGATCGTGCTGCGGTCCGCTGCGTCTGATGAGCCGCAGGGGCGATGCCTCTGATTTAGAGGGCAGCGCTGTGAGGATCGCCTCCTACAACCTTAACGGCCACTTGGGCATGCTGCTGAACTGGTTCTGAGCAGCGATCACCAGGACAAATGTGAGGGGGTCTGATTTAGTCACGAGCCAGCTTCCTCGCCAAACTTTGCGTCGAGGGCTGCATTCAAAGCTCCCGCAAAATATGGTAACTCGGGATCATCAATAGTCTGGGTGACATTCCAAACGGCTTCTTCGCCATGCTCCTCACGTAGGTCGTGGAGGCGGTATTCCAGAGCCTGGAAGATTGTAACCATCTCTTGCCACCAGTCGAATACCTTTTGATCAGCGAGATAGGCCTCCCGCTCCTCGTCCCAAGTGAACTCTCCATTAACCAGGGCACCCGTGTTGCCAATAAAATCCTCAATATAGTTGAGGCCAGTTCTCGGAGAGATGATCTCGAGATACTCAACTGCGTCGGTTGCTTTGATGATTATTTCCATGTCTTTTCCTTTCACTGAGGGCGTCCTTTCCTTCTTGATCTATAGATGGGTTCGAGCCCGTAAAAGAGAATCAAACCGCAAAATATCTTAGGAAATCTCCGAAAAAGTCGCGGAGGTATGCTTTGCGGACGACGCCGCCATTTTCTGCTCCTGCAGCAGTGACGAGTGTCGGTTACACTTTGGTCGGGAATAGTCGGAGAAGCAGTATTCAGGAGTATTCTCTATTCCACTTCAACGCCATGTTGATATTCCTGCTCTACGATTTCCGAGGTTGCCGCTTTCCCAACCGGCGAAGGGACACTAATGCTGGCGCTTGGTGATCTGGTGCCAAATGGAGGTAGTTCTTCTGTATTGTGGCAAAGGACGTCGAGAAATATTCGGCGGCCAGCAACGGATCACCCCCTCCAGAGATAAATAGGGTGATTGCTGTATGTTTGATTGTGTGCGGGGTAATGCGCTCGATACCAAGCCTCTTGCAAGCACCGTCGAGAGCTTGGCCGATATCTTGGATGGCTGTGTTGGGCCTTCTGGGATGCTCTACGACGTATGTCGAACTTGGGAACATCCGCTTCCAACGGTCAAGAGCCAGACGGATGCGTCCGGGGATCCGATGATCGTTACGCAGCTTCTTTGTGGCCTTTTCTTTAGAACCGCGGCGGTGCCAGATTTCCATGGTCAGCTCCAACCATGGGCCGTCATCACGCTTCTCCCACGTAGTCTTGGCCACCGTGTTGAACCGCGAGCCGGTATATAGCAGGAGCCAGAACAGCCTTGCAGCGTGACGGGTTTTACCAGGAGATCTGTGAACTGAACCATCCCGAGCACGTGTCGGCGCGCCCCGCCAGAGCTCATATAGGATCTTCGCGCACTCTTTTCGGGATAATGCTCGGTCACGCGGTGCAGTCTCGGCCGGAAGTGTAACTTTAGGCGGCTCCTGATTTAGCAAACCGTCACTTCGGGCGAAATTCAGCGCTGCGCGGAGGATTCCTAAGTCGCGACGAGCGGTTGAACGCGAAATCTTCGACCCCGAGCAAGACTTTCCGTGCTTATTCAGCATGTGTTCACGAAGCCCCCCCGCACAACGCCACCTCACATAATCTGCGCAGGTCTGTCTATTAATCTCATTGACTAATCGCCCTGACCAAAATGGAAGAAGGGCTTCGAGACCGTCGGCGATAAGTCTCGGCTGCGCTACTTCTTCCCCTTGCGCATTGGCATACTCATACAACACCTTGATAACCTCCAACTCGTCCGAAGGGAGCGACACTCTCGAGCCAAGACGCTCGGCGATTAGATAGTCGGTGAGGATGGCCTCCGCAGCTTCGCGATTATCTCTTCCATAGATGCCGAGCCTTATTCGGCTGCCGTCTTTACGAAACAGGAACCAGGCGTCGCTTTTCTTATCGTGATGGACTCGAGGTCCTTTTTTTGGTCTGGGCACTTCAGGTAATCTTCTATTATATCGCGATGAATCCGATACTCACGCCCGATGCGACGTGCGATAAGGCGCTTGGCTCGGATTTCAGCGAGCACAGTTTGATAGGGAATGCCGATCATTGCGGAAACTTCGGCAGCGGAGTAAGCGAGGCGTTTCATGTCGAGGAAAAGGGTATGCGCGACCAATTCGCAAAATAGTTTGGCAATAAATATTTTGCGTTGAATAGTGATGAGGCCATGCGCAGTTTCCTGCCAGTATCCTCAGCTTTGAAGCTAAGCATGAGTGCGGGAATGCCATCGGCGGTGCAAGGCCATGAACAGGGCCGAATTGGTCAGCAGTACTTACAAAGGTTTTGCTGTCTACCAATACGAGTAAGTGCCGAGAGATCTATCGGCGCTCTCGAGCGATGAGCCGCGGCACCGAGCTTGCGAGATAGCAGGAACGCTGCGGCCGGCAATATCGGGCAAAACTTTTGGTGTGCCTGTAGACGCCTCCGAATCGCCCTGACTTGCCGCTGAACGGCAAGCCTGGTTTCTTTTCAGCTGGCTAAATGTTGAGAATGAGACCTTCTGCGCTTTGTAGGTCCCATATGTTCTCGAGCGCTACTTTATATGCGACCAGTGCAGAGGCTGCTTCTGCATAGATCTCCCCTTCGGGAGTATATGTTAAGCGGCGTTCGGGCGGTGTCATACAGCACTCATCATCCACAGCATGCACCACCATTTCGCGATGAGCGAGCGCATGAAGCTGCCGGATGAGATCCGCCAGCTCGGCACCTGTTGCGGGGGACGGCAACTTCTGTGCCACGATGGCGGTGACGTCGCGCTCGAGGATGATCTGGACCGTTGTTGGGCAGCCGGCGGCCCTCGCGTCGTGGAGCTTGCTGCTGGCAATTCTGGACGCGCGACACAGCGCTATTGTCGCGCCGACGAGGTGATCTGACATGATGTTGCTTTCAATCATGCAGAGTACTCCTGGTTGCAGGCATCTGTCTCTGCCGGGTTCACGAGGATCAAACCGGCTTCCAATGCGGCATCCTCCAGTTGATCCGTGAGGAGGCAGATCTCCTCGACCACGGGGCTGGCAGGATCGAGGTTCGCGAAGAAGCTGGATTCTTCACTATCAGGATCGGCGACATGGCGGAGGGTCAGCAGCCCGTAATATTTCTGCAGCTCGACTCGGGTGCGTCGCGTAAGGTCCTGCCCAAGCCGGACCTCGTCAATGATCTTGCGAATGCGGCGTAGCCAGGTGAGTCCGCCCAGCGTCATTGCTGCGTTGCTCAGCGCATCGGCATTCTGTTCGATGAAAAGATGAAGAGACGTGGGATGTTTGGAAAAATCGAACATTGTTGTTCTTTCTGGAAGTGCCCGCAGCACCGGCCGCGGGTGACAAGACAGCAGTGCTGCTGTGCTGATCCCCTCTCACTCTGCAAAAAGCGTCAGGGCCCCATTTCTGTCTTTCTTTCCGATCACCGAAAATGGAAAGAAAGACAGAAATGGGGCCCTGCTGCCTTGGTAACCTCTGTGTCTTCAGGCTGCTTCGTAGTCCTCCAATCCCTTCGCAATCTGTTCGAGCGCGGCAGTTGCCCTTGAGCGCCGCCGGGCAGGGGCGTTGACCTCGTATGCTTTCCGACTGGCCTCATGCCCGTGTCCGCAGAGGGCAGCGCCTACGCGCACGTCCAGTGCTGGGTCGTGGGCAATGTGATCGTAGATCAATGTCCGCACGATATGGGGACTGTGGCCCGTTAGCGTGGCCATATTGCGCCGCAACCAGTCCTTGCTATAGGCCTGCCAGTTTCGGGCAGGATTTCCAAAAAGCGCGGTGCCGATACGGTGCTGATAGATCACCCACAGATGCTCTTCGCCGACATCCCCGAGGAGCGCCATATCGAGATATGGCGTCAGCTCAGCAGCCAGCCGCCCGCGAATAGCCACGCCTGATTTTGATGTCAGAATGTCGCATATCCAGCCCTCGCTGTCGCGGTGGAATTCGTGGCCTACCTTTGCGTTGCGCAGGTCGAGTACCCGCAACTGAACCTTGGCAAGCAAGGCAATCGCCGCGGAAAGAACCTGATCGCGCCGTCTGTTCCGGAGGTCATCGACATCCGGCGCGTCCCGTCGCAATCGGTAGGCAAGAACTGCCAGATCTTCGAGGTTGATGGGTGATCTCGCAAGCTTGGCCTCCTTGTTCTTCAGCGCGGTCCGCGCCTCGAGTTTAGTCGCATTCTGAACTTCCATGAGTTCTACAGACAAAACCCGGTCATAGCCTGCGTGCGCCGCAAAGCAGGCCAGAAAATCGCAATAGCCTGCAATCGTAATCGGCTTTTTGCCCTCGCCGAAAAGATCATCAACGTAGGCGCGAGCGCTCTCCATGTTGAGGGCCAGCGGCAATCTGTGCCTCTCGCAGGATCGGCACAAACGGCGGACCGCCGAACAGATCGCCTTTATTCGCGCATGCGACAGCTGTTTTTTCCGGGCGATATCCTCGATCTGCGACCGAAACGGCTCTGCAACGCTGTCATAAGGCATCGATAAAGGGGCCGGCTCCTTCCCGCTTTCCTCGACAAACCGCTTTCGCTGGACCTGTTGAAGATAGATGTTGTCGGGCGATTCCGGATCGATCGCTGCCATGAAGCGCGCGATCAACATGACGCTTGACTGGCTCATGCCGAACGCACGGACCACCTGTTCATCGCAGTGAAGGTAACAGGCACGATGACGCATCCACCTGTCTGCCAGCCGGATGACGTCCGGCCGCGTATTCGCTTTGATCTCCTCCAGGATGTGCCGATACTTGTTCCAGTGTGGCGCCTGCAGGACAAGCTCGACCGGACGGCGATCGAAGCGGCCGCTGCCGATCGCCCAGTCCATCCCTTCTCCTGTTGCATAAGCATACTTGCGAAGGCAGTTCTCGACATTGCGGATACTGCCCACGGTCCACCCGTCCCGACGGAGCCGCCCAATGAAGGCGGCACCACTGTCTTGCGAGAGCCGGTCTGGCAAACCCAGGCACCGGGCGGTTTCAATCAAGCCACGCAATGCGGAGCTGATATTCGGGCGGACGGCCTGTCGAATTTGTACGCTCGCGGCGCCACCGTTATCGATGTCGACGAGGAACTGACGCATCCGCTTAGGCAGATCGGTCTCACTGATTTGATATCGGCTCACCGGCGTGCCCCCTGACCACGTGACAGTGCCTTGTTGACGGAGGCGAGGCCGGATTGACCACGTTCAAAGGCACGATCTCTGTCGAAAAATGCGTAGGCGCGTAGCACAGTGGCAGGAGAGTCGTTGAGCAGGGCAGCAATGCAATCCACGTCGGCTCCCGGCTCGTTGAGCAGGATCGAGGCGATGGCGTGACGAACCTGGTGCAGCGTCATATAGATGTTGTGTTCGGCTGTCCCCAGCCTCCAGGCCTCCGCCACATACGCGTAGCTTGCACCGCCCATCAGTCTGGCCGGATCTGCATTGTGCAGCCGTTCCATCACCTTTGCTCGAGCGACCTGCAGCCACCATTCGAGGATCATGCGCGGGTCGACCTTCCCACGTTTTCTAAACTCGGCCGTCATCGGTTTTTTATTTTTCATCAGAATTGTAGGAATTGCGACAGTCACATTCCGGAAACCCAGCGGAAAGGTGATGTGGGGATTGTCGCCATAAACCCGCAGATCGACCAGCGTGGATGCTCGGAGCGGCAGAAACGTGAGCACCGCTGCTGTTGCCGCTGCGGTGGATAGCTGCAGCGCGCGGGTCTTCTGGGCCCCGGTTAATACATCGAACCTATCAAGCAGGTCAGCCGCGTCGTGATGCAGGTGGCCGGCCAGGTTCAAAAACCGCGAGACCCGCTCAGGTGTCCTTACCAGGCGCCGGCAAAAATCTTCGTTGGTCTTGGTCATCGACTTCGCGCCGATGAAGTAATGTTGTTGGAAAAACTCCGACTGAACATCCTTGAGATCGGGATGATAGCGACGGGCGAACCGAAAAACGGCACCCATATTCTTCATGTTCGTTCTGAGCGCCAAAGGTTTCCAATAGAACTTGCCGTCGCGTTCGGCCTCGAAGGCGGCGAGAATGTTCTGCAGACACATCAATTCGGAAACGTCCGGCGTTCCGGTTAGATCAAGGCGCCCAAGTTCCACGAGGCATGAGAAATACCAGTGCAGCTGTTCGCGCAGGGACGTGATTGTTCGTGGAGACGCGGGTGAGCGGAAATGACCGGAAGCGAGGCCAGTATAAGGCTTTCCCTTGGCGAGTTCGGACAAGTATGCCTCGATCGCGTCTACGACACTCGCGGGAAAGGCTGGGGTGGTGCGGTTTCTGGTCATTCTTGGTAAGGCCCCGATCACCGGCGGGAGCAAAGCGCGGTCTGCAAAGCCATCCATGTCATGCAGTCGGTCCAGCAGGCGCGCTGCCTTCCGGATAGCTGTCAACGGCGGTGCAAAATCCGGCCACGCGGCGGGGTAAAATCAGGCCAGGCGGCGGTGACCGGCACCATGGCGCGCGCGCTCAC
>NZ_JAFNAW010000085.1 GCF_017356265.1 Paracoccus fontiphilus | reverse complement strand
GACCGCAGCCGCGCAAGCCCCGCGCGATAGGCCAGCACCAGCCCCGCCAGCCCGCCCGCGACCAGCCAGCCGCGCGCCGAGCCGCCGAAGGCTGCCCCCCAGCCCGCCATATGGGCCATCTCGATCACCGTCCAGACCGCGGCAAGCGCCGCCAGCAGCCAGCGGCGCGGCAGGCCGAAGATCCATCCGGCCAACGCGACGCCGACCAGCAGCCAGAACCCAAGCACCGTCAGGCCCCGGTCGAACCAAAGCCACCCGCCGCCCGCGCGGTGGCCCGGCTGAAGCCGTCAACCACGGTAAAGGCAGGGCGCAGGACGGGGACGAAGATCATCTGCGCGATCCGTTCTCCGGGCTGGATGGTGATCGGGTCGCATCCTGCCGGGTTGCGGTTCCAGGTGCTGATCAGGATCTCGCCCGTGTAGTCGGGGTCGATCAGGCCGGTCGAATTGCCCAGCACCAGCCCGCGCTTGTGCCCCTGCCCGGACCGGGGAAGCACCAGCCCCGCGAAGGAGAAATCGTCGAAGGACAGGGCGATCCCGGCGCTGATCAGCATGGCCGGGGCCTGCGCGGCGATGTTCAGGGGCGCGTCGATGCAGGCGAACAGGTCGATCGCCGCCGATCCCGCCGTCTGGTAATCGGGCAGGCCCCACTCATGAATCCGCGGGTCGAGTATCCTGACTTCCATGCCGTCCGTCCTTGCTGTCCTTGGACAGCCTTAGCGGAAGCGGCTCAGACCTGCCAGCGAGGCCTGCGCTTCTCGAAGAAGGCGGCGATGCCCTCCGGTGCCTCGTCGCCTTCCCAGACGGCGACCAGCCGGTCGATGCTGTCGGCGATGACGGCTTCATCAATGCGCGGGCCAAGCGCGCGGCATTGCGCCTTGGCGGCGGCGACCGCGCCGGGGGCAGCCAGCAGGAAAGGCGCGACTTCTGCTTCAACCGCCGCGTCCAGGTCGGCGGGCGCAACCGAGCGGGCGGCAAGGCTCAGCGTCACCGCCTCGGCCGCGTCGAACAGGCGGGCCGAGAAGAACACGCGCCGGGCCTTGTCCTCGCCCATGCGCGCCAGGACATAGGGGCCGATGGTGGCGGGGATCAGACCCAGCTTCACCTCGGTCAGGCCGAAGCGGGCGGTGTCGGCCGCAATGGCGATGTCGGCCACGGCCATCATGCCAACGCCGCCGCCGAAGGCGTTGCCGTGAACGCGCGCGATCAGCGGCTTGGGCAACAGGTTCAGCGCCGACAGCATTCCGGCCAGCGTCCGCGCACCTTGGCGCCGGGTTTCGGCATCGGCATCCATCTGCGCGCGCATCCACGCAAGGTCCCCGCCCGCGCAAAAACTCGCCCCCTCGCCCGCCAGAACCACCACCCGCACGGCAGGATCGGCGCCAAGCTGGGCAGCGGCCTGGGTCAGTTCCTCCAGCATCCGCTGGGACAAGGCGTTGTGCTTGTCGGGGCGGGCAAGCCACAGTGTCGCGACGCCGCGCGGGTCGGTGTCGATGCGGATCGTCTCAGGCATGGGCGTCTCCCCTCAGGCTGCGCGCGAAGGCGGCCGCTTTCTCGATGATCGCCATGTCGAGGCCATGCGCGAAACCCCGCGCCGCCAGATGCGCGGCGACCTTTTCCGTGGCGACGTTCCCCGCCGCGCCGGGCGCATAGGGGCAGCCGCCAAGCCCGCCCACGGCAGCATCGAAGACTCGCAGGCCCCGCGCCAGACTGGCGTCGATGTTGTCGAGCGCGCGGCCCGCCGTGTCGTGGTAATGCCCGGCCAGCCGGTCGGCGGGCAGTTCGTCCAGGACCGCCGCCAGCATGGCGTCGATGGTCTCGGGCCGTCCCTGGCCGATCGTGTCGCCCAGGCTGATCTCGTAACATCCCATGTCGCGCAGCGCCGCCGCGACACGGGCGACATTGGCGGGCGGCGTCGGTCCGTCGAAGGGGCAGTCCGTCACCACGCTGACATAGCCGCGCACGGGGATGCCGTCCGCCTGCGCCGCCTGCGCCACGGGGGCAAGCCGTTCCAGGCTTTCGGCGATGGTCGCGTTCAGGTTGGCGCGGCTGAAGCCTTCGGACGCGCTGGCGAAGATCGCGACCTCGCTGGCCTGCGCGGCCCTAGCACCCTCATAGCCCTTCATGTTCGGCGTCAGCACGGCATAGCTGACGCCCGGCGCGCGGGTGATGCCCGCCATGACGTCTGCCGCGTCGCCCATCTGCGGCACCCATTTCGGGCTGACGAAGCTGGTGACTTCGATCCGCCGGAAGCCCGCCTGCGACAGCAGGTCGACCAGGGCGATCTTGTCCGCCGCCGGGATCAGGCGCTTTTCGTTCTGCAGGCCGTCGCGTGGCCCCATCTCGAAGATTTCGACGAATTCAGGCATCGGGAAGCTCGTAGAAGTCGCGTTCGTAAAGCTGCGGCTCGCCTTCCTGCGGCAGCGCGCGGCGGAAGGCGGGGCGCGCGGTGCAGCGGTCGGCATAGGCTTGTAAGGCGGGCGTCAGGCGGACAAAGCGGCCTGCCGTCCAGACCGACCAGCCGACGGCGCAATCGACGCCCGAAAAGCCGCTGGCCATCAGCCAGTCCTGGCTTTCGACCGTCTGTTCCACCAGCCGCAGCGTGCGGGCCAGCCGCGCCGTTTCCAGCTTCATCACGGTCTGCGACCGTGTGGCGGGATCGCGCAGCATCAGGTGGCTTTGCGTCAGGTTCGCGATGTGCTGACCGATGGTTTCCGCGAAATGCAGCCAGTCGAGCCAGCCCAGACGTCCCTCCTCGCCCGGTGCGCGCCACAGATGCGGGCCGCGCGTTTCGCACAGGTATTCGACCATGGCGCCGGATTCGTGGATCACGCTGCCGTCGATCTGCAAGGCGGGGGCGCGGCCGACCGGGTGGATGGCCGCGTATTCGGCGGCGCGCATGTCCTTGCCGCGTAGGTCCATCACGCGAAGGGCGAAGGGCAGGTCCAGTTCATTGAGCAGCCACAGGATGCGCATCGAGCGCGACAGGGGCACGTGCCACAGGATGATCTCGCCCGCGCCGTCCTTGACCGGGCCGCCTTGGGCGGGGGGCGGGGTGTCGGTGGGGGTGGGGTCAGGCATCGGCTTCCTCCAACCGGATCAGGGGGGCACCGGCCTCGACCTGGTCGCCAGCCCGGGCCAGCACCTCGGCCACCACGCCGTCGCGGGCGGCTGTCAGGCTGTGTTCCATCTTCATGGCCTCCAGCACGCAAAGCCGGTCGCCCGCCTTCACGGTCTGTCCCGCACCGACATCGACCGACTTCACCAGCCCCGGCATGGGCGACAGCGTCAGCGCGGCCCCCGCGCCCGCATCCGCCTGCCGGTCCAGCGGGTCGAGCGGCACCAGATGCAGGCTGCCCGCGCCGAACACGCTGACGCCGCCGTCATGGGCGGTGATGCGGTGGCGGCACAGGCTGCCATCGACCCACCAGCGGTCGCCCTGCCAGCGGACCTCGTGCGGCTGGCCATCCAGCGTCACGCGCGCCGCGCCGGGGCCGAGCACCTCCAATGCGGCTTGGCCGCCCTGCCAATGGATGGTCCGCCGCAAGGGGTGCCACAGGGTCATGCCGCCCTTGACCCGCGGGTCGGCCAGACCGGCCAAACCGATCACTGCCAAGGCGCGGGCAGCGGCTTGAGGTTCGGATGCCGCCACAAGGGCGTCCAGATCACGGGCGATCAGGCCGGTATCGACCTGGCCTTCGCGGAAGCCCTGATGCCGGGTCAGGGCGATCAGGAAGTCGATATTGGTGACGGTGCCCGCGACCTCGGTATCGACAAGGGCGGCTTCCAGCTTGCTCAAGGCAATGGCGCGGGTCTTGCCCCAGGTGATGATCTTGGCAATCATCGGGTCATACCAGGGGCTGATCGTGTCGCCCTGGCGCACGCCTGTCTCGTTGCGGGCGTTGTCGGCGAACGTCAGATGCGCCAGCCGGCCGGTGGCGGGCAGGAAGCCTGCGGGCACGTCCTCGGCGTAAAGGCGCGCCTCGAAGGCATGGCCGTGGATGGAGAGATCCTGTTGCCGGGCGGGCAGCGGCTCGCCGGAGGCGACGCGAAGCTGCCATTCGACCAGATCGACGCCGGTGATCGCCTCGGTCACGGGGTGTTCGACCTGAAGGCGGGTGTTCATCTCCATGAACCAGAAGCCGTCGGGGCGCAGCCCGTCGCTGCCGTCCACGATGAACTCGATGGTGCCCGCGCCCGCATAGCCGATGGCTTCCGCCGCGCGGACAGCCGCGTCGCCCATAGCCTGCCGCATCTCGGGGGTCATGCCGGGGGCCGGGGCCTCCTCGATCACCTTCTGGTGGCGGCGTTGCAGCGAGCAGTCTCGTTCGAACAGGTGGACGGCGTTGGTGCCGTCGCCGAACACCTGGACCTCGATATGGCGGGGCTGCTGGATGTATTTCTCGATCAGGACGGCGGGATTGCCGAAAGCGGTCGCGGCCTCGCCTTGGGCGGATTGCAGGGCGACGGCGAAATCGGCCGGGCGTTCGACAAGGCGCATCCCCTTGCCGCCGCCGCCCGCCACCGCCTTGATCAGCACCGGATAGCCGATCTGATCCGCCTGTTCCTTGAGATGGACCGGATCCTGGTTCTCGCCGTGATAGCCGGGAACGACCGGCACGCCCGCCCGCGACATCAGCGCCTTGGCGGCGTCCTTCAGCCCCATCGCACGGATCGCGTCGGCCGAGGGGCCGATGAAGACCAGCCCCGCCGCTGTCACCGCATCCACGAAATCGGGGTTTTCCGACAGGAAGCCATAGCCCGGATGGATGGCCTGAGCGCCGGTTTCAAGCGCGGCACGGATGATCGCGTCGCCGCGCAGGTAGCTGTCCCTGGGGGCGGGACTGCCGATATGGACCGCCTCGTCGGCCATGGCGACGTGGCGGGCGGCGCGGTCGGCGTCCGAGAAGACGGCGATCGTGCGCACGCCCAGCTTGCGGGCGGTGTCGATGACGCGGCAGGCGATCTCGCCCCGGTTGGCGATCAGGATTTTCTGGAACATGGCGGAACCTGCGTATGGCGGGCCAAGCCGGGGGCTTCGCGCCCCCGGACCCCCGCGGGATATTTGGACCAAAGTGAAAGAGCCATGGCCAGCCCTACATGCGGAACACGCCGAAGCGCGTCGGTTGGATGGGCGCGTTCAGGCTGGCGCGCAGCGACAGGGCCAGCACGTCGCGGGTCTTGCGCGGGTCGACGATGCCGTCGTCCCACAGCCGGGCCGAGGCGTAGAGCGGGTGGGATTGGCGGTCGAACATCTCGATCGTGGGGCGCTTGAATTCGGCCTCGTCCTCGGACGACCAGGTGCCGCCGGCGCGTTCGATGCCTTCGCGCCGGACGGTGGCAAGGACGCCCGCCGCCTGCTCGCCGCCCATGACGCTGATGCGCGAGTTGGGCCAGGTCCACAGGAAGCGCGGGCTATAGGCGCGGCCCGCCATGCCGTAGTTGCCCGCGCCGAACGATCCGCCGACCAGCATCGTGATCTTGGGCACGTTGGTCGTGGCGACCGCCGTCACCATCTTGGCGCCGTGGCGGGCGATGCCCTCGTTCTCGTATTTGCGGCCGACCATGAAGCCGGTGATGTTTTGCAGGAACACCAGCGGGACCTGTCGCTGGCTGCAGAGTTCGATGAAGTGCGCGCCCTTCTGGGCCGCTTCCGAGAACAGCACGCCGTTGTTGGCAACGATGCCGACCGGGCAGCCCTCGACATGGGCGAAGCCCGTGACCAGGGTTTCCCCGAAGCGCGCCTTGAATTCGTCGAAGCGCGAGCCGTCCACGACGCGGGCGATGACCTCGCGGATGTCATAGGGGGTGCGCAGGTCGGCGGGGACGATGCCCAGGATCTCCTCGGGGTCGAGGGCGGGGGGTTCGGGGGTTTGCCAGGCCACCGTGTCGGGCATCCGGCGGTTCAGGTTGCCGATGGCGCGGCGGGCCATGGCAAGCGCATGGGCGTCATCCTCGGCCAGGTAGTCGGCCACGCCGGACAGGCGGGTGTGGACATCGCCGCCACCCAGATCCTCGGCGGTGACGACCTCGCCCGTCGCTGCACGGACCAGCGGCGGACCGGCAAGGAAGATCGTGCCCTGGTTGCGGACGATGATGGTCACGTCGGACATGGCCGGGACATAGGCGCCGCCCGCCGTGCAGCTTCCCATCACCACGGCGATCTGCGGGATGCCCTTCGCGCTCATCTGCGCCTGGTTGTAGAAGATGCGGCCGAAATGGTCGCGGTCGGGGAAGACCTCGTCCTGGTTGGGCAGGTTGGCACCGCCCGAATCCACCAGATAGACGCAAGGCAGGTTGCATTGTTCCGCGATTTCCTGAGCGCGCAGGTGCTTCTTGACCGACAGGGGGTAATAGGTGCCGCCCTTCACGGTGGCGTCGTTGGCCACGACCATCACGTCCTGGCCATGCACGCGCCCGATGCCCGCGATCACGCCCGCGCCCGGCGCGGCATCGTCATACATGCCATGCGCCGCCGTGGCGCCGATTTCAAGAAAGGGCGAGCCGGCGTCCAGCAGGTTCGCGACCCGTTCGCGCGGCGGCATCTTGCCGCGGCTTGTGTGACGCTCCATCGCCTTGGCGCCGCCCCCGGCGGCGGCGGCCAGGGCCGCGTTTCGCGCGACCTCGATCAGCGACAGATGCGCGTCGCGATTGGCACGAAAGGTATCGGACGTCGTCAGGGCGGATGATGTCAGCTTCATGGGCAGGCCTTCCCGAACGGGGCGCGGCGACTTGTCGCAGCCGAGCTTATCTTTGCAGTGGTTTGATCCAGATCATGTTTTCGGCGCGGCCGCGGGTCCATGCCGCGTCCTGTAGTCTTTGAAGGAGCTGTATGATGAAAACTCTGTGCCTTGCCGCCGCAGCCGTGATGGCTGTCGTGTCCCCGGCGGCTGCGCAGCAGGCGGGCGACCTGACCGTTGGCCTGGGTATCGCCAACGTGAACCCCAAGTCGAACAACGGCACGCTGGCCGGCGGCACCGTTCCGGTCAGCATCGGCGACAGCACCCGTCCGCAGATCACCGTCGAATACTTCATCCGCGACAATATCGGCGTCGAGCTTCTGGGCGCCCTGCCCTTCAAGCACTCGATCGAAACGGACGGAACCGAGATCGGCACCGTCAAGCACCTGCCGCCGGTCCTGTCGCTGCAGTATCACTTCGACGCCACCCCGCAGCTCAAACCCTTTGTCGGCCTGGGCGTGAACTTCACCGGCTTCTATGACGCCGAGACCAAGGGTCCGCTGGCCGGGAACGAATTGCGCGTGAAGAACAGCTGGGGCCTCGCCGCGCATCTTGGCGCAGACTACTGGATCAACGACCGCTCGGCCCTGCGTGCAGACCTGCGCTGGATCGACATCGACGCCGATGTCGAACTGAACGGCGCCGAGATCGGCGAGGTCGAGATCGACCCTGTGGTCGCGGGCATCAGCTATGTGATGAAGTTCTGATCCGACCGCGGGGCGCCCGCCATCGGTATCGTGGCGCCCCCCGGTCATTCGTGCATCGCCCGCAGTTCAAGCGCGCGCCGCGCCGTCAGGCCCATCTGGCAACCGGCCGAGGCAACGGTCCGCATCGACCCGCCGCCATAGCTGTCGTACCGGAACGCGCATTCGGCATCGCGCCAGGCGATCCAGGCCCGTTGCGCGGCACGCAGGCCGTCGGCCGCCGCCCGGTCGTCGGCATGACGATCGCGCATCTGCTTGTATTGTTCGTTCAGGATCGCATCCCATTCGGCATGTTCGGCCATCAGGCATTCGGAAATGCCGAGGGTCGTGCTGCCGCCCGGTTCCTGCTGGCATTCATTGGCCGCGGCGCCGATGCAGTCGGGATCGAGATCGCCCCTGGGCGTATCCGCCAGACAGGCCGCGACCACGCCCTTCGGCAAGGCGGGCGCGTCCTGCTGCGCCGCGGCCGGAAGCGGCAGCATCGCAGCGACAAGAAGCGTGATGGCGCCGGACCTCATGTCCGGTCCCTTCGGTAAGCCATCAGCAGGATGACCTGCCGGGCCGTTTCGTTCAGCTTGCAAAGCGGCTCGGCCGTGGCGCCGCCGGTCCCGCCGCCATTGGTCAGCCTGTCATAGGCGCATCGGGCATCGCGAAAGGCGATCCAGCTCCGCTCCATCGCGACCAGGGCCTCGGCACGGTCCGGGCCACGCTGCTCCTCGACGGCCTTGAGGTCGTCATACACTTCGTTCAGCTTGGCTTCCCAAGCCTGCCATTCGGCATCGAGGCAGTTCAACTGCCGGTCCACCGGACCGACTTCGCCATGCTCTGCCTCGGCATAGGCCAGGCAGCTTTCCTGACCGGCCCCGGCACAATCAAGCCGCGCGCCGTCCGTCGCGGCATCCGCAAGGCACTGATCGATCACCGCGGGGTCCAGGCCCGAGCTGTCTCCCGCGACGGCAGGGGGCGCCATCATCGACGTCGCGCCGGCAAGGCACATCGCAAGCGCAAGACCCTTATTCATCCCGCGGCTCCCAGGCCCGCAGCCGGAAATACTGCTGCGCCGTCAGTTGCAGGCTGCAATCGACGCCGGCCGGACCCGCGCCCGTGCCGCCGCCCCAGCGGCTGCCCTCATAGGAACAGGCCGAGTCGCGGAAGGCGATCCAGTCGCGCTGCATCTGTCTCAGCAGCGGTTCCTGCTTGGGGGCGGCCGATCCCAGTTCCGCCATCTCGGCGTCGGCGGCCCTGGCGGCCGCAAGCACCTTGGCATAGCTGTCGTTCAGCTTCCTGTCCCAGACGTCGAACTCCTCGCCCAGGCAATAGGACATGCCGACGGTGCTGTAGCCGTCAGGGCTGTCGATGCAGGGCCCCGAGGCCACCCCGACGCAGCGGGCGTAATCGGGCATCGCTTCCGTGCCGGCCTCTCCGGCGGCTTTCTCCAGGCAGGCATCGACCAGCGATGCGTCGAAAGGCGGCGATTCCGGTTCCTGGCTGAAGGCCGGTGCCGCCATCAGCGCCAAGGCCAGCAGGGATCGCATCAGACCAGGCCCAGCAGTTCGCGCCCGATCAGCATCCGGCGGATTTCGCTGGTACCGGCGCCGATCTCCATCAGCTTGGCGTCGCGGAACAGGCGGCTGACAACGCTGTCGTTCAGGAACCCCGCGCCGCCAAGCGCCTGCACCGCCTGATGCGCCTGCACCATGGCCTGCTCGCTGGCGTAAAGCACGGCGCCCGCCGCGTCCTGGCGCGTCACCTTGCCCGCATCGCAGGCCTTCGCAACCTCATAGACATAGGCGCGGGCGGTGTTCAACGCGACATACATGTCGGCGATCTTGCCCTGCATCAGCTGGAAGGACCCGATCGGTTGGCCGAACTGCCTGCGGTCGCGGACATAAGGCATCACCTCGTCCAGGCAGGCGGCCATGATGCCGGTGCCGATGCCCGACAGGACCAGCCGTTCATAATCCAGACCCGACATCAGCACGCGGACGCCCCGGCCCTCCTCGCCCAGGACATTCTCGAACGGGATCTCGCAATTCTCGAAGATCAGCTCGCCCGTGTTCGAGCCGCGCATCCCCAGCTTGTCGAAATGGGGGCTGGTGGAAAAGCCGGCCATGCCGCGTTCGACGATGAAGGCGGTGATGCCCTTGCTGCCCGCGTCCGGGTCGGTCTTGGCATAGACCACCAGCGTCTGCGCGTCGGGCGCGTTGGTGATCCAGTACTTGCTGCCGTTCAGCACATAACGGTCGTTCTTCTTTTCCGCCCGCAGCTTCATCGACACGACGTCGCTGCCCGCGCCTTCCTCGGACATGGCAAGCGCGCCGACCGCCTTGCCGCTGCACAAGTCGGGCAGATACTTCCGGCGCTGTTCGTCACTGCCGTTCAGCTTGATCTGGTTCACGCAGAGGTTCGAATGCGCGCCATAGGACAGGCTGACGCTGGCGCTGGCCCGCGCGATTTCCTCGGTCGCCACGACATGCGCCAGATAGCCCATGCCGGCGCCGCCGAACTCCTCGGGGACGGTGATGCCCAGCAGGCCCAGGTCGCCCATCTCGGTCCACAGCTCGTTCGGGAAGTCGTTGGTGCGATCAACGTCGGCGGCCATCGGCTTGACGCGATCCTGCGCCCAGCGATGCACCATGTCGCGCAGGGCGTTCACATCCTCGCCCAGATCGAACTCCATCCCCCGCGTGAACATCGGCAATCCCCTCCCATTTATTGAACGAACGTTCATTTCCGATATAGGCCGCCGTCCCCGCGCCTGTCAAGCAAGAGCCTGCGCGCTGGAGCCTGCCCGGTCAACCGCCTCGGCTTGCCGCTGCCGGACGGGCGCGGCATGGTGCGCGGCACCAGGCGGAAGGGAACGATGGTCAAGGTTCTGATCCTGCGGCACGCGCCGTCCCTGACGGGCGGCACACTGGCCGGGCGACGCGACGTGGATGCCGATTGCACGGCAGCCCGCGACTTTTCCTGGATGCGCGGCAGGATCGGCGCGGTGCAGCGCATCGTCGCCAGCCCGGCGCGGCGCTGCCTGCAGACGCTGCAGGCGCTTGGCCTTGACGCGGACGACACACGGCCTGCCCTTTGGGAACAGGATCATGGCGCGTGGGAGGGGCTGGCCTATGCCGACCTGCCCGACCTGGGCGCGATGCCGGCAGCCGATCTGGCGCTGCACCGCCCGGACGGCGGCGAAAGCTTCGAGGACATGGCCGGTCGCGTCCGCCCCGAGCTTCAGGCGATGACCCGTGACACCCTGGTCGTCGGTCACGCCGGCACGGTCCGGGCCGGCTTGTCGCTGGTGGTGGGCCATGCCGCGCTGTCCTTCCATGTGGCACCCCTGTCGCTGACCGTCCTGCACCGCCATGGCGATGCCTGGTCCGTCGAATCGGTGAACGTGACCGCGCCATGATCGCGCTGATCGCCCTGCTGCTGGATGCCGCCATCGGCTGGCCGGACCCGTTGTATCGGCGGATCGGCCATCCCGTGACATGGATGGGCGCGCTGATCGCGCGGCTGGATCGCGCGATGAACCGTGGCGGCAACCGCATCGGGCGCGGCATGGCGGCAAGCCTGATCGTCATCACCGCAGCCGTCCTGCCCGCCGCGATCCTGCAGGCATGGCTCGGCCCCTTGGCGGCGGGTGTGCTGGCCTGGCCGCTGGTAGCCGCGCGATCTCTGGACGATCACCTGCGCGCCGTCGCCCGGCCCCTGCTTGCAGACGACCTGCCAGCCGCCCGCCAGGCCACCGCGATGATCGTCGGCCGCGACGTGACCCGCGCGGACGAGCCAGCCCTGGCCCGCGCCAGCATCGAGAGCCTGTCGGAAAACGCCTCGGACGGGGTCATCGCGCCCCTGTTCTGGGCGGTGGTCCTGGGGCTGCCGGGCATCGCCGCCTACAAGGCGATCAACACGCTTGATTCGATGATCGGCCACCGCACGCCGCGCCACGACCTGTTCGGTCGCTTTGCCGCGCGCCTGGACGATGCGACGAACTGGCTTCCCGCGCGCCTGACCGCGCTGCTGATCGCGGCGACCTCGGGCGATGCGCGCCGGTCCTGGGCCGCCGCGCGGCGGGATGCCCGCGCCCATCGCTCGCC
>NZ_JAFNAW010000084.1 GCF_017356265.1 Paracoccus fontiphilus | reverse complement strand
CGCCTCGGCCACCGGGGGGGCGACGCGGCGCGGCGGCAGGTCATCCTGCTGCGGCGCGGCCTCGACCCGCTGGGACACCGTCGGGTTCTGCGTCAGCGGCTCGGCCATGCTGCGGCGCGGTGCCGGAACATCGGCCGCGGCCACGCTGGCGTCGATGCCGGTCGCGACGACCGACACGCGGATCGAACCGTCCATGTCGGGATCAAGCGTCGAGCCGACGATGATATTGGCGTCGCTGTCCACCTTGTCGCGGATGACGTTCGCGGCCTCGTCCAGTTCGAACAGGGTCATGTCGTAGCCGCCGGTGATGTTGATCAGCACGCCCTTGGCGCCGTTCAGGCTGACCTCGTCCAGCAGCGGGTTGGCGATCGCGCGCTCGGCGGCTTCCTGGGCGCGGTTCTCGCCCGAGGCCTCGCCGGTGCCCATCATGGCCTTGCCCATCTCGTCCATGACCGACCGGACGTCGGCGAAGTCGAGGTTGATCAGGCCCGGCTTGACCATCAGGTCGGTCACGCCCTTGACGCCCTGGTACAGCACGTCGTCGGCCAGGGCGAAAGCTTCGGTGAAGGTGGTCTTTTCGTTGGCGATGCGGAACAGGTTCTGGTTGGGGATGATCAGCAGCGTGTCCACGACCTTGTGCAGCGCCTCGATCCCCTCGTCGGCCTGGCGCATCCGCTTGGTGCCCTCGAACTGGAAGGGCTTGGTCACAACGCCGACGGTCAGGATGCCCATCTCGCGCGCGGCCTGGGCGATGATCGGGGCCGCGCCGGTGCCGGTGCCGCCGCCCATGCCCGCAGTGATGAAGCACATGTGCGCGCCCATCAGGTGATCGACGATGTCCTCGATCGTTTCCTCGGCGGCCTTGGCGCCGATGGCGGGCTTGGCGCCGGCGCCCAGGCCTTCGGTGACTTTCGGACCCATCTGGATGCGGTTGCCCGCACGGGAACTGGCCAGGGCCTGCGCATCCGTGTTGGCGACCACGAACTCGACACCGTCGAGGTTCTTCTCGATCATGTTGTTGACCGCGTTGCCGCCCGCGCCGCCAACACCGAAGACGGTGATCCGAGGCTTGAGTTCGTCTTCGTCGTTCATCATCAGATTGAGGTTCATGAGTCCGCCTGTTTTTGCTATGTCGATCGGGTCATATCCTGCCGCCCGTCGAATCCCTCGGTCTAGTCTCAATCCTAGCCGCCAGACCGTTCTGCGTCACTTGAAAAACACGCAAATACCGCAAAATCTGGCAGTATGCGAAAGTGATTTCGGCGGTATCTTGCCAATGGGGCAGCATCTGGTGGATTCGCGCGTCAACACCACATTCCTGCTCAAGGGCTTACCAGTTGTTCTTGAACCAACGATACGCGCGGCGCAGGCTGCGGGACGGATAGCTCTCGGCGGGCATCTCGAAATCCCACCATTCGTCCTGCGGATGGGCCGCGAAAAGCGCCAGCCCGACGGCGCTGGAGAACCCCGGATCGGTGAACTGGTGGGCCAGCCCGTCGATCCGCAGCGGACGGCCGCAACGGACGTTCGGCCCCAGGATGCGCGCGGCCAGGCCGTCCAGGCCCGGGATCTGGCTGCCCCCGCCCGTCAGCACGATCTGCTGGCTGGGCATCGAGTCAAATCCCGCCGCATCAAGGACTTCGCGCACGCCTTCCAGAATTTCCTCGACCCGGGGGCGCATGATGCCGATCAGGTCGGCGCGGCTGACGGACCTGCGATCGACCTCCCATCCGGTCGCCGCGTCGCCCAGATCCAGCATGTCCCGGTCGTCGCGGCCCGTCGCCTCGACCCCGCCGCTGAGGGTCTTCAGGCGCTCGGCCACGGGCAGGGGCACGCGCAGCCCCTGGGCGATATCCTGCGTAATTAGGTGACCGCCGATCTTAACTGTGTCGGCGAAGATCATGTGTTTCTTGACAAAAATCGACACGCCCGTGCCGCCGCCGCCGAAGTCGACGCAGGCCGATCCCAGCTCCTGCTCGTCCTCGACCAAGGCTGCGCGGGCCGAGGCGTAGGAGGCCGAGGCGATGCCCGCCAGTTCCAGGTCGCAGCGCCGGATGCACTGGATGAGGTTGCCGATGACGTCGCCGTCGACGGTCAGCACATGCATGTCGCAGGCCAGCTTGTTGCCCACATGGTCGCGCGGATCGCCAAGGCCGCTGCGGTTGTCCACGGCAAAGTTCACGGGCTGGGCGTGCAGCACTTCCCTGCCCCGGCCGTAGTCGGGGGCATCGCAGGCCGCCAGCACGCGGGCCACGTCGTGGTCGTGGACGCGACCCGCTTCCAGCGTGATCTCTCCGGCAAGGCCATAGGATGTGGGCCGACCGCCCGACAGGCAGGCGATGACCTGATCCACGCGCACGCCCGCGACCTTCTGGGCAGCGGCCACAACGGTGCGGATGGCGCGTTCGGTTTCCGCCATCACGTCGATCTCGCCCCGGCGCATCCCGCGCGAGCGGGTCGAGGCCGCGCCGATCACCTTGAAGTTCGCCTGTCCCGCCATGGGGCCGACCCCGTCGGTTTCGCGGAACGTGCCGGTGCCGTCGAAGCGCAGCACCAGGCAGGCGATCTTCGACGTGCCGATGTCCAGGATGCCGATCACGCCGCGCTGCAGGGCCGCCCGACGGATGTTCCGCATCGCCCGTTGCGTTTGATAAAGTTCCGCCATCACTCAGCCCCCCTTCTTGCCGTCTTCCACGATGACCTTGCCGTCCGGGCCCAGCAGCGGCTGGCCCCGGGCGGTTCGAATGGTGTTGCGCGCGTCGATGCCCAGCCGAAGCACGGGCTGGGACGGATTGCGCAGGTCGATGGTGATGATGTCCCGCCCCAGCATGTCCTGCGACCGATCCAGCGCCATGGCGGCCTGCAGGGCGATCACGGCACCTTCGGCGGGCAGCATGATCTTCTGGCCGTGATCCAGCACCAGATCCCAGCGGCGTTCGCCCTTGCGCACCAGACCGCGCAGGCGAGGCAGGATCGGCCCGGCCGCATCGACCAGCAACAACGCCTCGGACACCGCCAGGTCGGCCCCCTCGCCCGCGATCAGCGGCAAGTCGGCGCGCACGTCGCGGGACGTGACCGAGGCGACGCGGTGGCCGGTCTTGTCCAGGATCTCGATCCCGCGCGAATGGCGCCACAGCACGGCAGGCTCGCGTTCCTTGACCACGGCCGACAGGATGCCGCCCGGCTTGATGCGCAGGTCGATGGATTCGATCACGTCCAACTGCATCACCTGCAACCGCAACGCGGTCAGGTCGATGTCGAAGCTGGAGGCGGGCAGTTCCACAGGCAGCATCGCGCGCAGCGCGTCGTCCACCACGGGCGAGGCGCCCTCGACCACCATGGTCCTGACCTGGAACTCCTCGCGGCTTTGCACCTTGTCCATGATCTGCGCGACGCCGTCGGAAAGCCGGGCGCGGCGGTCCTCGTCCGACAGCCAGATGCTCCCGATGGCGGCGACCAGGACCACGGGGACGCCGACGCGCACCGCGCGGCGCCAGATCGGCCGCAGCCACATCCGTTCAAGCCGGTATTGCAGCCTTGAAGGCGCCGGGTCGCGCTTGACGCGGTCGAACGGGGGCTGCCGGTTCGGGCGATGGTCGATCACGTCCGGCACAGCGCGTCCTCCACCATCCAGCGCATCAGGGCGGGAAAGTCGATCCCCGCATGGGCCGCCTGTTCGGGCGCAAGCGAGGTGGGCGTCATGCCGGGCTGGGTGTTCACCTCCAGCAGGATCAGCCCATCCAGCCCGCGCGTGTCGTCCCAGCGGAAATCGGTGCGCGACAGGCCCCGGCAGCCCAGCGCATCATGGGCGCGCACGGCATAGTCGCGGCAGGCCTGCGCGATGTCGCCAGGGATGGCGGCCGGGATCACATGGCGCGACCCGCCGACCGAGTATTTGGCGGCGTAGTCGTACCAGCCCTCGGTGATGATCTCGGTCACGCCCAGGGCGCGGTCGCCCATCACTGCGGTCGTCAGTTCGCGCCCCGGCGCATAGGTCTCGACCATGACGCGGGCGGGCATGGTGGGGGCCAGTTGCGGCGGCTGGTTGGCGCCGTCATGGACGATATAGACGCCGACCGACGATCCCTCGTCATTGGGCTTGACCACATAGGGCGGCGGCAGGACATGGCGGGCGCGCACCTCGTCGGCATCGGCGATGACGCTTTCGACCACCGGCAGCCCGGCCACCCGCAGAGCGTCCTTGGCGCGGGTCTTGTCCATCGCCAGGGCCGAGGCCAGCACGCCCGAATGGGTATAAGGCAGGTCCAGCCATTCCAGGATGCCCTGGACGCAGCCGTCCTCTCCCCACCGGCCATGCAGGGCGTTGAAGACCACGTCGCAGCGAAGGCCCGCCAGGCGCGCAACCAGATCGCCGCCGCGTTCGGGACCGAGTTCGACCTCGATCACGTCATAGCCCGCCACCCGCAGCGCCTTCGCGCATTCGCGCCCCGATGACAGCGACACCTCTCGCTCGGCCGAGGGTCCGCCCATCAGAACGGCTACGGTATGGGCTGTCCTGCTCGACCTGCCCGCCACGTTTTTCGCCTTTCGCCCCGGTTGATCCGGGATTTTCTGTCCCCGCGCGGCCGGGTTCACCCCGGTCTGCGCTTATGGCGAAAGGATAGCTGATGCACGGAAATCACAAAAGGGTATTTTTTGCTATCTTCCAAAGATTGTTGGGCAATTCGTTAATCAGCCGATGGTTGATCCCGGCGCGGAATCGCCCACGCGGATCACTTCCCATTGCAGGTCATGGCCGCTGTCCTCCAGCACGCGGCGGCGGACCAGTTCGCCAAGCGCCTCAAGCTCGGCGGCGGTGGCGCCGCCGGTGTTCAGCAGGAAGTTCGGATGCTTTTCCGACATCTGCGCCCCGCCCCAGCTATGGCCGCGCAGGCCCGCGCGGTCGATCAGCGACCAGGCCTTGAGGTCGTGGACATCGTCCGCCCGCCCGGTCGAGCTGAACCCCGCCGGGTTGCGGAAGGTGGACCCGGCGCTGCGTTCCTTGGTGGGCTGCGTCTCGTCGCGCTTCGCCAGTTGCTCGGCCATCTTGGCGTGGAGCATGTCGGGATCGCCGGGCTGCGCGCGGAACACCGCCTCGGTCACGACGCAGCCTTCCGGCAGGTCGGCGTGGCGATAGGCAAAGCGCAGGTCGTCCGGGGTCAGCACCACGCGCTGGCCCCGGCGGGTCACGGCCCGCGCCTCGACCAGGTGGTCGGCGACATAGCTGCCGTAGCAGCCTGCGTTCATGCGGACCGCGCCGCCGATGCTGCCGGGAATGGTGCGCAGGAAGGTCAGGTCCAGCCCCCCGTCCGCCGCGCGCCGCGCGACATGGGCATCCAGCGCGGCGGCGCCGGCGATCACCCGGTCGCCTTCGACGGTGATGCCGTTGAAGCCCCGGCCAAGGCGGATCACCACCCCGCGAATGCCCCCGTCGCGCACGATCAGGTTGCTGCCGACGCCGATCGGAAACACGGGGATCGCGGGATCAAGGTCGCGCAGGAAACCCGCCAGATCGTCCTCGTCGGCGGGCTGGAACAGCCAGTCGGCAGGCCCGCCGACGCGCAGCCAAGTCAGGCTGTCAAGCGGGCGATCGGGTGTCAGGGTGCCGCGGGTCTGGGGAAGTTCGGTCATCATGGCGCTTGTGGTAGCCAGTGGCCCGGCCCTGGTCAACCACGCGGGCCTACTCGGCCAGGCTGAGGAGAACGGCGACAAGGGCCAGCGCGCAGAAGCCCCGGATGTCCCAGGCAGGCCGCATCGGCGCAGGCGGATCGACCGCCACGCGGCGGCGGGTCGCATCGTGAAGGCCGCGCAAGGCCGCGCCAAAGGCGATGGAGCCGGCGGCCAGAAGCAGCAGCATCGCAAGCAGGGTGCCGGCCAGTCCGGCAAGCGAGGAGCCGGTCTTTTCCGACCCGATCAGCCAGCAGGCCCCTGCCCCGGCGAGAAGCACGGCAAGGACGGACAGCAAGGGCCGGAAGGATCGCGCGGCCATCCGCGTGGCCCCGGTCCAGGTGCCGCACAGGACCACAAGGCCGATGGCCGCGTAGAAAGGGATCACGGTGTCGCGCGGGTCCGGGCGCGCATCGGCAGGCGGATCAGCACCAGAAGGCCCAGCGCCAGGAAACCGATGCCGGCCCAGGGGCCGCAGGTATAGGTCAGCCAGCCTAGGATCGGCACCCCGGCGATCACCAAGGCCCACAACGCACGCTGCCGCTGACGTCGGCGCAGGGTTCGGGCCAGCCGGGCCAGCACAAGCCAGCCCGCCATGATGATGATGGCAAGGATCGCCGACTGGGTCACGCGGCCCGCCCCTGCAACCGCTGCGGCAGCCCGTTCGCCCAGGCCGAGATGGTCCCCGCGCCCAAGCAGACGACCATGTCGCCGGGCCGGGCCTGTTCGCGGACCAGCCGCTCCAGGTCGTTTTCGTCCAGGATCGCGCGGGCGTGGCGATGGCCGTGGGCGATCAGGCCCGCGACCAGGTCGTCGCGCGTGGCGCCGGGGATCGGGTCCTCGCCCGCGGCATAGACCTCGGCGATGGCGACCACGTCGGCCTCGTTGAAGCAGGTGCAGAAATCGTCGAACAGGTTCGACAGGCGGCTGTAGCGGTGCGGCTGGTGAACGGCGATCACGCGGCCCTTGGTGGCCTGCCGCGCGGCCTTCAGCACGGCGGCGATCTCCACGGGATGGTGGCCGTAGTCGTCGATGATGGTGACGCCGTTGATCTCGCCCACGCGGGTGAAGCGGCGTCCGACGCCCCCGAACTTGGCCAGGGCCTCGCGGATCTCGGCCTTCTTGATGCCCAGGTGGCGGGCCACCGCGACGGCAGCCAAGGCGTTCGAGACGTTGTGGTCGCCCGGCATGGGCAGGCTGCAGCCCTCGATCATCTCGATGTCGCCGGTTTCGGTCGGGCCCTCGCCCTGCAGCGCGATGTCGAAATGGGCGATGCCGTTTTCATAGCGCAGGTTCATGGCGCGCACGTCCGCCTGGGCGTTGAAGCCGAAGGTCACGACGCGGCGGTCGGTCAGCTTGCCCACCAGCGCCTGCACCTCGGGGTGGTCGGTGCAGCAGACCGCCAGCCCGTAGAACGGAATGCCCGAAGCGAAGTTGTAGAACCCCTGACGCAGCGCGTCGAAGCTGCCCCAATGCTCCATATGCTCGGGGTCGATGTTGGTGACGATGGCGATGTCGGCGGGCAGGCGATTGAAGGAGCCGTCGCTCTCGTCCGCCTCGACCACCATCCATTCGCCCGCGCCCGCGCGCGCGTTGGACCCGTAGGCATGGATCACGCCGCCGTTGATCACGGTCGGGTCCAGCCCGCCCGCGTCCAGAAGCGTCGCCACCATGGTCGTGGTGGTCGTCTTGCCATGGGTGCCGGCGATGGCGATGTTGGATTTCATCCGCATCAGCTCGGCCAGCATCTCGGCCCGGCGGACCACGGGCAGGCCACGACGGCGGGCTTCCTCAAGTTCCGGGTTGCCCTTCTTGATCGCGGTCGAGATCACGACCACGCCCGCAGCGCCGATATTCTCGGCCCGCTGACCCTCGAAGACGCGGGCGCCCAAGGTTTCCAGGCGGTCGGTGATCTTGGACTTCTTGGCATCGCTGCCCTGGACGTCATAGCCCAGCGTCAGCAGCACCTCGGCGATGCCCGACATGCCGATGCCGCCGATGCCGATGAAGTGGATGGGTCCCAGCTCGTGCGGCAGTTTGGTGGCGGCGTTCATCGGGCAATCTCCGTGACAAGGTCGTACAAGCGCCGCGCCGCATCGGGCCGGGCGAGGGAAAGGGCGGCGCTGGCCATCTGGCTGGCACGGGCGGGGTCGCTCAGGATCGCGCGGATGTCGCGCGTCAGGCTTGGCGCGTCAAGCACCGATTCGGGATGGACCAGCGCCGCCCCGGCCTCGGCCAGGGACTGCGCATTGGCGGTCTGGTGGTCGCCGGTGGCGGCGGCATAGGGGATCAGGATGGCGGGCCGCCCGATCACGGTGATGTCGGCCAGCGACGACGCGCCCGAGCGGCTGACAACCAGTTGCGCCCGGGCAAGCCGTTCGGGAACGTCGGTGAAGAAGGGCTGAACGTCGGCCGCGATGCCCGCATCGGCATAGGCGGCGATGACGCGGTCCGCGTCCTCGGTCCGGGCCTGATGGCTGACCCGCAGGCGGGTGCGCAGGTGGGGGGGCAGCGCGGCGATGGCGGCGGGAACCACATCGGACAGCACGCGCGCGCCCTGGCTGCCGCCGATCACCAGCAGGTGCAGCGGGCCAGCGCCCGGAGGCGAATACGGGGCGGCGGTTTGGTCCAGCACCGCCTGGCGCACCGGGTTGCCGGTATGAAGGCCCAGGACGCCCGCAGGCAGATCCGTGGGCCAGGTGCCGCAGGCGACACGCTGCACACGGGCCGCGAAAAGCCGGTTCACCCGGCCCATGACGCCGTTCTGTTCGTGGATCATGCGGGGCACGCCCAGCGTGACCGCCGCCGACATGGCCGGGATGGTGGGATAGCCGCCAAAGCCGATCACGACGGCAGGCCGGTTGCGCCGGAACGCCGCCTGCGCCGACAGGACTCCCGCCGCGATCTTGAGGGGCGCGGCCAGCTTGCCCGCCAGCCCGCCCCGCGCGGTGGTGGCCGAACGGACGATGCTGCGTTCCACCGCCTCGGGGAAGCCGCCGGCGTAGCGTGCGCCCCGGTCGTCGGTGGACAGCTTCACGCGCCAGCCCTCGGCCAGCAGCAGTTCCGCCAATGCCTGGGCCGGAAACATGTGGCCGCCCGTCCCTCCGGCGGCGATCAGGGCAAGAGGCGCGGTGGTGGCAGGGGAAGCCATCAGCGTCCCCGCCGCAGGATTTCGCCCAGCTCGCCCTGGGGTCGGGTGCGGGTCAGCGCCAGCAGCATCCCGGCGGCAATGCCCGATGCGATCACCGACGATCCGCCATAGCTGACAAAGGGCAGCGTCATGCCCTTGGCGGGCAGCAGGCGCACGGCCACGCCCATGTTGATCAGCGCCTGGACCCCGAAGGCACAGGCAAGGCCGGCCCCGGCGATCCGCGCAAAGGGATCGCGTTCCCGCAGCAGGCGCAGCAGGGACCGGACCACGATGGTGCAATAAAGCGCGATCACCGCCAGCACCATGATGGTGCCGTATTCCTCGGCCGCCACCGCGATGATGAAGTCGGTATGCGCGTCGGGCAGCGACCATTTCACGCTGCCCTCGCCCACGCCGACACCGAAGAAGCCGCCGTCCTGGATGGCCTTGGTCGCATAGCCGATCTGCGTGCGCGGGTCGATCTCGGGCGACAGGAAGCCGTTGATGCGGCGGGCAAAGTGTTCGGACGCGCCATAGGCGAAGAACCCGCCCGCCGCCGCGATCCCCATGACGCTGAGCAGCAGCACCATCGGAGCCCCGGCGATGAAATACATCACCAGCCAGGAAAACAGCACCAGCGAGGCCTGCCCGAAGTCGGGTTGCATGGCCAGCAGAAGAACGACCACCACGGCCGTGATGAAGGAATAAAGCCTGCCCGGCGGTCCGCCGATCATCTGCGCGGCCGCCATGAACCAGGCGCAGATCGCGACAAAGCCGGGCTTGAGGAACTCGGACGGCTGCATGGAGATGCCGGCGACGGACAGCCAGCGGGTGGCGCCCTTGCCGTGATCCTCGCCGATCAGGGGCAGCAGCAGGATCAGCACGAAGGCCGCCGCAAAGCCCATGACGCCGATCCGGCGGATCTGGCGCGGCGACATCATGGAGATGACCAGCATGGTGACAAGCCCCATGCCGCCGAAGAACGCCTGGCGCTGGACATAGTAGAAACGCGGCAGGTCGTTCTTTTCCGCCAGCGGAACCGATGCCGCCAGCCCCAGAAGGATGCCGATCGAAAACAGGCCCAGCACGCAGGCTAGGGACCACTTGTCCAGCGTGCGCCACCAGCGCGGGAGAATGGGATCGCCCGCCCGTACGGGCGTCGTGCCAAAGACCATCTCGGTCATGGGAATACCGCCGTCACTGCCTCTGAATCGCCCGGTTGTTCCGGGTCTGCCGGTCAGCATAGCGCGAAAATCGGGTTCGCGCCACCGGATTGTCAGGCGGTATCAGCCCAGCGCCGCAAGGCCCGGGAAGGTTTCGAGAAGCCAATAGGAAAAGGCCGAGAAAGCCCCTGTCACCAGCATGATCCCCACGACCAGCAGCAGCGCGCCCATCACGCGTTCGATCACATGCAACCAGGGCTTTATGCGGTTCATCAGGCCGATGGCGCGGTTGATGAAGACGGCCGCCAGCAGGAACGGGATGCCGAGGCCCAGCGCATAGACCGCCAGCAGCGCCGTTCCGCGCGACAGCTCTCCGCCCGTGGCGGCCAGCGACAGGATCATGCCAAGCTGCGGGCCGATGCAGGGCGTCCAGCCGAAGGCGAAGGCCAGCCCCAGCAGATAGGCGCCAAGCGCGCCGCCGCCCTGGTCGCCGGCGTCGATCCGGGCCTCGTGATCCAGGAAGGGAATCCGGAACACCCGCAGGAAGTGCAGGCCCATCACGATCACGACGCCGCCCGCGATCTTGGCCAGAAGATCCTGGTATTGCAGGAAGGCCCGGCCGAACGCCGATGCCGCGAAGCCCATGATCAGGAAGACCGTGGACAGCCCCAGCACGAAGAACAGCGCGGGCAGGACGGCGCTGCGTTCTTGCGCGCGAAGGCCGTTCACCCCCACCCCGGTCATGTAGGCCAGGTAGGGCGGCACGATCGGCAGCACGCAGGGCGACAGGAAGGACAGGACGCCCGCCAGCAACGCCACAAGGGCGGCGGGCAGGAAGGCGGCGGTGGCAAGTTCGATTCCCAGCATGGCGCGCACTCTAGCGTCTGCGGCGCGGCAAGCCATGGGGCATTGCGTCACGTCCTTGCGAAAAGGGCGCGGTTTCCCGCGCCCTTCTTTGCGTCAGCGGTTGCCGGACCACCAGCCACGGCGCTTGGGACGCCCGGCATCGGCGTCGGCCATCTCGGGCTCGCGGGCCGCTGCAGCGTCCGCCTCGTGCTCGGGGGCTGCGACAAGCTCGGGGGCCGGGTCGGGGGCCGGGTTGGCAACCGCATCCGCCGGCTCTGCGGCATGGGCCTGTTCGGGGGCCTCGGCCACGATCTGCGCGACCGCCGTTTCCTCGGCCTCCAGCTTGGCCACGTCCTCGGGCGACATATCCGCGGGCGAAACCGCCTCGGTTCCGGCTTCCTCGGCTGCCTGCGGCTCGACCGCTATCTCGGACAGGGCGACGATCTCGCCGTCTTCCGTCGCGGCCTCGCCGGCCGGAACCTCTCCGGCGGGGGAACCGCCGGCAAGCGGGTTCTGAGGCTCGGGGCGTGCGTTCAGGCCGGGCAGCGCCTCGGCCGGTTCATCGGACGCGTCCTGAAGATCGACGACCTCGGGCAGGCCCTCGGCGCGCGGCAGATCGCCACCCCGGCGACGGTTGCGCGACCGCGACCGGCGGCGGCGGCCGTTCCCCTCGCCCTCGGCCGCGTCGGTGTCCTCGACCGCCTCGGCTGCATCCTCGGCGGTCTCCTCGGCCTCGTCGCCCGCTTCGGCGGNCGGCGGCGGCGGCCGTTCCCCTCGCCCTCGGCCGCGTCGGTGTCCTCGACCGCCTCGGCTGCATCCTCGGCGGTCTCCTCGGCCTCGTCGCCCGCTTCGGCGGCGTCACCCTCGGCCCGCTCGCCGTTTTTCCGGCGGCGACGGCGGCGGCGGCGGCGCGAACGACCCTCGCCGTTCTCCTCGTCCGAGGCGACGGCATCGGCACTGTCTTCGGCCTCGGCCTCGGCTTCCACCTCGTTGTCCTCGACCAGATCCTCGTCCTCGTCGTCGATCTGCGCCATCAGGTCGGCATCGACCGACAGGACCGGGGCCGAGACCTCGGGGACGTTGCGGGTCGCCGTCTTGAACTTCTCGATGGCGAAATCGGGCGAGATCAGCGAGGGATCGGCTTCCAGCCGGACCGACAGGCCATACCGCGCCTCGATCCCGGCGATATGCTCTCGCTTCTGGTTGATCAGGTAGTTGATCACCGCGACCGGCGCCTTGACCAGCACCTCGCGAGACCGCTTGCGCGTGCCTTCCTCCTCGATGGCGCGCAGGATGGTCAGCGCAAGGCTGTCGTCCGAGCGGATCAGGCCGGTGCCGTGGCAATGCGCGCAGGGCTGCGTGGTCGATTCCAGCATCCCCGGACGCAGCCGCTGGCGCGACATCTCCATCAGGCCGAAGCCCGAGATGCGGCCCACCTGGATGCGGGCGCGGTCGGATTTCAGCTTGTCCTTCAGGCGCTTCTCGACCGCGGCGTTGTTGCGCCGCTCCTCCATGTCGATGAAGTCGATGACGATCAGGCCCGCGAGGTCGCGCAGGCGCAGCTGGCGCGCCACCTCGTCGGCGGCCTCCAGGTTGGTCTTGAGCGCCGTTTCCTCGATCGAGCCTTCCTTGGTGGCCCGGCCCGAGTTGACGTCGATGGCCACCAGCGCCTCGGTCACGCCGATGACGATGTAGCCGCCCGACTTCAGCTGAACGACCGGGTTGAACATGCCCGCCAGGTAGCTTTCCACCTGGTAGCGCGCGAACAGCGGCATCGAGTCGGTGTATTGCTGCACGGCCCGGCTGTGGGTCGGCATGATCATCTTCATGAAGTCCTTGGCGACGCGATAGCCGCGCTCGCCCTCGACCAGGACCTCGTCGATCTCGGCGTTGTAAAGGTCGCGGATGACCCGCTTGATCAGGTCGCCTTCCTCGTAGATCGGGGCGGGGGCGATGGACTTGAAGGTCAGGTCGCGGATCTGTTCCCACAGGCGCAGCAGGTATTCATAGTCGCGCCGGATCTCGGTCCGGGTGCGCTGGCTGCCCGCGGTGCGGATGATCAGGCCCGCGCCCTTCGGCACGTCCAGTTCCGACGCGATGTCCTTGAGCTTCTTGCGGTCCACGGCGTTGGTGATCTTGCGGCTGATGCCGCCGCCGCGCGCCGTGTTGGGCATCAGCACGCAATAGCGGCCCGGCAGCGACAGATAGGTGGTCAGCGCGGCGCCCTTGTTGCCGCGTTCCTCCTTGACGACCTGGACCAGCATGATCTGCCGGACCTTGATCACCTCCTGGATCTTGTAGCGGCGCGGACGCGGCTTCTTCTGGACGCGGATCTCCTCGGCCACGTCCTCGTCCGCGACCGATTCGATGTCCTCGTCCTTGTCGGAGGCGTCGGTCGTGGGCTCGGCCCCGTCCTCGTCGCCGGCCTGTTCGGTCCCGGCGATGTCCGCGTCGTCGCCGGAAGCCTCGGCCCCGACGGTGTCGGCATCCTCGTCCCCGGTCGCCTCGGCCTCGTCGCTGGCGATGACCTCGTCAGCGGAGCCGGCCTTTTCGGCGCGGGCGTGGCGGCGACGCGCGCGGGCGGCGTCCTCGGCCTCCTGGGCCTCGGCATAGGCGCGTTCCTCGGCGATCAGCGCCTCGCGGTCGGCGGCGGGGATCTGGTAATAGTCCGGATGGATTTCCGCGAAGGCCAGGAAGCCGTGGCGGTTTCCGCCGTAATCCACAAAGGCCGCCTGCAGCGAGGGCTCGACCCGCGTGACCTTGGCCAAGTAGATGTTGCCCGAGATCTGGCGCTTGTTTACGGTCTCGAAATCAAATTCTTCGACCTTGGTTCCGTCCACCACGACCACCCGAGTTTCCTCGGCATGGGTGGCGTCGATCAGCATTTTCTTTGCCATTGTTATGTCTTTCGCGCAGGCCGGCGCCGGGCGGTGCCAGTGGCACCCCCGGCGAAAGGCTGCGTTGTGATGGGGACACGGGCGCCGCACCGCCGACAACGATCCGGCGGGAAAGGCGCAAGCCCCCCCCGTCCCGATCCTGTCCGTCCCGTGCGCGCGTCATCGCGTCTGTTCCTTACGGTTGACGCGAAGGCAGAACCTGCCGCGCCGCTTGTCTGGTTTTCGCCCGGTCGCACGATTGACGCGCAGCACGGGCGGGCTTTCCGCGTGACACATGCCGCTTTCCGTTCAATCCGGTGCCAGAGGTGCCGCGCTGCGAAACTGGAAGCGCCCACAACCCGCAATTGAAGGCCGCATGACGCATAACGGCAACATAGAGGGGATAACGGGGAAAATTCAATGGCGAAAACGGCATGGAAGGGAATGCGCGGCATCCGGCCTGCGCAAACGTGATGCGCAACGGCCGTCACGCAGCCTTAACGCTTCTTTCACGCCCATGTCGCACCCTTTGCCTATGCACGAAGTGCAAAGCGTCCAGGAGGCCATCATGCCGGTCGTCAAGGTCGATGCCGATACCGCGCCGCCCGCCGGATTGACGGACATGATCCGCGCCCTGCCCGGCCATGCGCCGATCATCCTGATGGTCCACGGCTATCGCTACTCGCCTGCCGCCCCGCACAGCGACCCGCACCGCCACATCCTGTCGCTCGACCCCGACGCGTCCGACCGCCGGGCGCTGTCCTGGCCCCGCGCGCTGGGATTCGGCGCGGGCGCCGAGGACGAGGGGCTGGCCATCGCCTTCGGCTGGGAGGCGCGGGGCATGCTGGGCAACGCCTATGCCCGCGCGGGAGAGGTGGGCCGCTCCGTCGCCGCCCTGGTGTCCCTGGTTTCCGAAGGCGCGAACAGGCCCGTCGCGGTGATCGGCCATTCGCTGGGCGCGCGCGTGGCCCTGCAGGCGCTGCACGAGGCCGAACCCGGCAGCGTGGGGCGGATCGTCCTGCTGGCCGGGGCCGAGTTCCGCGACACCGCCGCCGCCGCCCTGGACAGCCCTGCCGGGCGCCGGGCCGAGGTCCTGAACGTCACCTCGCGCGAGAACGACCTGTTCGACTTCGCGCTGGAACTGTGGCTGGACCGGGGGCGCAGGCAGGCCCTGGGTTTCGGCCTGGACCGCCCGGCCGGCAACTGGCTGGACGTGCAGATCGACGACCAGGCGACGCTGGCCGCCCTGGACCGCCTGGGCTTTCCGGTCGAGCGCCGCCCGCTGCGCCTGTCGCACTGGACGCCCTACCTGCGGCGGGGGCTGTTCGACTTCTACCGCACCGCGCTGGCGCAGCCCTGGGCCTTGTCCCTGCCCATGCTGCGCGCGCGCCTGCCCGGCCGGATCGAGCCGCGGTGGTCGCGCCTGCTGGCCCCGCCCGCGCAGTTGGGCGGGCTGCGGGCCTGACGCTACTTGGTGGCGTCGTCCGTCGGAACCTCGATCGAATGGGCGCGGTAAAGGTTCGCGTTCGCCATCAGGAAGACGAAGATCACCACGGGCATTCCGAAGGTCTTGAAGTAGACCCAGGTGGTCTCGGTCATGCTGCGCCAGACGATCTCGTTGGCGATGGCCAGCGCCAGGAACAGCAGCGCCATGCGCCCCGTCAGCTTTCGCCAGCCCTCGGCATCCATGGGCAGGGCCTCAGACAGGATGGTGCCCAGCCAGTTGCGCCGCGTGACCAGGCTGAAGCCCAGCAGCCCGGCGAACAGCAGGTAGATGATCGTGGGCTTGATCTTGAAGAAGCGCGGATCGTTCAGCCAGACCGACAGGCCGCCGAACACCACGACCAGCAGAAGGGTCGCGATCTGCATGGGCGACAGCTTGCCCGTCAGACGCCAGCGGATCAGCGTGGCCAGGGCAAGCGCGGGAATGAACACCAGCGTGGCAAAGACCAGCGGCGTGTAGTCCTGCCCCCACAGGCTGACGCTGCCGCCGCGGTTCAGCATGAAGACGCCGAAGAACAGAAGCAGCGGGCCCCATTCCAGCGCGGGCAGCACCCAGGGTTTCGGTTCGGTCATCGCGGGTTCCTCTTTCCGTCCGGCGGCAATGTTGTCCCCCATCGGCGAAGGCGCGGCAAGACCCGCCGGGCGTCAGTCCAGCCGGATCGCGGCCAGGATCGGGCCCGGCAGGTGATGCCTTCCCAGTTCCTTCTGGACCAGCAGGGCATGGCGCGTGTCCTCGGGAAAGCTGTCATCCGCCGTACCGTCGGGCCGCACCGTCATCCGCAGGGGGGCGACCCCGTCCCATTCGGCCAGCCGGTCCAGCGACAGGACGACGTTGGTATAGGTGACGACCTTGCCCCGGTTCTCGCCGGCGGTCATCTCGACCTGGCGCTCGGGGGCGTAGCGGACCAGAAGGATCTCGACCCCGCCGCCCAGGTCCGACAAGGGCATCAGCTCGATCGACTGGCCGTCGGCAGTGGCCTCCTGCTCGACATTGACCATGGCGGGGGCCATCAGGCTGGCGTCGATCAGCGCCATCAGTTGCGCAGGCCCAAGGGCCAGGGCCGTGTCCATGCCGTCGACGATCAGTTGCGGCGTATAGACCGCATGTTCCCCCGCCGCGCGGGCATAGCTTTCCTGCCGGGCGGTGAATTCCGGACGCGCGAAGCTGTCGGCCCATCCCAGGTAGTCCCAGTAGTCCACATGAAAGGACAGCGGCAGGATATCGGGCCGGTGGGACAGCGTCGCCAGCATCGCGTCGGCGGCAGGGCAGGACGAACAGCCCTGCGAGGTGAAAAGCTCGACCACCACCGGGATGGTGCCGCCAAGCCCGAGATTCTCCATGGGCAGCGGCGTGTCGGTCGCGGCGAAGCTGTTGACCCCGCCAAGATCGGACGGCGCATAGCTGGAGGCCGGCGCGGACCGACCCGGATCGCTGGGCGCCAGGATGACCGGCGGGGCATCGGCGCCGTCGCCATGAAATCCATCCCCGCGCGGCCCGCCGCCAGGCGCGCCCATGCGGTCGGCGCCTTCCTGTCCGCCCGCCCTGCCCTGGCCGCCGGGGCCGCCGCCGTCATGCGC
>NZ_JAFNAW010000083.1 GCF_017356265.1 Paracoccus fontiphilus | reverse complement strand
GCTGGCTGGTCGCGGGCGGGCTGGCGGGGCTGGTGCTGGCCTATCGCGCGGGGCTTGCGCGGCTGCGGTCGCGGGCCGTGCCCGCACCGGTGCCCGTTCCCGCCGATCCCGGTGTCACGGATGCCGAACTGGACCGCTATGCCCGCCATCTGGTTTTGCGAGAGATCGGCGGACCGGGCCAGATGCGCCTGCGCGATGCCCGCATCCTGGTCGTTGGCGCGGGCGGCCTGGGCGCCCCGGTCTGCCTGTATCTTGCGGCGGCGGGCGTCGGACGGATCACGATCGCCGATGACGACACCGTCAGCCTGTCGAACCTGCAGCGCCAGGTGATCTTTCGCAGCGATCAGCGGGGGCAGGGCAAGGCGCAGACAGCCGCCGCAGCCATGCACGCGCTGAACCCGCATGTCGCGGTGACGCCGGTGCCGCGCCGGATCACGGATGCCGACATCGACCTGATCGCGCAGCACGACCTTGTCCTGGACGGCACCGACAGCTTCGCCGCGCGCGAGGCGATCAACCGCGCCTGCGTCACGGCACGCGTGCCGCTGATCGCGGGGGCCATCGCGCAATGGGAAGGGCAGGTGACGCTTTATGACCCTGCGCGCGGCGGCCCTTGCCTCGCCTGCCTGTTCCCGACGGCGCCCGCACCGGGCCTTGCGCCGCCCTGCGCCGAGGCTGGCGTGATCGGCCCCTTGCCGGGCGTGGTCGGCAGCATGATGGCGCTGGAGGCGATCAAGCACCTGACCGGGGCAGGCCAGGGGTTGCGTGGTCGGATGCTGATCTTCGACGGGCTTTACGGGGAAAGCCGCATGATCGGGACGGCGCGGCGGCCCGATTGCCCGGTCTGCGGATCGGGTCTGGAAGGCCGGGCCGAACGATCCTAGGTTCCTTTCAACCAGGAGGCTTGCATGAACCCCGAACTGACCCGCTGGACCGGTCCCCAAGGACTGCCGCGCTTCGACCTGATCCGCGACGAGGACATGGCCCCCGCCTTCGACCGGGAACTTGCCGCCGCCGCCGCCGCGATGGAGGCGATCGCGGCCAATCCCGAGCCGCCCACCTTCGACAACACCGTCGCGGCGCTGGAAACCGCCGAGGACGGGCTGAACCGCATGCTGTCGATCTTCTACACCTTGGCCAATGTCGATTCGAACCCCCCGCGAGAGGCGCTGCAACGCGACTTCGCCCCGCGTCTGGCCGCCTACAACAGCAAGACCGGGATGGACCCGCGCCTTTATGCCCGCGTCAAGGCCGTCGCGGCCATGGCGGAAAGCCTGCCGCCCGAGGACCGGCGCATCACCGAACTGGCCTTGCGCGGCCTGACCCGATCCGGTGCCGGGCTGGAAGGCGCGGCCCGCGACCGCATGGCCGAGATCCGCGCCCGGATGGCCGTGCTGACGACGCAGTTCTCGCAGAACGTGCTGGCGGACGAACGGGACTATGTTCTGCCGATCCCTGCCGACCGTCTGGGCGGGTTGCCCGACTGGCTGCTGCGGTCCATGCGGGCCGCCGCGAAGGAACGCGGGATGGAGGGGCAGGTCGTCACGCTCAACCGTTCGCTGATCGTGCCCTTCCTGGAATATGCCGAAGACCGTGCCCTGCGCGAGGTCGCGTTCCGCGCCTGGGCCGCGCGCGGATCGGGGCAGGGCGCGGGGGGCGAGGCGACGAACAACCTGCCGCTGGTAGCCGAGATCCTGGCCCTGCGCCACGAACGGGCCCGGCTGCTGGGCTATGCCGATTTCGCCGCCTACAAGCTGGAGCCCGAGATGGCGGGCAGCGCCGACCGCGTGGCGGACCTGCTTGGCCGGGTCTGGCAGCCCGCCCGCCAGCGCGCCGCCGCCGACGAGGCCAGGCTGACCGCCATGGCGCGGGAGGATGGCGTCAACGGCGCGCTGGAATCCTGGGACTGGCGCCTTTATGCGGAACGCCTGCGGCGGCGCGACCACGACTTCGACGCCGATCATGTCAAGCCCTACCTGACGCTGGACGCGATGCTGGCGGCGATGATGGATGTCGCGCGCCGCCTGTTCCGGCTGGAGTTCGAGCCTTTGGACGCGCCCCTCTGGTCGCCCGATGCGCGGTCTTGGCGGATCACGCGCGACGGGCAGTTGATGGCGATCTTCGTGGGCGACTATTTCGCCCGGCCCTCCAAGCGGTCGGGGGCCTGGTGTTCCACCCTGCAGGTCCAGCACGGGATCGGCGCGGGGCAGCGGCCCATCGTCGTCAACGTCTGCAACTTCACCCCGCCCGAGGCGCCGGGCGCCCCCGCCTTCCTGTCCTGGGACGACGCGCGCACGCTGTTCCACGAATTCGGCCATGCCACGCATCACATCCTGTCGGACGTGTCCTGGCCCTCGATCTCGGGGACGTCGGTCGCGCAGGACTTCGTGGAACTGCCCTCGCAGCTTTACGAACACTGGCTGGAACAGCCCGCCGTCCTGGATGCCCATGCCCGGCACCACGAGACGGGCGAGCCGCTGCCCGCCGCCCTGCGCGACAGGCTTCTTGCGGCGTCAAAGGCCGGCGCGGGCTTTTCCACGACCGAATACCTGGAAAGCGCCCTTGTCGATCTGGCCTTCCATCGCGGCGATCCGCCCGCCGACGCCATGGCGGAACAGGCGCAGGTGCTGGTGGCGCTTGATGCACCTCCGGCCATTCCGATGCGCCACGCCACGCCACATTTCAGCCACGTCTTCAGCGGCGACAGCTATGCCAGCGGCTATTACAGCTACATGTGGTCCGAGGTAATGGACGCCGACGCCTTTGCCGCATTCGAGGAAGCGGGCGACATCTTCGACCCGGCCACCGCCCGGCGGCTGGAGGAGACGATCCTGTCCAAGGGCGGATCGGCCCCGGCGGACCAGTTGTGGCTGGCCTTTCGGCAGCGGATGCCGGGGGTGGATGCGCTGCTGCGCGGGCGCGGGCTGGCCTAGTCCCGCACCTCGTCCGGGTCCACGCCCCAGATCGCGGCTTTCGGAACCCAGCCCCGCTGGCCGCCGCCGGAAATGCGGCACCAGCCGGGCGTGCATTCGCCAAGCCGCACGATGGCGCCCATCTCGGCGCGGGCCACCACGTCCGAATCCGCGTCCGGGCGGCTGCGCAGGTCCACCATGTCCTGCGTCACAAGCGCGGTGCGGACACCCGACAGCAGCGCGTAATGCACCCAGCCGCCGGCGCCGTCCTTGTCCTCGACCCGGCGCCAGTGGCCGAACTCGGCCACAACGCGCAGGGGCATACCGGCATGGCGGAACACCCAGTCGATGCGGTGCGACAGGCTAGGGCCGCGACGGGCGTTTCCTTCGGACCCCTTCAGGCTGACATAGCGCGGCACGGGCAGGTTGGTGACCGGCCCGCGGGTCACGCCGCCATCGTCCTGGACGCGCACGATCCGGGCATCGGCGGATTGCGGAACAGCCTCCGCCTGCGCCAGTGCCAGACCTGCCGATGCGGCCAGAATTGCCGCGCCGCCCCCCAAAAGCGTCCTGATCTTCATGTTCCGTCCGTTCCTGCCGACCGCCGTTCAGGCGATCCGTTCTGCCCCATTCCCGGGGTCGCCGCGCGTCCCCGATGGGGTCTTGTGCCTGC
Source organism: Paracoccus fontiphilus (assembly GCF_017356265.1). Classification (GTDB taxonomy): domain Bacteria; phylum Pseudomonadota; class Alphaproteobacteria; order Rhodobacterales; family Rhodobacteraceae; genus Paracoccus; species Paracoccus fontiphilus. Next base: position 8,128 of record NZ_JAFNAW010000083.1, on the reverse strand, counting down.
CCCATAACGCGGGCAGTTTGCCAAAAGCGGCGCCGTTTTGAAAGGCTGCCACGACATGACATCGAGAAAGTGAGGCCAAGATGCACACACCGCAGCCCTCGCGTCCCAAACTGCGTGTCGCCGTGACGCGCCGCCTTCCCGAGGCGGTCGAGACGCGCATGAAGGAGCTGTTCGATGTCGTGCTGCGCGAGGACGATGCCAAGATGTCGCGCGAGGATCTGGCGGCGGCGATGCGCGGTTCGGATGTGCTTGTTTCGACCCTGACCGACCATATCGACGCGGCCATGCTGGCCCAGGCGGGCGACAGGCTGAAGCTGATCGCGAATTTCGGCGCGGGCGTGGATCACATCGACGTCCAGTCCGCCCGTCAGCGCGGCGTCCTGGTCACCAACACCCCCGGCGTTGCGACCGAGGACACGGCCGACATGGCGATGGCGCTGATCCTGGGCGTGACCCGCCGCATCCCCGAGGGCCTTGCCGAAATGCAGGCCGGGCGGTGGACGGGATGGGCGCCGACCGCGCACCTGGGCGGGCGGGTCGGCGGGCGGCGCCTGGGCATCCTCGGCATGGGGCGGATCGGCCAGGCGGTGGCGCGGCGGGCCAATGTCTTCGGAATGCAGGTCCATTACCACAACCGCCGCCGCCTGCGCCCCGAGATCGAGCAGGAGCTGCAGGCGACCTATTGGGAAAGCCTGGACCAGATGCTGGCGCGGATGGAAGTCATCAGCGTGAACGCGCCGCATACGCCCTCGACCTTCCATCTGCTGAACGCGCGGCGGCTGAAGCTGCTGAAGCCCACGGCCGTCGTGGTGAACACCTCGCGCGGAGAGGTGATCGACGAAAACGCCCTGACCCGGATGCTGCGTGCGGGGGAAATCGCGGGCGCGGGCCTCGACGTGTTCGAGCATGGGCACGAGATCAATCCCCGTCTGCGCGAACTGCCGAACGTGGTGCTGCTGCCCCACATGGGCAGTGCCACGGTCGAGGGCCGGGCCGAGATGGGCGAGAAGGTCATCATCAACATCAAGACCTTTGCCGATGGTCACCGCCCGCCGGATCTGGTCGTGCCTTCGATGCTGTAGGCGGGGGCGCTGGCGCGTTCCCCATTCAGGGACATCTCAGGCACAGACGACGAGGCATGGATCATGACCGGGACAGGTGGTGTCGGCGTCAGGGCGCGGTGGGCGGTCTCGGCGCTGTTCTTCGCGAACGGGCTGGTGGTCGGAAGCTGGGCGCCGAAGCTGCCCGCGATGATGGGGCGGCTGGACATCGACGAATCCGTCGCCGGATTGCTGGTGCTGGCGCTCGGGATCGGGTCGATCTGCCTGATGCCGGTGTTTGGCGCGCTTGTCGCGCGGCGCGGGTCGGCCCACGCGGTCAAGCTGGCGGCGGTGCTGTTCGCGCCCAGCCTGATCTGGATCTCGCTGGCGCCGACGGTTTGGGCGGTCGCGGGCGCGGTGCTGGTCTTCGGCGGGCTGATCGGCGGAATGGACGTCGCCATGAACGCCAATGCGGTCGCGGTCGAACGTGCCCGGCGCCGCGCGATCATGTCGTCCTGCCACGGGTTCTGGTCGCTGGGCGGACTGGGCGGGGCAGGGGCAGGCGGGCTTGCCATCCAGTCCCTGGGCGAGCTGACCCATGCCGTCGTCGTGACCCTGATCGTCGCGGCGATCCTTGCGCTGGCCTTTCCCCGCCTGATGCATGACAGCCCTTCGGGAGAGCAGAAGCACCAGCCCCTGCGCCTGCCGCGAACGCCGCTGCCCTACCTGATCGGCGTGATGGCCCTGACCTCGATGATCCCAGAAGGCGCGATCCTTGACTGGGCGGCGGTGTATCTGCAGCGAGAGATGGGCGCACCGCTGGCGCTGGCGGGCTGGGGATTTGCGGCCTGCGCGGGAACGATGGCCGTCATGCGGTTCCTGGGCGACGAGATCCGTCGCCGCCACGGGGCGGTCAGGACGCTGCGGATCAGCACGGTCATCGCCATGGCGGGCCTGGCGCTGGCAGCCCTTGCGCCGTCGCCAGGGGCTGCGATCGCCGGCTTCGGGCTGGCGGGCATCGGCATCGCCAACATGGTGCCCATCGCCTTTTCTGCGGCCGGAAACGTCCCGGGGCTGGCCCATGGCGTCGGCTTGTCCGTCGTCACCACCATGGGCTATTCCGGCATCCTGCTGGCCCCCGGCACCATCGGCTTCCTGGCCGAGCGGATGAGCTTTTCCGTCATCTACCTGGGCCTGTCGCTGCTGCTTCTGGTGCCGCTGCTGCTGTCGCGGCTGGCGCGCACGGCCGATTTCGACGGCGGGCACTAGGCCCGCAGGACACCCGCGACCAGCATCACCGACACCATCGCCAACCAGACCGAGGCCGCGCGTCGGACCACCTGCAACCGCCCCGCGCCGGTGCCGCGCTGCCGGGCGAAGGCCCCGGCGCCGCCCCAGATCGCCGCCACGGCTGCTGCCGTCAGGCAGAACAGGGCCAGGCGCGACCAGAATTCGGCCAGGGCGGGCGGGGGCAGCAGGGCAAGGGCGATGATCAGCGCCTTGGGGTTCAGGGCGGTGGTGACATAGATGCGCCCCGCGGTGATGGGTCCGCCTGCCTGCGACAGCGATCCGCGACCCCACAGCCTGACCGCCAGGATCATCACCCAGATCGCCGCCGTCAGCTTGATGGCCTGCGCAGCCGGCGGAACGGCCGTCAGCAGGTCATGCCCGACAAGGGCCAAGGGAAGGATCATCGTCAGGTAGCCCGCGACCTCGGCCGGGATAAGCCGGACGACGCGGCCCATCCCGCCGCTGGCGCCGGCAAGCCCGACAAGGGTGTTGGTGGGTCCGGGCGTCAGCAGAAGCCCGAGGATCGCAGTCAGAAAGGTGGCCAGTGTCATGATCGTCCGTCGCGTTGCCTGGCGGGCTTAGCCTCAGGCAAGGGCGATGACCTTGATCTGGATCACTCAGCGATAGACGTTTGCCTCGTCCGGGAAGGACCGCTCGCGCACCGCCGCCGCATAGTCGGCGATGGCGCGGTCGGCCTGCGCGCCCAGGTCCGCGAAGGTGCGCACGAAGCGCGGCACGCGGGCGGACAGGCCCAGCATGTCGTCAAGCACCAGGATCTGCCCGTCGCAGCGCGCCGATGCGCCAATGCCGATGGTCGGCACGGCCACGGCCTCGGTCATGCGGATCGCCAGCGGTTCCACGACGCCCTCGACCACGATGGCGAAGGCGCCGGCCTCGGCCACGTCAACGGCGTCCTGCATGTGTCGCGGCCAGCTTTCCGTGTCGCGCCCCTGCGTCTTGAAGCCGCCCAGCGTATGCGTCGCCTGCGGCAGCAGGCCGACATGGCCCATGACCGGGATGCCGCGCTCGGCCAGGAAGCGGATGGTGGGGGCCATGCGGCTGCCGCCCTCCAGCTTGACCGCGCCGGCGCCGGTCTCGGCCATGAGGCGCGCGGCGTTGCGGAAGGCCTGCTCGGGGCTTTCCTCGTAGCTGCCGAAGGGCATGTCGATCACGACCAGGGCGCGGCGGCTGCCGCGGACCACGGCTTGGCCGTGCAGGATCATCATCTCCATGGTGACGCCCACGGTCGAGGACAGGCCGTGGATCACCATGCCAAGGCTGTCGCCGACCAGGATGACATCGGCATGGGCGTCCACCATGGCGGCCATCGGCGCGGTATAGGCCGTCAGCGCGACGATGGGGGTCGCCCCCTTGCGGGACGCGATCTCGGGCGCGGTGATGCGCTTCGTGCGGGTTTCAACGGACATCGGGGACACCTTTCGGATGGGCGACACGCTGGTCGATCAGAAGAACATCGCCAAAGCGGACGGCCAGAAGAATCACCACCGGCCGCCGGATGATGGCGATGCGCGACAGGTCGGCGGCATCGCGGATGTCGATGGAGCGGACATGGGCCAGCGGCTCGGCCCCGATGATGCGCCGCAGTTCGGCGCGGACGGCGGAAAGGCCCGCGCCCTCGGCCACCATCTGCTGGGCGCGGTCCAGGGCGTGGTTCAGCACCGGGGCCGCGGCCCGCTGGGCGGACGACAGGCGCCGGTTGCGGGACGACATCGCCAGCCCGTCGGCTTCGCGCACCGTCGGCACGGGCAGGATCTGGACGGGCACGTCAAGGTCCGCAACCATCTGCCGGATCACCGCAAGCTGCTGGTAATCCTTTTCGCCAAAGGTCGCGGCATCCGGCCCGACGATGTTGAACAGCTTCGTCACCACCGTCGCGACACCCCGGAAATGGCCGGGCCGCAGCCGACCCATCAGCATCCGGGACAGGCCCGTCACTTCGACCACGGTTTGCGCGCCGGGGCGATAGATGTCGCCGACCGACGGCAGGAACACGGCATCGCAGCCGGCATACCGCAGCATCACCAGGTCGTTTTCCTCATCCCGGGGATAGGTCGCCAGATCCTCGTTCGGACCGAACTGCGTGGGGTTCACGAAGATCGAGGTCACGATCCGCCCGCCGCCCTGCGCATCCAGCCAGTCGCGGGCATGGGCCAGCAGCGACATATGGCCGTCGTGCAGGGCCCCCATCGTCGGAACAAGCGCGATGCGTCCGCCCGCCCGCCGCCAACTGCCTGCGCAATCGCGCATCGCTTGCCTGTCGCGGCAAATCTGCATTCCCGTCCCCCTGGTCCCCCGGTGGCGCGCACCCTAAGGGCGTGCGGCAGATTCGCACAAGTGCTGCGTTGCAGCATGTCGCTTTTCGCCCGTTTAGGTCGGGCCTATCGGAACGGCGCGAACAGGCCGTGGCAGTAACGGAACCAACAACAAGCCAATGGAGTCGCGCGAAATGAAGTCGCATGTGAAGGTTCTTGTCGTCGGAGGCGGCGCGGTCGGCTGCGGCATCGCGCTCCATCTGGCTCGCGCGGGATGGGACACCATGCTGGTCGAGCGGGACGAACTGACGGCCGGGTCCACCTGGCACGCGGCGGGCCTGCTGCCGTTGTTCAACATGGGCTATGCGACGACCCATATCCATGACTATTCCGTCAAGCTGTATGCGGACCTTGAGGCGCAGACCGGGCTGAACGCAGGCTTCACCCGCTGCGGCAACCTGCGCATGGCGCAGACGGATGCGCGGATGGACGAATACATGCTGTATTCCGCCACCGCCGAGACGGTCGGGATCGAGCATCAGTTCCTGACCCCGCAGCAGATCAAGGACCGCTGGCCGCTGGTCCGCACCGAGGACCTGAAGGGCGCGCTGTTCCACCCGACCGACGGCTATATCAACCCCGCCGACGTGACGCAGGCCATGGCCAAGGGCGCGCGCATGGCCGGCGCCACGATCGAGCGCAAGATCCAGGTCAACGGCTATCGGTGGACCGGGTCCGAATGGATCGTCACCTGCGAGAAGCTGGTCGAGAAGGGCGGCAACCTGGTCGGAACGGGCGAGACCTTCGAGATCCGGGCCGAGCATGTCGTCACCGCCACCGGCAACCATGCGCAGCGCACCGCGCGCCTTCTGGGCATCAAGATCCCCGCGATCCCCGTCGAGCACCAGTATATCGTCACCGAGCCCGATCCGGCGCTGGTGAAATGGCGGGCCGAGGGCAACCCGGAACACCCCGTCCTGCGCGACGCGGATGCGAAATGGTATGTGCGCGAGGAACGCGGCGGCTGGATTCTTGGGCCGTACGAACGCAACGCCCCCGCGCGGTTCCTGTATGACGTGCCGGAAAGCTTCCGTGCCGACCTGTTCCCGCTGGATCTGGAACGGATCGAGGAAGAATACATGTCCATGATCCACCGTTTGCCGACTTCGGAAACGGTGGGGCTGAAGGACGACTACAACGGGCCGATCTGCTATACGCCCGACGGCAACCCGCTGGTCGGCCCGGCGCCCGGCCTGCGCAACATGTGGCTGGCCGAGGGCTTTTCCTTCGGCATCACGGCGGCGGGCGGCGTCGGCCATTACCTGACCCAGATGATGGTCGAGGGCGAGGCCGAGATCGACATGGCCAGCCTGGACCCGCGCCGTTACGGCGGCTGGATGACCACCGAATATGCCGCCCGCAAGAACGAGGAGGCCTATGAGCACGTCTTCATCCTGCACCACCCCGACGAGGAGCGGGAGGCCTGCCGCCCGCTGCGCACCTCGCCCGCCTATGACCGGCAAAAGGCGCACGGCGCGCAGTTCGGGCATGTGAATGGCTGGGAACGCCCGAACTACTACGGCCCCGAAGGCTTCGACGACCACGCCTCGCGCAGCTTCCGGCGCGGCGGCTGGTGGCAATACGCCAAGGCCGAGGCCGAGGCGATCCGGGGCGCGGCCGGGCTGATCGACGCGACGGCCTTCGCCAAGCACACCGTGAAGGGTCCGGGCGCGACGGCGTTCCTTGACTGGCTGACCACCAACAAGCTGCCCAAGGTGGGCCGCATCAACCTGACCTATGCGCTGACCGATGCGGGCACGACGCGGACCGAATACACCATCGTCCGCCTGGCCGAGAACGATTACTATCTGGTGTCGGCAGGCGCCTGGGCGGCCTATGACGGCGATCACCTGGTCAAGTCCGCGCAGGATTTCATGGCGGCGGGCGGCGACTATGTCGCCATCCATGACGTGACCACGCAATGGGGGGTGTTTGCCCTGGCCGGCCCTGCGTCCCGCGACATCCTGGCCAAGCTGATCCGCGATGCGCAGCCGGAAACCGCGCTGTCGAACAAGCGCTTTCCCTGGCTGTCGGCGAAACAGATCGAATTGGGCATGGTGCCGGTCAACGCCATCCGCGTGGCTTATACGGGCGAGCTTGGCTGGGAACTGCACCACCCGATCGAGATGCAGAACCACCTGTTCGACCGGCTGATGGAGGCGGGCGAGCCGCTGGGCATGAGGCTGGTCGGCGCGCGCGCTCAGAACTGGCTGCGGCAGGAGAAATCCTATCGCGCCTTCGGCACCGAACTGGGCCGCGACGCGACCCCGCTGGAAGCCGGGTTGGACCGCTTCGTGGACCTGTCCAAGGACTTCAGGGGCAAGGACGCGATGCAGGCAAAGGGCATCCGGTCCATGTGCGTCACCCTGCTGATCGACGGTCCGCAGGACGCCGATCCCTGGGGCCGCGAGGGGATCTTCCTCGACGGGGAAAAGATCGGGCGCCTGACCTCGGGTGGATATTCGGCAGCCTTCGGCAAGCAGATCGGCATGGGCTATGTCCGCCCGGACCTGGCCGCGCCCGGCACGAAGCTGAAGGTCCGCATGTTCCGCGAGCTTTGGGACGCCGAAGTGACCGAGGACAGCCCCTACGATCCGCAGAACGCACGTATCCGCGTGGATGGATAAGGATTCTGCCGCCCTCAGGCGGGGGCGGCAGGTTCGCAGGGGATCAGAAGATCCAGCAGCGCCTCGAACGGGGGGGCGACATGGGTTCGATCGGCCCGCCCGCTCATTCCCAGGATGCCGTAGCCATGGGCCATCGCCCAGATCGCGCTTTCCAGCACCAGGGGATCGCGATCGCCGGCCAGGGGCGCCACGCATTCGCTGAACAGGCCATAGCTTTCCAGCGCCGCCTCGCGCAGGGCGGCTGATGGGTTCTCGATTTCCTGGAACATCAGGCTGAACAGGCCATAATGCCGGGCAGCGAAGTCGGAATACGCGTTGACGACCGCAAGCAGCCGCGCCCTGGGCGACGCGGCAGGTGCCGCCATCGCATCACGAAGCGCCGACTGGAAGATCTGGAAGCCGCGTGTCGCAATCGCCTGCCGCAGTCCCGGCAGACCTTCGAAGTAATGGGCCGGGGCCGCATGGGACACGCCCGCCCGGGACGCAACGCGCCGCAGCGTCAGACCCTCCACGCCTTCCTCGTCCAGAAGGGTTACTCCGGCCTGCACCAAGGCCTGAGGCAGCGCGCCACGTGTCGGCATCCAACCCTTTCCAGGCAAACTTGACAGTGTAAAGCTTTTGAGGGAAACGTGCCCTGTCCCGGATAGTTTAGCGACATGCCGGTGAGGAAGACAAGCATGTCGATTGTCATTTGTTAATTGGTTCTGGGCGGCTTGTTCAAGGCTCTGGTCTGGTTTTTTTGGTTTTTGGTTAGAGCATGTCGCGGGCATCGAGATTCAGGATTCCCAGCTAGCCTATGATGTGCTTCCCTTCTGCTGAGGCAGGTATGGGGGGTCTG
>NZ_JAFNAW010000082.1 GCF_017356265.1 Paracoccus fontiphilus | reverse complement strand
TATCGAGCGCGCCATCAGCGGCAAGCCTGCCGAGCTGCGGCTGGCGGTTCGACAGAAGGAAACCAGGCCCAAGATCGACGCTTTCCGGGACTGGGCCGAAAAGCAACTGACGCGCATCCCGGGAAAAAGCGATCTGGCGAAGGCCTTCCGCTACGGGCTGAGCCGCTGGTCTGCCCTCACGCTGTTCCTGGAAGACGGACGCGTGGCCATCGACAACAATGCGGCCGAGCGTGCCCTGAGACCAATTGGTGTCGGCAGACGAAACTGGTTATTTGCAGGCTCGGATGCGGGTGGCGAAACGCTCGCGCGAGCCCTGACCGTCATTGAAACGGCAAAGATGAACGGCCTGGATCCGCAAGCCTACCTTGCCGATGTCCTGGAACGCATCCACGATCACATGAACAACCGTCTCGGCGATTTGCTGCCCTGGAACTGGGCGCCAACAGGCACCGTCAAGATCGAGGCCGCGTAAACAGTGCCCGGAAGAGTTCCTCGGACTGCCTCAGACCCTCATCGGTCAGGACAACCGACTTTGCCTTGTTGACCGGATCGGCGATCAGTCCCCGGGCGTGCAACCGCTCCAGGGCGTCCCAGTCAAAGCCTTTCCACGCCCGCCGCTCGTCGTGCAGCGTCAACCACAGCAGCGCCAGAACGGCCTCGTCGATCTTGTCTCGATCTATCTCCATGAAATGAGCCTACCACGGAGAGCCGTAGTGCGAGACACGACATCATCAACGCATGTCAATGCAAAATGGCCGCGGTGCAAACCGGGTGGTTACGTTGAAGGACCATGAGCAAGCCCCTTGTACCTGATGATTTGTGGGAGGCCATTGTGCCGCTTTTGCCAAGGGAGCGGTCCAAGCCGAAGGGCGGCCGCCCTCGCTGCGATGACCGGCTGGCCTTGGCCGGCATCATTTTTGTGCTCCGCTCCGGCATTCCCTGGGAGATGCTGCCGCGTGAGTTTGGCTGTTCCGGCATGACCTGTTGGCGCAGGCTGCGCGACTGGCAGGCAGCCGGCGTCTGGAGCAAGCTTCATTGCGTTCTTCTGGAGCGCCTCTCTGAGGCGGGACAACTGGACTGGAGCCGGGCCTGCCTCGACAGCGCCGCCATTGCGGCGAAAAGGGGGGTGCAGAAACCGGCCCGAACCCCACGGATCGCGGCAAACCGGGCACGAAGCGCCATCTTGTGGTCGACCGGCAGGGCACCCTGCTCGGGATGCGGCTGAGCCCGGCCAATCGGCACGACAGCATGATGCTGGCACCCGCTCTGGATGCCGTGCCAAGCATGCGCCACGGTCGTGGACGTCCGCGCAAGCGCCCTGACAAGCTTCACGCCGACAAGGCCTACGACCATCACCGCTGCCGAAGCGAATGCCGGAAGCGCAGGGTCACGCCCCGCATTGCCCGGCGGGGCATGGACAGCACCGAAAAGCTGGGCCGGTACCGCTGGGTCGTCGAGCGGACACTGGCATGGCTCAACCGCTTTCGCCGCCTCGCCATCCGCTATGAGCGGCGCGCCGACATCCATGAGGCCTTCGTGATCCTCGGCTGCGCTCTCATCTGCCTCAACCAGATCAGACGGTTTTGTTAGGTGTTCTAAGTAACGGGCCAAGACAGAATTCTGTAGCTTGCAATCAATATGATTCCATAGACGAAAGGAGCTTGGATGCCTCGACCCCACGCATAGGAGCGGAGGCTAAAATCCGTATTGGAAAGATCCAATCCACTCTGTACATCAGTGACCGACACGCGCTCAGAGGGGGACTCAGCTTCGGGAAGGCGCATGCAGCAGTCGATCGAACGCGACCGTTCTGATATCGCTGACTGGACACAACCGCAGCCGAGTGCGTATCTGCCGCGCTCATAACTGCCAAGGACTGGAAAGCGGCGTCAAGCGAACCGATGCAACAAAGGCTGGATGCACTCACCCGGCCCACTGATCGACTACGGCCAATTACCACTGGCTCAGGAAACGCAAGAAAGCAAATACGGTAGCATCTCCTTGAACAGGTCGCTTTTCGGCTACTAAGAAGTTAATTATTGCAATCCCTCGTTTAATTAGGCGCATTTTATATATAAAACTATATCCAGCAATGCAGGATCAGGAGCAAAAATCAAGTGCAAACACAAGCAAATCAAGAATTTTACGTTCGGCCTCATACTGAGGCTTTTCCATTATTATCATTCGAGGCCTCACAGGAAGCAAGTACAATCATTATTGTAGGCCAACCATATTCCATGCGCATTAGTAAAGACCGTTCAGCATGAAGCATCAGGCCATATAGCCACACGGATGCCAATTTATAACCGCGCAGAACCAGCACAGCTTCGCACTCCACGCTACCACAAGGAGGAGTCGAAGCTTTCATGCAGCTTTACCACCAAGGCACCTTTAGCGCGCAGAGCGTTTCTGAGCCATTATCCCACGCTTTACAGCAAGCAGCTTGAAGTTCAATCATCTCGACAGAGCAGCAGGGGGTAACAACAATTCTCCAAACAGGAAAATTTTTAATAAACAGAGTTTTGTTTCGAAGATAACCCAGTCCCAGCGGTTGTTTCCAGTCGGTCTACGTAGCGTCATTCTGAAGTACTACATTTTTCCGCCTTGCAGGTTCGTGGCGGCAACAATACGATCACAAGATCGTACCCAAAAGCATCATCGGCGCAAGATATTAGGAGAAATCAGTGCTGCATGAATTCGGCGAACACGCTGGCCTTTTGCTAAAAAACGGCATCATCGCCGTCGCCGAAGCGCTCACGCTATCAGATAGCCGCCCCGGCCAGATTGCCGGCCTTTTTGCTTTGTCCACAGCCATTCTGGGCGCTCTCTACTACATGCAAACTCGCCGCCAAATGAATGCGGTCAACTTGCTTGATCAAAAAATCAGAGCATTTCCGGACATCTTGTCGTTTGCCGAAGGTTATCCAGATCTTATTCATACATTGAGGACACAATTTCGGAAGAAAGGCCCCAGAGAAAGCGTCTTTGAGGCATTCGACGAGTTCAATGAAACCGTCGTATCCGACGATATTGACGGCCCGTTGCGAATGCGTAATTCCATCCGGCCTGCGGCTTTTCTTAATATTGAAGATCTGGGTTTCGGCCCCGGAATGTTCCGCATCCTGCCAAACATCTTTGTATCTGCCGGTCTCCTCCTGACGTTTTTAGGGTTAGTCGCTGCTTTGCATCAATTCTCCCAGTCGATGAACTCAGGTGCGGGTGGCATGGATCGTGCCATGCAGGACTTCATGCAGATCGCCTCGGCGAAATTCGTCATGTCGTTGGTCGGGCTATTTTGTTCAATTCTATTTACCGCTCTGCTCAGATTACGCCAAAATAAACTGGATACCGCAATTCACCGCCTCTGCACTGGAATCGAGCGTCGACTCGTCTTCGTCAGCCTGGAGGATATTGGGTTTCGCCAGTTGCGCGCCGCGACCGAACAGCGGGAACACCTTCGCGAGATTGGCATGGGTATGGTTGCCGAACTTCAAAAGCCGCTGGAGGCGCTGCCAGAAAAGATTACGGGCGCCATTGCGGATCGTATGGACCCCATCTTTGATCGCGTCACTGCCATGAGCACCAGCAGCATGGAAGGGCTTGTCGGCGATCTTTCGCAGCAGCTCTCGCACTCCGTTGGCAATGCGCTCACCCGAGCCAGCGAGTCGCTGGGAGAAGCGACAGACCGTATCGGCCTTATGGTTGATCGCATGGGCGCGACCAACACGCAGGCGGGTGAAGGTGTGCGCGATGCACTGGACCAAATGGCGCGAGCTATGACTGAAATGCGCACTCAAGTAGCAGCCAGCGGGCGCACTGCATCTATGGCGATGAACGAAGGCGCGGATCGCCTTTTGTCTGTCATGAATGATACTTTGGCAAGCATCAGGGAAAACACTGGTCAGGGAGCCGAGGCCATGCGCACTGCGGCGGCGGAAATGCGTACCGCTGCTGAGGGGTTCCGTGAAACTTTGGCCAATGCCAGCGAGGAAAGTGTCAAAGCGGCCCAGGCGCGCATGGCACAAAGTAGCGCAGATGCTGGACAGGCGATAGAAGGAGCTGGCAAGTCGCTCCTGGACAGTTTCAACCAGACCAGCGCGGACATTGCCAAACTCGGCGCCGAAATGGGCGGCATCATAGGACAAGAGCTGCTGTCCCGATTGGAGACAGTTGGCACTCGTCTTGAGGCCATGGCTGACGCGGTTCAGCGCGGCGCTTCGGGCGCACAAAGCGCCGCGCAGGGCCTTAATAGCGGTGCAGATGCTATTCACGGCGCCTCTGAGGGTTTCCGAGCCGCGAGCCAGAGCCTGACAGCCGCAGCAACCCCAATCCGCGCTTCACACGAACGAATCGAAGCCACACTCAACCGTGTTGGCGATCTGGTTGAGACCGTTTCGGAAACACTGATGCAAAACTCGGCATCCGTGGCAGAAAATGCCGCGCATATTCTGGACACGGCGCAGACCGCGCTTGGAAATGAACGCGAAGGCATCCGCCGTTCGCTCGAAGCCACCCGCGCTGCGATGGCACAACTTTCCGAGGAAGCTGAGAAGCTTGATCGCATCGACGAGATGCTTGGGCGCGCACTGACACAGTACAACGCACAACTCGAGGCCGCTCTCGGCTCGGCGCAAGATCACATCGGACAGATGCGTGACGCTCTGGCACCAGGTCTTGATACGCTCAGAAGCGTCGTCGAACAGGCCGAGACCTTTGTGCCCTCGCAACTGCGAGCCCGCGCATGAGAGCTCAGGCCAGACAGGTCCGCCATGGGGAGGAGGAAGAAAGCGCCTTTGTCTCCATGACCGACATGACCGTCGGTTTTCTATTCATCATGATGATCTTGCTGGCGTTTTTCGCCAGTCAAATGCGCGATCCCGACTCTGTGTCGAAAGTTGAATACGACAAGGTTGTTCAAGCAAGGGACGAGTGGCAAGTGATGGCCCAGACTCGGGCCGAGAGGATCGTTCTGCTTGAGGAAGAGCTTGCAGAGCTGCGGCTGCAACGAGAACAAATGCGGATGCAAATCGTTCAGCTAACCGCAGAGCGCGACCGGCTGGCGCAAGACCTTCAAGTTGCACGCATCCGCACAGAAGAGCTGGAAAAGCGCATCCAGATACTACTGGAACAGCTCGCACACAGGGATGCCGAAATTGAAGAGCTTCGTAAAGAAATTGCCCAACTGAAGCGAGTCGATCCGCTTGAAGCCTATCTGGCTCAAGTCACGCAGGCACGGCGCCAGGTTCTTATTCGCCTACGCGACGCTATCCGGGCTGACTTTCCCGACTTGCAGGTCGAGCTCAGCGAAGAGTCCGACGCGTTGCGATTTCAGGGCGAAGGCCTGTTTGCCTCGGGGCAGCCTGATCTGGATCAGGACAGACGCGAAATCGTCGCACGGCTGGCACAACGGCTTGACGAAGTACTGCCCTGTTTCACGGTGGGCTTGGCTTCTCGCTTCGACATCACCTGCAATCCAGGCTTCGTTATGATTGAAGCGGTTCAGATTGAGGGCCATACGGACAACATGGGGGCAGATCGGATGAACCGAGTTCTCTCTGCAGCCCGCGCCAATAGCACCTTTTTCGCCATGACGCAGACGGCCGAAGGTATCATGCAACACTTGAACCTAAAGCGTCAGCCGGTTCTTTCAGTGGCCGCCTACGGACCTGATCGGCCTGTTGCAAAAAACGACACGCCGGAAGGCCGCGCGACCAATCGTCGGATCGATCTTCGTTTTATCATGGTGACACCGCAGGATACCGATGGGATCCAGGTCATCCGCGAAGCTTTGCAGGGCGTCGGACGTTGACCATGACTGTCTCGGAGCCGAGCGAACCAAACGAGCGCCCACGCATGTCCTTAAGCGAAATGCTGAGCCGAAGCCAACCTTTACGCACACGGGCTCTTCCACCCCTCGATCAAATAAAACGATCAGTCGAACGTGTTCTGACCCGCTGGCCCGATGCCGTTTTCACACCAGAAGATCGGGACCGTGAAAGGCTGGCGCAGAACATGCTTTCCCGTGTTTCTCACTGGCAATGGAAGACCATCACGACGCAGCGGGTTATATCGGCGGCAATTGCTGTCTTTGATGGGGAGCGGTGTGAACGACCTGACCTGACCCCCGTACGCGAGTTCTACTATTCAGAAATCGCCTCACGTGAGCCGGGCACCTTTCTCGACAGCATGGTCGGGATCTATATCGAAAGCTTCACTCCTGGTGCCCGCCACACGTTGCAACTGGCTCGTGCGCTGGAAAAGCGGGCCTCTGATCTCGGGGGGCGCTACCGGAAACTATTGGGCGCCCTGCCCGACCTATTCGGCCCAGATGCCGCGCCCGCCAGTCTTGCAGGGGTCATGCACGAGGTGGACGATGCCTATCGTATGCTGCAATCCATTGGCCTCAGCAGACCACATACCGCTGGACTGGCGAAGGCGGCTCAGAAGCCCTTCTTCGATCGCCTCGCTCCCGATCTCGCCAATGCCGAGGCCCGCCGGAAGCTCTTCAATTGGCTAACCCCGCAGAACGGACCTGTTTTGCAAGCGGGAGCTGGCCCCGCCGTTGAAGCCCTGCTTTCTGTCTGGCGTGAACGAACGCCTCCTGACGCACTGCGTAACGAGCTGAGCGAGACGATTATTGCAGCCTGGAACGACCCGCGTCTGCATACTGGCGGTATCTGGTCGGGCTTTGATCCAAACCTTCGCGCCGTCCTCCTTCGCTGGCTGACGCATCAGGACATGAAGTTTTTCTGCGACATGGTCACCGCCACGCAGGACAACCATATGTGGCCGCCCCGTCGCAACTTCTGGCTAAAGCTCTACCGCGACAAGATGATCGACGAGGCGTGGGTTGCCTTTGGATCGGATGCGCTTGCCTACGCACAACGGAATTTTGTTCGCAAAGGCAAAGCAGACATGGGCCGGCGTTTCGGTCGCCAGTTGGACCGCCGAGGCAGCACATCACTTTTGATTATGCGTATCGGCAACAAGATCGTGGTGGACGGTTGTCACAGCTACAAGACGCACATCTTCCGAATGAACGATAGAAACGCACCGAAGCTCTACGAGCGTGAGTATTACTGCGACGACATCATGCGCGCCTCGCCTAACTCAAAACCGCACAATTCCATAGATTCTTGGTCCCAGTGGGTTCTACAGAATGTCTGACACCGGGCCCATCCACACCGTTTTCGAAGGCGCTATACAAATCCGCTTCCCGCGGCAGAAACAGAATCTGCTGTCCCGCCTGATGTCGAGACCCACAAGGCGCAGTTTTACCGATCTCGCGCCAGAAGACCGGGATCTGCTGTTCGCCATCGGAGATCTGCGCGCTTGGGGCGATACTCACCCGGACGAGGTCTCGGTTGCGCCGGAACACATCCAGATCTCCCATGATGCCGCTGCCAGCCTCTCAGCCCCGGCCGCAGAAGCACTCGGCCTGCCCCGAGTTGTCGATCTGACGCTAAAGACTGACGTGGTTGGCGTACTCGGCCGCCCCGATTTCCGCCTGCACTACGAATGGTTTCGCAACGGCCGCCGCGAGACCCCGAAGCGCACCGGCGCCATACTTAGAACCTCCGAAGGCCCGCGCCGCCTACCTTTGTGGATGATGCGCGCGCTGGACCTCGCTGACAATTTCGATGCCACCTTGCCCGTAGAGGAGCATTGGCGGGCCCTGGCCAACTTTCGTCGAGCAATTGAGCCCGAGGACGGGATCGAGGCGGAGCTTCCCAGCAATCGCGAGTGGGCCGGGCTGTCCATGACCGCTTTCCTGCGTGGACTCGAGGTGCGTATCGCTGATCGGTTTTCCATTTCCCCGGATGGAACTCTGGGACAGTTCGACATCGTTCCCTACTCCTCACAACGGCTCGACAGTGAGGGTATCTCTAAGAACACCATTTCCGAGGAAAACGCAGAGCTGAGAGGTGAAACCCTCGCTGTGTTTCAGCATCGCCTGCACGCCCGCGGGGCACGACCGGCTTACCAACTTGGCAACAACTCTTACCTCGTCATTGACCCCAGTGCCGCCCCGGTTCTGGCCGAAATGGTCCGTGCGCAGAAGGCACCACGCGAACAACGTCGCGCCTTCATCGAGAACCCCCGCGTCTTCATTACCGAGGCCGTCAACCGACATCTTGAGTTATCTGGCACGCTGAACGGCCTCGATCCCGCCGAGCAGGAAGAGATGGTCGAAGCCATCGCCGGCCCTGCTCTGATCGAAAGCCACGAGTATTCTGAGCGCGTTACCGGCGTCATTGTCTACCAACGCCCCAAGGTCGCGTTCGAAGGCAGTGGCACCACTTGGCTGCCCGAAGCCTTCGCAGCGCACCTGGTAGAAGCCATTCAGGCCATGAGCGACCCGGACCTGCACGCTCTTTATGAGCACATGACCGCCGTGCTGGAATCCGGCCAGGACACGCCCGCCGAGATAGCCGGGGAGATCACTCAGGTAACGCCTGCTCGAGTTGCCGCCGTCCGCGGAGAAATCGAGAGGCGCGAGAGATTACCCGCCCCGGAGCAAGAGCAGGATGATATTGACGCGATAGACGGGCCAATCATTCTCGACACGCTCGACAACTTCGACGAGCTTTCATGGGAGGCGCAGCTTGCGCCCCGCAGGTCTACCCACCCCATAAGACTGCCGGAAGCAGTCCGCACACCGATGCACCAACACCAATTGGATAGCTTCGACTGGGCGCTGAAGGCTTGGCAGGCTGGGCTGCCCGGCATTCTGAACGCCGATGAACAGGGATTGGGTAAGACGCTCCAGACTATCGCCTTCCTGACCTGGCTCAAGGAGCACATGAAACAGCCCGCAGCGGCAAGTCGGGGGCCGATCCTGATCGTTGCTCCGACCTCACTTCTGCGCAACTGGGAGCAGGAGGTTGAGACGCATGTCGATAGCCGCGGTTTTGGCACCTTGGTGCGACTATACGGTAGTTCGCTGGGATCGCAGAAGCGCCAAGGCACGCGCGGCACTGAAACGCAGTCCGGCCTGCCGCAGCTGGACCTGGACTGGCTGGACGAGGCGTTAGAAGATGGGCGTGCCCACCGCTACTGGCTGCTGACCACCTATACGACGCTTGCCAACTACCAGCACTCGCTCGGCCGTGTGCACTTCTCCGCCATGGTCATGGATGAAATTCAGAACATCAAGAACCGCACCACTCTGGCGTCAAAAGCGGTAGAGGCGATGAATGTGGACTTCCGAATCGGCCTGACCGGAACGCCGATCGAGAACGCCCCCATAGACCTCTGGACCCTTATGGACCGCATCGCGCCCGGCTGCCTGGGATCTGGGACGGAGTTCCGCGACCGCTATGCAGTGCCGGACGCAGAGAACATGGCCGAACTTCACGCTCGCGTATTTAAGCCGCGCGGCGAAACGCCCCCCCTTGGCCTTCGCCGTCTGAAGAACGAGGTAGCTCAGGACCTTCCTCAGAAACGCCGCTTTCTGCACCCGCGCCTGATGCCAAAGATACAGGCTGATGCTTACGACTTGGCGCAGCTACAGCTCGCCAACGGGGGTCCCGGTGCGGCTTTGAAGATGCTGCATCACATCCGTTCCGTATCCGTTCATCCCGGCGATACAGGTGTCTATACACCCGAACAGTTCATTGCCCAAAGCGCGCGCCTTGATGCGGTTATCGATATCCTACACCGCATCAAGGCCGCGAACGAGCGTGTGCTTGTCTTCATCGAACATCGCGACATGCAGTTCCGCTTCGCCGAGATTGTACGTCACATGTTTGGTCTCGAGCATATCGATGTCATCAATGGTGACACGCCGATCCCCCGCCGCCAAGCGATCGTCAATCGGTTTCAGCGCCACCTGGAAGCCGATGGCGGCTTCGATATGCTGATCCTCGGCCCGAAGGCCGCTGGCACCGGCCTCACTTTGACAGCGGCCACCCACGTCATTCACCTGTCGCGCTGGTGGAACCCGGCGGTCGAAGAGCAATGCAACGACCGTGTCCATCGCATCGGTCAGAAACGGTCTGTCTCAGTGCATATCCCGATGGCCCTTCACCCCGAGTTGGGTGCACATAGCTTCGACTGCCTCCTCCAGAGCCTCATGCAACGAAAGCGCAAGCTGGCCGAACAGGCGCTCTGGCCTATGGGTGACAGCACGGTGGATGTTTCCAATCTGACCGAAGCAATAGCATCCCCGACGCGCGGTGAGCACGCTGTCATTGCAGATAGCATGGCCGAGCAATTCCACCGAGACGGATTGACCCTTGTGTCTCCAGACGCAAACGGCGCCTACGAATTAAATTGAACAGCACTGACGCAAAAACACGAATGACTGTTACACGAGGGCTGATCATCGCCGATCCTTGGATCGGGCACATTCTTGAAGGTCGAAAGAATTGGGAGATGAGGTCGCAAGCCACCGCCCACCGTGGCTGGTTCGGCCTGATCCGCAAGGGCAGCGGACAGATCACGGGCCTCGCGCGCCTCGTCGACTGCGGCAGGGCCCTGAGCCAATCAGAGATGATCGCCAACATCAGCCATCACTGCATTCCCGAAAACATAATTCGCCGCGGCGACGTCTCGAAGTGGGTAATCCCATGGATGCTCGCAGACATTCGGCGTCTCTCAAGCCCGATTTCCTATGAACACAAATCTGGGGCAGTAACCTGGGTGACGTTTTCGCCGCACGTAACCCAGCAACTGGCCCAGTATCTTGAGGGTACAGGTGCTTCTACTCAATAGGCCTTCTCGCCTTTAAGCAGAACGCTTTCAGACACTTCGAAAATGTTGCTTCGTGAAAAATCGCCCGTCAGCCCAGACGGCAAACACACGTCCGTGGAGAGGTCTACCGACGCGTGGCACGAACCCGAGCGCCGCATTTTAGGGCGAACCCGCCTGACAGGTGGAAACATCCGAAACAGTCATATCAATCTATCAAAGCTCTTGAATATGTTTCCGGAAGACGCCATCGGTGGCAAGAACAAGACAGAAGCGGCGCCGCGCCAAATCCGTGTCGAATGGGGCGGGCCACAACATGTCATAACCGACATCGATGGCTCGAAATTTATATTCCGGTCACGCGGCTGGGTAAGACGCTTCTTTGAGGCCTCTCAGGCGAAAGAGGGGGATATCGTAGTCGTCACCGAAACGGCACCATACCACATCAATGTCAGCATCGAACATGTTGGTTCGAACATACAGGTTAGCGACCACCTTACAGAAGATCACGGGAGGTCTGCATAAACCTCCGACATTCTTGTTGCTCGACACGGCTCTGATGGTATGACCGCTCTCTCAGTGGCTCGTTGCAGGCCCACTTTGGCACCTTAGATGCCGTCGGAGGGAGGGCGGCCCCATCATCAGAGCCCTCTGCGACGTAGACTTATGCAATGCCGAGGTTGGTAAAAGGATATTACCATTAATGAAATCACCGCAATGGAATAAAGAATAAAGACGCCAAGGAGCACGGCATGTCCATCCCATCGCCATCGCGGACAACGCTACTGCCAGCAAGTCACCCCGGCCTTTGGACATTTATGGACAAAAACCCCCGTTAGTAGGCTAAATTGACAGCTACAGAGAAAGTTTAATTATTTGGTTTTAAACTAAATTAGCCTTTCTGTTGCCCCCTCCTAAGGGGCAGGTTACAGGTTCAAGTCCTGTCGGGGTCACCAAAATCTTAGTGCCATGCCAATAGGGCATAAGTTTGCTCGTTTTGGGGGTGGTTTTGCCCACTCCCTGTCAAGAGAAATCGACTAACGCGCGTCAATCGCCTGCGTGTGTTGATGGAATCAGCCGTTCCTGTGTCCGGCCGCGCGTAATGCCTCCTCGACGTCGATACGAAGGTAGAGCGTCCCGACATTTCCTTTGCCCGCCAGATAGGGCTGGACAGCCGCGCCGTTGAGGATGCTGCGCGAAACATTTCGCTGCAGCCCGAACTCCTGTTCGATCATCGTCAGGTTCAGAAAGCGGGCGCTGAACATGGCGATAGATGATTCCGAAACCGTCCACATGCGCCGTCGCGTGACCGGGTGGATAATGGATTCTGCTGCCAGATGGCTCTGTTGCACAAATTTCGTGAGGAATTCATCTTGCGAGTCCAGCTTGGTAGCTGTGATGTATGCGCAGACCCACACCTCCGA
>NZ_JAFNAW010000081.1 GCF_017356265.1 Paracoccus fontiphilus | reverse complement strand
TGAGCGCGCGCGCCATGGTGCCGGTCACCGCCGCCTGGCCTGATTTTACCCCGCCGCGTGGCCGGATTTTGCACCGCCGTTGACACCGATAGCATCATCACTCGCCGGTTGGTCTCCATCCATAAGGAGGTCCGCCCTGGAACCGTCTCCCAAAGGCAGCAACTCATACAGGTAAGCACGAGAAGAGGACACGCCTGCGCCGATCATGTGCGCTGCCGAGAAGGACCTTGCAGAGCCAGGCAGTCTCGCGACACGAGGCATCTTGTGAAAACCCCTTGACGCGGATACGGGGTTCTCTTCTTGTTCCCTGTATTCTCGCGGTGATATTGGAACGGTCATGATCGCAGAGACCCCGGCCGACGACTCTCCCAACCCGCCTGTTCCTGAGCTTGAACGGCGTCTGGCCCAACAGGCGCTGATTGCTGAATTCGGCCGCTTCGCCCTCAAGAACAATACGTTGCAAGCCATCCTGGATGAAGCTTGTCGCATTGCAGCGGATGGGCTTGAAGTGGGCTTTGCAAAGGTGCTCGAACCCTTGCCCAAGGAGAACGCTCTTCTTCTGCGCGCGGGGATCGGCTGGAGGCCCGGGTTGGTCGGACATGCCCGGATCGGAGCGGATCTGGAAAGCCCCGCAGGCTACGCCTTCAAGACAGGCGAGCCGGTGATTTCCAACCATCTCTCAGAAGAAAAGCGCTTCCGCACCCCGAAGCTGATGGCGGACCACGGGGTCAAGCGCGCGGTCAACGTGATCATCCAGGGTGAAGGCACGCCCTTCGGGGTTCTCGAGGCCGATAGCCGCGATCCCGGCGCGTTCAATCCGCATGACATCCATTTTCTGCAGGCGCTCGCCAACACGCTTGGCGTGGCCATCGACAAGGAGGCAGCACGCAGCAGGATCGAGGAGCTTGGCCACGAACTGGCCCAGCGGGAGGCTCATCTGCGGCGCGCGGTCGAACTCAACCCGCAGATCCCCTGGGCGGCCAATGCAGAGGGGCAAATTGTCGAGTTCAACGAGCGATGGCTCGACCTGACAGGCCTGACGCTTCAGGACGCCGAAGGAGAGGGTTGGCTTGAAGCGATCCATCCCGATGATCGCTCTGCCTCCCTTTCGGCTTGGAGGCACGCCATCGAGACGGGCACGTCCTTTGACATCGAGCAGCGCGTCCGCATGGCGAATGGCGATTATCGCTGGATGCGCAGCCATGCCCATCCTTGGCAAGATGCGCGGGGCGGGATTGCCATGTGGTATGGCGCATCAGAGGATATCCACGAGCGCAAGCTTGCTGAGCAGGCTGTGGCCCAGAGCGAGGAGCGTCTCAGCATTGCGGTCGATGCGGCGGCGCTCGGGCTTTTCGACCATGACCTGGTCACCGGCACAATCGAATGGGACGGGCGCATCCGCGACATCTGGGGCATTGGGGCCGAGGAGCCGGTCAGCTTTGCGACCTTCGCGGATGGCATACATCCCGAGGACCAGGCCGCGATGCAGGCCGCGCTTGATCAAGCGCTCGATCCGCAGGGCGATGGACGCTCTGCGGCCCAGTATCGCGTTCTGCGCCGTTCGGACAAAGACACCCGTTGGGTTGCTGCCTACGGACGGACAACCTTTGCCGAAGGGCGCCCCGTGCGTCTGGTCGGCATCGTGCAGGATGTCACCACCCATGTCGTGGCGGAAGAGCGACTGCGGCGTGCCCTGGCCGACAAGGATCTTCTATTCCGTGAGATCGATCACCGCATCAAGAACAGCCTGTCCATGGTCGGGGGGCTGCTGCGCATGCAGGAGCGGGCCGTGTCATCGCGAGAGGCAAAGGACGCCTTGGCCGAGGCTTCGACCCGTGTTCTGAGCGTGGCCCGTATCCACGAGCAGCTTTACCGCTCGGCGAACATGGATACGGTTGAGTTCGGGGGATACCTGCAGCGTCTGACAGAAGATATCGCATCCTCATTGGGCTCTGGAAACGCGCAGATCACGGTCGAGGCCATGACGATGCTCCTGCCTATCGATCAGGCGCTGCCGCTCGGACTGGTTGCGAGCGAGCTACTCACCAATGCCCTGAAGCATGCACGGCGCGGAGACGAGCCCGTCCCGATCCAGGTTCACTTCGGACCAGGCCAGGACAAGGGAGGCTACACGCTTGTCGTGGCAGACCATGGTCGTGGGTTGCCTGAGGGCTTTGACATGAGGAGCCAGGCTGGCCTCGGCATGCGCCTGATCGTCTCGCTGAGCAGCCAGTTGAATGCCACGGTCGAGGCGATCAACACCGCCCAGGGAGCGCAGTTCACGGTGTCGGCAGAAGTGGAGACGGCCTAGCCGCTGTCCTGGGACAACGTTCGTTCCGGGAAAAAGCAGGTTCAGGGGAAAGCCCTGTCCTCTGGCGTGGACATTCTGCTGGCCTTCGTCGTCAGCGGTTGGGGAGAAGCTGGGATAGACACCGCAGGATCTGATCAGGACTGAAGGGCTTATCAAGGAACAGGGCCGCCTCAGGCAGGGTATCGGGCTCGGGCGGTTGTGCGCCAGAAGCGACCAGGATCGCGATGTCCGGCATGTCACGGGCGCAGCGCCGGGCCAGGTCGTAGCCGGTCATCTTTCCCGGGGGCATCTGGACATCGGTAAAGAGCAGTTCAATCTTTGGGCTGCGGCGGAGCAGGATGTCCAGAGCCTCTTCAGCTCCGGCGGCGGTCAGCACCTGAAACCCTGCCTTGGTCAGGATGGCCTGAACATCCATCCGGATCAGCGGCTCATCGTCCGCCACCAGAGCATATCGTTCAAAACGGTCCATGATCTGAGAGTCCCTTCTCGGTCTGCGGGAGAAGGGCTGCAGAGCCGTCGCAGTTCCAAGATGCCGACAGATTGATCAGGTGTTGGCACACCTGCCATGATGAGCGCTTTAGATTATGAGATTTGATCTGTTCGAAGAAACCTTTTCAAACGTTGGGGTTTTTCCGGCGGTTGATATTTGTTCACGGAACTGTGCCGACAGCGGGGCGGTTATACGCGGTCATTTCCAGCAGCAAAGATCACGAAAAGATAGCGGCATGACCAAGAACGATGAGCAGTCAGTCCCGGACACGGTCAGGGCGATCGAGGAAGCTGACAAAACAATGGCGCAAGACGCTGGCCGCTTTCGCCATCATCCCGTAGTCACGTCATTGGGCTTGGTGAGTGAGATCGCGGATCAGGTCCCTCTGTCCCTGGTCTGTGGCGGCGTCTTGACGGCCGGGCTCATCTCCGATCGTCCCCACCTGGCCCGAACGGGTGTGCGGATGATGGCTGCCCATGTGCTGGCAAACAGTATAAAGAGGGCGATCAAGAACCGGTTTCGGCGAACAAGACCAGGTGTGGTTCTGGACGGAGAGGACTATGTTTGCGAGCCCGGGGAAACCGAAGGCGGTCACGACACCTCCTTTCCCTCGGGCCATACAGCCGGTGCTGTTGCTGTCGCAGCGATCATAGCCTCCGATATCCCAAAGACGGCCATTCCGGCTCTCCTGACAGCCAGCCTGATTGCAGGTGTTCAGGTGCCACGTGCCAAGCACTACCCGATCGACATTGCTGCGGGGACCCTTCTTGGCCTCTCTGCGGCAATGATCGTGAAAAGGCTTTATCCCGAAAAATGAACGGACCTT
Organism: Paracoccus fontiphilus; assembly: GCF_017356265.1. Taxonomy (GTDB): domain Bacteria; phylum Pseudomonadota; class Alphaproteobacteria; order Rhodobacterales; family Rhodobacteraceae; genus Paracoccus; species Paracoccus fontiphilus. The sequence continues at coordinate 8,861 of NZ_JAFNAW010000081.1, read as the reverse complement.
CTGCGGCTATCGTGCTGGCTATGAACAAAACCGAACAGCCAAGACCCCTACCCTGCCTCACCGAATAGTGCTGCAATGGTGTCGGTCGGGAAATGGACGCGAGATGCGGGTGCGATGCGGGAACGCGAGCCAGCTATGGGCGTCTGATGACGTCAGTCCTCATCAAGACAATCACATCATGCCTTTTTTGATGCCGAAACCCGTTGGCGTTGGCAAAAACAAAGCATGGGGCGCGGCGGTCGGATTTCCTCCTGTCCCGCGGTCAGTTCCCTCTTCATCCGCTTGGCCAGTATCTTTTCTCTTATCTTGCCCCAGTCTGCTGCAAGCCTCTCTGTTAATGATTGCGCCCCACGGGATCAAATTTTGCGGAACGCAATTCCTGTCTGTCCGTTGATCATTGCTGACGACGGGGACGAGAATGGCTGACGAAACTGAGCGCGATTTCATTCCCGTTGTTGAAGAAACAGCCACTGTCTCGACCCGGCGGGTTGTCAGCGGTCGTGTCAGGATCGCCACTCAAACCGAGGAGATAAACCACCTCCTGCCAACTGACCTTGCGAGCGTTGAGGTTGATGTGGTCCGGGTGCCAATTGACCGTCGGATCGACACAATCCCGGACGTCGTGACGGAAGGCGAAGTGACCATCATCCCTGTGGTCGAAGAGCGCCTGGTCGTCACGCGCGAACTCTATCTTCGTGAAGAAATCCATGTTCGCCGTATCGAACATAAAGAGACAATTGACGTGCCCGCGACAACCCGTCGCCAAACCGTCCAGATCGAGCGCTTGCCCGCCGATCTGGAACAGCCATACCAAAAGGACGATCAAGATGACCTATGAGAATGAACTCGGTGCTTCCGGCACGCTGTCCGTTTCTGCCATGTTCGATAGCCAGGCCGAGGCGCAGCGCGCGGTCGAGCGGCTGAATCAGGCCGGGATAACCTCGGAGCGCATCCGGCAGGTAGCGGGGGGGAGTGACACTGCTTCTCGCACGGATGCCGTTGAAGATCGCAACAAAGGTTTTTGGGATAGTCTCGAGGACTTCTTTTTTCCCGATGAAGATCGGTATTCCTATGCCGAAGGGCTGTCGCGCGGCGGCTACCTGGTGACCGTGACAGGGTTGTCCGGGGCCGATTACGAGACCGCCCTGGATATCCTCGACGACGAAGGCAGCATCAATCTTGAAGAGCGTGAAGAAAGCTGGCGCTCAGAGGGCTGGAGCGATTACCAGTCCAGCAGCTATGCCTCGGGCAGCACGGCATCCGCCTATGGCGCCCGTGCGGGTGCAACGGGTGATCTGGACAGTCCCTATGTTGACGAGGACAGCACGGGCGCTGATGCGTCCTTGCGGCAAGGTCGGGATCTGCGCGGAGACGAGACGATCCCCATCGTGGAGGAACGTCTTCGCGTCGGCAAGCGCGAAACCGGCCATGGCCGTGTCCGGGTTCGCGCCTATACCGTCGAAGAGCCCGTCAGCGAAAGCGTCGACCTGCGCGAGGAGCGAGTTGAGGTCGAGCGCCGGCCTGTCGACCGTCCCCTGACAAACGCGGATACTGCTTTCCAGGACCGCACGATCGAAGCTGAAGAATACCGCGAAGAAGCGGTCGTTCAAAAGGAAGCCCGCGTGGTCGAGGAGATCGAACTCCGCAAGACCAGCGAAACCCACCGCGAAACAGTCTCGGACACCGTCCGACGCACCGAAGTCGAGATCGACGACGATCGTGATGGGCCGAACCGCCAAGGTCTGGACCCCGAAGTGGGAAGCCGGGATTATGACAATCGCAAGCCCTGAGGCTTGATTTGATCACATGATTTGGCCCCGCAAGTGCGGGGCCTCTTCTTTAGTCGAGAGCTTTGATCAGCGCTTTAAAAAAAACCATCCTTATGGATTAAGGATCAGAGGGGCCTCCGAAAGGATTTCACGCAATACGCTACAGGCAGTGATTAGCGGCGTGCGGTCGCAAGACCGAGAACAAGGCCGATGCCCATTGCCATGCTCAGGGCAGCAATCGGTCTTTGCCGAACATAGTCGATTGCTTCTTCATAGCCCAACTCAGTATAAAAGGCAGCCTCTTCAGCTTTCCTTTTGCCTATGTCCAATGCTTTTCCGGCGTAGTCTTGTCCGGCTGCCCTGACCTCTTGAACAGACCCTCGCAAACCCTCCACAGCATTGCTTGCCAGCGTGGATGCCTTCTCAACAAAGCTCATGGTGTCGTCCCGCAGGTCTGGCGTTCCTTCGCTTGGAGATGCGGCATCCTCATTCTTTTCCGGGAAACCTGATCTTTGCGTCATTGCGTCTATCCTCTTGGTGATTGGCTGAAAGCAATAACAAGATGGACACCTTGGTGTTCCATTGCTCTCGAGCGACGGCACCCTGATGATCACCTGTATGGACCTGCCGGGATGAAGGGCCAGCGGGGTTCTGGAACCAGGGTTGGAGTTGATCACCAAGCTCGCAGTGGTGATGGACTTGGTGTCGCGGATTGCAGGATGGAGCAGCAGGGATGTTACCCGTCCTCAGATCTGCAGCGTCGAGCGTTCCTGCACAAGAAACGCCAACACCAGGCATGTGCCGGGATGAGCGTTCTGCCATTCAGGTCGTCCACCAAACTGATGGCCAAGACTGGCGAGGAGCTTCATGAGGAGCCAATGAAACCAAAGGGCCAGATAAAAGCCCCGCTTCAGCGGGGCTTCTGGTTTCAGATTTGCTCAGAGCCTGTGGCGAGTTGGGATCACGCGATCGGCATAAACCGGATGAACGACACCTGAGCGGCCACCCAGCCAGCCAGCTATGGCACCCAGAACAAGTGCCACGAAGGCCAGGATGGCACCGGTCGAGATACCCGAGGCCGCTGCATCCGCTGCCTCGGTTGCCCTTTGCTGGACCCGATCAACCGTCTGCTGATATCGCTGCTCGATCTGGACTATCTGTTCGTTCGCTTCCTCGATCGGGATGCCGCGGGCATTGGCAAGGGCCTGTGCCGCCTGCTGGCGGGCTTCGTCGCGACCCTCCTCGTCACCCGTCACCAGGGCGCGGGCTGCATTCACTGCTGCATTGTTGAGCGCCTCGGGATCGTTACCGGTGGCGCGTACCTGGGCTTCGATCTCGTCCAGGGGATTGATGTTTTCCAACGCGGGCGCGGCCGTTTGCGCCACAGTCTGGCCGACCCCTCCAATGGCGCTGGAAATGCCGCTGAAGGCGCCGCCGACCAGGCTGCCGATGGTGGTGGAAAGGAAGTAAAGAACCAGAAGGGTCGTGAAGGCCCATGTGGTCAACCCGTGCAGGGCGCCTGTCGTTGGCACCGTCTTGCCCGACATGCGGGCTGCGATGTAGCCGCCGGCAAACGAAGCAATGATGCCTGAAAGGACATACCAGATGCCTGCAGCGATCGAGAAGGTCGAGGCGGCCGGATTGTCACCCGTGCCTGGATCAAGCGTTGCAAGCCCGATGCCCACACCCAGCATCGTCAGAAGCACCTGAACCACCAGGGCCACCACGACGCCTGCGAAGATCGCGCCCCATGAGACCTTGTTGATCATGATGGTGTGGGCGTCCTCGGAAGGACTCGGATGCGTCGAGGCAGTCCCGGTCGACAGCGGGGGTTCGCCGGAAGAATAGCTCATCTTTAGAAACCTCTGGCAGGGGCGACGGCAGGATCCGGCGCGTATGAGGAAAGTCTGCAGGTTTAAACCTTCCAAATACCCTTTCGTTCCGATTGCGCCGGGTGCTTCGCACCATCTCGAGTCCACAGGAAAGAGATGTCTCACCGAGCACTCGTCGCTCTGGTCCGGATCAACCGCTTTATTGCGACGCGTCTTCGCCTGCCCCCGGTCCCTGCAAGCCCGGCGGCGGGACGCCTTCCGCGTCGGGGTCGCGGCCGTGGCTGCGGTCCAGAAGGCGCATCAGCGGCGTGACGGTCAGGCCGTGCAGGAAGACCGAGATCACCACCACGAGCCCGACGACGGCCCAAAGGCGATCGGCTCCATCGATCTCCATGCTGTTGAGACCGTAGGCCAGATAATAGAACGATCCCACGCCCCGGATGCCGAAAAACGCGATCGTCAGTTTTTCGCTCCAGGTCGCCTTCAGCCCCGCCAGGCCGATCAGCCCCGTGACCGGCCTGATCACGAGCAGGATCACCAGGGCCGCGACGATGTCGGTCCAGACCAAGGCACCCAGCAGCCCGTTCGCCAGGGCGCCCCCGAACAGCAGCAGCAGGACCATCATTGCCAGACGCTCGACCTGTTCGGTGACATCGTGCATCTCGCGGTGGAAGTCATGAGAGCGGTGGGCATGGCGAAAGGTCAGCGCGGTCACGAAGACCGACAGGAAGCCATAGGAATGGATCATCTCGGTCAGGCCATAGGAGATGAAGGTGGCCGCCAGGGCGATCAGGCCGTCGCCCGTCTGCGCCAGCTTGGTTTCCGCCGGGATGCGGAACGTCAGCCAGCCGAAGGCGCGGCCGATCAGGTATCCCCCGGCAACGCCGGCGCCGATTTCCCACAGGACATGATAGCCCAGCCATTTGGCCGCCCATGGCTCTCCCGTGCCGGCCGCCGCCAGAACGATGGCCAAGTTGACGAAGGGAAAGGCCGCGCCGTCGTTCAGTCCCGCCTCCGCAGTCAGGCCGAAACGGACCTCGTCCTCCTCGCCGCCTTTCGGGGGGCCGACCTGGACATCGGCAGCCAGCACCGGATCGGTGGGCGCCAGGACCGCCCCCAGCAGCAGGGCGACGATCCATGGCAACCCCGCGAGCGTGCCTAACAGGACCGTGATGGCCAGGATGCCCAGCGGCATGGTCACGAGGATCAGCCGCCACGCAACCTGCCAGCGGCGGATCCCGAACACCCGGTCGAGCTTCAGCCCCGCCCCCATCAGGGCAATGATGACCACGAACTCCGTGAACCGCTCAGTGATGTTCGGATAGGCCAAGGGTGAGGGATCAAGCCCCACCTGCGGCAGCGAGAACAGCGCGGCGCCTAGGCCGATGCAGACGATGGGCAGCGACAAGGGCAGTCGCCGCAGCGCCAGCGGCAACCAGGCCACTAGGGCAATCAGAAATCCCGCTCCGGTCAGCACCAGGATGTAGGGATCGGGGTGAAACCATTCCATCATGCCTGTCAACGCAGCAACGGGGATTCTGGCTAACTCCCGAAGCCCGAGAAGGCGGACAATTTATGTTAACCGGGCCAGTGCTCCCAGCACCGTTGTTCGTCCAGCTTAGCTAGACCCGACCAGAATGGGCGCTTCTCGTGTCAGTGGTGAGAATGCTTCCCTACCTGCCTGTAAGCGGATCCTTGAAATGACCCATACGGTGTTCCTTCGGACGCCTTGCTGTGGCAATGGGCGATCTCGTTGGTTACCAACCCCGGTGGTTGCTGAGATCCTCAAAGCCGCCTAGATCCTGCTTTCGCGGAGGTCGCGGGGGCGGTACTGCCATTGTTCCACATCCCAGCCCTCATGCCGTTCCTTCCATGAAGCAATCTGCGTCTGGCCATGGAGCATGCAGGTCATGACGCTGACCTCGCGGGGGTCGAACAGGAGGCTGAAATCGCGGTAAGCGCGGGTGTGGCCTGCTGGCTCGGACGTGAGGGCGCAGGCACTAATTCCACGCTCGTCTTGCTGCCTGTCCTGACCTTCGCGGCGCATGCCATTCTCTGCCATAGCGCAGGCACCGCCCTGCAGACCGCCGCAAGAGCCATAAGTGCCAGTCAGCGACGCGGACTGCCACAAATGCGCCGATCTGTTTGGGAGCATCTTCGAGTGGTACTTCTTTGCCCTGAACCCGGCGCACTTCCGTATTTGGTGGCGGCTTTGGCAGGACGGGATCGAACGCGGTCTTGAGGTTGTAACGCAGCACGACAGCTTTGCCCATACAGGCTGGGACGGTCAGAGTTCGTCAATCCAGTTCGCGATGTTTCCCCACGTCCAGACCATTGTACTGAGATTTCTGGCAGAAGCCTGATCCTGATCATAAGCCCAAATGCCTTTCATCGGCTTACGTTCCTCCTCGGCACACTGACGTTCCCAGGCCTGACTGCGAGATGACAAGGTGTTCTTGCTGATTACGACAAGGACGCCGGTCGATTGGCGAATTTGCTCTCGAACCTGTGCCTGCCACTGCCTGTCGTATGTTTCCTCCACCGGAGGATCGGCATATTCAAACAGCCTTTTCGTGCGAAGTGGTTCCGCCTTGATCATGTTTCGGATGCGCCTGTCTTCACTTGCGGCGGCAATGTAGATGATCTTTTTCTTGGCCATGGATGAAGTTCCTCGTGGCAATAAAGCAAATACCGATCTCATCAGGATGACCGGATGGAAACCATACTCAACCATGCCGAAGCAAGCAGAGCCCAGCCCGCACCGGCTATCCACCCTGCCAGAACATCGCTCGGATAGTGAACGCCCAGCATCACGCGGCTGAGGCTGACCAGGATGCTAATGGCGATGCCTGTCGCAACAAGTGCTCTGCGGACGTTTGCCCGCGGGCTGAGGGTTCCCAGCACGACGGCAAGGCTGATGTAGACAACAGCGGCATTGAAGCTATGTCCGCTGGGAAAGCTGTAACCTTCCACTCCCATGAGATGGGACACGTTGGTTGGGCGTGGCCGAGCAAAGCCAAGCTTCAGCAAAGCGCCGATCATCCAGCCGCTGGAAATGGTGACAAATAGGATTGCTGCCTGACGTCGCATGCCGAACAGCAGAAGCATTGCGACGGCAGATGCGGCAAGGAGGTGCCGCAACATGACACCGTCTAACGCTGTGATGTCTCGCGTCATGTCGGCTGCCCACGAGGGCCCGCGCAGTTCCAGACCGACTGAGCTCCGAAACAGCAGCAAGCCCAGGTTATCCAGGTCGGCATAACGACCGCTCAGCATCAAACCCGCAAGAACGGCAAAGACCATCCAGCAGAGCGTCGCACAGATCAGCGCCGCACGCAGACTGAGAAGCGCGTGGCAGCAGGAGGCATCCGTCTTAAGGCTTTCGCCCGCGGCTGCATGATGATCTTGAGGCGAGTTCAGCATATGGTTCAGGCACACGATGTTGGGTGCAATCCGTAAATTGTCGAACTGCGCCTTTCTTCCAAAGCCGTCTTGTTGGGGAGCAGAGTGTGGAGGCGCTGCACGGCATGATACCTCGGCCGCAGTCCGTCTCCAATGTCGAGGCAATCCCGATCACAGGAAAAAAGACTCGCCGAGGCGAGACCCTTTCTCTCGTCTGCAAGGGGTTTAGATCTTGGTGCGATCGATGTTGTCGCGGTCCACGCTGCTCAACGTATCGCGACTGCCATCGACATTGTCCTTTTCGATCTCGCGATCAACAGGGCAGCGCGCGATCTGGACCCGCTCCTCAAGCAGATCAACACGTTCGTTCACCTGCTCCTCGACCGTATAGGCCCGGACCCGAACACGGCCCTGCCCGGTTTCGCGCTTGCCGACGCGAAGACGTTCCTCCACCATGGGGATCGTCTCGTCTCCGCGCAGATCCCGACCTTGGCGCAAGGACGCATCAGCGCCCGTGCTGTCCTCGTCAACATAGGGACTGTCCAGATCACCCGTTGCACCCGCACGGGCGCCATAGGCGGATGCCGTGCTGTCCGAGGCATAGGAGCTGGCCTCGTGACCGCCCCAGCCTTCGGAACACCAGCTTTCGGCACGTTCGTCGAGATTCACGCTACCCTCGTCATCCAGGATGTCCAGGGCGGTCTCATATTCGCCGCCGGTCACCCCACTCACGATCATGGGCCGGAGCACGGTTTCTTGAGACAGCGGCGAGCGCTACTTTTCCCAATGAAGTGGGGGGTAGAGCATGGATGACAAGAACGAGTTGAAACCTGGTGCAACGGAGGCCTCGGCCCCGGCGACGCGCGCTCCACACGCTGGCGGCGGCGGGGCCGAGGCCGGATCGGGGAAGCGGTTCTCGGCGAAGCGGAAGCTTGCGGCGGTGCAGCGGCTGATGCGGGGCGAGAGCCTGGAGGCGCTGTCGCGCGAGCTGAACGTTCCGGCGCATCGGCTCTCAGGGTGGCGCGACCGGGTGCTGTTGGCGGGCGAGAGTGCGCTGAAGGAGCGCGAACGCGACGCGCGTGACGACGAGATCGCGCGGCTTCAGGCGAAGGTGGGCGAGATCACCATGGCCAACGAGCTTCTTTACGCCAAGATCGACAAGCTGGAGGCGGGCCGCCCTTTGGCCCGCGGGAGGTCGAGGAGATGAGCCAGATGATCTCGCCCTCCCTTCAGCGCCGCTACCCGCTGGCCACCATCTGCCGGTTCTGGGGTCTGTCCCGGGCAACCCTTCATCGCCAACGCGCCCGGCCGGCGGCAAACGCACCGCGTCCCCCTCGGCGTCGCGGACCGCAGGGCGCGGCCAACGACACCGACCTGCTGGCGGCGATCCGGGAGGTGATCGAGGCCTCGCCCTTCACCGGGGAGGGTTATCGCAAGGTCTGGGCGCGGCTGTGCTTCCGTGGCCTGCGGGCGGCAGCACGCCGGGTGCGGCGGCTGATGAAGGAGCATGGCCTGCTTGCCCCTCACCGGCCGGCGCCGCGGGCAGCGCATCCGCATGACGGGACGGTCGTGACGGAGCGGGTGGATCAGGTGTGAGGCACGGACATGACCGAGACCTTCACGACAGCCGAGGGCCGTGCCTACGTCTTTGTCGCGGTTGACCACTGCTCGGGCGAGTTTGTGGGCATCCACGCCGCCTCTGGCGCCAGCCGTTGGGAGGCGCTGGATCCGATCCGACAGGGGGTGGCCAGGCACTTCGGCGCGCTCGACAGTGTCCGTCGTCGAATGATTTGGAACAGGCGACCTGATTTTGCTCTGGAGGGCTCTGGCTCTGTAGGTTGAGATTATGCTGCCTGGC
>NZ_JAFNAW010000080.1 GCF_017356265.1 Paracoccus fontiphilus | reverse complement strand
GCTACGAAAAGACTGCATGTAGCTACGCGGCCAATTGGCATCTCACCGCGACCATCATCGCCTCAAGGTGAATGTCCACGGGCCATAGTATGGGGGCATGTTCCGCAACCTGCTCAGTCGTCTTTTCTCGGAAGACACCGCTCCGAAGCCGCTGGCGACGGAGGATGCCGAGATCGCCGTCGCCGCCCTGATGGTGCGGGTGGCGCGGGCGGACGACCATTATCACGCAAGCGAGAGACGGCGCATCGACCAGGTGCTGGCCCGGCTTCACGGACTGGGCCTTGCGGATGCCGCCGAACGGCGCACCGTCGCCGAGATGATCGAGGCGGAGGCTCCCGATACGGTGCGCTTCACGCGCCTGATCAAGGACCGTGTCTCGGTTGAGGATCGGGTCGCCCTTATCGGCGCGTTGTGGGAAGTTTCGCTGGCCGACGATCATCGCGCCCCGGACGAGGAAACGGCGATCCGGCTGGTCGCCAGCCTGCTGGGCGTGACGGATCGCGATTCGGCCTTGCAGCGCCGGCGGGTCGCCGCCGGGCGCTAGAATCCCAGGCGGTCGCGCAATCCGTACCACGCCATGCCGGCAACCAGCAGCGAGCTGCGCAGCATGGAGCCGCCGGGGAACGGGCGCGCCGGGATCGCGGCCATGGCGTCGAACCCGTTCCCCTGCCCCGCCACCGCGTCGGCCATCAGTCTGCCCGCCAGCGTCGCCATGGCGACCCCGTGGCCGGAATAGCCGCCCGCCGACAGGCAGTTCGGCGCGGGCCGCGCGAAATGCGGCATACGGTTCATGGTGATCGCCAGCGTGCCCCCCCAGGCATGGGTCAGCGTGACGCCGTCAAGCTGCGGATAAACGGACAGAAGATGCGGGCGCACCAGGGCGGCGATGTCCTTGGGGAAGCGATAGGTCGCGGTTTCCCCCCCGCCGAAGATCAGGCGTCGGTCGTCGTCCAGCCGCCAGTAGTTCACGACGAACTTGGTATCCGCCACGGCGATGCGCTGCGGCAGGATCTCGGGGAAGCGGTCGCCCAGCGGTTCGGTCGCGACGATGTAGTTGTTGATCGGCATGACCCGCGCGGCGACGCGCGCGTCCAGCCTGCCCTGGTAGCCGTTCCCGGCCAGGATGACATGGTCGCAGATGATTCTGCCGGTATCGCACAGCACGCGGGTCTTGGCGGTCGCCGTGCCATGTTCGATCCGATGGACATGGGTGCCCTCGGAGATCCGCACGCCCGCCGCGACGGCCAGGCGGGCCATGCCAAGCGCCAGGTTCAGCGGATGCAGATGGCCCGCCCCCCAATCCACGTCGCCGCCGACATAGGCGTGGCTGCCCAGATGGGTCGCCAAGGCGTCGCGGTCCAGCCGCTGCACCTTGTCATAGCCGTAACGGGCCGCCAGATGCGCGGCCATGTGGGCGGCGTGCCGGACCTCGGGCCCGGTGCGGCAGGCATGGGCCACGCCATCGCGGATCGGCACCCCGGATTCCGCCGCAAGCTCGCGGGTCAGGGCCTTCGCCTCCTCGGCCAGGTCCCACAGGCGGCGGGCGGTGTCGGGCCCGTATTGCCGTTCCAGCCAGTCCACCTCTTGCCGCTGACCGGACCCGATCTGCCCGCCGTTGCGCCCCGATGCGCCGAAGCCCACGCGCTGCGCATCGACCAGGACCACGCTCCGCCCCGCCCGCGCCAGATGCAGCGCGGCGGACAGGCCCGTATAGCCCGCGCCGACCACCGCCACGTCGGCCCGCGTTTCCCCCTTCAGCGGCGGGAAACGATCCAGCGTGCGGGTTTCCGCATAGACGCTGGGCGGGTATTCCCCCCGCCGGTCGTTGGCGTAAAGCAGCTTCATACGTTCAGCAGCAGATGTTCGCGTTCCCAGGGGCTGATGACCTGCAGGAACTCCTTGTATTCGTTGCGCTTGACGGATTCATAGACGGCGGTGAACTCCTCGCCCAGGACGCCGCGCATGGGGGCGCTCTCGGCCATGATGTCCAGCGCATCGCCCAGGTTGTAGGGCAGTTCGTCCTGCGAGGACATATAGGCGTCGCCCAGGCATTCGCCGCGCGGGTTCTCGGCCTCGACCAGACCCAGATAGCCGCAGGCGAGGCTTGCGGCGATGCCCAGGTAGGGGTTGCAGTCCATCCCCGCCAAGCGGTTCTCGACCCGCCGCGCCTCGGGGGAGGAGATCGGGACGCGCAGGCCCGTGGTGCGGTTGTCGCGGCCCCATTCCAGGTTGATCGGCGCCGCGAAGTCGGGGACATAGCGGCGATAGCTGTTCACATAGGGCGCCAGCAGCGCCACGGCGGCGGGCAGGTGCTTCTGCATCCCGGCGATGAAATGCAGGAACTGCGGCGTCTCGGCCCCCCGCTGGTCCGAAAACAGGTTCTGTCCCGTCGCCACGTCGATCACCGAATGGTGGATGTGCATGGCGCTGCCCGGCTCGCCCTCGATGGGCTTGGCCATGAAGGTGGCAAAGCAGTCGTGGCGCAGCGCGGCCTCGCGGATCAGGCGCTTGAAGTAGAAGATCTCGTCGGCCAGCGCGACGGGATCGCCGTGGTTCAGGTTGATTTCCACCTGCCCCGCGCCGCCTTCCTGAAGGATGCCATCGATCTCGAAGCCCTGCGCCTCGGCGAAGTCGTAGATGTCGTCGATGACCTTGCCGTATTCGTCCACCGCCGACATGGAATAGGCCTGCTTGGCGGCGGCCCGCCTGCCGGTACGGCCCATCGGCGGAATGATCGGCTGGTTCGGGTCGATGTTGCGGGCGACCAGGAAGAACTCCATTTCCGGCGCGACGACCGGCTTCCAGCCGCGTTCGGCATACAGCGCCACGACACGCTTCAGCACGTTGCGCGGCGCGATGGGCACCGGGTTGCCCTGCTGGTCATGGGCGTCGTGGATCACCTGCAGCGTCCAGTCGGCGGTCCAAGGCGCGGCGGTCGCGGTGCTGAAATCCGGCGTCAGGATCATGTCTGGTTCGGTAAAGGCCCCCGCCGGGTTGTCGGCCCATTCCCCCGTGATCGTCTGCAGGAAGATCGAGTTCGGCAGGTAGAACTTTTCCTGCCGCGCGAACTTCGACGCGGGCATGGCCTTGCCGCGCGCGACGCCCGCGATGTCGGCCAGGATGCATTCGACCTCGTCCAGCCTGCGGCCCGCCACGAAGTTGCGGGCGGCCTGGGGCAGCCTGTCGATCCAGTCGCTCATGCGGCACCCCGGCTGATGGCGCGAGGCTGCTTGAAGAAGGCTTCGATCTGGTCGGCCAGCGCGGCCGACCCTTTCGGTTCCCCCATGCGGTCGGACGCGCGATCCAGCAGCGGCTGCGGCACCACACCCTGCCCGCGCTTGTCCATCAGACCCCGGATGAAGTCGTCCGAAAACTCGGGATGCGCCTGCACGGTAAAGGCCCGGTCGCCATAGATCAGCGCGGCGTTCTGGCAGAACTCGTTGCGTCCCGCGACCTGAGCGTCCTTGGGCAGCACCACCACCTGATCCTGGTGCCAGGCGTTCAGCCGCACGGTGTCCCCGCCGAAGTCATAGTCATGCGTGCCGACCGCCCAGCCGTCCGGGTGCTTGACCACCGTGCCTCCAAGCGCCTGCGCGATGATCTGGTGGCCGAAGCAGATGCCGACCATCGGAACGGCGGCGTCATAGGCATCACGGATGAAGCGTTCCAGGGGCGGGATGAAGGCGTGATCCTCGTAGGCGCCGTGGCGCGATCCGGTCAGCAGCCAGCCGTCGGCATCGTGGACCGACGCGGGAAACTCCATCTCCTCGACATGCCAGGTGCGGAACTGGAACCCCCGCCCGTCCAGAAGCCGGACGAACATGTCGGGATAGTCGCCCATGTCCTGCTTCAATTCGGCGGGCGCCTGGCCGCATTGAAGGATGCCGATGCGCATGAAGAACCTGCGATGTTGATGTCAGCCAGAAGGTAGTCGCCCGGGCGGGGGGCCTGCAAGGGGGCGCGGCACCTTGCGCCCTTTGGCGGTCTGGCCGCGACCGCCCGCCGGGGTTAGGCTGCTGCCAACCTGGACAGGAGACTGCGATGCCCCATCTTCACCCCGACATCGACCCGGAGGGCCTGGACGAATTCTCGGTCGTGTTCACCGACCGATCGCTGAACCACATGTCGCAGCGGTTCCAGCAGGTGATGCGCGACCTGTCCGCGACCCTGCGCGAGGTCTACGGCGCGCACCAGACAGCCATCGTGCCGGGCGGCGGCACCTATGCGATGGAGTCGGTCGCCCGCCAGTTCGGCACCGGCCATGCGCTGATCGTCCGGAACGGCTGGTTCAGCTATCGCTGGAGCCAGATCTTCGACATGGGCGGTTTCGCGCGCGAGACGACCGTGGCGATGGCCCGCCCCGCCGGGAACGAGCCGCAGCCCGCCTATGCGCCCCCGCCCATCGACGAGGTGGTGGCGACGATCCGCGAGGCGCGGCCCGACGCCGTCTTTGCGCCCCATGTCGAAACCTCGGCGGGGCTGATCCTGCCGGACGACTATATCCGCGCCCTGTCGGATGCCGCGCACGAGGTCGGCGCGCTGATGGTGCTGGACTGCATCGCCTCGGGCGCGATCTGGGTGGACATGGCGGCCGTGGGCGTGGACGTGCTGATCTCGGCCCCGCAGAAGGGCTGGTCCGCCTCGCCCGCCGCGGGGCTGGTGATGTTGTCGGAACGGGGGGCGGAACGGCTGGCCGCGACCGCCAGCAACAGCTTCGCGCTGGATCTGAAGAAATGGCGCGCGATCATGCAGGCGTATGAGGACGGCGGCCATGCCTATCACGCCACCATGCCGACCGACGCCCTTCTGGGCCTGCGCGACGCGATGGAGGAAACGCGCCGGATGGGCTTTGATGCCGCCCGCGACGCGCAATGGCGCCTGGGCAACGCCGTGCGCGCCCTGCTGGCGGGACGCGGCGTCCGGTCGGTGGCCGCGCCGGGCTTTGCCGCACCGGGGGTCGTCGTCAGCTATACCGACGATCCCGAGATCAGGAACGGCAAGAAGTTCGCCGCCGAAGGAATGCAGATCGCCGCGGGGGTTCCGCTGGCCGTCAACGAAGGCGACCAGTTCTCGACCTTCCGCCTGGGCCTGTTTGGCTTGGACAAGCTGAAGGACGTGGACGGAACGGTGGCGCGGCTGCAATCGGTCCTGGACAGGGTCATGCCCGCCTGATCCGGCCCGAAGTTGCCCGCAAGGCCCGCCAAGTGGCGGGCCTTTTGCTGCCGGGCAGATCTTCATGCTCGTGGCGCCTGTCTGTTTAGAAGATTGTTCTCCGTAACGGTCGACATTCAGCAAACCTCTGCTCTTGATAAACACGACTTTGTCTGTCGTTATTTGTGGCATAGAAGCCGGATCACAGGAGCGAAGACGATGACCGTTCAAAGTCAGCCCATCGACGCTGCAGCACGTCCCCTTTACTCGATCCTTCTGATCGACCGCCGCACCGGGCAGGTGCACCGCGTCAACGGCGCGCCCCTTCTTGCGCTCAGCCGGGAACCGCAGGCCGCCGCGGCGTCGCTGCTGCAAGGCCGCGATCCGGCGCTGTGGGAAGCCCGGATCGAACCGCTTGCCACCCGAACACACCAGTAAAGACAGAATTCTTCAGGAGACGGTTCAATGTCGAAGTCGATATCCGGCAAGCGCGGCGCATCGCTGTCCGCCATCGTGCTGGCGCTGGCGATTGCCGCCCCGGCCCATGCGGAAACCCTGCTGAACGTCAGCTATGACCCGACGCGGGAACTTTACCGCGACGTGAACGCGGCTTTTGCCGAAAAATGGGCCGCCGAGGGCCACGAGGCCCCCACCATCGAAACCAGCCACGGCGGATCGGGCGCGCAGGCCCGCGCGGTGATCGACGGGCTTGCCGCGCAGGTCGTGACGCTGGCCCTGGCGTCCGACATCGACAAGATCGCCGAAACCGGCAAGCTGCCCGCCGATTGGCAAGGGAAGCTGCCGCACAACTCCAGCCCCTATACCTCGACCATCGTGTTCCTGGTGCGCGAGGGGAACCCCAAGGGCATCGCCGACTGGGGCGACCTGGTGAAGGACGGGGTCGAGGTCATCACGCCCAACCCCAAGACCTCGGGCGGGGCACGCTGGAACTATCTGGCGGCCTGGGCCTGGGCCGAGAAGAACGGCCAGAACCCGCAGGACTTCGTGGGCCAGCTTTACACCCATGTCCCGGTGCTGGACACCGGCGCGCGCGGCGCCACCACCACCTTTGCCCAGCGCGGCATCGGCGACGTGCTGCTGGCCTGGGAAAACGAGGCCTATCTGGCGCTCGAGGAGATCGGCGAGGATCAGTTCGACATCGTCGTGCCGTCCGTGTCGGTCCTGGCCGAACCCCCGGTCGCCCTTGTCGAAGGCAACATCGCGGGCGACGCGCAGCGCGAACTGGCGACGGCGTACCTGGACTTCCTGTATTCCCCCGAAGGCCAGGCGCTTGCCTTCAAGCACTTCTACCGCGCCTGGGACGACAGCGCCGCCGCCCCCGAGGATGTCGCCCGCTTCCCCAAGCTGGATCTGGTCAGCATCGAGGATTTCGGCGGCTGGAAGAAGGTGCAGCCCGAACACTTCGGCGACGGCGGCATCTTCGACCAGATCTACACGGCGAAGTGACCATGACCGCGCGACCCCTGGTCCACAAGACGGTGATGCCCGGCCTCGGCCTTTCGGCGGGCATCACGCTGACGATGCTGTCCATCGTCGTCCTGTTGCCCATCGGCGCCCTTCTGTTGAAGGGCGCCGGTTTCGGCCTGTCCAATGTCCTCGAGGTCGTGGGGCGCGAACGCGTCATGGCCTCGCTGTATCTGTCCTTCAAGCTGGCGCTGCTGGCGGCCCTGTTCAACCTGGTCTTCGGCGTGCTGCTGGCCTGGGTGCTGGTGCGCTATCGCTTTCCTGGCAAGCGCCTGCTGGACGCGGCGGTGGACCTGCCCTTCGCGCTGCCCACCGCCGTGGCGGGGATCGCGCTGACCGCGCTCTACGCCCCGAACGGCGCCTTCGGCAGCCTGTTCCAGCAGATCGGCATGAAGATCGCCTATACCCAAGCGGGCATCTTCATCGCCCTGGTGTTCGTCGGCCTGCCCTTCGTCACCCGCACCGTCCAGCCGGTGATCGAGGAAATCGACCGCGAGGTCGAGGAGGCTTCGGCAACCCTGGGCGCCTCGCGCCTGCATACGCTGCGCCATGTCATCCTGCCGATGCTGACCCCCGCCGCGCTGACCGGCTTTGCCCTGGCGCTGGCCCGCGCGGTCGGCGAATACGGATCGGTCATCTTCATCGCGGGCAACATTCCCCTGCGGACGGAAATCGCCCCCCTGCTGATCGTGATCCAGCTTGAGGAATTCAACTACGACGCCGCAGCGGCCATCGGCATCGCCATGCTGGTGATCTCGTTCGCAATGCTGCTGGCGATCAACCTGATCCAGATTGTCAGCCGAAGGAAGATGGGCCATGTCTGACACCACCCTGCCCACCTTCCGGGCCGCCACCGAGGAAGCTCCCTTTCTGCGCATCGCCCTGATCGGCATCGCGGTCGCGGGCTTGGCCGTCCTAGTCTTCGCCCCCCTGGCCGTCGTCTTTGGCGAGGCACTGCGCGAAGGCTGGCTGGCCGCCGTCGAATCGCTGGGCCATCGCGACGCCCGGTCGGCGATCTGGCTGACGCTGACCATCACCGCCATCGCCGTTCCGCTGAACGCGGCCTTCGGCATCGCTGCCGCCTGGTTCATCACCAAGTTCGACTTTCGCGGCAAGGCCTTCCTGATCACCCTGATCGACCTGCCCTTTTCGGTCAGCCCCGTGGTCGCGGGCCTGTGCATCGTGCTGCTGTTCGGGGCCAACTCCGCCATCGGCGGCTGGATGGTCGCGCAGGGTTGGCCCATCGTCTTCGCCATCCCCGGCATCGTCCTGGCGACCGTCTTCGTGACATTTCCCTTTGTCGCCCGCGAACTGATCCCCGTGATGATCGAGCAGGGCCGGGCCGAGGAGGAAGCGGCCCTGACCTTGGGCGCCTCGGGATGGCGGACCTTCCGCACCGTCACCCTGCCCAATATCCGCTGGGCGCTGCTTTACGGCACGCTGCTTTGCACCGCACGCGCGATGGGTGAATTCGGCGCGGTCGCGGTGGTGTCGGGCAAGATCCGGGGCCAGACCGCCACCATGCCGATCACCATCGAGATGCTGTACAACGAATACCTGTCCGTCGCAGCCTTCAGCATGGCCGCGCTGCTGACCGCGCTGGCGCTTGTCACTTTGCTTCTGAAAACCCTGCTGGAGCTGCGTCACGCCGACCAGCTTGCCGCCATCCGTCGCCACTGAGGGGGCCGATCATGCATATCGACATCGACGAAATCGCCAAGACCTTCGGCGGCACCACCGCACTGCTGCCGGTGTCGCTGAACATCCCCTCGGGGGCACTTGTGGCGCTGCTGGGACCGTCGGGATCGGGCAAGACCACGCTGCTGCGCATCCTGGGCGGGTTGGAGTTTCCCACCTCGGGTCGCGTCCTGTTCAACGGCCAGGACGCGACCGGCCTGACGGTGCAGGAACGCCGCGCGGGCTTCGTGTTCCAAAGCTATGCGCTGTTCCGGCACATGACGGTGTTCGACAACATCGCCTATGGCCTGCGCGCCCGCCCACGCGGCCAACGACCCAACAAGGCCGAGATCACCCGCCGGGTCACGAAGCTGCTGGACCTGATCCAGTTGCCGGACATTGCCGGTCGCTATCCCACCCAGCTTTCCGGCGGCCAGCGTCAGCGCGTGGCCTTGGCGCGCGCGCTTGCGATCGAGCCGCGGATGCTGCTGCTGGACGAACCCTTCGGGGCCCTGGATGCCAAGGTCCGCAAGGAACTGCGCCAGGGCCTGCGCGACATCCATGACGAAACCGGATTGACGACCGTGTTCGTGACCCACGACCAGGACGAGGCGATGGAACTGGCCGATCTGGTGGTGGTCATGTCGATGGGCCGGATCGAGCAGATCGGCAAGCCGGGGGACATCCGCGCCAAGCCCGCGACGGAATTCGTGCGCGACTTCATCAGCGCCTGATCGTCAGCCCTGCAACAGCGCCCGCGCCGCCCCCGTGGCGGCGTCGGTGATCCGGTCGCCCGACAGCATCCGGGCAATTTCGTCAACCCGCTCGGACGGCGCCAGCGGCGCCACGGTCGAGGTGGTCATGTCGTCATGGACCGACTTCGACACCCGGAAGTGATTGGCCCCCAGCGCCGCCACCTGCGGCGAATGGGTGACGACCAGAACCTGCGCATCCTCGGACAGTCGTTTCAGCCGCCGCCCCACGGCGTCCGCCGTCGCCCCGCCCACACCCCGGTCGATCTCGTCGAAGATCAGAACCAGCGCGTCGTTGCCGCGCGCCAGGCAGACCTTCAGCGCCAGCAGGAAGCGCGACAATTCCCCGCCGGATGCGATCTTGTCCAAGGCCCCCGCGGGCGCGCCAGGGTTGGTGGCGACCGTGAAGGCCACGTCGTCGCGGCCATCAGGGCCGGGCTCGCCGGGCGTGACCAGGGTCTGGAACACCGCGCGTTCCATCTTCAGCGGCGCCAATTCAGAGGTCACGGCGCGGTCCAGCGCCGCTGCCGCATCCGTGCGCACCCGCGTCACCTCCTCGGCTTCGGCATCGTAGGCTGCTTCCGCATCCTCGACCTGCCGGCGCAGCGCGGCCATCTGCGCTTCGCCCGCGTCGATCTGGCCCAGGCGGCCGCGCAAGTCGTCCGCCAGCCCCGCCAGATCGTCCGCCAGCACGTTGTGCTTGCGGGCCAGGGCGCGCAGGGCGAACAGCCGTTCCTCGGTCGCCTCAAGCTGGGACGGGTCCACATCAAGCGCCGACAGCGCGTCCTCGACCCCGCGATGCGCTTCGCCCAGTTCGACCAAGGCGCGGGACAGCGCGGCCAAGGGCTCGTCCAACCGCCCCTCGGCCCGGTCCGACGCGCCTTCCAGCCAGCGGGTTGCGTCCAGCATCGCGCCCTCGGCCCCCTCGCCGCCCAGCATCTTCAGCGCGCGGGCCACGTCCTCGCGGATGCGGATGGCGCCCTGCATGGCGCGGCGGCGGGTGTCCAGCGTGGCTTCCTCGCCCGCCTCGGGCATGAGGTCGTCCAGTTCCTTGACCGCGTGGCGCAGGAAATCCTCCTCGGCCCGCGCGGCGGTCAGGCGGGCCTCGGCCTCATCCAGCGCCCGGCGGGCGGTGCGGCGTGCCGACCATGCCGCACGAACCGGATTCAGGTCGATGGCTCCAAAGGCATCCAGCAGCGCACGATGCCCGCGCGGGTTCAGCAATCCACGGTCGTCATGCTGGCCATGCAGTTCGACCAGCGTTTCGGACAATTGCCGCAACACCTCGCCCGAGACGCGGCGGTCGTTCACATAGCCGGTCTTGCGCCCGTCGCCGGCGTTCACGCGGCGCAGGATCAGGTCGTCATCTTCCAGATCGATCCCGGCATCGGACAGCACCGCGCGGGCGGGATGGGCGGCGGGCAGGTCGAAAACCGCCGTCACCTCGCCTTGGACGGCGCCCTGGCGCACCAGATCGGCCCGGCCGCGCCATCCCAGGACGAAACCAAGGCAATCAAGAAGAATCGACTTGCCCGCCCCGGTTTCCCCGGTCAGCACGTTCAGCCCCGGACCGAAGGCCAGATCCAGCCGGTCGATCAGCAGCATGTTGCGGATGTCCAGCGATCTCAGCATCGGCTTGTCCTCGGCGGTTGGGCTCCACCCTAACTCAGAGCCACCGTCCCTGGATCATCTGGCGATACACATTGTTCAGCCAGCTGTTGCCCCGCGCCTCGGGCGACAGCCCGCGTCCGCGCAACTGGCGATAGGCGTCCTCGTAGAAGGGCGAGGACTGGAAGTTGTGGCCCAGGATCGCCCCGGCCGTCTGCGCCTCGTCCGTGAGGCCAAGCGCCAGGTAAGCCTCGACCAGGCGCAGCAGGGCCTCGGGGGTCTGGCCCGTGGTCTGGAACTCCTCGACCACGACGCGGAAGCGGTTGATCGAGGCGCTGTAATGCCCGCGCTTGAGGTAATAGCGCCCGATCTCCATTTCCTTGGCGGCCAGGTGGTCGAAGGCCAGATCGAACTTCAGGATCGCGCTGCGGGCATATTCGCTGTCGGGATACTGCTCGATCACGGTGCGCAGCGATTGCAGCGCCTGGAAGGTCAGGCCTTGGTCGCGGCCCACCTCGTCGATCTGGTCGTAATAGGACAAGGCCAGCAGGTATTGCGCATAGGCCGCGTCCTCGTCACCCGGATAGGTGTCGATGAACCGCTGGGCCGCGCTGCGCGCTTCCTCGTAGTTCTGGCCGCGATGGTTCGAATAGGCCTGCATGATCAGCGCACGCTTGGCCCATTCGGAGTAAGGATAAAGCCGCTCGACCTCGGCGAAGTAGAAGACCGCGTCTTCCGGCTTGCGGCTGTTCTCCAGCTCGAATTCGCCGCGCTTGTAGATTTCCTCGGCGGTGAAGCGATCCAGGTTCTTCTTGTCCGCATCCGAGGACCCGCGTCCCCCGCAGCCCGTCAGCACCAGACCCGCCAGAACCGCCGCCATCATGGAAGCCGAGATTTTCGAGCGCGCCATCTTCACCCTGCCTAAGACTTCTTCCCTGCAGCCAAGCCCATCGGGCCGCGCTGCCCGGTCCCTCTAGCACAGAACATCAGGGGGCGCAAAATGGCAATCCGTTGAATTCGGCGTGCGTTTCTTGACACATGGCCGCAATGGGGGTCGCGGCCCTCAGGCGGCGACCCAAGCCGTCGCTGCCAGGTCATAGGCGGCGACGCCAGCGCCCGGCAAACGATCCTCCAGCGCGGGCGAGCAGGTTTCCCACCGCCACGCCGTCGGATCGGCGAAAAGCGCACGCAGCAGCCGGTTGGTCATGGCGTGGCCCGCCCGGTGCCCGGTATAGCGCGCCAGCAACGGGGCGCCCGCCAGCGCCAGATCGCCCATGGCGTCCAGCATCTTGTGGCGCACGGCCTCGTCTGCATGGCGCAGACCGCCCGGCGACAGGACGCGCGCGCCGTCCACCACGACCGCGTTCAGGTAGGTGCCGCCCAAGGCCAAGCCGTTCCGGCGCATCGCATCCACGTCCGCTTGCCGGCAGAAGGTGCGGCTGTCGGCCAGTTCGCGCAGGAACGCGCCGTTGGCCATGTCCAGCCGCTTTTCCTGATGGCCGATGGCCGCATCCACGAAGTCGATCTGGAAATCGATCTCGAGATGATCGGCCGGCGTGAGGCGGGCGAAAGCCTCGCCCTCGCGAACCTCGACCGGGCGCAGGACGCGGATCGCCCGCAGCGGCGCCGTCTGCAGCACGATGCCCGCGCGCAGGATGCCCCGCACGAAGGGCGCGGCCGAGCCGTCGAGAATCGGAACCTCGGGGCCGTCCACCGCGACCAGGGCGTTGTGGATGCCGGTGCCTGCCAAGGCGGCCATGACATGCTCGACCGTGGACAGGGTGGTGCCCCTGCCATTGTCCATCAGCGTGCACAGCTTCGACGGTGTCACATGGTCCCACTGGGCGGGGATATCGACGACGGGCGTCAGGTCGGCGCGGCGGAAGACAATGCCGTGCCCGGCAGGCGCGGGGTGGATCTCAAGCCGTGCCGGGGCGCCGGAATGCAGCCCCACGCCCTGAAACGTCACCATCTTTTTCAATGTCGCCTGCATGGCCACCTGCCTTCACTTCAAGCCGGACCGTGTCGTCCATCCGGGTAACGAGTGACCTAGGCCGGTGGTCCCAGGCATTCAATTAACGATTTGTAACGGCGTGAAACAATCGGACCCGCATCGTCCCGGCGGGCCGTCGGAATCCCGAATGCCGATGCAAAAAGGGCCGCCAAGCGGCGGCCCTTTTCGCAAGAAGAATTGTGACCCGGTCAGTTCGCCTGGCGACGCAGGAAGGCCGGGATCTCGACGTTGTCCTGGGCCGAGTCGGGGCTTGCCAGATCGTCGAAGTCGGTTTCCTGCTGGCGGGCGCGGACCGCCACACGCTCGTTCACGCGTTCCGAGATCGAGGACGCGGGCGGCTTCGGCGCGCTGTCCGAATGGCCTGCCATCCGTTCCAACATGCGGCCCAGGCCTGCCATGCGGCTTTGGGCGCGCACGGGTTCGGCCGGCTGCGGCGCGGGCTGCTGGCGCTCGCCCTTGTGCTCGACGGCGCGGCGCAGACGCTCCAGCGTCTCGGGCGAGGCCTGGCCGCGCGGCGCGTTCTGCGGGGCGCGCGGCGCGATGAAGCCGGCATCCTCGCGGACGTTGAGCATGGCAGGCTGCGCGGGCTCCTTGCGCTGATAGGCCGGGGCCGGCATGTCGTCCTCGGTCCGGGGGGCCGCGACCGGCGCCGCAACCGGGCGCGCCTCGGCCACCGGGGGGGCGACGCGGCGC
>NZ_JAFNAW010000008.1 GCF_017356265.1 Paracoccus fontiphilus | reverse complement strand
GCGACGACGCCGTTCCAAACCCAGAATGTCACCGCGCATCGAAAGCCCCGCATAAGATACGTCGTTAACGACGTCGCTATACACGTGCCTTAGCCGATCACCCCACGCTCAGGCAGGCGGGCGAAATCGGGTGGTTACGACAGAACGCGCCAGCCGGTCCAGCTTCGGCACAACCAGCGTGTCACCTTCCCGCAAAGCTGCAAGCGCCTGATCGAGACCAGGGCGGGCGCGGTTTGTGCCGGTAAAGCCGTAGTCGGTGTAGATACGATCGGAGGCAACCCCGAAGCTGCAAAGGATGCCCTTCTGCGCAGCAAGGTCTTGTTTGTCGGTGGAACAGCGGGCGTAGCCGATCAAAATCTGTGTCATGCCCCGATCTGTAACAGTAGCCGCCCCTTCATTGCAAAAAATATCGGACCATTCATCTGAGATTTCGTCCTGCCAGCAAATGCTGGCCTTCGATGGGGCTGTTCAGGGGCAATCTCGCCGTCCTCTCAACGATCCAGACCGTGTGAAAACACCTGTAGGATTCCCTGACATCCATGCGGGTGATATGCTCAGTCATGGCACATATCTCAGGTGATGACCGATCTCAGCTTCTGCTCTTGCCAGAGTCCGTGGACGACTATGTAGCGCCGGACAATCCTGTCCGGTTCATCGAAACATTTGTCGATAGTCTGGACCTGGAGGCGTGCGGCTTTGCACGGGTCCGCGGCAAGGCCACCGGTAGGCCAGGCTATAATCCCGCTGACCTGCTTAAGCTCTACATCTATGGGTATCTTAACAGGGTGCGGTCCAGCCGACGCCTAGAAATTGAAACACGGCGCAACATTGAGGTCATCTGGCTGATGCGCCGTCTTTCTCCCGATTTCAAAACGATCGCTGACTTCCGGCGTGACAACCGGGCCGCATTCCGACAGGTCTTCAGGGCGTTCGTTGTTCTCTGCCGGGAGCTCGATCTGTACGGCCGCGAGTTGGTTGCCGTTGATGGCACCCGCCTGAAGGCCGTAAATAGCCGGGATCGTAATTTCACAAAAGCAAAGCTGGAAAGAAGCCTCCGCGAAAGCGAAGAGAAGCTGGACCGCTATCTGAAGCAACTGGATATCGCGGACAAGGACGACGTAGACGGAGCTGATCCATCCAAAGCCAAAGATTTGCAGGCAAAGATCGCAAAGGTACGGGAACGGCGCGTTCATCTTGAAGCCTGCCAGTCCGACCTCGCAAAGAGTGCGGAGGATCAGATATCGCTGACGGACCCAGACAGCCGCGCGATGCATCCGTCGAGCCGTGTGAGCGTCGGCTACAATGTTCAGATTGCCGTTGACACCAAGCATAAGCTCATCGCCGAACAGCAAGTCCACAGCCGTGTCGCCGACCAGGGTCTGTTAGCTGAAACGGCGAACGCCGCACGCGAGAACTTGGCCGTGGACGAGATAAAGGCTGTCGCGGACCGAGGCTACTACAGCATGGAGGATATTGCTGCTTGTAATGCCGCCGCCGTCATTCCGCATGTTTGCAAGCCGAACAACAGCATCGCGGCACGCAGCGGTCATTTCACAAAAGAGATGTTCCGCTACGACGCGGTGGCCGATGTCTATATTTGCCCTGGAAGCCAAACTCTTGAACCAAGATATGTCGACAAGACACGGGGCCCGACGAAGATCGAGTATTGCAATCGTGCCGCCTGTCGGACCTGCGATCTTCGTTCCCTCTGCACCAACGGCTCATATCGCAAGATCACCCGGGCCGAGGACGAAGCCTTGCTGGAGCAAATGGCGGAGCGCTTGCGCGCAAGGCCAGAACTTCTGGATATACGTCGTGAGACCGTTGAACATCCATTCGGCACAATCAAGCAGTGGATGGGACAAGGTGCATTCCTGATGAGGCGTCTCGAAAACGTGCGGGGCGAGTTCAGCCTGACGGCGCTGGCGTACAACATCCGTCGGGCAATCACCCTGGTTGGCGTTTCCGGTCTGATTGCAGCAGCTGCCAACTGAAATCTGGTGCAGTTATGTCCGCAGCCGCAAGACGCGGCTACAACGCTCTAGGATTACAAGGTTTTTGGCTAACTAAGCGTAAGCGCTACGGCTCTACCCTATGCTGCGAGGCTTGACGTTTGGCTGAAGTGCCAGGGCATGAGGTCCTCGATGCGGGATTTCGGATGTCCGTCGAGAATGGCCTGAAGAGTGTTGGCGATATAGTCGACAGGGTTCACGCTAGACATTTTGCAGGTGGCGACCAGCGAGGCCAGCATTGCCCAGTTCTCTGCGCCGGTTTCATTGCCGGCAAAAAGTGCATTTTTTCTGGTAAGAGCTATTGGGCGGATCTGGTTCTCGACCGGGTTGGTGTCCAGCTCAAGCGTGCCGTCCTCGAGGAAGCGGATCAGGCCGGGCCAATGGGCAAGAGTGTAGCGGATGTCCTCGGCCAGTTGGGATTTCTGCGGAATGCGGGAAAGCTTGGCCTCCAGCCACGGCTTGAGTGCGGCGATGACTGGTGCCGAATGGTCGCGCCGAGCAGCAAGGCGCAGCGCCGGATCCTTTCCTCGGACCGTCTTCTCGACCTGATAAAGCAGCGCAATCTGGCGCAGCATTTCCTCCGCAATGGGTGAGCCCTCATTTTCGAAGCGCTTCACGAAGCGACGGCGAACATGGGTCCAGCAATAGACCAGCTGCCATGGCCCGGCATCGCGCTCCATCCCGGTCATCGCATTGTAGGACTGATAGGCGTCGCATTGCAGGAACCGGCCCCGGTATCCGCCGAGGAACTTCAGCGGATGCTCTTTCCCCCGGCCGGGGGCATAGTGGAACAGCACGATCGGCGGTCCGGCACCGCCATGTCCGCGATCATCGGACACGACGGCCCAGAAGTATCCGCTCTTTGTGGCCTTTCGGCCGGGCTCCAGCACCGGCGCGCGAGTCTCGTCGACGAAGATCCGGTCCGCACCGCGCAGATGAGCGCGCATGTGGTCGATGACCGGCGTCAGATGGAAGCAGGCACGGCCGACCCAGCTGCTAAGCGTGCCGCGATCCAGATCGATCCCCTGACGCTTGAAGATCTCGGCCTGGCGATAGAACGGAAGGTGGTCGCCAAACTTTGAGACAATAATCCAGGCGATAAACCGCTCTGTGGGCATTCCGCCAGGCACCACATGCTCGGGAGCATGAGCTTGCGCCACAGTCTGAGAGCAGCGACGGCAGGCATATTTGGGTCGACGCGTCACCAGAATGCGGAACTGGGCGGGGATCACATCGAGGCGTTTGGACACATCCTCCCCGATCCGCGCCATCTCGCAACCGCAGGGACACAGGGTGCTGGGGGGTTCGATCACGCGCTCGATCCGGGGCAGATGCGACGGCAGATGCCCGCGGTTGCGCGCAGGTTTGCGGGGTGTCTTTGCCCCCAATCCCTGTAGCGCCGCCTCGGCCTTTTCCTGTGCCGCCTCGAGCACACCCTGAGCAAGCTCGGCATCCTCCAAGGGCAGATTGAACTGGTCGGGTGACAGCTTCTCGGAGCTTTTGCCAAACTGCGCGCGTTGCGCCGTGCGCAAAATGTCCTCCAACCGACGGTTGGCCTCCTGCACTTCGGATAGTGCCGCCTCAAGCTCGGCCAGGCGAGCCTTCAGGAGGGTGTTTTCCGAGGCAAGAGCATCAGCATCCATGGCTCGAAGTGAATCACGGATTATCCCTTGCAGCCAGCAAAAACAGGCATTCCCAAGCGTTCGACCGATCAGCCCGCTGTCAAAGGGCGCCGCGCTCGCTCGGGTCGGACAAGGCGCCAGTCCAAGCCCTCGAACAACGCAGCCATCTGTGCGGACGACATCCGCATCACCCCGTCCCGCACCTGCGGCCAGACGAACTTGCCGCCTTCCAGCCGCTTGTGAACCAGCACCATGCCGGTCTGATCCCAGACCAGAAGCTTGATCCGGTCGGCGCGCTTGGCCCGGAACACAAAGACCGCCCCGCAAAAGGGATCCAACCCGAACATCTCCTGGACTGCCAGGGCCAGGCCGTCGATACCCTTGCGGAAGTCGACCGGCCGCGTCGCCACAAAGACCTTCACTGGCCCGCCTTGACCCAGCATCATGACATTGCTGCCCGAGCCGCGCGGATCGCCCGCGTCAAGTGGACTTCATCTGCACCGGCACTGGCGCGGATCACGACATCGCCGACCACGATCTCCACCTCCGAGGGAGCGCGGGGCGGCGGCACAGGCGCAGCACCGCTCTCGGCAACCAGTTCCGCAAACATCGGCAGGGACGCTACGCTCTCGGGCACCATCAAGTGCCCGATCCGCAGCTTGTTGCGCCAATTATAAATCTGCCAACGTGTCGTGCCGTGTTTGCGGGCGATGTCGGCCACCCGCATCCCCGGGATCAGGCTTTCTGCCGCGATCCGCGCCCGCTCCGCCTCTGTTCGCTGCCGCCGACCACTCGGTCCCTCGATCATCTCCAGCCGGGAAACCGAACCATTGCAGGAGCCGTCCAAATGGACGCCCACTTCTTTGCCTCTTGCCAAATCCCAAACCCCTAAACCGACACACGCCGACAATGGCCGGTTCAGCTTAGCAATGGCAGGAGGGGATCGGTGTCGCGCTTACAACTAAGCACGAAATGCTGCGCAAAAGCGCACAAGATGACGAGCAGAACAAACGGACCGAGTTCCCTGCAATTCCTCCGGGTTTTCACACGGTCTGGATCCTCTTTCGAACGCTATCGGAAGTGGACCGATCGGTGGTCCTATCTCGTAGGCACACTGGGGATGCGGATCGTGGACCTTAGGCTGACTTTTTAGCCGTTTCTGGATCGGCGATCGTGACAACCGAAGACTGACTCAAGTCTTGCGGGCCAAAGGGGCGCATTTGCCAACAAAACTCGAGCTGAAGCCCGTTGGGGTCTGTGCAATAGATAGCTTGCGCATAGCCATGATCGATGAGCGCCGAAACCTGAATGCCGGCATCCTCAATTTGGCCCCGGCGCGCGATCAGGCCGTCGAGTGAAGACTCCTTGAAGGCATAGTGATACATGCCAGGAGGTACACCGAGTTTGCCATTGATTCCTGTATCGAAATCGGCCGGCAACTGCGGCACATTAGTTCCTTGCATAAAGACGATGAAGCTACCGTCTCCCACGTCAAAATATACGAGACGAACACTGCCACCTCCCAAGACGGTGGCATTTTGCTCAGCGACTACCGAGAAATTAAGGATATCGCGGTAAAACGAGATTGTCTTTTCCATATCGTGGGTTCCCAGACCCACGTGAGAGTATCCGACCATCAAGTATTACTCCCTGCTTGCAATTCGGGCGGAATGAACTTGGCTTTTAGGTGTTTGGCCAAGCGCAGCGTAAGAGCCAGTAGCGTAAGCGTTGGGTTCGCCCAACTCACCGTGGGAAAAATGGCACCACTCATGATGTAGAGATTATCGATCCCGTGCAAGCGAGCATCGGCGTCGACAACGCCGAGCGTTGGATCGATGGCCATGCGCGCCGTTCCCAAGTGATGGTTTGAATGTAGGATGGATGCACCGTCCCGCCGTGACCATCGCACTGGAAGGCGACAACCTAACCCCGCAGCTTCGAGCGCAGCACCGAGGACCCCGCCGGTTTCCTCGAAAGTCCGCCAATCCACGTCGGTCAATTGCCAATCGAGCGCAATTCGCCGCATACCTAATGCGTCGCAGCGATTGGTCAGAATGATCTTACTGGCGGGATTTGGCGCTTGTTCGGCAAACACGCCAAGCTGCGGCGCCTCGTCGTCGCCCATAGTGGGTGTCCGGTAGATGTGGGCGCGCGCATTGAGAATACGAAGGTCCTCTTGCTCTTGGGGCGAGATACCGAGGTTAAACATTATTTCATCGCCTCGGCCACTTTGAACTCGCGAAACTAATCCGGCCAAATCCTTTTCCTTGTCGACGGCAAAAGTCGCGACATGCTGATGAGGGTGCTCCATGAAAAAGCGGCCGACCACGTCGTGGCAATTGCCAAGACCTCCCGCCATCTGGCGATCGGAATTGAGCAATAGGCGAGCGGTCTCGATGCCACCACAGGCGAGCACGATCTGCTTTGCCGTAATCGATCCCTGCCGGCCTGTGAGCGTGCGTATCAAAAGCCGGCGCGCTTCACTCCCCGCCGCATCGACTATAATCTCAACGACAGTGGCATTGAGCAGTATCGATACGTTCTCGTGCATGGCCCGCGCCAGTCCCGACTGATTGATACGCATGGTAGGCGCGCCAAAGCGCCAGATAGATGCGCGGCCGAGGATCTCTTGCGGCAGAGCGCAGCCTCCGTCGTTGGCGGCTTGCCTGGCATCAAACATATTGCAGCTAAGGTTCAGCTGGAGGGCCGCCCTTTCCATGAATGGAGCAAGTTCATCGGCTGAGAAGGGCCAACCGCTAAACGGCACCCATGAACGCGGCTCGAAATCATTTCGGTCAAAGGGAGTGCAAAAGCCTGCCCACAGGTTGCTTGAGCCCCCGAACTGGCGCGTTCGCGTGGATGCAAGAGGATATGGAAGGCCGATAACGTCGCCCGCGTTAAGCGCATCGGTTTCATCGTCCGCGCCGAAGCCTCCGGATTCGACGATCAGGACGTTCGCAACGTCAGCCAGTTCTTGGGCCAGAAGCATTCCGGTATGACCCGAACCGACGATGACTAGGTCAGCCGAGCGATTGAGATCTACAAGTTCTTGGCGAGCGTCGAGGAACATAGACCCGGAACCAATAGAAGATTTTCACGGTGTGATCACGCGTAGCTAGGACGATCTTGGCAATCCAAAAAATGCCGATGTCGTCGGCAATGGAAGGGTAAGTCCTTTTTCGCCCAACCGGCCCTCTCGCAGTGTGATCAGCAGGGTGAACTCGGTCAAGGAGTACCTCGAAAAACGACGCGCAGGGCGCAAAATAAGCGACTGCTCCGGGGTCATTGGTTTCTGTGCTCTCTGCGTGCGAGGGGCCTGCGAGAAGGACTGCGAATACAGACGGAGAGAGGACATAGCGGATGCTGGGAACGTATTTTTCGGCCGATGCGATGTTCTGAAGCGTCAGCGGGGCAATCAACGCTGGCTGATGCCGTAAAGGCGCGGATCGCGGCCGAGAGCTTTCAGCCCGGCGGGCGCGTTGTGGGTGTCACTTGACAGCTGAACAGCATCGAACCCTGCGCCTATGGCCACTTGGCCAAGGATATCAATGCCGTGATGCCCTGCGCCTTTGTAAAAGCAGACCATCGCCTCACAATGACCTCGTCCAGGACTCCCCCTTGAACTCACAGCACGACATCCAGGCAGCAGACCGCGCCGCAACAACGAAAAGATCAATGGGGTGCAGCCGCCGCAAACGGCCTAAAAAACATTGTTGAAATTTTATTAGCGTGTGGCATCCTAATTAAGTAATTCCATCAAACCGGAGCTCAGACAAATGAGACATTATAACTCAGACGTTTCCGCACGCATTGCCGATGCTGTCGCCGCGCATCAGAAGGGTGCCCTTAACGATCACGTGGTCGTGGAAAGCGCCGAGAAGAGCGACGGCACTCTCCCAAACAGCTGGGGTCCAGCGATGCGCCGCTAGACGTCAGACAATACGGGAATTCGAGGCCGGTCGCGGTGCGCATTCCCGATTATCTTTACCGGGGCGCAGGTTCATCTGAATCCCGGTTTTCATTTTAAATCTGGAGACGCTTGTGCCTTCCGAATACCGGATCGACCTAGTGGTTCTTCAAGGCACCCCTTTTTGTAACCTTAATTGTACCTATTGCGATCTAAGCCGTGAGAGCCGCCGGACGCGAATTCAGATGGCGCCAGATCTGATTGAGCGAAGCTTCCAAGAGATCTTTGAGAGCCCGTTCCTTGGCGACTCTTTGACTGTGATCTGGCACTCGGGCGAGCCGTTAACACTCCCAATTGGCTACTATGAAGATGCGATCACCCGCATTCTTCAAACCCGCATGGCCTGCGAGCGAGAAGATGTTGATGTACGCTTCGATATCCAGACAAACGGTGTATTGATCGATGAGGCGTGGTGCGCCTTCTTTTTGCGGCACGCCTCCCATCTCGACCTCGGGATCAGTTGCGATGGACCGGTCAGTATGCATGACACATTCCGCAAAAACTGGGCCGGGAGGGCGAGCCATGCCGCGGTCGTCCGAGCGTTCGACCTGCTGGCGAGTTACGGGATCGCACCGAAAGTCATTGCAGTCGTCACAAACTTGACGCTCGCCGATCCAGACGCCTTCTTCGAGTTTTTCTGGGAGCGCCGCAGCCAGATCCGAGGTTTCCACTTCAACGTGCTAGCCGATGGCGGTGCCTCAGCAGACCCCGCGCTGAATTACAACGCGTCCGACCGTGAGCGGTATCGCAGTTTCTACAAACGGCTCCTCCAACTGACCAAGTCGCGCACGGAGTGGGGTTATGACTTTGAAATAAAGAATCTGACACTTGGACTACGCCGCATTCTCACCGCACGTAGTGAGTGTGTTGACGAGTACGAAGCGCAAGCAACCGCGCCGCTGCAATCGCTTAACATTGACGCGAACGGGTTGGTGACGAGCTTCTACGCAGGCCTTGCGCCCGATGCGTTCCCAAACCGCTACGAGGGCGGGATGTCGCTCGGTAATATCCGCGACACCTCCCTGCTTGAGATTGCCACATCGCAGAAACTCGCGATCATAGCACGCGATTTTGAGCAGAGTCGCGCGGCCTGCGCAGCGGCCTGCCCTTATTTCGGGGTTTGCCCTGGAGGATTTGAACTGACGAAGTTCGCGCGCCACGGAAACTTCGACGGTTCTGAGACGCCGGAATGCGTTATCCACGTCAAGGCGCTGACCGACGCATTGCTCGACGACCTTGAGGCGCATGTCGCGACCTCCGCGCACCATGGGTTGCCGGTATGAACAACTCCGTGCTTGCGTCGATCGATCATCAGGCCGCGTCCCGGAGCATCGCTCGCTACGGCTTTGGGCTCTTCCCGGAGGCCATCAGCCCGTCCGCATTGGCGGCGATGCAGGCGGAGGCACGAGCGCGGCTTGCGGACGCCGTGCTCGCAGAAGATGCCAAGGGCGAGTTGCGATACCGCGCGCATCTGACTTCGTTGGGGCCCTATGCGCTAGGCTTCCTGCGCGATCCGGCTTTGACGGGCCTACTCACCCGCCATTTCGGCGGCGAGTATTCTCTCTCTGAGGAAATTAGTTGCCTAACGCGCTACGACGCACACTCCCACTTGGGCGCACATCTTGACACTCCGGCGGAACGATGTGCCGTCACAATCCTTGTTTATCTAGAGGCTGACGGGCCTGATCCAGATGGCCAGGAAACGGGGCTCGTCCTCCATGTGTATGGCAAGGAGCGCGATAGCGTCGCTAACCCCCGCCTGACGATCCCCACCGTGGCGGGTTCAATCGTCCTTGGCCGCGGCTCGGAGATCTGGCACGAGCGCCCTGCCTTGGCTCCAGGGGAAAGCGTGGTTGCGATTACGGGGTGCTATGGGCGATCTGACCGATGATCTTGGGAGTCGTTCAGGAGAGATGGGCCGAAGGGCTAATGATCGGGCTGGGCGCGGGCGCGATCATCGCAGCCATGCAACTGCTGATCGCGTACAGGTACATAGACCCTCGTTTGAAAAAGATCACTAGGCAGAAGCAGGTCGAGGTCTGGTCGGCGGCACGCCTCGAATTCTACGCACGTTGCCTGCTTACCAGCTGGAGCATGACCCACGGGTTGCCGAACTACCTGATTGTCCGTAACGGGCACCTGCATATGAGGCAGGGGATTGAGTGGGCGCTCGACGACATAGTTCAGAAGAGCACGAGTTTCGACCTCGCTGTGGGTCTCACCGCGAAGGGTCTCTCGGACAGCGCGATTGCAAACATTTCCATGATTGCCGACGCCCTGTCCTCTGCCGCAGCAGATGCTGCAACTGCGAAGAGCTTACTAGAAAAATTGGCACCGGCGCTTCCCCATATTGACACGGTTCCGCAATCGGTGCTCGACGACTATGTCATCTGTCCGTTCGGGCATCGCAACGCGCCACGGGAGCACTTCGAAAGGCTACGGTTTCAGGCTGCATATGGAATTGCGGCGACGATCGAGCATATTCTAGAAGCGGCTCGGGAGCTTCGAGAATTTGCCGACACGAATGCCAAGGAAGAGAAAATCTGCATCGACAAGAGCCAGAGGTACCGACGACTGATTAGTCGCTTCGGCGACAGCATCACTGTGGAGAATGACATGGCCACGATCGACGTCGGTTTTAGCGCGCTGCAGCACGATCTGGGCTTTATCAAGGAACGCGGCCTGTGTTTTGTCATGGTGGACGAGGCGGAAGATGGTGCCCCGCGCGTGGGATCAGCGGCGTAGGTTGATGACACAAGCGCATGGAATGCGATTGGATGCCGGCGATGCGACGGGGGCCAATTCGCCGCCGCCGTTCGATCTTCATTCAGGGTCGCAATTTGCGCGACACGTGATGAAGCCAAGACCGATCGCCAAAGTTCCCGCCGAATGGAGCTTCCTAATCAACAGTATGCCCAAGTCCGGCACGTTGTGGGTCGCGGCCATGCTAGCTGCGGCGCTACCAGAGGGAGCACAAGCACGGGTCAGCTTCGCCCATACCTATGACGGCCTTGCGGAGCTGGCAGCACCGGAAGTCCGCTGCGTTGTCCTCGTACGGGACCTCCGGGACATCGTCGTCTCCTGGTTCAACGAAACTCAGCGCAACGACCTGCGTGCAGGATACGATGCTCCGCGCTTCCCAGGCATCGAAGCGTTCTACTTCGAGCATCTGCTGGGACTTCTGCGTGCGAGTCCCCGCTTCGGGCACGGGGATTTCGAGCCTTGGCTTGACCTCGTTTCTGCCCGCGCCTTCCCGATCCTGCGTTTCGAGGATCTCCTAGTCGATCCCAAGAAGGGCCTTGCTAAGATGATGACCTTCTGGAAGGTCACGATACCTGCAAAGACAATCTCGAAAATCGCCCAGGCGCACTGCTTCAAAGCGATGGCGCGTGCGAAAGGCGGTGGAGGCATCCCGGTGGAGCGGTGGATCTCAGAGGGGCATTTGCACCGGGGGCAGAGCGGGGCTTGGCGCAACGACATGCCGGAGCGCGTGGAACAAGATGTCTCGACCCGCTTTGCATCTTATCAAGAACGGCTTGGCTACGCCTGACCCGCAGGGGCAGGCGGGGACGCATGGCGCATTAGGACGACAAGGCGCGCGCTTAGTCCAGCGATGTCGGCGGAGATATGCGGGGTGCCGAGGCCGCGATCCACTTGGCCGTGGGGCCCAATCATTCCGTCATAAAGAAGGACGTCGCCCGAGCCGGGTATGAGGATCGGCGCGCCTGCCGCCGCAACGTCGAGTTCGTCTAGCCCTATTGGCCCTGCACTGTCGAGATCGCTCATCCGCAGCGTAGGAAGAAACATAGCGCCACCCCATGGGCTCCATCCACGTTCCAGCAACGCAGCGATGGCTGTCTCCCGCCGACCATAATACTCATCGGCATGCAGCCGGGGCGTCAGGGTCGCGAGGGGCGCGGAGGCGTCCTTGGCGAGAACGATGGTGATCTGCTCGACAAGAAGCAAGCCGCCTGCGCTTGCAGCCGCGGCCTGGAGGCTTCGGATCGCATCAAGCAATGCTCGCGCGACCGGTCCCCTAACGGACCCGGCTTCTGATATCCGGTCGAAGAAGCTTGCATCACCGTCCGACGACGTGCGCCGGTCATAACGCCG
This sequence comes from Paracoccus fontiphilus, assembly GCF_017356265.1. Lineage (GTDB taxonomy): Bacteria > Pseudomonadota > Alphaproteobacteria > Rhodobacterales > Rhodobacteraceae > Paracoccus > Paracoccus fontiphilus. The sequence goes on along the minus strand of NZ_JAFNAW010000008.1, from coordinate 82,414 downwards.
GATCCACCATGTGCAGCGAATGTTGCCCCGCGCTGGTCTCTCTATCCCCGCGGCAGCCCGCAGTACACGGAGGTCAGCCGAACTGAGAGGCGGGTCGTATCCGGTGGGGTCCTGCGCGTCCGATCGAGCGAACATCCAATGGTGGCCCTTCGGCAGGTCAAGCGACTCAACCAAATCGATTGGCCACGATTTTGTAGCAAAGGCGGCAGCGAGGGCCTCGCTCCATAGCCCCTTTTCGAGGATAAGGAGATCGGGACGGGCGTATGGGGCCGCAGCATCGGCAGCATAAAGCGCGCCGATATCCCGTGCAATCCGCACGTGACCGGGGAAATCCTTTGCGACGCTATGTGCGGATTGGCGCATTAAGGCTGGCTTTCTAAACCGTGCAACGCTTATCTCTTTGCAGAAAGCCTAGCCGACCGGCGCAAGCGTGCCAAAGGAGAATCGGTGTCCTCTGGGGTCTTAAAGTATACAAACAGGCCGCTGCGCTGCCAGCCGCTTCCCCGGGATGCTCCCGATTTCCCTAAGACGCGCCAAGCGCTCTTGCCGGCGGTGACGAGCTCGGCCCATTGCTTATCGGCCAACGGGCGCTCTCTCTGGGTTGACGGGCAGGATTCTTCCCATCATGCCGCCGACCCGCACGCCGCACACGTCGCTGTATCGCTGGGCCTCGAGGACGGGCCCGCGCAGAATTTAGTCCGGGACGTGTCCGTGCCTCTACGCATCTGCCTGGAGGACAGTTGGTCAGGACATTTTCTGGCGTGTATGCTGCAGGGTGCACCCCCAGGCACACCTGTGACGCTTTTGCATCTAGACGATCACCTAGACCTAGGGCCCACACTGCTCGCATGGACAACCTCGGGAACCTTTTTGGACCCAATGCGCCGATGCTCATTTGACGCGACAGATCCGAAAAATTGGGTTGGGGCGATCTGCAGCGGGGCCGTTAATATCGGAAACTGGCTCACTGCCGCGCTTCTGGGACTTATGGCACGCCCTGGCGCAGGACCTGTCACAGTGCGCCATCTTGTGCCTCCCGGGAACGTGCACATCCCGCTTGGCCAGTCCACGCTCGTCACGGTCCCACTGAGCTACAGCTTTCTCCCAGACCACTCCTTCGCGGGCGTGGAACGCGTGGGCGTAGATGGCGGACCGCATCAGTATCTCGCCACTCTGGATGTCGACGCTGCCTTCAATGCGCAGCCCGAGGAGCTCGTCATCCTCCATATCGACCTCGACGTCTTTGCCAACGATTTCAACGGCGGATCTGCCGCATGCCCGCCCTACCGGCTTAGCGACATTGAATGGCAGAGCGCCGTGCTTAACGCTATTCGCGGCGTCCGCGGACGCTTGGCTGGCACTGTGGTGGCGACATCTCCAGGTTTCTGCGCGGCCTGGCGTTGGCGCGGGCTCATTGCCAGTATCGAGAGCGTGCTCGGGGGTCGTCCTATGCGGGCTTTATATAAAGGTGGAAACGCTCGCCCTCGGCTGCGATGATCTAAGCGTCAGCCTTTCCGTCTGCTGATGGCTCTCGCGGTTTGCAGGCTCCATTCTGAATGCACCAGTCCTGCGGGGCAGGGTTCGTCATGGTGCCTCCAATCGTATCAGCTCATCTCGAAACGCTTCGGTGGGTGTTCGGTAGCCCAGGCATTTGCGCGGCGTGGCGTTCAGGCGCTGGCACATCATCCTCATCGAACGCGGTGTCAGATGCAACACAGCAGTGTCCCGAGGCAGGTAGCGGCGGAGCCGCCTGTTCATGTTCTCGACCGAGCCTTTTTGCCACGGCGCCTGCGGGTCGCAGAACCATGCCCTTGTGCCCATGCCGCTCTCCAACTCGCGCCAGGCCACGAACTCCAGGCCGCGGTCAAAGGTGATCGAGCGCCGCGCCTCGGCGGGCAGGGGTGACATCTCGTGGATCAGGCGGTTCATGAGGGGCTTGGATTTCCTATCGTTGTTGCGCAGCAGAACCGTGTAGCGGGTCTTGCGTTCGATCAGCGTCGCCACATTGGCGTCACCTTGAGCACGCTCAAAGATCATCAAATCACCCTCCCAATTGCCAAACTGGCTGCGATCGTTGATCTCAGGCGGCCGGTTGTGGATGCTTGCTTCCACAGGAAAGACCCGGTTGCGCGGCGTGCGAGCATAGCGTGGCTTCCGCTTTCGGCGCCGCTCGGGCAGGAGGCGCGCCAGTTGCGCGGACTGACCTTCGGCAGAGTAGACATACTGGTAGATCGTCTCATGGCAGAGCCGGTGCGGGGCGGCAGGTTCAATCCTGAGCCGACCCGCAATCTGTTCGGGTGACCAGCCTTCGTGCAGACAGCGGATCACTTCGGCGCGCAAGTCCGGAAGACGCTCGAGCTTGCGCCGGCGTGACCGCCTACGATCAGCCTGGGACTGAGCCGTCACATGCCAGTAGCCATCAGCCTGTGGCACATCCTTGTCATGCCACCAGTTGCGTTTGACTTCGCGGGTGATGGTCGAGCGACTGCGGCCGAGCATCTGCGCAATCTTCGTCTTCGGCACCTTGGCCTGCAGCAGCCGCGATATCACACGGCGTTCGTCCAGCGTCAGGTTGGTGAAAGGGCGCCGCATCACATCCTCCTGAAGTGTTTCAGGAAACTATCGAGTGATGCATTCCAGAATGGAATGTGCCCGGCTATACTCTCCTGAGGTGATAATCCGATTTATGGAACAAAACCACGGCGCATCAGGTATTTGCGCGCTCATCCTGCTACTCTCTTCATCTGGACGATCATCAACTGGTCTTTTCAAGCTGTCCAAGTGTGTAACAGCGCCATGGCCACCGGACTACCGTCGCGTCTGGATGAAAGTTCAGGGGCCGGTCAGAGTGCCCAGATCACGACAGCGTGTCTCCTATGCCTGGCTGGATCTGCCGACGAGACCCCATTGGCAAGGATGCATGAGCGTGTCACGGTGTCGGCGTAAAGAGTTGAATTCTGGCCACTCTCGCACTCAAAGCCGAGGAGATCAGAGTCTCATGGGAAACACGAGGACACATCATGACTGCCGAACGCACACGACGGATCCAGGAACGGGCCCATTCCCTCTGGGAGCAGGAAGGCCAACTCCATGGCCGGGATGCGCAACACTGGTCACAGGCGGAACGCGAGATCGACGCGGAAGACGCTGCACGCGCATCCTCCCCGGCCGAGACAACCGCGACGCGCCGCCAGCCGAAGCGCAGGGCTGGGGCGAAAACGGCTGCGGACACTGCGGACGCCAGCGGTGGCGAGGCAACCGATGCGGCAGCTAAAGCCTCAGCAGAGGCGCCAGCAAAGACCCGGGGTCGCAAGCCAAAGGCTGTGACGGAAGACAGCGCAGAAGCGCCTAAAGCGCGGCGCGGACGCTCCTCCAAGGTGGCAGCCGAAGCATCAGCGGATGGATCGGTGAAAGCCAGAGGCCGCAAACCGAAAGCCGTAGGGGAAGACGGCGCTGAGGCGCCGAAGCCAGCACGGGGGCGCAAAGCAAAGCCAGCGTCTGAAGACGGGTCAGTCAGTTCAATGCCGGCCGGTGATGCTGAGCCCAAGGCTGCCATTGCGGAAGGGAGCACAGAGCCCAACACGGCAGTGACTCAAGATGCGGATCTGGCTCAAGTGCCCACGGAAATGGTCGAAGCCTCCCGTACGGCTGAATGAGGTCTTCATTCCGGCTGCTGAGGGAGATTGCTTCCGCATAAGGAGCCAGCGTCAAGAGCAGATGCACATTCTTCAGGGAGGGCCTTCGCTGCTCGTAGCGGCAGCGAGGGTCTTTTTAATTCCTTGCGGTGGAGGTTCGCCCACTGACGGATGTCAGCACAATGACAGATTGCGTCACGTGCCAAATTGAACAAAATGACCTTCATGGATTAGACGATTTCAAGCGAACAGCCCGGGGCGCCGAAAACCATGCAGCTCACTCGGCTTGTCTATGTGTCAAACCACGGTGGCATTACTGAAAACACGCTGGAGCATATCCTGGCCCAATCACGGCACAACAACGCCCGTGATGGACTATCCGGTTTGTTGATTGTGGGCGAGGAAGACTTCCTGCAATGGCTTGAAGGCGGCAAAACGGCCGTGGCCCAATGCTTCATGCGGATCATGCAGGATGTGCGTCACCGCCATATCCATGTGCTGCTGGCAGGTCCCATAGAGACGCGTTTATGCGGGCAGTCGAGTATGCAACTGGCCGAGACTTCTAAGCTCGACGGTGACCTTGCTGCCCGTCACGATATCGGCGGTGCCTTTGATCCTGATGCTCTGTCCGAAGAAACGATCGAAGCGTTGTGCCGTGATGTGCTGAGCGCAAGCCAAGTTTAGCTTACCGGACCTAATGGAACACTCAGACCGACGGACTTGTTGAACTGGAGCTTGCACGTGTGATCGGGTGCAAGCCCCGGGATCAGCGCCCCAATCAGATCGCGAAATCGTCCAGCGACTTTCCGGATTCCAGGGCTTCGGCAATCCAGCCGGGCTTGCGGCCGCGACCGCTCCAGGTCAGCTCAGAGTTTTCAGGATGGCGGTATTTCGGCTCGGCCTTTTGTTTGGCGGGTTGAGCGGCCAGCATGTCTTCGAGCGAGGCAAAACCAGCCGCCTTGGCAATTTCGGTCGCCTTCTGGATGGCTTCCTTTTTCTGGCGGTTCTCGAAATCAGCAATGGCGGCTGCTGATTTCTTGTTGATCTCTTTCAGCTGCTCGAGTGACAGGTCGTTATAGTTGATGTCAATGACGGTCTCCTCATTTGCCTGCCGCAATACAGAAACCTTTCCTGACAGGAAAGCCGCTAATCTACGAGATACATTGTTTTTGAGAGGAAATCGGATCAATCAATATCGAGGTCAACCCAGGCTGGAGCATGATCGCTGGCTTTTGGCTGAGCGCGCATATCCCGGTCCACCCCCGCATCGTTGAGCCGTGCTGCCAAAGCGGGCGAGAGCAGGAGATGATCGAGCCGCAATCCGGCATTCCGCTCCCAGGCCTGTCGCAGATAATCCCAGAAGGTGTAAACGGCCTCGTCTGGATGGATGGTCGCTATTGCATCACACCAGCCCTGTTTCAGAAGAGACGCATAGGCTTTTCGGACCTCTGGCAGAAACAGGGCGTCATCGCGCCAGCGATCCGGATTATAGACATCCCGTTCGGTGGGAATGATATTGTAGTCCCCAGCAAGGATCACCGGGACATCCAGGGCGAGTAGCTGTTTTGCATGAACGGTAAACTGCTTTAGCCAGGCGAGTTTGTAATCCCATTTGCGTCCGGGTGCGGGATTTCCGTTTGGGGCATAAAGACAGCCAACCAGCACGCCATTCACCGCAGCCTCGATATAGCGGCTCTGGCTGGGATCAGGATCCCGCGGCAAACCGCGGCGCGTGAGCACCGGCTCGCTATCCCGCGACAGGATCGCCACGCCATTCCAGCGGCTTTGTCCGTGCCACACAGAGCCGTAGCCGGCCTCTTGCAGCTGCCGCTCCGGGAACTTTGCCTGGGGTGCCTTCAGTTCCTGCAAGCAGACGATGTCGGGCTGCGTCTCAGCCAGCCAGGTCAGCAGCGTCTCCGGCCGACCATTGATGCCGTTGATGTTGTAAGTGGCGATCTTCACGTCTCCGGCCCTTCTTGTCAGAACAGCCGCCCTTGTGGCTCGCTGGGTGGCTCAGGCGGCAGCAAGATCAGCGCGTCGTCTGCAAGAGGCCTCTGCAGCGCCTTCGCTTCGCCCCAATCGGCGGTCATCCACATCTCGATCTCGTCGGGGGCGGTGAGGATCACCGGCATGGCCTTGGGGTGGACTTTCCCGACCACCGCGTTCGGCTCGGAGGTCAGGAAGGCAAAGAGCTGGTGATCCCCCGGACGCGGGGTTTTCATCGAACCCCGCGTGCCGGTCCACGACGTCCAGATGCCCGCGAAGAAGAACAGCGGCCGGCTGTCATCAAGCGCGAACCAGTGCAGCGGCTTGCGCTTGGTGACAGGGTATGGCTTCTGCCCGTATTCCGACAATGCAGTGGCTGGCACCAGACAGCGGTTCGGGACACCCAGCCAGCGGCGCCAGTGGGGGCTCTGGGTGTTGCGGATGTTGGTCACACCGGTGTCGGGCGCGTCGCTGGACTTTAGGAACTGCGGCGGCGTCGGCATGCCCCAGGTCAGCCGGGCCAGTTCGCGCCCCTCGGCCGTATTGCGCACCACCGGCGCAGGGCGGTCGGGATAGACGTCGAGGCTTGGCTCCAGATTGCCAAGGGTGTCCTGCATGACCTGCGCCAGGTCACGGATCGCTTGCTGGTTGGTCGTGAGGCTATAAAGATTGCACACGCGTCACCTTTTCGCTGGGGACGGCAGCATAACGCAAACAGGCTTCTGAGATATCCCCAGATCAATGGCCTACCTTGGATTGACAGCCTCAGGCAGAATGGAACAAAACAGGAACGATTCTGTTTGTTTGCAACTGCTTTGGAGTTCCTGTCGCTATGCCCGTCCGACCCTTCAACCCTGCCCTTGCTGCGCTGCGCGAGCAGATCGCGGCCATGGAGGGCGAGGGTGGACCGGCTCGCGAGGTGCTGCCCTTCGGGGTGCCGGACCTTGACCGCCGCCTGCCCGGTGGCGGTCTGGCACTGGGCTGCCTGCACGAGGTGGCGGGCGGCGGCAACGGTGCGGTGGATGGTGCGGCAGCCTCGTGCTTCGCAGCGGGTATTGCCGCGCGGCTTCCCGGACAGGTGCTCTGGTGCGTGACGCAAGCCGATCTGTTCGCCCCTGGCCTCGAACAGGCGGGCCTCGGTCCTGACCGGGTGATCTATGTCGAGGCTGGCGACGATGTTTCGGTGCTGGCCTGCATGGAGGAAGGCCTGCGCCATGGTGGTCTTGGCGCCGTCGTGGCGGATGTCGCGCGGCTGTCGATGACCGCCTCGCGCCGGCTGCACCTGGCGGCCAAGGGATCAGGCACCACGGGCATTGCGCTTCGCCGCTGGCGACGTCAGCAGGAGGCCTACGACTTCGGTCAGCCCACGGCGGCGATGACCCGCTGGCGCATCTCGGTCCTGCCCTCCGCCCCCTTGCCCGTTCCCGGTCTCGGCCGGGCCCGCTGGCTCATCGAGCTGATCCGGGCACGGGCGGGAGAAAGTCTCGATATTGAACTGGAGGCATGCGATGGCACGGGTCATCTCGGTCACCCTGCCGCTCTGGCCGATCGACCGGCTCAGGCGGTCGGCGCCTGAGGGAACAGCTGCCTCGGATGAAAGGCCGCTGGTGCTTGCCGGTCGGGCCGGCAACCGCCGGCTGGTGACGGCCGCCTGTGCTGTGGCGCAGGAGCTGGGCCTCACCGTCGGCATGCCGGTGAGCAAGGCTCAGGCGATGGTCCCGGACCTGCAGGTGATGCCCCATGATCCGGCAGCCGATGCCGCTTCCTTGGAGCGGCTGGCGCTCTGGGTGCTGCAGCGGGTCTCGCCGATCGTGGCGGTCGATCCGCCCGACGGGCTGGTGATCGACTCGACCGGTGCCGATCATCTCCATGGCGGCGAGGAGGCCATGCTGGAGACGCTGATCGGCCGGTTGGTGATGTCTGGCGTCACGGCTCGTGCCGCCGTTGCCGACACCTGGGGCGCCGCCCATGCCTTGGCCCGCCACGTCGCAGCGCCGATGCATGTGGCCGCACCGGGCACAGCCGAGGCGCTGCTGAGCCCCCTGCCCCTCGCGGCCCTGCGGCTGCCGCCCGCGACGCTCGCGAGCCTCCGCACCCTGGGCTTTGTCTGCATCGGCGATCTTCTCCATCAACCCCGCGCACCGCTGACCCGGCGCTTTGGCCCCGACCTCTGCCGCAGGCTGGATCAGGCTCTGGGTCATGCCTCCGAGCCGATCGAGCCACTGCGCCCGCCGGAGCTTGTCGAGGTGCGTCGCGCCTTCGCTGAACCCATTGCTGCCGCCGAGACCATCGCCCGCTACATCGGCAAGCTGGTGGTCCAGCTTTGCGCGGCCCTGGAGGAACGCGGCCTTGGTGCCCGCAGGCTCGATCTGCTCTGCTGGCGGGTCGATGCCCATGTGCAGACCGTGCGCGTGGGCCTGGCCCGACCGCAGCGCGACCCGCAGCGGCTGACCCGGCTCCTGTGCGAGAAGATCGAGACCATCTCGCCGGGCTACGGCATCGAGATCCTGTCGCTCACCGCCGTGATGGTGGAACCGTTGGAGGCACGCCAGATGGCCAGCTCGCTTCTGGAAGCCCCTGCCCCGGATCTCTCCGGCCTCGTCGATGTGCTGGCCAACCGCGTGGGCGCGCGCGGCATCTACCGGATGGCGCCTGTCGCCAGCGATGTGCCCGAGCGCTCGGTCACCCGCATCGCGGCCCTTTCCGAACCTGTCGGTGTCGGCTGGCCCGATCACTGGCCGCGGCCCGCGCGCCTCTTGCCCCGGCCCGAGCCAATCGAGACGCTGGCGCTGCTGCCTGATCATCCGCCGGCCTCCATCACCTGGCGCGGTATCCGCCGCAAGGTGGCCCGCGCCGACGGACCCGAGCGGGTCTTCGGCGAATGGTGGAAGCACGACGCCGAGATGATCGCGGTGCGGGACTACTTCCGCATCGAGGATGAGGCCGGCGAGCGCTATTGGGTGTTTCGCGCGGGCGACGGTGAGCATGCCGAAACCGGCAGTCATCGCTGGTTCCTGCACGGGGTGTTCGGATGAACGGTGTCATCGGATGACCGGGCCCCGCTATGCCGAGCTGCAGGTGACCTCGCCCTTCTCCTTCCTGCGCGGGGCCTCCTCGGCTGAGGAGCTGTTCGCCACGGCGGCGATGATGGGCATTGAGGCCCTGGCCGTGACCGACCGCAACACGCTTGCGGGTGTCGTCCGGGCCTGGGAGGCCGCCAAGGCCACCGGGGTCCGGCTGGTGGTAGGCTGCCGCTTGGACCTCGCCTGCGGCATGGCGCTGCTGGTCTATCCCATGAACCGAGCGGGCTATGGCCGTCTCTGCCGCTTGCTGACGCTCGGCAAGTCCCGCGCCGGCAAGGGCAAGTGCCATATAGACTGGGCGGATGTCGCCGAGCACGCCGAGGGCCTAATCGCCGTGCTGGTGCCGGATCTGGCCGACGACACCTGTGCTCTGCGCCTGCGCCGGCTGCGCGATGTCTTCGGCGATCGTGCCTATCTGGCCCTCACCCTGCTGCGCCGCCCCAATGACCAGCTGCGGCTGCATGAGCTGTCCACCATGGCTGCCTGCCTGCGGGTCCCGACGGTCATCACCAATGACGTGCTCTATCACGAGCCGTCCCGGCGCATCCTGCAGGATGTGGTCACCGCCATCCGCCACACTGTGACTGTCGAAGCCCTGGGCTTTCGCCGCGAGCGCCATGCGGACCGGTATCTGAAGCCCCCTGCCGAGATGCAGCGGCTGTTCTCGCGCTACCCGGAAGCCCTGGCCCGGACGGCAGAGATCGTGTCCCGCTGCCGCTTCTCGGTGGATGAACTTCGCTACCAGTATCCCGAGGAGCGGGACGACCCAAGCCTCACCCCGCAGGAGACGCTGGAGCGGCTGACCTGGGAGGGCGCAGCATCCCGATATCCCGAGGGCGTGCCGGATGAGGTAAAGGCGTCGCTGGCCCACGAGCTGCGCCTCATCGGCAAGCTGTCCTACGCCCCCTACTTCCTGACCGTCCACAGCATCGTCCGCTTTGCCCGCTCGCGGAACATTCTCTGCCAGGGCCGCGGCTCGGCCGCGAACTCCGCCGTCTGCTATGTGCTGGGCATCACCGCCATTGATCCGGGCCGCAATGATCTTCTCTTTGAACGCTTCGTCTCCGAGGAACGTCATGAGCCACCCGACATTGACGTGGACTTCGAGCACGAGCGCCGCGAGGAGGTGATCCAGTGGGTCTACGCCACCTATGGCCGCGACCGCGCAGCCCTTTGCGCCACGGTGATCCGCTACCGCGCCAAGGGCGCCTTGCGCGATGTCGGCAAGGCCATGGGCTTGCCCGAGGACCTGATCCAGACCCTCTCTGGCCAGATCTGGGCCTGGTCCGAGGAGGGCGTGAGCGAGGTGCAGATCAGGGAGCTGAACCTGGACCCCTCCGATCGCCGCCTGCGGCTGACGCTGGATCTCGCCCGCCAGCTCATGGGCTTTCCCCGGCACCTGTCGCAGCATCCGGGCGGGTTTGTCCTCACTCAGGATCGTCTGGATGATCTGGTGCCGATCGAGCCTGCCACGATGGAGGACCGGCAGATCATCGAATGGGACAAGGACGACATCGACGCATTGCGCTTCATGAAGGTCGATGTGCTGGCCCTGGGCATGCTCACCTGCATGGCCAAGGGGCTGGCGCTCATCGAGGCGCACAAGGGCGTCTCCCATGATCTGGCCACCATCCCGCCCGAGGATCCGCGCACCTATGCGATGATCAGGAAGGCCGACACGCTCGGCACCTTCCAGATCGAGAGCCGGGCGCAGATGGCCATGCTGCCGAGGATGAAGCCCCGCACCTACTATGACCTGGTGGTGCAGGTGGCCATTGTCCGTCCCGGCCCCATCCAGGGCGACATGGTCCATCCCTATCTGCGCAGGCGGGAGGGGCTGGAGCCGGTGGAGTATCCCACACCCGAACTCGAGAAGGTGCTGGGCAAGACACTGGGTGTGCCGCTCTTCCAGGAGCAGGCCATGCGGGTCGCCATCGAATGCGCGGGCTTCACCCCCGGCGAGGCGGACATGCTCCGCAAGTCCATGGCCACCTTCAAGTTCACCGGCGGGGTGTCTGCCTTCAAGGACAAGCTCGTCACCGGCATGGTGGCGCGCGGCTACGATCCCGACTTCGCCGAGCGCACCTTCCGCCAGCTCGAGGGCTTTGGCTCCTACGGCTTTCCGGAAAGCCACGCAGCCTCCTTTGCGCTCGTGGCTTATGCCAGTGCCTGGCTGAAGTGCTGGCACCCGGATGCCTTCTGTGCGGCGCTCCTGAACAGCCAGCCGATGGGCTTCTATGCCCCCGCACAGATCGTCCGGGACGCGCAGGAGCACGGCGTCGAGATCCGGCCCGTCTGCGTCAATGCCTCCCGTTGGGACTGCACACTGGAGCCGACAGGACGGCCCGAGGACGAGGGCAGCCGCTTTGCCGTGCGCCTTGGACTCAGGATGATCAAGGGGCTGGCCAATGCCCATGCTGCCAGCATTGTCGCTGCACGGGCCGATCAGCCCTTTGCCTCGGTCGAAGACCTCTGGCGCCGGGTGCGGGTGCCGATCACCACCCTGACCCGCATTGCCGAGGCGGATGGGTTCCAGCCCTTGCTCGGGCTCAGCCGCCGCGACGCGCTCTGGGCTATCAAGGGGCTTGCACCGGAGGAGCTGCCACTTTTTGCCGCGGCGCGGGAGGCAGCGGAGCGGCAGGAAGGCGAAGCACGGGAGGATGCGGACGCAACGATACCCAAGTGGCGGAACGACACGACCAGAGCAGAGACTGAAGAACCAGATGTTACACTCCGGCCGATGACTCTGGGCCGCGAGGTGGTCGAGGACTATGGCCACACCGGCCTCAGCTTGCGCCGGCATCCGGTCTCGTTCCTTCGGGAGACGCTAAAGGAGCGGAAGGTCATCACCTGCGCCGATGCCATGGCCAGCCGGGATCGCCGCTGGTGTGCGATCGCGGGCCTGGTACTGGTCCGGCAACGGCCTGGATCGGCCAAGGGGGTGATGTTCATCACGCTCGAGGACGAGACGGGTGTCGCCAACCTTGTCGTCTGGCCCAAGGTCTTCGAGGCGCACCGACGGATCGTGCTGGGTGCTAGCATGATCGGCGTGCAGGGGCGCATCCAGCGCGAGGGCGAGGTCGTTCATATCGTGGTGCACCGGATCAAGGACATGTCGCGGGAGCTGGCCAGCGTCGGCGTGCGGGGCGCAGCGTTTCCGCTTCCCCAAGGGCGCGGCGATAAGGCGCGGCATGGGCAGGGAGCAAGGGATATGCGAGAAGGTGCCGCGGTCGGCCCAAGGGCGCGAGAGATCTATATCAAGGACCTGCATCTGGATGCGATCAAGGTAAAAGGTCGAAACTTTCAATAATTGGAAAACCATGACGTGAATCCCCGTTGCATGGACATGCGGAGGGTAGCGCCAAGCCAGTTCGGTATCGCCCCCCTGATCCATGCCGCGAGCACAGGATCAGCGGCGCAGCATTTCACATCCGTGGACAGCTCTCCCTATGCTATCGTTCGCTGGCGGCAGCTTGCAAACGCCGTGTGATGAGACCCGAGCTTTGACGCGAGGCCTTCATGAAGACCGCATGTATCGGCACTGCCGTCTGGCTCCTGTGCGGAACGACCGTCTTTGCTGGCGGTGTCGAGCGGAGCAGCCAGTTTCTCGGTCCTCTTTTCGAGCCGGGCAACTATCTCGAGCTGAACTATGGCCATGTCTCGCCCAGCGTCACAGGAACAGACCTGCCGCTTGGCCCCTACCCCGGAGGTGAGCGCACCGGCAATGTTGCGCGCTCCTACAGCAACTTTGGCTTTGCCTATAAGCACCAGTTCGATGATCTCTGGTCAGCCGCCATCATCCTGGACCAGCCATTCGGAGCTGACATCGCTTATCCCGCCAATGGTTCGTTCAATCTCGGCGGAACCGGCGTGGTCATCAACAACACTGACCTGACCGGCATCATCCGCTTTGCTGTTCCGGGAAGCGGCTTCGGGGTGCACGCCGGTCTCCGCGGAGCGCGCACGGATGGGCGCGTGACCTTGGCCGGCGCGGCGTTCGGTCCCATCAGCGGCTACCGTGTCGATGTGGACAGGGATATCGCTTATGGGTGGCTCGCCGGGGTGTCGTGGGAAAGACCGGACATCGCCGCGCGTGTGTCCCTGACCTATAATGCGGTAATCGAGCATGACTTCGACATCTCTGAGACCGGTCCTCTTGTGGACCCCGACGGGTCCGGCCCCGCGCCGGCCTTGCCGCTACTGGACGGGCGTTCCAGGCTGACGGTCCAGACGCCGAAATCCTGGAACCTCGAGTTCCAGACCGGCATCGATCCCACCACCCTTGTCTTCGGCTCCATCCGCTGGGTGGATTGGTCAAGCTTCCGCGTGGACCCTGAGAAGCTCCTTCAGGTGACCGGTAGCGGTCTTGTGGATCTCGACGACACCACCACCTTCACCATCGGCGTGGGCCGCACGTTCACCGAGACCTGGTCTGGCGTGGCCAGCCTCACCTACGAGAAATCCGGCAGTGACCTTGTCTCGCCGCTGGCGCCGGTCAACGGCCGGAAGGGCGTCAGTCTGGCGGCCATCTACACGCAGGACAGGATCAGGATCACGACCGGAATCAGTTATACCAAGCTGGGGGATGCCCGACCCGAGACCGGCACGCCTGATACAGCTCGCGCCGAGATCGACGGCAGCCATGCATGGGGCGTCGGCATACGGGTCGGCTACAGTTTCTGAGGGCAGAGAGTTCTGGGCATCACGGTGACCTTTCCCCTTGGCACCGTCGCCTGAAGTGCTCTCGTAACGACCCGGTGTTCGACCAGCATCAGATTGACAAAAGGGTACTACACCAGATCATCCGCACCTCATCGCGTTGCGAAACTATAGCCCTGACTCATGACCTTTGGGATGTCGCTCCGCCTTCCCGACAGCGAAGCCCTACTGGTCCAACCCCAGCTTGGCTTTCAGCGCATCGATGCGCTTCGAGGCCTCCGCCTTGCTGATGGTGTCGTCAAAGGCCTCGGGATCGTCGGCCTGCTCGCTCAACGTCTTGAGATAGGACGCCTGTGCGCCGGTCATGGGATCTTCGCCGCTGACCCAGGTGTCCGGATCTTTCTCAGCATTGTCGGTCGGGTGGGATTTCGGGTTTTCATCGGCCATGGGGCACTACCTTTCTCAGGATGCTTCAAAGAAACACGCGCTCCATGTTCTGGTTCCGTTCGCGCCCATCGAAAGCCCGGAGGACAGGAGCAGCAAGGCCAGGCTGATGAAGGTGTCTCCGGCAAAGCCGACCTCAAGGTCGGACAGAGAAGGGCCGATCAGGTGATGAGGATGAGACCAACCCTTTCAGTGGACGACCGGTACTCCGGTCGATCCGGAGGCGTTCGCGCAACTCCGGTGTCCAACATGGAAAAGCGGCAGCACCCAGGGAGGAGTGGGTGCTGCCGCGGAACGCTGGCCCAGGGAGGAGGGAGAGGCCGCGTATGGGTGCGGCAAGGCCAGGGAGGAGGAGAGGCCGTTGCCGCCAACGATCGAACCATTGGGAGGAAGAGAGGTCCGTCGCATCAGGTGCCGCAAATGGAGCGGCTATATGGGGCGGCATTCTCTGGCAGAAGAATGCCACCAGTCCCGGCCCCAGGGAGAAGAGGGCGGGAAGGTCTATAATTTACTTCGCGCCCCAGGCTGCCTCATGGGCCAGGCGGGTGATCATCGCGCGGCTGATCCCCAGATCATCGAGATCGCGTTCGGTCAGGGCGTTCAGTTCACGCACGGTCTGGCGATAGATCACGCGGCGGGCGCGGTTTTCCTGCAGGCGTTGGATCGCAGCCGACAGCCGGCTAAAGCCAAAGGAGGAGGAGGCGGTTTGGATGTGGGCGATGGCGGCCATGATGGTGTTTCCTTGTCTCGCGTCTTTGTTCTTGCGTGCGCCTCGCCCGGATTGGCTTGGCACCTTCGATGCACCAAAGATGGCGCTAACACTGCTTGTGCACAACGAACACCTTAGGGATGCTGCTATGCAGCATCTGCAAGGGGCATGCATCTGTGCTACGCGTTTGCCTCACAGGGGATAACCTCAGGCACAAACGAGACAATCGCTCAGAGTTGCCCCTTTGCCTTCGGAGCAAACTTCGCCTGCCCCTTGCCTTCACAGACTGCCGATCACCGCAACATCTTGTCTGTTGCCGCCTTGAGCGGGAGGGTTGGCGCTCGTTCAAGAGGGTCGTGTCTAACGACCGTGTCAGGCAGGAAGCTGCCCTATGGGAAGCGTCTCCGCTCGATTTTGGCACCGGCATTCAACAGGCCGATCCTGGTCATTCCCCTTCAACAACGACAATGTGGTGCAGGTTCGTGTGCAGATCGCGAGCGCCAGAGCAGCGCTGCGCCTTTTCGAACTCCCTCTTGCAGCCGCGACCGGCCGCGGCACCGGCATGACACGCGATTGGCGGGTCAGGCGCGATCGGCCAAGAGCATGATGCTCATCCCCGGCGCGCCGCGTCGATCGCTGCCACGTCGATCTTGCGCATGCTCATCATGGCGGCAAAGGCGCGCCGCGCTTCCTCGCCGCCTGCCATCATCGCTTCTGTGAGCGTGCGCGGTGTGATCTGCCAGGAGACCCCCCACCGATCCTTGCACCAGCCGCAGTCACTTTCGCTGCCACCATTGCTGACAATGGCGTTCCAGTACCGGTCAGTCTCTTGCTGGTCATCGGTGGCAATCTGGAACGAGAAGGCCTCATCTGGCTTGAAGACAGGTCCGCCGTTCAGTCCGATGCACGGGATCCCTGCGACCGTGAACTGAACGGTCAGCACATCGCCCTTCTTTCCTGAGGGATAGTCGTCAGGAGCGCAGTGGACCGCCTCCACCCGGCTGTCCGGAAAGACAGATGCATAGAAGGTCGCGGCCTCCTCGGCATCCTTGTCGAACCACAGGCACACAGTGTTCTTGGCAATGGTCATGACTATTTCCTCCCCTCATCACTCATGGCCCATCATAGCGGCATTCCAGGCAGGAAAAGCTGCTTTCCTGCCGGTTGTGTTTCAGGCACAGACGACAGTCGAACAGCAAAGCTTTGCGCTCCCGGCAGTGCGACAGGCGATATCTCGGAACTTGGTTCCCGAGCAGGATGCCATATATCTGCTGACACACCGTCAAGGACGCGGCAGGATCCCAGATAAGCCAACCCGGGCATCGTCTGCGACGAAGACAAGGCGCAGTGCGTGCGGTGCAACCTGCGGTCGGGAAATGTCACGCTGTTGTTGACGAGGAATGTGGATGGCGCCGGTGATGTCTCCAGAGGCCCAAAGTCCCACCGAGGTTCTCGCGGGCCTGGTCGAGCGCGTCACCTTCCACAGTCCCGAGAGTGGCTTCTGTGTCCTGCGGGTCAAGGCACGCGGGCACCGCGATCTCATCACCGTGGTCGGTCATGCCGCGATGATCTCGGCGGGCGAATGGATCACCGCCTCAGGCCTGTGGCTCAACGACCGCACCCATGGCCTGCAGTTCAAGGCGCAGTTCCTGAAGACCTCCGCGCCCTCTTCGATCGAGGGCATTGAGAAATACCTGGGCTCCGGCATGATCCGTGGGATCGGACCTGTCTATGCACGCCGGCTGGTGAAGGCCTTCGGCAAGGACGTCTTCGACATCATCGAGGCCGAGCCCGAACGCCTGCGCGAGGTGGGCGGCATCGGCCCGGTTCGTGCGGCCAAGATCACCGCGGGCTGGGCCGACCAGAAGGTCATCCGCGAGATCATGGTGTTTCTGCACCAGCATGGCGTGGGCACCGCGCGGGCGGTGCGGATCTTCAAGACCTACGGCACCGACGCCGTACAGGTGATGAGCGAGAACCCCTATCGCCTGGCCCGCGACATCCGCGGCATCGGCTTTCGCACTGCGGATCTCATTGCCAGCAAGCTCGGCATCGAGAAGACCGCCCCTATCCGGGTTCGCGCGGGCGTGTCCTTCGCCTTGAGCGAAGCCATGGGGGATGGCCATTGCGGGCTGCCGCGGGCCGAGTTGACGGGGCTTGCCGAAAAGCTCCTCGAGGTGCCGCCCGCCTTGATCGTGAGTGCCATTGGCGAGGAGCTTGCCGAGGGCTCGGTCACCGCGGACCGGGTGGGCGAGGCGGAGTGCATCTTCCTCACTGGACTCTACCAGGCCGAGCGTGCCATCGCCGGGCATCTCGAGCGGCTGCGGAGAGGCCCCCTGCCCTGGCCCGCCATCGATGCCGATCGCGCCCTGCCCTGGATCGAGGAGAAGACCGGCCTCAGCCTGGCCCCGAGCCAGGCCGAGGCGATCCGCCTGGCGCTCAGTTCCAAGGTCACGGTGATCACCGGCGGGCCCGGTGTGGGCAAGACCACGATCGTGAACGCCATCCTGCGCATTCTGGCCGCCAAGGGTGTGAAGCTCCTGCTCGCAGCGCCCACCGGCCGCGCGGCCAAGCGGATGACCGAGACCACCGGCATGGAGGCCAAAACCATCCACCGGCTCCTGGAGTTCGACCCCAAGGCCTTTGCCTTCAAGCGCAACGAGGACAGCCCGCTCGACTGCGACCTGCTGGTCGTCGACGAAAGCTCCATGGTCGACGTGCCGCTCATGCAGTCGCTCATGAAGGCCGTGCCCACAACCGCAGCACTTCTGATGGTGGGCGACATCGACCAGTTGCCCTCAGTGGGACCGGGCCAGGTGCTGGCGGACATCATCGGCTCGGGTGCCGTGCCGGTGGTGCGTCTGACCGAGGTCTTCCGCCAGGCTGCGCAAAGCAAGATCATCACCACCGCGCATGCGATCAATGCCGGACGCCTGCCCGACCTCGCGCCACCGGAGGGCGAGGCGGACTTCTACTTCGTGCCGGCGCGCGATCCGGAAGAGGCGGTGGCGCGCATCGTGGAACTGGTCAGCCGCCGCATTCCCCGCCGCTTCGGGCTGGATCCGATCAAGGACATCCAGGTGCTCTGCCCGATGAACCGGGGCGGTGTCGGCGCCCGCTCGCTCAACATCGAGCTGCAAAAGGCGCTAAACCCGGCCGGCGACAGGAAGGTCGAGCGGTTCGGCTGGACCTTCGCGCCGGGTGACAAGGTCATGCAGATCGAGAACGACTACGACAAGGAGGTCTACAACGGCGACATCGGCACCATCGAGGACGTGGATGCGGATGAGGGCGAACTGGCGGTCTGCTTTGACGATCGCACCGTCACCTTCGCCTTTGGCGAGCTCGACACCCTGGTGCCCGCTTATGCCGCCACCATCCACAAGAGCCAGGGCTCGGAATACCCGGCGGTGGTGATCCCGGTGATGACCCAGCACTACACCATGCTGCAGCGCAACCTCCTCTACACCGGCGTGACCCGCGGCCGGAAGCTCGTGGTGCTCGTTGGCCAGAAGAAGGCCGTGGCCATTGCCGTGAAGAACGTCTCGGGACGCCGCCGCTGGTCGAAGCTCGATGAATGGCTGGCTGCGGCCGGTCCCTTGTGACCGGCTGCGGATATTGCACCCAAGGCCCTGATCGTCAGTCCCGAGCGCAACCCTGAGGGTCGATCAGCCACCCGGACGCGGCATGGATGATGGCTGCCCCGTAGCCATGCTGGTCGATGAACTGCCGGTCCGCCTCGGCCTGACGCGCCTTGTGCAGATCGCGCGACGGCTGGCCGTTGGCGCCGCAGCACCATTCATCAGGCGCCTTGCCGCAGGTGGGGCAGCCGACCGCCAGGGCCGGATGGTCATGGGCGGTGAAGTTGGGCATGAACGTGTCCTCCCTGTGTCATGGGATGGCGTGCAGAAATGGTGTGAAGCCTGCTGTCGAAAGACCTGCCGAGACATCGTGGGGCCATGGCGCCGGGAGGCTCGGGAAGAGCATGTCCAGCTGGTGCCGGATCAGCGCAGCATAGAGCTTTTGTGACCACCATGGCGGAGAGTCTGCGCCCAGGTGCAGGATAGGTCCAATGAGAAATCTGAATCGATTCGGCCGCAGGGATTCGGATCCTTGATAGTTTGCGGCCATCGGTTCGGTGCGGACCACATCCATCACCTGCCTTCTCGTCTCCGAGGAAGTTCCGGCATGTCGAAGTCTGATGCCGGCCAGTGCCAGGCGGGATAGAGGCCCTCTGCAGCAATCCGGTGCAGCTCCTCCTCGCGATCCCCCGCCATGTCCGGGGCTGGCGCATAGAGCGCAATCGGTCTCTCGGCATCGAGCAGCACGGCGGTGGCAATGGGCGCATCCGCCGGCAGGTTGTAGGGCAGGCAGCGAACGAAATCCCGCTCGGCGAGGGCTTCGAGCAGCGCGTGATCGCGCTCGCCCGCAAAGGGGACCCACCGGGCATCGACCGCCATCAGGGCAATCTCGCGGATCTCGGCATAACTGCCTTTTGCGGCAAAGGTCGCGATCGCCATCAGATGGCTGTTCGGCGTGGCCTCGACGAGCCGGACCTTTCGGGCGGCAGCCCGGTCGAACCGCCGGGCTGTGTCGCTGTCGATGAAAACGGAAAAGTCCGGCAGATGCTTGAAGCGGAGCTTGCGGCCGTATTGCGAAGGCTCCTGCCCCTTGAGCTCGGCCACCAGCAGACCAAGCCCCGTGGGTTTACCTGCCACCGGCTGCAGTCTGGCGAGAAAGCGCCGCCGCTCTCCCGCCAGGCGCTCCTTGTCCTCAACGACATAGGGTGGCGGAACAAAGAGGATGTCCGACAGTGGACCGGCCCGGATCCGAGCACGGGTTGCCGCGAGGCAGAGTTCGCGGTGCACGATCCACCAGCTGCGCCGCCCGTAAGCCTTTCGCCATGTGGTCAGTCCCGCAGCGTGCCAGAGATAATGCAAAAGGGCGAGGAGCCGCAGCTTGCGCACGGTGGCGGTCACCGATGCCGCCTCGGAGTCACTGTCTTCGGCCTCCGATCCGTGTCTGCTTCCTCGAAGGGACAGCGAAAAGCCAAGCCTGAGCGTGGTGTCGCCTGCCTTGTCCGTGACGATCGCCTGCCCGGCCAGCGGCCCAAGTCCTGAGAGCTCCGGGGGTGTGTCGAAGGATGGGCAGGCAGGGTCATGCATATGCCCGGTTCCAGGCATGCGCTTGAGGTAAAACACACCGTTGATCAAGGCCACGTACATGGGCGGCTCAGCCTGGCAGCATTGGCACAGGGGGCGGGCATGCCCCTCATGGGCCCGCGCGAGCACGCATTGCAGGTTCGGAGCATCGTCGCCGAAATGCAGGTGCCCGAGCCGGTAGGAGGGGGCATCATCGTTCATGGACTGCGCCTTTCTTCCGCTGCGGGTCCCCTGCCCTGCGCCAGTCCGCAGGCCGAATGAAGCTGCCTCGCCACATGCCTGCCCCATTGGCGCGGGCCTTTTGACTGGCGGCCCTGTACCTCTTCTGCTCGTTGCCGGCAGGGATTGCCCATCCCTCGCGGACCAGCCAGCCGGCCAGATCAGTTCCTCCTGTGGCGCAGCGGGCAAGTGCGCGGCCATAGCGGTCCTGACCAGCAACACGGCAGGAAACCTGCCGCCGGCCCACGCGCGCCGCCAAGGCCTGTCTGGCGTCCCGACCGCAAGCCCAGGTCTGCCCCGTTGAGGCATGGCAGGTCTGGTCAAGTTCTGGGGCGTCTATACCCAAGATGCGGGTATGCCACCCGCCGATGACAAGGGTGTCGCCATCGATCACCCGCGCCGGACCCTCGATCGCAGCCCTGGGCGTCGGCAGCCGCATCGTACCCATCAGAGTAGCCGCGACCATCACCATCATAAAGAGCGGTGCGCCAGTTCTCATTCCGGCCTCCGTCCCGACGGCTCCATTGGATCGACACCGAGGTTTGCCCCCAGGCCAAGCGCCCTCGCCCGCGCTAGGAAAACGTCGCGCGCGGAAGAGACCTGGCGGCCATGGGCAAGACCATCCTGCCACGCCTGCTCCAGGCACTGGAAATACCGGGTCAGATCCGAAAAGTACCGTTCGAAATCGGCCGCCACCAGATCGACATAGGCTTGGATGTCTGCGTCCTTCTGCGGCACCCAGGGTTCTTCTGGGGGAACGCAGACCGGAGCCTGCGCTTTTGCAGGGACGGGAACCAAGACCATCGCCAGCAGGGCGGCCGCAACAACGCAATGACCGGTCATGGTGCCTCCTCCCGTCGCCGGCGTTCGCTGAGCCCGATCAGACTGCCCATCAGGTTCAGGTCACCCTGCAGCCAAGCCCGCGTCATGCCGCGCAGATATCCGCCGGGGCTGATGATCGGCGTCACGGGATCGGTTCTGCGTGCGTCCAGGATCAGCATGGCCAGTGCCGCGCAATCCGGCCCCATTGCAGCGCAGGCACTGGACCAGGCCGAGGGGTGGATGCTCAGGTCCAGAACCCGCCGCTCAGCCGTCCAGATGACATCGTGCCACCTCAGGCACTGGGGATCGGCCCGCCCCGACAGGTAGAACTGCATCTCAGGTGAGGCCAGCCAGAACAGTCGCTCAGGGCCGAGTTGGCCAAGCCATTCGCTTCCGGAGGCTATCGGTCGCGTGTCAAACCCGTTCCCGGCATCTGGGTTTGCTGTTTGCGGCGACCCGCTGGAGCGTCGGCCAAACGCCCGTTCTTCGGCAGGCCGTTGCCTCCCAGGGTGAGCGTCACAAGACAAGGAAAAATCTTCGCTTGTATCTTGTAGATGGGACCGCTCGTTTTTGAGCGGTCGATCGCTCGATTTCTGGAGCGTTTCCAGCAGATCGAGGGCAGCTTGCGTCAATATATCTGCTTCGATCTCGTGCGCGGCAAGCGTGTCCAGGGTCATGGCATGCAGCCGATCGGCGCGAGGCCAAGCAGCAAAAGCGGCCGCTATGGCTTGGACACGCGCATCTTGGGAGGCAACATCGTGGAGTTGCTCCAAAACCTGACGAAGGCAGCGCCAATGTGTGCTACGTTGACCTCGGAGATAGATCGCCCTGCGCCGCGCCGTGGTCAGTTGCGCGTCCAGGGCGTTCAGTTCGGAAAACCGGTTGATGACGCCGCTGAAGAACAGACCAGTTCCCGCGTGGCGCGATCGGCTGCCGTTTGCGGCTGTCCTTCGCTCGATAAGCCCTGCCCGCTCCAGCCGCGCCGTGTGCGCCCGCAACCGTGCATCCGAGAGAGCCAGAATTTTCGCGAGCTCGGACGCAGCGGCGTAAACGCTGGGCTCTCGGCCGTGTTCTACCCAGTCGCCGGGCCGGGTCATGGAAGCAAGCCGGGCCCATGTATGCGCGGCTGCCCGGCCAATGCCGAGGTGCGGGGCGACCCGCTCAACAAGGTGAATGAAGGTGTCGCGTTGCCATCCGTAAGGTAGGATTGGAGAACGCGGCAGGCTGCGAAAGGGATCGGCCATTGCTGTGAAGGTTTGTACCATTTGCTCCTCGGAAACTGGGAGCACGGGAGCCGCAGCCATTACGCCTTCGTTCGCACGGATGCGTTTTCAGGCTTGATTTATGGGAAGGATTCAATCACGATCGCTCCTAACTCGAGAGCTGATACAGGTCTGCAAACCTGTGTTATCGAACCTTCCCTCGTGCGGACCCCGCGCGGGGGTTTTCCATTTCTAAGTGACCGTTTTTGTGACCTCGTTGTCTGTTATCTCCGTCGTGGAATGCTCGCGCGCCAACGAAGACGTCAGTAGCTGACCCATTCCGTGAAGTATGTGCCGGTGTAATCCTGCATGCGCAGCACGATCGCCCGAAAGCTTGTGCCGTAACTATTGAGGAGCGTGCTTCCAGTTCTTGCCTGGACGGTGGATTGGAGCCACGCTGGCCAGTCATTCTCGCCAACGCTTTGTCGCACAAAATGACCCGCCTCATCGTAGGTGCCTCTCAGGGTTGTCAGATAGATGTCCCGGCCTCCACTGCCATTCGTCACATGCTTGGCAAGGTGCCAGACCTCAATCGCGTCACGATAAGCCGTAATCTCCGGAGACAAGATTTCCCCGCCTTCAATCGGCAGGCTTGGGCTGCTTCCCATCGGGCATCGCCAGAGTTGCAACGGCGGCTCAACGGGCCAGGGGGTGATGCGACGGATCACCTCGGCTTTGGCGGCTGCGCATTCAGCCGATGCCGGAAAGCTGCCAGCCATACAGAGCAAAATGGCGCAATCAATGGGGTAGGAAAAGGCGGAATGTGGCATGGAGACCAAGAATGCGTTGATCAGTCCGCCTGCGACGATGTCGCGTATCCTGCGCCAATGTGTCATCGCGTTTCACCTATCTGCTAGGCAGATCGGTATTATGATTACTCCTCCTGGGTTCGCGTGGCAACGGGTGATTGTGAGTACGTCTGCGGACGGATGGCTCTCGAAGGATCGAAGAAAAAGTTGTCCGGCACGGAAATCTGTGAAAATTCGCCCGTGTTCCAGCGATAAAGCGCGCGTGTTGTCCGTCCATCCACTACGGTTTCCATTAGGATTGCCTCCCGTTTTGTCGTGTGGTCCTGGTGCATCATGAATCCCTCCGCCAGGTGATCAACTTCTCGGTCCGCAAGGAACGTTTATGCCGATGTCTCACGCGCTTGGACTGACAAAATCCTTCCTGCCTCCCTGTAGCTGTGCTTCCATGAAGAAAGAAGTCACGAGAGGATACGAAGTCAGGCGAAACGAAACGAAATGGAACCCGCCAAACCTTTGAGAAAAAACAGCAAGTTTTTTCTGCCACCCCCGAAGGACGGGAGTGACTTCAAGGAACTCTTTGCCCAAATAGCTGCCGCAGGTGCAGGTCGGCCGGCGGACAAAGATGGGTTTCCCGCCGGCCCATGGACGCCCGAGCTTCTCGCCGAAGCGATCTCACAGATCGATGGCAATCGCGTCGGCGTTGATCTGAGAACCGTCCAGCTCTGGTTTCAGAAAAACAATAAGGGGATCAGCACAACCAACATCCGGTGGCTGGCAAGGATACTGGGGTGTGATGATCCGGATGCGACCAGCGAATGGCAAGTAGAACTAAGTGCGGCGCAATCGCGGCTGACAGCCAAGAGACGAAAGCAGATCAGCGAACAGGGCCACGATGCGTTGGAGACCACGAATGCAGCCCAGCAATCGGCTTACCAGTACGAGAAATTCCAAGACGTAGAGAAATCACCCAAGGATACCCCTTCTGAATCACTGCGGCGCTTCAGTCTGGCACGCTGGTCCGAGGCACTCTTCAGTAGAGATTCCTTGCTGGATGTGCCGGCGGCGGTCTTTGCCGGTGCCGTGACACTGGGCTTCTTTTCCTACGTTGTCGATATTCATAGCGTCTTCTACGGCCATTCAAGCGCACCGACAAAGCAGGTGGGTTTTTTGTGGGCGCCGAACTGGACGGTTCTCTTTTTGGTACTCCTTCCGCTTTATCTGGTATTCGCGGGCGAGTTGATCGCCAGCTGGAAAAAAGATGCCCGTGCAAATCTGACCTTTGAAACAGAAGACCAGCTTGATTTCGGCTGGAGGCACAGCGTTGAGGCCTACTCATATTCATACTGGGCATGCTTGGTAGTCTGTTTGCCTGTCGCTGCTGCTGCTCAGTGGATCAATGAATGCTTAGTTCCATTGCTAAAAGGTGATCCCGGCAACTTCGGGGTAGACTGGGGCCGGATAGCAATTTACCGTCCTGATATCATATCGGTACCGGAAGCTATTGCTTTTACTAGCGCCGCGTACCTCTATATGGGCGTATGCTTCTTTATTTTCTTTGCAGGCTTGATCTTACTCTTCACACTGGCCCACGATTTATCGAAGATCGGCCGGGTACCAAAACTTTTGTCAACTGCCGATAAGCGAGAAGAACTTCTTGGATCCTCTACCAAGGTGATGCTCGGCATATTCCGATGTACCGTTTTAGGGATACTTATCGCTATCTGTATGAGGTTACAAAATATGTTCATGCTATCGCGATCAGAGTCAATCGTCGCCTGGCTTGTGGACGACCTGATGTCGGTCGTGAGCGGACAACAAGCGGCTATAGAGCGACTTTCTTACAGTAGACCGACGCTTTATAGCAGCCTGCTTGTCGTGCTGACGACATGTACCGTCTTCCTGCACGGAGCCACTCGAGTTCACCGGATTTTCGTTCACGCAGAAGCGCAAAATGCTCCTGACGATTTATATGGAGGGCAACTGGGCAATGGTCATCGTCCGACTCCTCCGCGTTGGGGGTTGATGTTTGGGGTTGTGGGAATGCTAGTGGTCAATTACCTGCTCATCGATCTATTCACCGGCTTTTCCATGATGCTAAGCATCGGCAGTCTGCTCGCAGTATACAGTTTGATCGATCCAAGCTTTCGGCGTGGACGATAAGCGAGAGGAAAACCCGCATGCTCTACAGGTGGCTTGATCGTTGGGATGAGCGACGAGCGCAGCGCGGAGAGAAGGGAAAGGCAGCATCGGACTTCGTCCTTGCTGCCAAACTGGCCTTTCCGGGAGCAACCAATGCCGCAACCGTCGCAGACTTTTGTCATCTCGCTGATCGGGCCGCAGCAGATCCTTCGTATTTCGATGAACCGGTCGGGTCCGAGTTGTCGATCAAGGTGGACAATGGGTTGATCAGTTTTCCTTCGGCTATATCCACGGGAACTAGCGAAAATAATACAGTATTCGCTCGGATAAAACCCGGCAAAGGCTTCGATCGAGCCTTGGTCGTGTTCCATCACTGGAACGCCCGATCCCGGAATGATTTCCTGGCAAAATTGTTTGCGCAGCAAGGCGTAACGGTTGTTGAAATCGCGTTGCCCTATCATCTTGAGCGAAAGCGCCCGGGCTCCTCTCATGCTGACTATATGCTGAGCGCAAATCTCGGCAGAACCATACAGTCCGTGAGACAAGCAGTATTGGATGGACGAAAGCTCATACGTTGGCTGAAGGCTCAGGGTTACCAAGAGATTTCTGTACTCGGAATAAGTTTGGGATCTTGGATAGCGGGATTGATTGCGGCACACGATAGGACGGTCAAGAAGGCGGCGTTGTTTTTAACGGCGGGAAGCCTTGCCGATATGGTTTGGACGGGTCGCGCAACACAGTCGATCCGTGTCAGCTTGGAGCCGTCGATCAAATTATCCGATCTGAACAGGGCTTGGGGACCAATCAACCTGGAGAACTACACCGAGCGGCTCGCTCGGCCAGATTTGGACATCCTGATTGTTCTGGCCCAAAGGGACAGGGTGGTATTGCCTGAATTGTCGAAGCGGTTTGTGGACCAACTGAGAGACGCGGGAGCCAGGTTGAATATCCTGGAAACAAACTGCGGCCACTATTCCTTGACGATCCCCCCGTTCATCCTTTCTGCCGGCCTGAGATTGAGGACCTTACTTCTTCGGCGCCGTTAGCCGGTTTCAACCTAAGTTTCCTGCATAAGTTTCTCCATCATTGTGATCGCAGCAAGACGATTGCAGGATATCCAGCTCCGACGTATCGACCGTTGGGCAGGTCGCGGCAGGCACCGTCGGTGAAGAAGGCGTGTTAGTATTACCCAACAAGGTATCAAGCCCATGCTGGCAGCAGTTGCGGATGGCGACACCGGCTGGCGGGCCACCAGTAGCCGAAAACTCAGGAACTGCTGTGGTTCGTCGAGTTCCATTCGGCTTCATGGTGTTCAAATGTAATATAAATTCACCTGAGCAGGATCACGCTGATCGTTGCCACGGCTTGAAGTGACTTGGCCAACACGGATAAAAAAGAGTTGGTAGACAGGGTGAGATGAATTTTACCTACTTGCCTTGTGGATACGTATTTTGATAGTCTGACGTTGACGCGTCGGATTACCTTTGGGAGCGCGTCGCATGACCAACCAAGTCCAGGTTAGCAACGAGGTGCTCACCCTTGACATGTGTAGGGAAAAACTCCTGGACGGCTGGGAACTTCACGTTGTTTGTGCCGAAGACCCTGTCCCAGCACAAAATACGGTCCGGGGCTCTTGGTACCTGGTGGCCTTTGAGCCGGAAACAGGCCGCTTTGGGGTGGTTGTCACTCAGAGAGACCTGTACCGCGAACGACGGCGGGCTGAGCAATCTGGACGTAGGCTCGATCCGTCAGATTACACGTACAAGGAGATCAAGACCACCACCGGGCTGTTCAACGCACAGATTGACTTGGGGATCACTGCTACAGTCATTCCCGGAGCCAAAGGCATCACCATGGTCGCGCGGCTCTAACTTAGGCAAAAAAGACGCGTCCTGCGCATCCGACGTTTTCAATTCGTATAGTCCAGACCGCAGGAATTTTGTTTGGCCGCTTGTCGTGGAAACGGCAACCTCCTTCAAACGAGAACCAAATATTTCTTTCAGAGCTGGCATCTTGATCAGCCTGATCGGACTTGTTTCGCCTGCCGCAGCCGACGTTATCCGCTTCGATGCAAGCGGAAGGCAGACCGGTACTCCAGGATCCAGTTTTGTGCAGCGCTTTGATGCTGATGGCCGTCGCATCAATTCGCAAGGACGGGAACGTGCCGCCCCCGACAAGGGGGAAGCTAACCTCAAGAACACTATGTTGTTCCTTGCCTCTCGGGATGCGTCGCTCTCTGATCTGCCCGGCTCTAGCCACCGTGCAACCGGTATCGATGCCACGCAAGATGTGGCGCTCCGCTACCAGCATCATCCTGCCCTCGCCGAGAATAATATATCCCCGCGGGAATGGGCCGCGCTGTTCCAGGCTTTGGTCTGGCAGGAGTCGCGTTTCAATCCCCGTGCGGTGAGCCACAAGGGTGCCATAGGCTATGCACAGCTTATGCCCGGCACTGCCGCAAAGCTTGGCGTGAACCCGCACGATCCAATGCAGAACCTCGACGGCGGTGCCCGCTACCTGCTCCTGCAGCTGCAGGTATTCCGCTCACCGTTACTTGCGCTTGCCGCCTACAACGCTGGGCCTGGCGCCGTCGAACGCTACCGAGGCGTTCCGCCCTACGGGGAAACCCGAGACTACGTGCTCCGCGTGCTGGCGGAACGCGACCGCCTCCTCCGAAACTAGGAAAGGCCATTATCATGGCACAGACACGTCTTCTGATGCCCTTGCTCCTCACCGCACTCCTTGTGACCGCTGTGGCCGGCGATGCCCTGGCGCAATCGGGCGTAGACTTCACAAAGGCTGATACAGTCGGGAACGACTTCGTCGCCTGGATCCGCGGCAACATCGCCACTGTCTTTTTCACAGTGGCCCTGGTGCTGGCAGGCTTTGCAGCCGCCTTCAACAAGATCAGCTGGATGTGGGTGCTGATGATTGCGGTTGGTGCCTTCCTGGTCTTTGGCGCGCCGGGCTTTGTGGCGGACCTGAAGGCGGTCTTCAGCTGATGGAGCGCCATGCCGTCATTCTCGGGCTGTCGCGCCAGGCCAGGCTCCTCGGCCTGCCGATGCCCTACACGATGGCAGTCGGCGCCCTTGTCATGCTGCCCTTCATCTGGGTCAAGGCCGCGTCCTGGCTGCTGACTGCACCGCTCTGGTACGGCCTTGCCCGCCTGATCACCGCAATGAACCCGAACGGCCACAAGGCGGTGGCGGTGGTGATGAGGAAGACCGCGCCGCCTTTGTCGCGCAGGAAACGAAGGCTGGGCCGCCACTATGTTTAGCGCCCGAGCTCTCCCGGTCAGCGAACGCGCGCGGCGTCATGTGCCAAGATCGCCGCAGGTCTATGCGGAAATGCCTTATGCGCTGGAGATTGACGATCACACGGTGCGTACCCGCGAGAACGCGCTGATGATGAGCCTGGAGGTCGGCGGCATCGATGGGATCACCGCCTCAGACCGCGACATCCTCGATCTGGCCCGGAGTTTCGCCGCCATCCTTGACGGACTTGATGATCGGTTCACCTTTTACGTCCACCGGCTGATGCGGCCCGCTGCCTTCGGGCTGAAGCCCCTCTATGGCGAGGGCTTCGCGCAGGACGTGGAGATGGCATGGCGCGGCCATCTGTCCGGCCGCGCCTTGCGCGAGTTCATGCTGGTGCTCACGGTGGTGCGCAACAAGCGCGTGCCGCTCAAGGTGCCGTTCTTCGCAAAGGCCGCCGCACGGCTTCTCGACCGCAACACCGCCGAGCGCCTGGGCGAACTCCGCGAGATCGTCTCGATCCTGGAAACCAGCCTGCCGCTGAAGGCACATCGCCTCAGGATCAGCGACGGTACGCTTCTCGGCTTTTACGCGGCCATCAGCACCGGGCTTTACCGCCCCGAGTATCGCGGGCTGCACACGCTGATTGCCGAGGACGTCTCGCTGCTGTCCGTCCGCTTCAAGGGACCGCTGGCCGAGTTCCGCGACGGCTTTGACGAGCCGCGCTTTGCGGCCGTCCTTTCGGTCTGGCGCAATGCCCAGCAGACTTGGCCGGGCATGCTCGATGCCCTTGATGCTGGCACCGACACGGTGATCTCGCATTCCTATACACCCGTTGCCATGAACAAGGTCGGCGAGCTGGCCAAGCGCCGCATTCAGCAGATGGAAGCTGCGGGTGATCTGGTGGGCTCCATCGCCGCCGATCTGCACCAGACCTATGACGATGTGGAGTCCGGGCGCTGCGGCTTTGGCGAGCACCAATTGACGATCACAGTCTTTGCCGAGAGCCCTGCAGTGCTGGAGGCGAAGGTGTCCCAGGTCCGCAGCGTGGCGGAACAGGCCAAGGTAAAGCTGGTACGCTGCAATGACACAATGGCTGCCACCTACTTCGCGGCCCATCCCGGCAACCGGGACTACGAGATCTGGAGCCCGCTCACCAAGTCGATCAACTTCGCCGACATGGCCTCCTTCCACATGGCAAACGCGGGCACCCGGGCTGAGGCCCTGCCCTGGCGCACGCCCGTCACGGTGTTCCAGACGGTAACAGGTGCCGCGCATCGCTTCAGCTTCCATGCGCCGGGTAATCCGAAGGCCGAGCCGACTATTGGGCATACGCTGTTCCTTGGTCCTTCGGGCAGCGGCAAGTCCTCGCTGATGGCGTTTCTGGCCGCGCAGGCACAGCGAACGGGTGCCCGCATGATCCTCTTTGACAAGGACCAAGCACTGCGCATGGCGATCACGGCGCTTGGGGGCCGATACGCGGCCATTCGCGCGGGTCAGCCCACCGGGCTCAATCCGCTTTTGACGGAGTGCGGCCCCCGCGGCGAAGCCTGGCTTCTAGACTGGCTGGCCCGGCTGGTTGAGCGAGACGGACCCCGGCTCACGCCGCAGCAGGCCGAGGCGCTGAAGGGCGCCGTGCGCCAGAACGGCCAGGCACCGGAGGCGCTCAGGACCTTCGCCCATTTCGGGGATCTGATCGGCGATGTGGGGGATGACCGGGACCTGGCGATGAAGCTTGCCGAATGGGCCCCCGAAGGGCGCTATGCCTGGGTCTTCGGGGAGGCCGATCAACCGGTGATCGATCTCACCGCGCCCGTGACGGGGATCGACCTGACAGAGATCCTGTTCATGGCCACGGAACGCACGGCGGTGCTGTCCTACATTTTCCGCCGCCTTGAGCTTCTTTTCGAGGAGAAGCAGCCGACCCTTCTGGTGATTGACGAGGCCTCCACCGTCTTTGACGACACGTTCTTCGCCCGCTGGCTGCCAAAGTGGCTGGTCACGGTGCGCAAGCTCAATGTCGTGGTCGTGCTGCTCACGCAGTTCCCGTCCCAGATCCGCGACAGCCACTCCGGCTCGATCATCCAAGCCATGCCGAACCAGATGATCTTTCCCAACCGGGCTGCCGACATTACGGACTATGAGGGCTTTGGCTTCACCGAGAACGAGCTGCACTTCATCCTGACGGGACGCACGGCCGAGCGTCAGGCCCTATGGCGGCACGGTGACGGCTCCACGATCCTGGATGTCGATCTCTCGCCGCTCGGACTCCTCCTGACCGCACTCGGCGGCGGCGAGGCAGGCCACCGAGCCTTCGGTGCGGACTATTTCAGCCGGCCCCATTTCTGGAGGACCGCCGATGCCTAGGCTTGTGTTCCTGGCTGCCTTCGCCACCCTGCTTGCAGGTTGCGGCGACCCGCCGATCCGCAAGACCAACTGCTGGTCGGGCATGGCCTTCGTGGCCACGAGCCCCTGCAAGTAGGAGGAGGTGCGATGCAGGCCCGCGTTTCCGCTCCCGCCTGCATCCTGATCGGCCTTGTGGTGATCCCCGCAGGCGTGGCGGGGCAAGGCGTGCCAGTAATCGACGCGAAAAAGGTTGCCCTCGAGGTTCTCGGCCTGCGCGAGGAGATGGCCAGGACAGGGGAGCTACAGGCCAAAAACGAGGAAAGGCTCCGACAGATCGCGGCCCGGGGCGATCAACTGGTGGCGGCGCAGGAGACGCTCGACCTGCTATCTAAGACCTCCCGATTCGTGCCCGGCCTCGAAGCCGCGGGAGTCTCGGGCGACGGTGCATTCACGGGGGCCACGGAAATCTACGCGATCCCCGACAACAACCCTTATGCCGCCCGCATCATGGGGGATGCGCCGCTCACGATCGAGCAGATGATCTCCGACACCGCGCAGGCGCATGCCAGACACCCGGCTTTGGCACGGGCGGGCATCGATGCGGTCGAGTTCCGCTGCTGGCTGCAGGCGCTCGTCAAGCAGGAGTCGAACTTCTCCATCGGCGCCCGCAGTCCTGTCGGCGCCTTCGGGTTGACCCAGATCATGCCGGGCACCTTCACCGAGCTGGGTATTCCAGACGATGGCAGTCGTCAGGATCCCCGCACCCAGCTTGATGGCGGGGCGCGGTATCTCCTGAAAGGTCTCGGCATGTTCGGGACCATGCCGCTGGCGCTTGCCGCCTACAATGCTGGTCCCGGAGCCGTCCAGAAATACGACGGCATCCCGCCCTACGCGGAGACCCGGACCTACGTCGCGAGGATCACCGGCTACTACAACCGCTATGCGGCCCGCATGGGCGGTGATCCGCAAGCCATCGGTACACTCGACTCACGCGACGTGGTGATTGCCGAAGCCTCTAACATCTCGGATGCGGCCCTGGGATATGCCTCGGTTAGTCTGAACACCATGCACGGCTCCATGACCCGGCTGAAGGACATCCTGGGGCAGGTTGAGGCGACCAGGTCTGCGAAGTCTGCCATGGATCTGAACACTTATGCCCGCGCCGAGGTGGCGCGCATGGCGGTGATCCTGACCCGGCTGCAGGCGGTGGAGCGCAAGGTCGAGGCCGCCCGCACCGCGCTGCTCCTCGAGGCCTATGCCCGGGATGAGGATTACCTGAACATGAGGATCGACGGATGAAACGGATCTTGAAAGCGTTCGCACTCGGCGCCCTTTCTTGCGCCTTGGCCCTGCCCGTCACCGGCCAGGGCGTGCCCACCATCGACGCAACGAGCTTGGCTAAGCTGGTCGAACAGCTCACCGAGGCAAAGCTGCAGTTAAAGGAGCAGATTGCCCAGAACCTCAAGCTCGACGAGCAAACCACGCAGCTCCTCCAGCAGATCGTGCTCCTGCAGGACCAGATCGGCGCGCTGCGCGATGGGCTCACCCTCGCCGATCTCGGCGTAGATCCCGAGAGCTTCCTTGAGGATATCCTGCCCCGGTTCTCAGACCTGACTGCTTCGGTCGAGGCAGCGCGCATGGGCGACTGGACCCGCGTACTGGCCACGGGCGACATCCTGGGCAGCGGGCGGACCGTCACAGGTCATGTGGACGGAACCTTCGCAACCGCAGGCTTGTCTCGGGAGCGCGTCGATACGCTGGCCAGAAGCGAAGATCAGGCAGCGGCCAGGCTCGGCCAGTCCGCCAACGTCAATGCCTTCATGAGTGTAGCGGCGGAAAGTTCGGCGCAGGGAGCCACCGACAGCCTGACGCGGCTCGATGGCCTCGTGCAGGCCATTCCCGACACGGACGGGTTGAAGGAAGCCATCGATCTCAACACGCGGGTCACCGCCGAGCTTGGCATCGCATTGGCCAATGTCTAGTCGATGGAGGCGATCCAGACAGTCGGTCAGGGTAACATGGGCGTCATGGACGCGGCGACCGCGGCCGACGAGGAAAAGTACCTGCGCATGAAGCTGGAGGACTGACCATGACACGGACGGCATTGCTGAGCGGACTGGTGATCCTGGGCCTTGGAACGATGGGACTGGCGCAAACCTCCGGAGCGCCTCCTGGGCTCCCGGAGTCGGAACTAGAGAAACTGCAGGAACGCTTGGACCAGCAGGCCGAGATGAGCGAGGCGGAAGAGATAGCCGAGGGGGATTTCCTGAACTTCGACCTGTCGCCCGAGGTGGATGTGTCCAAGGTCGAGCGAGTTCCAAGTGCGGCCCTAAACCGACCGAACCGGACCTGCGAGCCCACGCCGGAAATGAATGCCAATCTGCGCCGATCCAATAAGCCTGGCGATCGCGCCTACCGAGACATCGCGGTTTATCTTTCGACGACGAATGTCATCGCAACACAAGACTGCACCTGTGCCGGAAAAATCATTCCGCACGAAATGGTCGCTAAATTCGAGGATCGCTTGCGCAGGGAACTGGACGTGGATGTCCTTACGCCTGACCACACCCGCGGCCTCTATGAGGCCTATGAGCGCCAAATCAAGATCGTCGACGCCATGTGCGGAGAATACTGATGGCCCTGGTAGAAACCATTCTCGGCGATCTGGACGCAGCGGTTCTCGATGTTGGCGAGACATACTTCACCGCGACCGCCAACGCTCTCGATCCCATGCTGACAATTGTGGCCACGCTGCTGATTATCCTGGTCGGCATCAACATGGCGCTCGGAGCCTATCGGCTGTCCATGCGCGATACCTGGCAGATTGTCTCACGGATCATTCTGGTCTTCCTGTTCGCCCGCTCCTGGGCAAACTTCGGCACGATCTATGATGCGCTATCCTCGGGCGCAGGCAATCTTGCTCTCAGCTTCTTCCACGGCGGAGCGGCTACACCCGAAGCCGCCATGGACAAGTTTGCGGTACAGATGTCGGACGTGGCGGATGGGGCCGCAGAGGCCCAAAGCGCCATTGCCCGGGGCGTGATCGCAGGGTTTCTCTTCATTATCCTATCCGTCCTCATGGCGGCCTACGTCCTGATTGTCGGCTTTTCCAAGATCATGATCGCCTTCCTGCTGGGCGTTGCGCCGCTAGCCATGATTGCCACTCTATTCGAGCGCACCAAATCCCTCTTCGAGGCTTGGCTCACTTCGTTCGTGGGATACCTGCTCTACCCCATTGCCGCAGCTGCAGTAATTGGCGCAGTTGTTGCGATGGCCGAAGCGCAGTTCAGACCACAAGCTGAGGTGAGGGATTTTTCCATGATCCTCGGCTTCCTCTGCGTTGCCTTTGTCGGCATCTTCGCCCTACTGGCGATCCCCACGGCGGCAGCCAACATCACCGGCAATTTCAATCTCGCAAACTTCGCTTCCGAGGCCGTACGGCTGGTGGGGCGTCCGTTGCTGCTTCCTGCGACTGCGACTGGGGCCGGGATACGCAGGGGAGGAGAGGCGCTCAAGGCCCGTGGGGAGGCCCTTCTATCGGGGGTCGTTACGGGCAAAACGCCCATGCTGGCCGCCCGTGCGCGGGACCGTGCTTGGGCCGAGAAGGGTGCGGATCTGCGCGCCAAGCTGCGCGGCATCAACATCATGCAGGGCAAGGGTGACAGTGGCGCATGAGGCGCCCGAGTTCTGGAGATTGCCATGAAGGATGGCGAAGCTGACAGCAGGACGATCCTGGAAACCGAACTGATCTTTGGGGTCCGTCGGCGCGAGCGGCTGGCTTGGGGCGTGGCCATCGGCGGGGTGTTGGTGGGCCTCGGCGGGGTTGCCGTCGCAGGGCTGACGCTGCCCCTGAAGGAAACACAGGCTTTTGTGACCATCGTCGACAAGGACACGGGTCTGGCCGAGCGCGCGGTCCGGATCGAGGCGGCCGGTGTCGAGCAAGGCGTGGCCGTCGAGCAGTCGCTCCTCTACAACTACGTCAAGAACCGAGAGACCTATGACGAGGCCGATACCGAGGCCCGTATCCTGCGGGTCTACCGCATGTCGGCGACGCGCGTGCAGGCGGCCCTGAAGGCACAATGGGACAAGGCGAACCCGAACTATCCGCCGCTGATCTACGGATCGAGCGGCAAGGTGATTGTGGACGTGCTGTCGATAACACCAGTTGCCGAGAACACCGCCCAGGTCCGCTTTACCAAGCGCCTCGAGAAGCCCGGCGAGCCGGATCGGATCGGCAAGTTCTATGCCACGGTCCGCTATGCCTTCGAGCCCACGACCGCGAGCGCGGTGGAACTCGTCTGGGAGAACCCGTTCGGCTTCACCGTCACCGATTATCGCGTCACGGCGGAAAGCTTTGATGCCCAGGATATGGAGGCCCGGCCATGATCCGCTCCGCCACGATCGTCGCGCTGCTCGCGCTGTCCCTGCCCGCCCTGGCCCATGCGGAAGCACGCCCCCGCGCCGGCGGAAATGACAGCCGCCTGACCTATGCCACCTTCCAGGAGGGGCAGGTTTATACCATCAACACCCGGGTCCGGAACGTTACCTTGATCGAACTGGGTAACGGCGAGACGATCCGCTCGATTGCCATTGGCGACAGCGAAGCCTTTCAGGTCGAAAAGCTCGAAGGCTCCAACGTCTTCACCGTCAAGCCGGTGCTCGAGGGCGTCAGCTCCAACCTGACGGTCGAGACCAACCGGCGCTTCTACTTCATCCATGCCGTGGAGTCATCGCAGGCCACGCCCAACTGGTCGGTGAAGTTCACCGTGCCGGGCAGCGGCGGATCGCGGTCCCGCGGCGCGGCCACGGCGGCAGCAATCCCGGCAGAGGTGCCGATGACCTACCGCGTCTTGAGCCGCAAGGGCGCAACGGAATTCACTCCAGTCGGGATCTCAGATGACGGAAAGCGCACCCTGTTCCAGATCCCGCCCGGCGCGCCCATCCCGTCGGTCTTCCGGGCCGATGCGAAGGGCCGGGAGTACAGTGTCAACACCAGTGTAAACGGTACTGTCATCACCGTGGGCGCGCGCTCGGAACGCTGGGTGCTGCGCTATGGCGACGCCTATGTCTGCGTGGAGGGTACAAAGCCTGGTGCCGGGCAGAGGACGCGCTGATGGCGGACGCCGATCCCCTGGAGGAACGGCTGCGCCGGATGCAGCCACCGGCAGCCAGGCCGCCCCTGTGGCGGCGCTTAGCGCTACCCGCCGGGATGCTGGCTGCCGGACTTGCCGGGGGCGCTTATGTGGCAACGGTGGTCCCGTCGGGAGACCCGGCCCCATCCCCCTTGCCGACCTCGGACGTCCGCGAGTTCCAGGACGACACGGGGCTTGACGGCTTCACGCTGACCGAGAACGAGCCGAACCCCGCGCCAGCCCCGCCGGACACGCGCACCGCCGTGCGCACGGTTGCTGATCCGCAAGCCCAGGCTGAGGTAGCCGCAGCGCGGGCGGCCCTGGAGCAGGCCAGAGCAGACCTCGCGGCAGCCAGGGCAGAGCTTGCCGCGGCGCGGGCCAACCCGGAGACCTCCTCCGCCGATATCGAGGCATTGCGCGCGGAGCTGGACCGGCTGAAGGGCGACATAGTCCGCAAGGACCAGGCGCTGGATGAACTGTCCCGCGAGAACCTGCGCCTGCAATCCGATCTCGACCTGGCTGCCGAACTGGCCAACCAGACGCAGGTGCAGACCGATCTGGAAGCGCAGCGCCTGGCAGAGCTGGAGCGGCGCCGGTCCGAGCTCGAGGCCCGCCGTGCCGAGGAAGAGGCGCTGCTTCAAGCCCGCACGCAGTCGGCGATGGTGGCATACCGGTCAGGCGGGGGCGGGACAGGCGAAGACGATGGGGCGGGTGGCATCGACGAGCGGTCTGACGCCGCCGAACGGTTCCGACGTGCGGGCCGGTCCGAGGCCGTACAGGCGGAGGTCATCTCCGAGCCTTCGCGCACCGTGGTTCAGGGTACACTGATCGAGGCGACGCTCGCCAACGCCATCTCAAGCCAGCTCGAAGGCAATGTCGCGGCAACCGTCAGCTATGATGTCTGGTCGATGGACATGGCCAATGTCCTGATCCCGCGGGGCGCACGGCTTTTTGGCCGCTACAGCTCGTCCATCGAAAAGGGCCAGCGGCGGATCATGGTGGCCTGGGACCGGGTGGTGACGCCCGACGGACAGTCGGTCGATCTTGCCGCCTACGGAACAGACCGCGTGGGGCGGGTGGGCCTGACGGGTCGGGTCAATACCCGCACCCTGGCGCGCTTCTCGGCGGCGGCAGCCGTGTCGATCATCGGTGCTGCCCCGGCGGTGCTCGCGGCCGCCGTTGAGGAGGATAGCGGCGACGGGATAGCCAGCGACACCGCCGAGAACATCGGCAGCAACGCCAGCGACGCGATCGGCGGGGTGATCGGGGACTACATCGACATTCCGGCGACGATCAGCGTCGACCAGGGCGCCGTGGTCATGGTCATGGTGAACGCCGACCTGGAGTTGTTCCCATGACGGAGGTGGGCCACCTGGAAACCCGGCTTGGCATCCTGCAGCCCTTGATCGGCGACGAGGCCACCATCGAGATCGCTGTTAACGCCGACGGCCGGGTCTGGGTCGAGCGCGCAGGCGACAGTCATATGTCCCTGGCCAGGATCATCCTCCCGCCGGTCGAGGTCAGGGATCTGGCGGGTCTGATCGCCAACAAGCA
Source organism: Paracoccus fontiphilus (assembly GCF_017356265.1). Classification (GTDB taxonomy): domain Bacteria; phylum Pseudomonadota; class Alphaproteobacteria; order Rhodobacterales; family Rhodobacteraceae; genus Paracoccus; species Paracoccus fontiphilus. The sequence continues at coordinate 45,259 of NZ_JAFNAW010000008.1, read as the reverse complement.
GCGCCTGACGCTGACCGACAGCCAGCCCGCGATCTCGACCACCGTCGAGGTTGCCGGAGCCGCCCTGCGCTGCCAGGCCATCATCTCGCCCGCCTCCGCGGGCGGCACGGTGATCTCAATCCGGGTGTTCCGCCGCAGGGCGGCCGGCACGGCCCCCCGTCACTTCCCGTTCTTGCGCGACCAGACTGTGTCGCTCGAGGCGGAACGGCTCCAAAAGCTGCGCGCCATCAGCGAACTGGCAACCAAACACGACGATCCCGACACGTTCCTGCGGGCCTGCGTTCAATCCCGCATGAACCTCGTGATCTCCGGGGGCACTTCCTCGGGCAAGACCGAACTGGCGCGGCGCCTCCTGTGGATGGTGGAAGACGGGCATCGCCTGGCCTTGATCGAGGATGCGACAGAACTGCTTCCAGCCCAGGAGAATACGGTCAGCCTGATCGCCGAACGCACGGAGGCCTCCCCTCGCTCGGCGGGAAGGCTTCTGGAGATGACCCTGCGCCTGCGCCCCGACCGGATCATCCTGGGCGAACTCCGTGGGACCGAGGCGGCCACCTTCCTCGAGGCCATCAACACGGGCCATGAGGGCAGCGTCACCACCATCCACGCCACAAGCGCGCGCAAGGCCGTCAATCGGCTGGCCTTCCTGGTGATGCGCGCAGGCATGCCGCTGACGCTGTCGGAGATCCGTGACTATGTTCTCCAGTCCGTCGATGTCGTCGTGCAGACTGGCCGGGTCGGCACCGGGCGGGGCATCCTGGAGACGTGGTTTCCGGGGCTCGATGGGGAGAGCGCCTGACGTATCCCCCAAGCGGCAACTGGAGAGCGGAGAGGATAAAAAGGGATGGATAAGGTTTGCGACACGGGACCGCACGGTTGACATCCCCGGCGCAAATCGCCATCTTCATTTCAACAACACCCCCCAGGCGACCGGCCGAAAGGCCGAGCTCAATACCGGGGGGTTACTTATATCCGGACGTCGTCTTCTTGGAATTCGGAAAGCTCCCCACTCTTACAGGTGATCAGGTTGCGCTTCTTCGGCAGCGTGGCATGCTGGTAAGAAATACCTACGAGGCAGAGACGTGGCTTGAGACCGTCGGCTACTATCGACTGAGCGCCTATTGGCTGCCGTTCGAGTTGCCTCCCCCTCCTGGTCAGACCCGCAGCAAGCGCTTCGCCGAGGGAACATCCTTCGACCAGGTCATTGAGCGCTACGTCTTCGACCGCAAGCTGCGGCTCCTGCTCCTGGAGGCGATCGAACGCGTCGAGATCCATGTACGATCGCGGTGGACCTATCATCTGGCCCATGCGCACGGTGCGCATGCCCATCTCCGTGCCTCCGCTTTCCGGGGCGCCAGGGTGCATACCGAACTTCTCGCAAAGCTGGCCCGTTCGGCGGAAAAGTCAGACGAAACCTTTATCGCCCACTACCGCACCAAGTACACGGACCCCTACCTGCCGCCGCTCTGGGCAGTCACCGAACTGATGACGTTCGGGGAACTGTCCCGATGGGTGCAGATCACCAGGGACCTTCCCATCAAGGCCGCCGTCACGCGCGATCTGGGCCTCCCGACGGTGGAGATCACGGACGGCGTCCTGCAGGCCCTGTCGTATGTCCGCAACATCTGTGCGCATCACTCCAGATTGTGGAACAAGCGGCTGGTCAAGCGCGTCCCGCGGGTCAAGCGGTGGGGCCGGGACATGGTGCTCGACACATCGACCGGCCAGGCACAACCCGACAACAGGCTCTACAACGTCATGGTCGCCCTGCTTCACCTCCTGGACAGCCAGCGGACGGACAGCACCTGGCGGTCACGCCTGATTGATCTTCTGGGAACAGTGTCGGACCTGGAACTGCGCGCCATGGGCTTTCCGGAAGATTGGCAGGAACGAAGTGTCTGGGGCGGCCCGTAAGCTCTATATCGATACCGGCGGATTGGCCTGCTCTTGGCGAGCCCTCGCCCTGCTTCGCAACCTACTGTCAAAATGGTCCATCTTGTCTGAGGCGGCCTGGAAATCTGGCTCCTCGATCACGGCGTCATCGGCCTCGGCCTTATGAGTCTCTGCAACGTCTTGCGCCAGGGGAGGCTCCGTCTCGGACCTCTCCGCGCCATCTCTCCTGGGTTCGGCATCGGAATAGGGGATGCGGTCCTCCTTCAGCGCCATCACCTCGGCTCGCAGGGCGTCCAGTTCGGCCCGGATCGGATCGGGATAAGGGAGCGGTCCCTTCTGCGCGTCGATGATGGTCTTGAACCAGGCGTCCTGCCAGTAGACGATCCGGTCCACCTGGATCGGGTTCTGCCTCTCAGGGATCAGGAGGATCTTGTCGGGATGGAGCCTGCGGACCTCGTCAGGGGTCATGAGCGGGCGCTCCTCGTTGCGCCGTGAGACCGAGCGCTTCAGCATCCCATGTCCGTTCTGCGAGTAGCTGTCGCTCAGGGACAGCCGGGTGGTCTTGCCGAGTGCCTCGGACACCTCGCCAGCTGTCTTCTTCTCGTTGGGCGCAATGTAGAGCTTCATGCCAGCGGCCGACTCGATCGAGAGCCGCTCGTTCTCGGAATAGATGGTTTCCAATCCCGGCACCGACTGGGTGATGATCGACACCCGCACGCCGTGACCCGCCAATTGCTTCAGCGACTGGACGATGATCGGCATCGGGCCAAGCTGATCGAATTCGTCAAGGATGATCTGTACAGGCCAGGGCTCGGTTGTCGGGTCGGGGATGTGCGCGCGCATGGTGGCGATCAACTCTCCGAACATCAGCCGCAGAAGCGGCGAAAGCGTCGGAATGTCGTCGGAGTTTGCGACGACATAGATCGCATGCGGGTGCCGCCGGATGTCGTCCCAGGAAAAGTCGTTGGCGCTCGTGATCTTGTCGATGCGCGGATTGAACCACAGGCCAAGGCCGGTACCGTCGAGAACCGAGGCGTAGGAGGACAGCGTCCGGTCGGAGTGGCCCGAGAAGTTACGAAAGATTGTCGCGGTCTGGGCGTGGCGCGCCTCGGCTGCCAAGGCGGCGTAGGCTGCCTCCTTGTTGCCGGTATCGAAGAGGATGCGGGCAATGGCGCCGAGCGTCGGCGTGCCGCGCTCGATGGCCAGCATGCCGCCGGCAACGAAGAGCTGGCGCGCCCCCACGATGAAGTCCGAGGCGCCGCCCTTCTCGTTCTTCGGGATCAGGAAATAGCTGGCGAGCTTCGAGAGCTCGGTGAACCGCTGGTCGGTCTCCGCAATCCTGCTGATCCGCTCAAGTGGGTTGTAGCGATGCGACGGGTGCTCGAAGTCAAACGGCGCGATGCGGAACACCTGGTCGCCCTGCGCCTGGCGGTGACGGGCAGTGGCCTCGAAGATATCGCCTTTCACATCCATCACCACGCAGGAGCCGGGAAAGAGCAGCGTGTTCGGCATCACGTATCCCACCCCCTTGCCCGAGCGGGTGGGCGCGGCCACCAGAGCATGGGGGAAGCGGTCGTAGCTGCCGCAGACAAAGCGGCCCTTCCTGTGCGGCTTGCCGAATTTGCCGAACACCAGCCCTGCCCCCACGGGCTGCAGGAGCCCGTTGCGCCGGATCTCGCGCCGGGTCTGGAAATGGGCCGTGCCATAGGTGGTCAGCCGATGGGTTAGGGTGAACGCAACAGCCAGCAGGGACAAAAGCACGGCACCTGCCAGAACGATCCCATAGGCCGAACGCCAGGGATCCTGCCCGGCCCTCCGCAGGCCGGGAAACTCGGTCACCAGAACGAACAGGTGTCCCGAATTCATGCCCGCCCCAAGCTGCCAATGCAGCCACAAGCCTCCGATCATCAGCCCGACAAGGGCTCCGGCAATCAATCCCGTGGGAATAGCAATGATCATCCGGTTCATGGCCCTGCCCTCGTTCAGAGATCCAGATCGAAGTCCTTGCGGCGCAACTCATGCTGCGGTTTCTCGTGCTGGTGCTCGCGCGCGAGCAGCCGTTCCCTAGCCAGTTCCGCCTGCCGCCGGGAGAGACCCAGGCTTTCGTGGCTCTCGGCGGCTGCGACCAGGGCACGGGCGATCTCTCGGCGTGGCCCTGCTTCGGGAAAGTCCGAGGCCAGTGCCTGATCATCGCCTGAAGCAATCTGCTCCATGACCCTCTCGCCGTAACGCTCCTTCAGGTCCCGCGTGAAGCGTTCGGCGTGATCCTCCCGCTCGAACTCGACCTGGCGGTGCTGGCGGTGTACCCGGGCCAGCGTCTCGAGCGTCCGCACCAGGCGATCGCTCTCGTGGCTGTGAACTGTCTCCCGGGCGTGCTCCATCCCCAGGGCGTGGTTCAGCACCGTGGCGGCGGTGGCGTAGAAGCTGTCCACGACGTCGGCCACCTGGTCGCGCTCGGCCTTTACGTTGAGATCGAGCCCTCGGGCGACCGAGACTGCCCTGAGATCTGCCTTGACCCACTCCCGCTCCTGCCAGGCATTGGCAGCCGGATGCTCGAGCCGCCGCTCCATCACGGGCCGTTCGATGCCGATGGCTTCGGCCGCCTCCAGGACCCCGGTCCGCACCTCAAGGGCGGCGGTCCGGGACAGGGTCTTCGTGACCGTCCCGCGGGTGATGGCGCTGTCTCCAAGCTCGGTCCGGTAGAGGGCCGAGCGCGGCGGCTCCATGACCAGCTCGGCGCCGCGTGCATCGCCCAGATCGCGCAGGATCGCGGTGGTGACCTCCGCCAGTTCCGTGCGCATCTCGCGCCGGTCCTCGGGACCAAGGGTGGCGATCTCGCCCTCGACCCGATCGAGCCAGGTGGCAAACACCCGGTCCAGGTTTCGCCGGGTGTGCGGGACGTCCCTCGTCTGCAAGTCCATTATCTCACCCTCCAGGGTTTTCGCACTCAGGATGCCGCCGGTCTCGAGGATCGCGGCCGCCCGCTCCATGCGCAGTTTCACCTCCTTCAGCCGGGCAAGGCTGGCGACCCCAGCCAGCATTCTGAGCGTGGCTGCGCTGCGGGTCACTACTGCAAGCCCTTCCTCGAGCGCCGGGCCCTGCAACGCCCGCTCGCGCACCGGACGATGTTCGCGCGCCGCCCCCTCGATCTCGGCGCGGGTGGGCCCATAGGTCAGGATGCCCCGCTCGAGGCGTGAGGAGGCGTCAAGCTCCACCCCCATCCCGCTCGCGATCTCCACCAGCCGCTCCTTCATGGTTGCGAGGTTGAAGGCATGGTCCTTTGCCATGAAGAACCAGGTGTCCTGCTCAAGCCCGCGGTTGTTCACCACGATATGGACATGAGGGTGCGAGCGGTCGGTATGCAGCGCCGCCACATAGGCCCATTCATCCCGCACATGGGTGCCTGACTGGAACATCTCGAAGGCCCAGGCCTCTGCGATCCGCAGCGCTTTCTTTGGGGACAAGTCGTAAGGAAAAGACAGGAGCAGATGCGTGGTGTGGCCGTTCTTCGGCTCGCCCCGCCAGCCGTCCGACCAATCCAGCGTGATGGCCTTGCGCTGCTCGGCCGTGAGTCCCTCTGCGTCGGGATCAAGCGCAACCGTGTTGCCAAAAAGCGCGTGGGACTTCGTGAAGAGATAGCGAAGCTGCGCCTGGAGCCGGCCCGGCGTCTGCGTGCCGCCGCGCGCGATCTTCTTCAGCACCGCCGCATTGGAGCCCTGGCCCACCCGCCAGAGATTGCGCGCCCGCGCCGAGAAGGACGACCCCCCGGCCCCGCTGCGCCGCCGTCCCCCTTGGCCCAACCCGCTGTCGCGCGGAGCCCTGCCGCCCACGCGGCGGAGCCGGATTTCGCCAATGAGATCATCCGCGAGGCTGGCCACCTTCCGCCTCCTTCCATGCTGCAAAGAGCCGGATGCCGCGGCGGCGCTGTTCGTCCACCACCGCCCGCAGATCGGCGCGCATCTCCGGCAGGCTCTGGCGCAGGGCGTTGAGGACCGCCCAGTGCTCACCGCTTGGATCGATCCGGCCCTGGTTCGCCGCCAGGGCGATTGCGTTCACGGCAACGCCGATCTCCTGGAGTTCGGCCCGTATGGCCTCAAGACGCGCACCGGTGGCGGGGTCGAACTCCAGCATCCCCGAGGCCGCCCGCACCAGGCCCCGCAGGGCGTCCGAGGTCGAGCCGAGGCCATGGCGGCTTTTTAGCGTCTCAAACGCCTCCAGCTCGACCGGCGACAGCCGGGCCGAGACGGCTTGGCCTCCGGTGGTGGCCGTCTCCCGGCTCTGGCGGGGGCCGTCCGGGCGGGTCTTGCTGATCTGTTTGCCAGAACCGTGCTGTGACGCGGGCGAGCGCCGCTTGCCGCCGGGGCGCACTGGGTCTGCGGGGGTCTGGGGCGTGTCTCGAAGGGCCATCGGGCGCTCCATTCCACTGGTGTAGACATTGGGCATTTCCTGCCATCTCTACACCCTCTCAGCATGCCATATTTTGGGGGATCTGTCACGGGTTTCGTGCTGGCAATCCGAGAGATCCACCGCCCCTTGTTAGAGGGGCCCGCGGCGCTTCAGAACACAAGCACCCAGTGTCTACCGGAGGGTCAAGCTGGCCCATACCAATCTGATACCCCGAGCCGAGGGGAGCCGCGCCTGCCGAGGGCCGTGGCTCATGATCGCGCTCTTCCTCTACGGGCACGGCTGCCTGAGGACCAGAGATCACGCGACACATCAAGGCAGATCCTACGCCTCTTTCTATGGTTTGGCGGAGTGGGCACTGTTTTCTGCCCGAAAGGACAACTATCCCCTGAAGCCCGGCGCAGACATAAAGGTCTTATCAGCCGAGCGGGTGTGTGTGGTTGGTTTCAGAGTGTTCCCGCCCGGCTGAGAGATCCCCCATCCGTAAGGCGTGGTGCCAGTGATGTCGGGGGCAGAGAAGAGCTCCAGGTCCCTCACATGAAGCCCGGGCCCGCGTTCGCCTGGAATCCCTCGTCATCGGGGCCCGCTGTCACGTCCGGTTGTCCGACAGGGTGCTGGTCCTGCGAGGCGGGGGTGCCTTTCTGACCCGTGTCCGGATGAAGGGCGCGGCTAGCTTGCCGCCCGGACCCTCAAGCTCCAGGATGAGCGTCTCCAGTCCGCCGATCTGCTTTCTGATCCGGTCGATTGCTGCATCGCGCTCCTAGCTGGACAAAGGCAGCCGGCTGATAATGCCCGACACAGCATCACCGCCGTGTTGGCCGCCGACAGGTTGGCCTGCAAGGCGCTGTAGATAGTGATCCGGTAGCTCATGCCCGATCCTCTTATGCGCTATTTGCATAAGGCAGACCTGGTTAAGGAGCGGTTAACAGGGCGGGATGGTGCCGACCGATCTTGTGAAGACGCCCTCACCCGCAGCATGTTTGCGGCAGGGCGGCGACCACCTTTGTCGTCTCAGATGGCCTGCAGATCGACTGCGCTTGTCTTGCCGTTGCGGCCGGTCTCCAGTTCAAAGGTGACCTTCTGCCCGTCCCGCAGCGTGTCCAGTCCGGCGCGCTGAACGGCCGTGATATGGACAAACACATCCCCGCCCCCGGTCTCCGGCGCAATGAAGCCATAACCCTTGTCGGTGTTGAACCACTTGACAGTCCCGCGTGCCATCGTCCCTCTCCGCTGCACAACAAGACCTTGCTTGGCATAGCGCTCAGCCGCGCAGCAAGAGATTTCTGATCGCGGTCGGCAGAGCAAACCTACTGCGGCCACGTCCGGGGCGACGGCCCGGCTAGACCCTGGTGGAACGGCACGCATCACACAGGCCTAATGTGCCTGTCGCAATCCTGCGAGGACCCTATCTCCACGCCCTCGTCGTCACACTGCGGGAACGGGTCATGGGGCAGTGTGCGATTGAGCATCTCGCCGGTCGCGTTGTGCTCGCGTCTTCCCTATGCTGGAGGCAGCGTTAAGGGCGCGCCATGGTCATGACCAAGGATTACCGGGGCACCTTTGACAATATTTCTGACCTTTATCAGGACGCAGATGGCGTAATGCGTCGAAGGGTTATCTCGCAGCCGCCGCCCTCAATGGCGTGGTAGCTTTCGAGAACGACCCGTTCATCGGCACCGTCCAGGGACAGCTGCCCCTCATGAGGCCCGTTGATCTGATGCTCGTCGAGGGTGGTGTCTGCGCTGAACCGGATATAGTCGCCCCCGGTTTCGACTGTGCCGCTGATCGGCTCAATGCCGTCAAGCGAGAGTGTCGCGTCGGTCATGTGCTGCCCTCTCTCAAGGGATGAATAGGAACAACGATCCTTCTGCTCATAAGGGACCAGCATTTGACAAAAATGAAATGCTTGAGGATGTCTGGTAAAGGCGATCTCTTACCTGATCCCATCGGCAACATCAGGCGGCCCCTCGTCTCGAAGCCGCCCATGCCGGATCAGTATTCGTCAGGCAGGCAGAGGGTGAGGATGCGGATCGTCTGTGCAGGATCCGTTTCCTGCTCCGGTCCCATCAGTCCGTCGGTGTCGTAAAGGTCGATTTTCCAGTAGATGCGCACGGTTTCGTCTCCGTGCGGCACATCCGGCATGCCGAAGCTGCGGAGGCCATCGGTGCCATGATCGTCCATAGCGGTCGCGTCGGCGCGCACCCGATTGAGGGCCGCGTCCACGAAGTCAGGGCCACGGGCGACGATCCCGCGCGTCACGACCACCCTGCCGCGCAGAGTCTCGCCCTGCCATTCCGTCTGCCCAAGGGCTGCCCGGAAAGCGTCGTTCTGTGCCCCGATGATCCGCGCCTCGGCCATGGCAGCCTCGTAGCGGTCGAGATTGAAGACCGGCCCCGAGCAATAGCGGCAAGCGTCTGGACGAAGGCTTGCGGTGATCTGGATGGCTTTGCAGGAGATGCATCGATACCGCGTCATGAGAAAACCCTCCTTCTGATCTGGCGATCCCCTCCGGTCTTCCCCTTCTTCAAGAATGGGAGCGGGCCAGGAAGGCGAGCCGCGCCCCCGGCGCGTCTCACCTTCCTGGGCTGCCTCCCGGCGAGGGCGGGAGGGGGGCCCGGCAACTGCAAAATCAAGCCCCAAGGGTCGGGGGCCCCGTCTGCACAAGCCGCCGCTTGGCGGCGCGGAAGATGGGGGTGCCCCCTTGGGGCGCCGCATTTTGCGGTTGACGGGGGAACCGGCGGTTCCCCTCTTCCTTCCCTTCCGACACCGGTGCGGGCCAGGCGCTATGCTGTCCTGCAGGGGGCGTTCGGCTTGGCCGAATCCCCCCTGCACGGCGCTCCCTGCGCCACCCGGACTTTTTGCCGGACCACACGCCGCAGGCCGGTGGAGCCGGCTGCGTCTGACAACGAAGCCGTGGCAGGCAGTGGGAGTAGGGAACGGCGCTTACGCGCCGCCCTCGATCTTCATGACCGGGATGCCCAGCTTGCGGGCCTTGTCGGCCAAGTTCTCCTGGATGCCGGTGCCGGGGAAGACTAGGACACCGACCGGCAGGACATCCAGCAGTGCGTCATTGCGCTTGAAGGGCGCGGCCTTGCCGTGCTTCGTCCAGTCGGGACGGAAGGCGATCTGGGGCACCTTGCGGTGATCGGCCCAGCGGGAGGCAATGAGTTCCGCGCCCTTGGGCGAGCCGCCATGCAGGAGCACCATGTCGGGGTGCTTGGCATGGACCTGATCGAGCCTGGCCCAGATCAGCCGGTGGTCGTTGAAGTCCGCACCGCCAGTCAAGGCCACCTTTGGCCCGGCAGGCAGCATCACCTCCGTCTCGGCTCGACGCTTCGCGGCCAGGAAGTCGCGACTGTCGATCATCGCGGCGGTGAGGTGGCGGTGGCTGACCATCGAGCCCGTGCGTGGCCGCCAGGCACTGCCGGTGTGGTGCTCGAAGGCCTCGGTGGCAAGGTCGCGGAAGAGCTCCATGCCGGCGCGCCGTTCGATCAGGGTCTGCCCTTCGGCCGTGAGGCGCTCGAGCTCGACCGACTTCACCTCGCTGCCGTCCTGCTCGCGTTGCAGCCGGCGCTGCGCCTGTTCGTTGCTGTCGAGTTCGCGCTCCACGCGGGCCGCGGCACGGTGGAAGAGATTGACGGTGCCCCAGAGCAGTTCCTCGAGATCGGGCTCGAGCCGGGTGTCACTGATGCTCGCCACCAAGGCGTCGAAGATGTCGGACACGGCGCTGGAGACGGTATCGGCCTCGGGCAACGGCCGGGGATCGGGCTCGTCCTGAAAAGGGCGCCAGCCGTAAAGCTGGAGTTCGGTCAGGACATGGTCGGTCTGGGAGGCGGTATGGACCGGCTCGGACGTGTGGTTGTCGAGATCCTGTGTCATCGCGTTCTCCTTCGATGGGGCGGAGCCCGCGTTTCTCGCGGCCTTCGCGGGCATCGCAGCGCACGGGCGGGACGGACGGGCAGCCCTCGCGCCTCGCGAGGGCCTTGATGGCCAAGGCCGGCTATTTTGCCTCGCGATGCAAAGCGTCCGCAGGACGCGGCGGAAAATAGTCGGCCGCCGCCATTGCCGGGCCGGGCTGGCTGTGCGCCGATTGCCTCCTCGAAGGCCCGGAACGCGAAACTCTGCGCGTGAAGGAGAGGTGACCGGGACAGGGAGGAACCCGGCCAAGAGGCAAAGACTGGCACCCCTGTCTCCACGGGCCTGCCCTCACTCCTGCAGGAAGCGGCGTCGGTCGTCGGGATGGAGCACATCCTTCAGCGCCGCGCTCAGGGCAGCAGCGCCACGATGCCGTAGGTCGTCATTGAAGTCGCCTCCGACGGGCAAAAGGGCAATCGCCTCGATGCCGAGGCTGGCCGCTCGGGCCAGAAGGCTGTCGCGCGCTCTGTCGCCGGCGGGGTCACGGTCGCACAGGACATAAAGGCGGCGCAACGTGGGAGGGAAGAGCACGGCGGTAAGATGGGCGGCCGAGAGGGCTGCCAGCATCGGCATGCTAGGCAGCACCTGGCGCGGCGACAGCACAGTCTCGATGCCCTCGCCCACGGCCAGTACATCATCGGCCACCCCGAAGCGGACGCCGTGGCCGAGAAGCTCCCCCATGGCCCGGCGCGGCGCGGCGATCGGGGCCTTGCCGGAGCCATCGGCGGCAAGCCAGGTGCGATGCGCGCCGGTCTGGCGGCCGGCAAGATCGGTAACGGCGGCAATCATCGCCGGCCGGGCCTCCGTTGGCGCATGCTCGTCCGGGCGGTAGTAGCACCGGGGGTGGAAGCGCAGCGCGCCTGTGGAGGAAAGGCAGATGATTGCCCTGTTGGCCAGATAGGTTGCCGCGAGCGTGCCGCCGATCGGCTCGGCTATGGCGAAGAGCCGCCGTGCCGCCTGCCGCGAGCCGGGTGCTCTGCGGTATGTCCGACCGCCCGGAGAAAGGTCAGGCTCTGGCGCGGGACGCGGCAGGGCGAGAAACCGGCGTGCCTCGGCAGCCACATCCTTGAAGTCGAGAAGGCCCGTCACTTCGCGGATGAGGTCGAGCAGATCGCCGTGCTCGCCCGTGGCGGCATCGGACCAGCGGCCCACGGCACCCGCGCCGGTTGCCGGGCCTGCCAGGCGCACGAACATCGAGCGGCCGGGGGTGTTTCTCACATCGCCCACCAGCCAGTAGTTTCCGGCACGATGGCCGGACGACAGGTAATGGCGGCAGACGGCCTCGGCCTGCCGGCCAAGACGGATTGCCAGATCCAGTGCTTCATGACGGGGCATTGGGGACTCCTGGGGAGAGCGGAAGAACAGAAGCGAGCCCGCGGTGCACTCTCGACCGCACCGGCTCATTCCCGATCCAAATCCGCCTCTGCCTTTCCGGAAGCCCCTCGATCAACGCCTTGGGAAAGGGGTTGTTGGACCGGTGCCGCTCCCCTGGAGGCCAGCACCAACGGCGCAGTGCTCTGGCGGGCATGGTCCAGGACCAGGAGCCTGTATGATGGCGGCGTTTTGGCCACACGACGTCAAGCACGGCGCCCGAACAGGGGGCTTTGGCCAGGTGACAGAGCAGACGGCAGTTCTGTGAGGATGATCAACGCTTTTTCGACGGGTGCACCATGCGCGTCGACTTGCGGCCGTAGTTCTTCACCGTCTCACGCAGGGTTTCGATCTGGTCGTCGATGGTGGGTGTGGTTTTCACACGTTCGATCTCGTTCCGCAAAGCCCGGCGCATGGCCTCGGACGTGTCGACGCCCAGCATCTCCGCCAGGGTTTGCGCCAGAGCGTCCAGGCTGTCATTGGGGATCCGGCCTTTATCCGTCATCGGTTCCGCCTTGTCTGTCGCCCCGTCCATCCCCCGGTATGCACAAGGACGTCTGCCCGGCAAGACAGTACGCGAGTGCAGCCTACCCCGAAGGGAGCCGCCTAGGGTCATCGCCCGCCTGCCGCCACCGATCAATCTTGTCAGCCCTCGCAGCGACAGCCCACATGAAACAAGCGCCCAACCAAGAAGGCCGGGCGCTTGCAGCAGTCAATCGATGACCTGAAAGATCTCGCGCGCCTCGGGATGATCCGCGGCGTGGGCGAAAAGCCGGGCAAAGCCGTCGGTGAGCTCCGGGGCGTCATGGCGGAACGACAGGTGCGAAAAGGCAAAGAGCGTGGCAATGATGCCGGCAGCGTCAGCCGAGACATCGCCCTCATAGCCGTTGCCGTCCCAGACGAGGTGGAAGCGCGGCCGGGAGGTGGGAGCCAGATAAAGCGGCTGGCCTGCCTGTTCGCAGAAGTCCCAGATGCCGCCTGTGTAGTCCGTCGGGCTCAGCTTTTCCATGAAGCCGAAGACCGCCTGTTCCCCGATGAGGAACAGGCGGGGTCCGAACAGCCGGGGCAGAAATGCCATGCGGCGGTCCTCGGCAACAGGCGTGGCGGGCGTGAAGGCCGGTGTGGTCATGCTCATGACAGGATCTCCGAAATTGCGAAACGGGATGGGCGGCCTGGACGGCTTCTCTGGATCCGTTCAGGCGCAGCCTTGTCCGGCCCGCCTCTCCCTCTCGAGATCCTGGGGCATTCTCCCGGACAAGCGCGTGATGATGTTGCCGGGGCGACGGACGCCGCCCCGCCTCACCCCTTACTCCGCCGCAATTTCCTCAGGATCGCGATCGCCTGGCCGCAGGCTGCCATTCTCCCCGGCATTGGGTTGGCTCTCGTCTGTGGAGGTCTCCTCACCAGCGAGCCCGGCGTTCTCCCCGCCGTTGCCGCCAGACAGGGGCCAAACAGAAGACAGCCTCTCGTCGCTCACCCCTGTGCCGAGGTCGTCTTCGGCAGTCCGCAGCCGCAACGGCCCGGGCAGCCAGCCGGTCTCGGCCAGGAGGCGCTCGGCTTCGCGCGCCATGTCGGGCTTCTTCAGGTGCTCGATGCGCCGGGCAGCCTCCTCCCCTACCCCGTCGCGCACCGCCTCGAGAATGCGCGGCTTGGTGACCCGGCCAAGATAGGTCTCGACCGTGGGCCGCCAGCCGGCCCGGGCGAGATCAAGGGCTGTGGCTCGGGCCAGCCGGTCGGCCTCGGCAAGCCGCTGCTCGAGGCCTGCCTGACTCACGCCCATGCCGCTATAGAGGTTTGGCCGCTCGACAAGCGCATTGACCCCGAAGCTCACGCAGTGGGCGAGAAGCGCCAGACGGCGGGGCTCCTCGAGGCTCTCGATCCAGGACCAGAGGGCGTCGTCGCCCTCGGCCAGGGGCAGGTCAGCCTGCCAAACGGCATGCCGCGCCGCGATGCTCCGGGCAGGCAAGCTTTCGCCCAGGTCCGGTGCCTGCTCTGGAAAATGCACGGGACGCACGGCCACCTCCAGGGCTGCGCCGGCCGACCGGCCTCCGAAGCAATCGATCACCAGCCGGTGCAGGAGGGCTGTCAGCGCCACGTCGGGATGCATGGCCAGAGCATCCCGAAGCGCCAGGGTGCGATGCGCGGTCAGTTCCGAGACCAGCCGCTCGGGCAAGGGCTTGTGGACGTCGGCGGCCTCGTCGCCATCCTCACCGCTTGCTGGCTGACCCTCGAGGGTGATCCCGACAGACCGGGTGGTCTCGTCCTCTCCCTGCCCGGCTTCCGTGTCAGGCAGGCTCCCGACATCGTCACCCCCTGTCGAAACCTGCCTTTCGTCCTGCGGCCGAACATAGCCGCGATCGATGAGCAGGCTGCCGTCAGCCTTGAGGCTGACGAACACCCCTGCGCGGGCCTTCTCTTCGGACGAAAAGACCATTGGCCGGGTCTCGAAGGCCTCGAGCGCCGCTTCGATCTCGTCCAAGCGCCGGTCGACATCCTCGGGCAGCTCCTCGGCCTCGGCATGCTCGGCCTCCAGTTGGTCGTATTCGTCGCGCAGGACCTCGCGCGCGGCGCGCTCCTCCTCGGTCAGGTCGACGACTGTTCCGCCGATCTGCCGGAACCCCCGGTCATGGCCGTAGGGAAAGCTGACGGCCACATCCACCCAGGCCCAGCCTTCCGCAGCAATCGCCTTGGCCTCACACTTCAGCTTCTCCGCGACCAGACGCTCGAGCAGGGCCACGTCCTGCAGCCAGCCGCCATCGTCGGTCTCGAAGAGATCGCGCAGCACGATGCCACCCGCCGCCTCGTAGGCGGGGATGCCTACGAAGAGCGCCCGGCGGTCGGAGGCCCGCACCGTGGTCTCTGTCAGCATGCGGCGGATGATGTACGGCTCCTTCGACCAGCTGTCCCTGACCACCTGCCAGACCTGCTCCTGGCGCGCATGGTCGTCGGTCACGGTAAAGGCCATCAGCTGTTCGAGCGTCATGGCGTCCTCGCCGTAGACCTCGAGCAGCGCGGGCGAGACCGCGGCCAGCCGCAGGCGCTGCCGGACGACCTTGGCGTCGACGAGAAAGGCCGCGGCGATGGCCTCTTCGGTCATGCCCTCCTCGCGCAGGGTCTGGAAGGCGCGGAACTGATCGAGCGGATGGAGGGGTGCCCGCTCGATGTTCTCGGCCAGCGACACTTCGGCGATGTGGACACCGGATGCTGCTCCTGCCTGCGAGACAATGCAGGGCACGGGCGCGTTCCGGGCCAGGCGCTTCTGTTTGACCAGCAGCTCGAGCGCCCGGAAGCGCCGGCCGCCGGCGGGCACCTCGAAGAGGCCTGTCTCCTGGCCGTCCTCTCCAAGAACCGGGCGGACATGGAGGGACTGGATCAGGCCGCGCCGAGCGATGGACTGGGCGAGATCCTCGAGAGACATGCCGGACTTGATCCGCCGGACATTGGACTGGCTGAGGACCAGCTTGTCGAAGGGAATGTCGCGCGCGGACGCGAGGGTGATGGGGAATGTGGCTTTGGCCATGGCGGTGTTCTCCGCGACGGGCGCCCGGGAGCCTCTCTCCCTGGCTGTTAACCCGTCACGAGCCCCCAGCCCTCCTCTCGCTCTTGTCGTTCTCCCATCCGAGCCTGCGTCCGGATCTCAGCCACCTGACCGGATACAAGGACTGGCAAAGGCGGTCGGAAGCGCATCGACACAGGTCTTCGTCCTCGCCGGTGCAGATAAGGCTGCTCTTGGTGAAAAGCTTCATCCGGGTCCTGCAGCAACGATGCCCGCAAGACACCCGATCCTCGACCGCGCGCCCCGAGGCGGATAAGCTTGTGTGTCTGCAAGGGGTGACCATGAAGAAAACTGCCAAGTCTCCCGCCGAGAAAGCGGTCAAGGCGCTGCTTGCCAAGTACGCCTGTCCTGTGCCGTTTCACGCGGTGCGCACACGCTTCCTTGGCAATATCGCCACTCCGGCGATGTCGACTTCGCCCTTGCCGATCGTCAAGGGCCTATGGGGCGGCGAACTGCCTCCGTTCGACAGCATGGATGATCTCAATGAGCTGCTCGAGGCTTTGGTGCAGGGGTTGTGGAACGACCTGACCCGCCATCAGAAACGCAGTCAGCCTTTCCGGCTCACGCGCCTGTCCATGGACGCCACCGCGGCACAGGTCGCCCGCTACGCCCGTGTCCGCTTCGAAGAACTGGACGGCTTTCTCGAAGGGCTTTTCAATGGCGAGGAGGCCATTGATCTGCCCGAGCATGCGCATGAGGCCGTCGGTCGCCTCCAGGAGTTGCGGGCCATGATGGCCGGCATCCGTGAGCTGGTGACGCGTGAGCCCCAACCGGATGACCGGCCTCAGTTGGAGACGACGTTCAGGCATCTGCAGGAGCTGACTCGGATCATGGAGACCGAGATCCACGAGGCCGTACTGTCCTGCGCCCGGGTCCGTCACCAGAGGCTTGACGGCATCCCATTTGCCAAGCCGACGCTTCATTGATGGCCCTGTCCTCCGAGGACCGCCTGCGCGACAAGTTGCGCAAGATCGAGGCGCTTTATGCTGGTGCTGCGACGCCCGGGGAGAAATCCGCTGCAGGCGCTGCCGCAGACCGCATCCGGCGCCGGTTCGAGACGGCCAGCAGTCAGGAGGAGGCCGAGGAATTCAAGTTCTCGATCACCGATCCCTGGTCACGTCAGCTCTTCATTGCCCTGTGCCGCCGTTACGGTTTGAAACCGTTTCGCTACGCGCGAATGCACCGCCAGACCGTCATGGTCCGTGCCCCGGCCAGTGTCGTGCATCTGACGCTCTGGCCGGAGTTCGAGGAACTCAGCCGCGCTCTGACATCCCACCTCAACGAAATCACCAGTAGGATCATTCGCGAAGAAGTCCATGAAGCCACCCAGGATGCGGACGAGATCAGCGAACCGCGTCAGTTGCGCTGAGATGCTTTCGGCAGGGACGTTGCATCAGGTGCGCGGGATGGTCGGGAAAGGACGGCATGAAACAGGCTCCCTACGTGCATCTCAAACAGTCGGGGAGGATTGCCGGTTGACCGCAAAAACGTCAGCCCGCCGCACCAGCGAGTCAGGACAAAGACTGGCCTGTCGGGCGCTGGCGATTATCCCGCAGGGGCGTGTTCCAGGCACTGCTACATCCTGCCGGGACATCAGACGATCAGCCGGGCTTTGCCTCCGTCTTCTCGGTGTGGGCTAAGGGCATGGGAACAGGCTGCTGCGCATGCATCCAGTCGGCGGCCTGCTGTGCCTTGCCGGCAGCCGTGAAGATCGCGCGGGGGTCTGCCGCCATGACCTTGAGCCACGAGGCGATGTAGGCGGCATGGTCGGGCCGCGGATGATGGGCAATGCCGAGATCGGCAAGCACGAAGCCGCTGAGGATCTCGACACAGCATTCCTCTGCCGCATAAGCCTCCGAGCCGAACCGGCCCGAGAGATCGCGATCAAGCCTGTGTTTTGCCCCCGAGGCGTGGCCATGCTCATGCAGCCAGACCCCATAAAACGAGGCAGCGTCCCGGAACTGCGCGAACTCGGGCATGAACACCGTGTCCACAGAGGGACGGTAGAACGCGTCTGAGCCGCCAAACACGGTTCTTATCCCAAGGTTGGCGATAAAGGCTTCCGCATGCGCGAGACGCTCGCTCTCGGGCAGGCACGGTGTCAGAGGGCGTTCGTATCCATCCACCTGGGCCAGGTTGAACACCGAAAAGGCCCGCGCAACCATCCGGGTGCGGCCGCCATCGTCCTTGCTGTCGTCCTCTGCCTTTGTCTCCTCGCGCGAGGCGATCTGCTTCCACAGGACCACGGTGGTCGAGCGCTCGCCCCTGCGGACCTGAGCACCGGCAGCCTGCCACTGCCGATAGGTGCCCCACAGGCCATCGCTGTAGCCCGATGTCATGGCCGCGACCCACAGCGCCACGGTGTTGATGCCCCGGTAACGCTTGCCCGATGCGACATTGGTGGGGCGGGCGGCATGGGCACCGTCATGGAACCACGGGGCGTGCCACTCACCGGCCCCGTGCTCGAGGGCTGCCATGATCTCTGCGGTAACCCGCGTGTAGATGTCAGAGCGCGCTTCAGGATGTGTCCCGCGAGATGATGGGACAGTTCCGCGGGGGCGACGCGAGCCGGCCGAATGAGCACGGCTTGATGAATGTGTCGCTCGGGCAGCTCGCCTTGGTCCAGACATTGGAATGTCCTCCGCGACGGGTGCCGGAGGCCTCTCCTCCAGCCCTCGACCCGTCACGGACCGTTCGCCAGACCTCTGGCTCTCTTTGGCAGGCGGCGCAGGACCAAGATTAACAGCAGGCACCAGCACGGGCTCGCGGCGCTTCTTCGTGATCGCCGAACCTGACATGCGCGTGATCTGTTCTCGATCCGCGACGGTGCCGACCCAAAGGACCCCTGCCCCGATGTTCCGCTTCCTCCAATCCTCCGACCTGCATCTGGGCAAGGCCTTTCGGCGGCCATTGCTTCGCTGCCGCGGCAAAGTCTGCATTGCTCTTCCCCCGATCATCCTGAGGCCGATGCCTGAACATGGTTGCCGTAGCGTCAAGGACGCGCTAGGACCGCGCCAGCCATCATCATGCGAGGGCGCGCCACGCGGCGTGCGGAGGAGCCGAGCTTGCTGGACGTGACGACCATCCGCGCCGAATTGGCGGCGCATTACGACCTGACGCCCTCGATCGAGCTGGCCCGCGACATGGCTGACATCCATGCGCGCATGGACCGGGTGATGCCTTTTCCCGACTGGGCGATTGCCGCACCCTATGTGGCGGCGATCAACCGGCTCAAGGCGGAACGCGGCGCGGTGGTGCTGGCGCACAACTACATGACGCCCGACATCTATCACGGCATCGCCGACGTGGTGGGCGACAGCCTGCAACTGGCCGTCGAGGCGACCCGCGTGGATGCCGACATCATCGTGCAATGCGGCGTGCATTTCATGGCCGAGACCTCGAAGATCCTGAACCCCGCCAAGACCGTCCTGATGCCCGACATGAAGGCGGGCTGTTCGCTGGCCGAAAGCATCACCGCCGAAGGGATCGCCCGGATGCGTGCGGAATATCCCGGCGCGTCGGTGGTCAGCTACGTCAACACCACGGCCGCCGTGAAAGCCGCGTCCGACATCTGCTGAACCTCCTCGAACGCGGCGCAAATCGTGGCGGCGATGCCGGGCGACACGGTGATCATGACACCCGACAAGTGGCTGGCGCAGAACGTGGCAAAACAGGTGCCGCAGAAGCGCATCGTCTGGTGGGACGGGGCCTGCATCGTCCACGAACGCTTCACGCCCCAGGATCTGCGCGACTTCCGGGGCTGGTATCCAGGGCTGAAGATCATCGCCCATCCCTAATGTCCCCCGGACGTGGTGGCCGAGGCCGACTTTGCAGGATCGACCGCCCATATCATCGACTGGGTGGGCAAGGAACGCCCAAGCCAGGCGATGCTGGTCACAGAATGCTCGATGGCATCCAACGTCGCCGACGCACACCCCGAGGTCGAGTTCCTGGGACCGTGCAACATGTGCCCGCACATGAAGAAGATCACGCTGCAAAAGGTCTTGTGGTCGCTGCATTCCATGACCGGCCAGGTCGAGGTGGAGCCGGACATCGCCGCCCCGGCCCGGCGGGCCGTGCAGCGGATGATCGACCTGTCCCGGTGGCTGGCGGCCTGAGGATGATCCGAACCGACCGCGTGGTGATCGTCGGCGCGGGTCTGGCCGCGCTGTACGCGGCCCTGGTGCTGGCCCCGCGCCCGGTGCTGATGATCTCGCCCGATCCTCTGGGCCAGGGGGCCAGTTCCGCCTGGGCGCAGGGGGGCGTGGCGGCTGCCATGGATCCGGCCGACAGCCCCGCGCTGCACAGCGCCGACACGCTGCGGGCGGGCGCGGGCATCGTCGATCCCGATATTGCCCGGATGGTCACGACCGAGGCCCGAGACCATATCCTGACCCTGACCCGGATGGGCACGCCTTTCGACCGAAACGCATCAGGGGACTATGTCCTGTCCCGGGAAGCCGCGCACAGCCTGGCCCGCGTGGTCCGCGTCAAGGGCGACCAGGCAGGGGCCTGCATCATGCGCGCTTTGGTCGCCGCTGTGCGGGCGGCGCCTTCGGTCCAAGTCGTCGAAGGCTGGGTAGCGACCGGGCTGCTGCGGGACGGGGGCCGTGTGTCGGGTGTCCGGCTGGCGCTGGCCTCAGGGTCGGTCTGCGTCGCCGTCGCTGCGCCTGCGGTGCTGATCGCGGGCGGCGGGTCGGGCGGGCTTTACGCGGTCACGACCAATCCGCCTCGCATCCGGGGTGAAACCCTGGGCATGGCCGCCCGCGCCGGCGCGGCGGTTGCGGATGCGGAATTCGTGCAGTTCCACCCGACCGCCATTGCCTGCGGCGCCGATCCCGCGCCCTTGGCGACCGAGGCGCTGCGGGGCGAGGGCGCGCATCTGGTCAATGCCGCGGGCGTCCGCTTCATGACCGCGCTGCATCCGGATGCGGAACTGGCGCCCCGCGACATCGTGGCGCGCGGCGTTTATGGCGAAACCCGCGCGGGCCGCCGACCTGCGCTGGACTGCCGGAAGCTTGGCGCGCGCATCCATTCGGACTTTCCCGCCGTGGCCGCCGCCTGCGCGCGGGCCGGGATCGACCCGGCGCGCCAGCCGATCCCCGTGGCAGCGGCGGCGCATTACCACATGGGCGGGATCGCCACGGATGCCGACGGCCGCAGCAGCCTGCCCGGTCTTTGGGCCTGTGGCGAGGCGGCCTCGACGGGCTTGCACGGCGCGAACCGGCTGGCCTCGAACGGGCTGCTCGAGGCGCTGGTCTTTGCCCGTCGCGCGGCGCTGTCGATCGGGCGCAATGGCCCGCCGGCGGCCCCGGTGGCCTTGCCGCGTCCGGCCCCCGCGCCTCTGCCAGACCTGGCCCTGGTCGCGGGCCTGCGCCAGTCCATGACCGCCGGTGCGGGTGTGCTGCGTGATGCGCCGGGCCTGACCGACACGCTGCGCACCATTGCCGTCATCGAGGCTGCGCAGCCCGATTGTCCGCAGCTTGCCAACATGACCGCCACCGCCACGCTGATCTGCGCCGCGGCCCTGGCCCGCCGCGAAAGCCGCGGCGCGCATTGCCGCACCGATTGTCCCGACCCGCTGCCCTTGGCGCGCCGAAGCCGCATGACCCTGGCGCAGGCCCTGGACCTGCGTCCCATCCCCCAGCCGGAGCCTTCATGATCCCGCCCTTGCCCGACCTGATCCTGGAACCCCTGGTCCGCGCCGCCTTGATCGAGGATCTGGGCAGCCATGGGGATATCACCACCCGCACGGTGATCGCGCCCGGCACCGTCACAAGCGCCGCGATCCGCGCGCGCGACGGCGGCACGGCATCGGGAATGCAGCTTGCCGCGCTGGCCTTTCGCCTGATCGATCCCAGCCTGCGGTTCGAGGTTCTGGTCCCCGACGCCGCCCCCTTTGCCGCAGGCGACACCCTGGCCCGCATCACTGGCGACGCCGCCGCGATCCTGTCGGCCGAACGCGTGGCGCTGAATTTTGCAGGCCGCTTGTCGGGCATCGCCACCCTGACCGCCGCCTTCGTGGCCGAAACCCGGGGAACATCCGCGCGCATCACCTGCACGCGCAAGACCACGCCCGGCCTGCGGCTGGTGGAAAAACAGGCGGTGCTGCATGGCGGCGGCTTCAATCACCGGGTCTCGTTGTCGGACGCGATCCTGATCAAGGACAACCACATCGCGGCGGGCGGCGGCATCCGCGCCGTCCTGCAAGCGGTCAAGGCCCGCGCCTCCCACATGATGCGGGTCGAGATCGAGGTGGACCGGCTGGACCAATTGGCCGAGGTTCTGGACGAAGGCGGCGCGGATGTGGTGCTGCTGGACAACATGGACAGCGACACGCTGCGGGGGGCCGTCGCCATGGCCAAGGGCCGCGTGGTGCTGGAAGCGTCCGGCAACATGCGCCTGTCCCGCATCGCCGACGTGGCGGCGACCGGCGTGGACTATATCTCGGTCGGCGCGCTGACCCATTCTGTTCCCGTCCTGGATCTGGGTCTGGATTTTTGACGCGAGTTGACGGGGACTGTCCCAGGACCACAGTCCAGCATACCTGACCGGCAGACACAAATCGCAACGAGTGAACCTCAGATGGCGTTATGGGCGGAAAGCTGACTTACGGCAGTGCAGCTTGGCGCCCGCGGCGGACTTGGGATAGCAGTCATTCATGCACCCTGCAGCACAGGTCGCTCCCTTCTGTCCATCACGGGGCGGAACGTGGACGTTCGCCGCGATTATCACGAATGACAGTAGTGCGCCGGAAAACTGCCATTTGAACGAAAGTCATTGAAAATAGTTGCGCGTGGGCGCCGTCTGAGGGTCTGAGATTGCTCCCCTCCTGCGTTGGGGTCGTGCAATTACGTCTTTCGCTCATTCAATGACCTCCGCAACATCTCCAGCACCCTTCGCAGATCGTTTAGCTCTCGCCTTCGCGCCAGACCTTGGCTTCTCGATCCAAGCGAAAGCCCATTTGTAGCCGAGAGCATGCAATTCGCGCGCGGCCTGGCGGAACGAAACCAAGCTGAAGAAGGGAAGTTTCGGCTTATCCGATGCAACAATGACGCTGTAGACGACGGTGAAATCGCCACGGGTGAAGTCAGCCCCGGAATTTGGGATGATGTCATCGTAACCAGTCTGTCCGGTTTCAGCCTGGACCGCGATCACTTCGTTCCGAACGCTGTCGCGTGACGGCGGGTCGGTGGCAAGAACACGCGCGGAGACCGTTCCCTGGTTGAAAAGGTGACTGAGTCGAGAGGAGGACGTCTTGTCCTTAACGTGGATCAGTTGACGCTCACGGCCGAGAAAGTCGCAGGCTTCGATCTTGCTTGCAGCACCTGTAGGCTTGATGAGCCGACGATCTAGGCAGACCATGTCCGCATCAAGACCGGCAACGCGCTTGTTGTAAGTCTCTTCTGTCTCATCAGCCTCAGCGGCAGGCATCTCGACCTTGCTTGTCGCGTCGAAAAACTCCTGTACAGCTTTGGCGAGGTCCTGGTCAATCTGATACCAGCGGCCTCCAGAGAAGACGTAGGTCGAGCCATCGAGTTCTGTTTCGAACACTATGCATTCCCGCAACTTCCACTTCCCACCACAGTCGTGACCATCATCATCGACTTCGTGGACGGTGTGATTGCGGAGGTCCTCGTCCGAGTAGCCGGCTTTCTCGCGCTCCTTCAATGCGTCGAGGTAACCGGGCAAGTCGAGGTCGGCATAGAGCTGCCAGCTACGAAAACCCTTGTAGCGGATGAGGCTTGATTTCTCAGGGTCGTAAATGACCGGAAACGCGAGGTGAATACCGTCTGTCTCGCCTTCGTCAACCGCCTTCGCCAAAGCTTCGACCAGCTTGGCGTCCAGCTTGTCGATCAACTCTTCCTCACGGATGTGTCGAATCTGATCGATCCAGCCGAAGTCGGCCTTGTAGTTGGTCTTCTGGTAGATTGCATACGTGTCCGCACAGGCCTGGGCGAGTTCCGCAATCTCAAGCTTTCGGTTGAGCGTCAGGCCGTCGGTCCCTGCCACATAGGAACCGAACGCTTCATCTTTGGGTGTCCCTGCCAATCCACGGACGAGGTCGCGTTCGATGTCGATGGCGAAGGCAGTCTGATCGGAGCCCCGGCTGGTCTGCGTACGGCGTGACATGGTATTCTCATCGGGCGTCCGAACATCCGCACTTTTCAACTGCTTCGGGTCAACAGCATTGAGGACGACGCGCAGCCCAAAATCTTGCTCGAACGCCGCAGGATCGAGCTTGACGTGACCCATGCCAAAAGACACGGCGAACCAGCGTCCTGACTCCTGAACGAACACGAGTCCGAAGGCTGTGTGGTTGAAGACGTTCTTCTTCTCGTCTTCCGACAGTTCGAGGAACCGCGCCCATTTCGGCGCGCCGCCGCCGAGCGTTGCCAATGAAATGAGAGCGCCTTCCAGCTTGTCCCATGGTGTTAGGTCTACACCGTCGCGAACTGCGTCAGCGGGGGCGAGGCCATCTCGCAAGAGGCGGATGGAAAGCTTCTGGGTATTGCTCATTCAGCGGCCTCCATTTCGGACGCACGAGGAGGCGGGGTGTGCTTGATGGCGATCGTGACGGTCTTCCCGGTTTCCAGCACCTGCCGGACAATCTCGCTGAGTACAGTGGATTGCTCTATCGACGTGCCTACCCACGATCCGGCCACGAGCCCGACAAACTCCGAATTGTTGATCCGACGACCGACGTTCTTGAAGGTCAGAACCTTGCCGCCGCGCGGCCCAGAGAATAGACCAGCGGCATCCGCCCGCTTCCATAAATCGAGGGGCAGATAGATGCCCTTGAAGAGTCCTTTGTCGTCGGGGTTGAAGACAACGCGTGGACAGAATTTCAGGAAGAACGGGTTGTCCGAGAAACGGAACCCGTCAGGATGTTCGCCGCTCGGGAGCTTCCTGATCGCGTCCAGCAGGGTCTCCATCCGCTCAACTTCCTCGCAGAACTGATCCTTGGCCTGCCAACGAAATTCCACCTCGTGTTCGCGCATCTCCATCGCCTTGTATTGGACCATCACGAAGCTGCGGTAAGCTTCGTTGAAGTAGATGAGGTCGGCGCCGGTCTGTTGTTCGAGGGGCAGACGGTTGGCCATGATCACCGTCAACCGCTTTGACGAATCCTCTTCGCTCGCGAACACCTTCGAGCCGTAGTGGGTGGTCTCGCCCATAGATTCAAAGCCCGGCACGGTCGAGAAGTCGGACAAAAGCATAGCGTCTTCCCGAACTTGTGCCCCCGGCAGTCCATCAAGGAAGGATTGCTGTGAGGCGTCCGTCGGGGTCCACGCCAAAAGGTCGTCTCGCGACATGCCAGCAATCTCTAGTGCGAGGCCGAGCGTTTCCTTCTGGTAGGCAAGGTTTTCGCGGGCACGGGGCTCGAGCCGCCGCAGCGCATCGGCGCGACGCTTGGAATAGCGCGCAAGGCGTGGGCTGACGGTCTCATCGAGTTGCGTGATACGATCAACAAATGCGCCGAGCGACTTCGGCGGGAGCAGGCCGCCTGTTTCCAAGCGCTGCCTGACGTGCCGGGCAACGCGTATGTCGATACCAGCAAGGATCTCATCGAAGCTTACGGGCCGCCCCAGCGGTTGAAGTTCTTCGAGATTCAGACGAACGAGGCCTGTGCCCGCTGACTGTCCTTTTCGTCCGCCGGCGATGTGGGTGATGAAGCCATCTTCGAAGGACGCGAAGACGGCAAGCGGCGCGCTTCGGCTGTGGTCGAATCGGGAAACAGGTTCCGAGACAAAGGGTTTCGGCGAATAGAAGGAACCGCCGTGTTCGGCTTCGTTGAGAAGCAGCTCTCTCCTCTGCTTGGGTACCCGCAAAATGTAGCCACCAGCCGCCACCATCACTATACGTCCTTCTTCGTGGAGGGGGTATCAGAGCGAAAATCCCAAGGCATCCGGGCGCGTGGCTAGCCTGAAAAATACCAAAATACTTCTGATATAAGTTTGGTCGTCATAGTAGCGTTCACAATTCACTTTGGTCTCTGTACCTTCTCGCTATACATTGGAAATATCCACTAGCCTCCGACAAAATGAACCGGAGCAGGTCTTGCACATGCTGTGGGCCGGTGCATTCCCTAGTAGGTTTGACAGCATTAAAACTTGCATCACTCAGCTGCTACGTGAGACTTATCCTCCGCGTCGCTTGGCTCCACCTGAAACACCGTTTGACCATGTCGTTTCATGCCGGCAGCATCCAAGAGGGCACGATTATTTTCACGTGCTGTCCTCAGCACGTAGTCCCACGGCAAAGCATCAATTGTTACGCCCTCGAAGTCGCCTTTCAACGTAAGTTGCCTAGCAGCTCTATTGTGGATATAATCCCATGAAGCAATTTGCGTCTCAAAGCCACCCACAAAGTCAGCAACTATCGTGCAATGGAAACGGCAGTCACTTGAAACCTTAATAGGTCTACGGCCAACCCCTTCAATCTGTCCGCCCCGAATAGCTTTTACATATTTCTGGACCTGCAACTGAACGTTTTCTTCTGGTCCATAGCTCTTCCTACCAGGGTGCTTAAGTTCCACGATGAAAACCTTAGACTGCAGTTCGACATCATCGACCAGTTCATCGCCATTCTGACTGCTCACAGAACCAAGGCCAAAAAGGGTATCCCACAGAACCAAGTCAGGACGATCATCTTGCGTATTGTCCTTTACAAAGGTTCGCAACGACACATCCGATGTAAAGCCAGCCGTAAATGCTAGTCGCTCATCAAGAATCCACAAATCATGTGACGACGGCTCATTCTCAGTATGGCCTGCCCCCGAATACTGCATTGGAGCGAGGAGAGAGTGTAATGTTTTCTCCAGATGGTAAACATCTTCCTTACCATCACGCTCTCTGACGCGACGGATCAGAACATCCAAAAGATCAAGGACTACTCTTCTCCGAGCGGCATGGTGCGCCAAAGCGCTACGCTCATTCTCATGAATGCCAGCCGCTGCCGAACGGATCGCATCAGGAAAGTCCACCGGTAACTTGTCGCCAGTAACAACAGCGTTAACCAAATGCTGTAAGCGCTCCTCTCTTTTTCTTTCAGCACGCATGCGTGGTATCGCGAGCGCACTTGCAAAGCTTTCCGCACTGGTAGCACTAGTGGGAAGCGACGCGAAAATCTCACTGGCTTTCCCATAGCCAAAGATTGGCTGTTCCTCCAAAAACTTATCAAACGAAGCTCGGCGCTTAGCATCGAAAGCTTTGACCTGTTCTGCAATAAAGTCCTTACGCGCCATTTCAACGATGAGTTTTACCAGCGCAGCAATGTCTGTCTCAGGCATAGTAAATGCCGTGCGGCTCTCTGACGTGCGTTGGTCTAGATAATCACTCGACACAACCAAATGCATCGACAGATTATCGTTACCATTATCTGACAGAGATGTGATTCCAAGCAAGTCATCAATTTTTCTGGTTTCTACAGTGCGCCCATTTCCCAATAAATGCACATGGTGCTTACCCGGCAGTCCCCGACTTGTCTGCTTATCACAAAGATATCCAATAACATTCACGCGTGCTTTGCCATCCCAATCCAAGGTAGGAAGCGTTACAGGACCCTTCATTACCAGTTTTTGAATTTCCGAAGGATATTCGACGTCAAGCTCGACCCCGTGCTTGCCCTTACAAGTTAGATTAATATGCGTGCCCGCCCCGCTCAAAAAGTTTGCAATAAACTCTGAAACGAAATGCCCCTGCAATACACGAGCCTTTGGCGGATAATTATCCTTATAAGGCCCAAAGCTAACGCCGTGTAACCTGACGACGGTTCCCGTCTCATTCTGGGGCCAGCTTTCTACAGGATCAATATCTGTAATTTGATCCTGGTCCTTCAGCTCGAACTTAAATGCCCGAGTGGAAATTACATCGCCCTCAAGAAAACGACTTTCCACTTCCACGTGTGAAAACGCATCAAGCCAGAAAAGGCGACCCACACCCTTTCCGCCCTTTTTCTCTTTATAATCAGTATCTACAGTGCAAAATGCTTTAAATCTTTGTTGATCGAGTCCAATCCCATTGTCGCGCACGATCATTGAAAGCTGCTCGGTTCCCAGCCCCTGCACAACGATACTGACCCGACCCTCATAAGAGGTGCCAAGCGCTTCTGCTTGATCATCAATCGCCATGAATGCATTACTGACAGCCTCAAAAAATGGCTTCAGCGCTTGCGCTGCATTTCCTGGCTTGGGTAGCTTACGAATACGATTTCTTAAATTCTCTTGCAGCGTGGCCATAACAACCTCTTCGTATCCTGTGTATATGGCCGACATCACAGAGGTTGTCACCGGTTTTGTAATGGCAGCACGATCATCTTCAATGACATGAGGAGTAATGCACCGACTCCCAATTCGCCGTCCACGCCTTAGAAAATATCATAGCATATCAGAAACTTAACCGATATGGCTGTACCGGTCCAGCTTTCGCTGCAACACTCATGGACGGCTGCTATCTCAGATTGCTGCGGATGCTGTGCCGCACGGCCGAAGGTCGGGTCACCGCCTGGCGGGTAGTTCATGTCGCAAGTTTGTGAAAACTCCCGTGGTGCGGACGCGACCGGCCGGTTTGTCCGCGCGCAGTTGCCATCTCGGCCGAAATTCTGCAGGGCGTTTCGAATGTTAGGTTTCCGGGATGCGGTCGCGCAGCAAAGGCTGAGGCCGACCGGCAGCTTTGGGCCGACTGCGCTTGGATGAGGCACAAGGGCTAACGGCGTAGGGGGCCATGTCCGGGCGGAAGCAAGTCAGACAGGCAAGGGGTGGATCACGGCGCGGGGGCGGCCAGCCTCTTCCTAAAGGAAAGCCAGCGTGATCGGCAGGTGGAAGCGGCAGGGTTCAGCCAGAGGGTGGTGCCAGTTTCCTCGATGCCAGGCTTGTGGGAGTGGCCCGAGATCACGACGTTCCACCCCTCGGCTGCTGGATCGGCCCGCAAAGCCTTGTGGTCATGAATCATGTGGATCCGCAGGCCTCCGATCGTGAGGCTCACCGTTTCTTGCAGGGCCTCAGCCCAGAGACCGCGGTCGATGTTGCCGCGGACTGCCGTCACCGGGACGATGCGCGCCAGCCCGTCAAGATGGCCCGGATCGCCGATATCGCCCGCGTGCAAGCTGCGGTCGACGCCTTCGAGAGCCTCCAGCGCCTCGGGGCGGAGCAGACTATGGGTATCGGAGATGACGCCGATGCGCTCTCCAGGCGATGTCGGGCGGAGTGGTTGCATGAGGCAGCTCCTGTTGGTCATCGCACGTCGGTCGCGCATTTGGCGCCGGTTAACGGCACGGCTGCAGTCCTGCTCCGCGTCGTACAACCCGGATTATCTAGCCGTAGCCTTTAAGGGTGCGGCCCAGACCAAGACAGAGGTTGGTTTGTCTTCATTTTTGGTTATATTGAAGACGCTGATAGCGACAGGAGGCCAGTTGTGTCCCGCATGACAACGATGACCGTCAGCGTTGGAGGTGCCTTGAGCGACTTTGTAGCCGCGAACGTAGGCGAGGATGGGTCCTATGAGAACGTCAGCGAATACATCCGTGACCTGATCCGGCGCGACAAGGAGCGGGCTGAGCGCGAAGCGTTTGATCGGCTGAAGGCCGAACTGACCCGCGCCTTCGCAGCGCCCGAAGACAGCTACAAGCGACTGACAGCGACTGAGGTCATTGCTCGGAACCAGCGCGCTTGAGCCCATGACGATCCGGGTCCAAGAGGCAGCATCCCTCCGCATTGACGAGATCT
Organism: Paracoccus fontiphilus; assembly: GCF_017356265.1. Classification (GTDB taxonomy): domain Bacteria; phylum Pseudomonadota; class Alphaproteobacteria; order Rhodobacterales; family Rhodobacteraceae; genus Paracoccus; species Paracoccus fontiphilus. The sequence continues at coordinate 16,394 of NZ_JAFNAW010000008.1, read as the reverse complement.
ATCTCTACACCTGTGACCGGTGGGGCGAAGCGCAGGCTGAGACCTACATCACCGGCCTATTTTCTGCGTTCCAGCAACTCGAAACGGGCGGTGTGATGTCGCGGCCCGTGCCGGCCGAGTTCGGGGTGGAGGGATGCTTTTTCCGCTACGAGCGTCATGTCGTATATTGGAAGCGGCTCGCCAATGGCGACATTGGCATTGTCACGATCTTGCATGAACGAATGCATCAGATCGACCGGTTCAAGGACGATTACCTTGGTGAGAAATAGTTATGAGGCTGAGACGACAGTCCAAGATCAGGATGACCAGGTCAGGCCGCATCCCGGCCCTTGCCGAGACCTCGCTCCAGGCTGCGACCGACCGACCCCGGCTTTTGCCCTGAGCCTAGACCCCTGCCCCTCCTTTGCGCCTGTGTGCTGCGCCGACTGTCTAGATCCGAGCCAAACTGCAGGGGCACAATAGGCGGGCCGCACGGATTCCATCTCGGGGCTTCGGGTGGCAATCGCTTGCGAGGGTAGCCAGGTTGACTAGCGGTGCGCAAACCCGGTCCTGGGGGTGTGTGCAATCCCCCGCCGGCAGCAGAATGCGAGTCAGTCACAGGCGTTTCCAGCAGACTGCCGAAGTCGTGCTAGGCCATGAGGTATAAAACCGTCCCCTCCTCGCCACACAGGAATGACAATCCACAATTTTCTTGCTGCACTCGTTCCTAAATGCAAATTTGGCATATGGAAGCCCCTGAAGATCTTGTATGGTCGGATGCAATTAGGTGCGTAAGCACCATACAAGTGACGAAAAGCCCAGGAAATTGGGTGGCAGACGAGGACAAGATGAACGATCTCAGCCTGCTCAGGCGCAGCTTCGATTCGGACCGTATCACGGAATTCGCCGAAAGCCTCGCCACGTCTTTGGACCGGCAGATGAAGAACGCCTTCCGGCCGGAGGAAAGAAAGGCCTTGCGGTTGTTCTCGGCCCGCGAGGTCTGCGAGCTGACGGGGATCTCCAATTCGAATCTCAACACCCGCCTGGCAGACGATCCTGATTTTCCCCAGCCAACCTTGGACAAGCGGGGCCATCGTTGGTTCAGCGCCGAGGCGATTGACCAGATCCGCGACCATATGTTCCGCACTGGCAAGAAGGACCTGACCTATCGGCCAGGCCGCCAGCCGGGCGATGCCATGCAAGTCATCAGCTTTGTAAATTTCAAGGGAGGGTCGGGCAAGACCACCTCGGCGGCGCATGTTGCCCAGAAGCTGGCCCTCGATGGCTACCGGGTCCTTGCCGTCGATCTGGACGCCCAAGCCAGCCTTACGACGCTTTTTGGCTATCGTCCGGAACTAGAGTTTCAGGAGAACGGCACGGTCTATGACTGCCTGCGCTACGACGAAGAGCAGGTGGGTATGGAGCACATCATCCTGAAGACCTATTTTCACAACTTGGATCTGGCGCCTGCCGGCTTGATTCTTGCCGAATACGAGACCAATACGGCTTATGCGCTGAGCCAACGGATCACGCCTAACTTCGCCGAGCGGCTGTCGATCCAGTTGGATCGTGTCCAGGACCGCTATGACGTGGTCATTATCGACTGCCCGCCACAGCTGGGCTTCACGACCCTCTCTGCGCTCGCGGCAAGCTCCGGGCTGATCGTCACGGTCGTACCTAGTATGTTGGACATCGCCTCCATGTCACAGTTCCTCAGCCTCGCGGGCGACCTGTTCCGCACCATCCAGACCCATACCAGCCGGTCGGAGCCGATCTCCTGGAACTTCGTGAAGTTCCTGCTGACCCGCTATGAGCCCTCGGATGGCCCGCAGACCCAGATGGCCGCCTATCTCCGGACCATTCTGCAGGACGAGGTGCTAACCAACCCGATGCTGAAGTCCACCGCGATCAGCGATGCGGGCATGACGCAGCAGACAGTTTTCGAGATCGATCCCGCAAAGCTGCTGCGCAAGACGCTCGACCGGGCAGTACAAAGCTGCACGGCAGTGACACATGAGGTCGAGGGTCTGATCCAGCGGTCCTGGGGGCGTGTCTGATGGGACGCAAGAACGTCTTCGAGGCAGCTCTCGACGCAGCCGCTCCGCCCATCAGCACTGTCGCGCTACGCAGGCAGGGGGCCCCTTCAATGGCCGCCCTCGGCAACACGCTGCGCGACATGTCCGCCAGCGGGATCCAAGAACTCGATCCCTGGGTGATCGACGAGTCGGGCATCCAGGACCGCATCGCACTGGAGGCGGCCGACATAGCCCGCCTCGCTGAGAGCATCTGCACCCATGGGCAGCAGGTGCCCATTTTGGTGCGGCCCCATCCAGACAGCATGAATCGGTTTATCATCGTCTATGGCCGCCGCCGTTTGGCTGCGGTGCGCAGTCTCGGCAACGGGATGCGTATCAAGGCGATCGTTCGCCATTTGGCCGAGGACGCGGCAATCATCGCACAGGGGCAGGAGAACAACCTCAGGGTCGATCCTTCCTATATCGAGAAGGCCCTCTTCGTCCGGGAGCTGCGGGAAGCTGGATACCAGAACCAAGTCATCCAGGATGCTCTGGGCCTTGACAGGACGGCTATCTCGAAGATGAACACCGTGGTGGACAATGTCCCGGTCGAGGTAATCCTCTTTATCGGCGCCGCGCCCGAAATTGGCCGCAGGCAATGGACCGAGCTAGCCTTCCTAGCGCGCGAGCATGGCATAGATCTTCTGTCCCTCGTTCCCGAAAAGAGCGACACGCCTTCTACTGGGTCAGAACGATTCGAGAACATCCTGTTGCAGGCCCAGAGACTAGCCGGTCTTGCCGACGCCCCGGTGGCACCTGTGCCCGGGCGCAAAGCCGCTGTGCCCGCGGTCACAGCGGTGAAAGACAGGGCGCTTGGTTCCGACATCCGCCGTTTCGATCTCGGCGGGCGACATCTCGGGACCATGAAAAAGACCGGCCGTAGCCTTTCGCTGAGCGTCTCGTTGAGACACCAGCCCCAGTTCGGACAGTGGTTTGAGGAGAACGCGGACGAGATCGTCCAGATGATCCACGATCATTGGTCGAAGAGCCGGGGAGAGGGCTGAACCCCCTTCCCTTTGATCAACACGAGCAAAACAGAAAGGAGCGCAACGGAGACCGGAAAAGGAAAGAGCCCCCCGAAGTCACCCTCGGAAGGCCCTGCTAGTTCTCGAGTTTTGCACCTTCATTACTAGCAGCCTCCATTGTGCCCGTCAACAACAACCGATTCGGTTGGCGGGAGAAGTTTGTCTGCGTTTCTGAGAAACCCCGGGCAGAGGCTGGTGACGCATGGGCTTACGGTCCCCCTGCGGAGCAGGATGACATTTCAACGAGCAATTTCGCGAGTTAGTGGCCTCGCGATGAGCCCAGCTACCCTCGCAGCTAGGGCCGACGAAACATGGGGCATCTTCCGGGTGCTTCGCGATGCGGCGCCTCGTCTCGGCATCAAGCCCAAAGTAGTGCAGACCTTGTCCGCGCTTCTCAGTTGCCTTAAGCCCGGCCGTGGGATGATTTGCTTCGCCTCGAATGCTGAATTGCAACGCCGACTTGCCGGAGTCAGCGACAAGACCATCCGCAGGCACCTGGCTGAACTGGCAGAGGCCGGGGTAATCCAGCGGCGCAGCAGCCCCAACGGGAAGCGATACAGCACCCGCGATCCGCAAAGCGGTGCCGTTGAAGCTTATGGGATCGACCTGTCGCCAATGATCAACAACCGCGAGCGGTGGTCCGATGCCCTTGCCTCATATGAGCGCGACAAGGCTCATATGAGGCACCTTAGAACCAAGATCCTCGCACGGCTTGCCTGGATCGATGACCGCGGGCACGATGGAATAGACACGAACGTCGCACGGAAAATGCTGCGTCGCACGTCCCTGACGCCTGCCCTTCTAGAAGACATCCTTGCCGAACTTGACAACAGAATCTCGGAGAAGGACGAGCGACACCCCCCCTACCCTTCCGATGCGCCGGAGACCAAAGAAAACTGGACCGATCCGATGACCGCCACTGCCGGTCAAAATGACCGACATCCTCTTAAGTCTTACACTGAAAACCATGAATCAGACTTGCGTAAGGAAGCTGAGGAACGAGATGAAGATTGTGCACAGGGTATGTTGGTGAAACTACAAATAGGTTGCCCAATCGCGATGGAGTTCGCACTGGAGCCAGTCACGACGTGGGACGCCGCAGATAACCACGCTCGCATGCTGGCGCCGATGATCGGCATCGACCACGCCCTCCTCACCAAAGCAAGGGAACGCCTCGGCGTCCGCGAAGCTGCCATCACTGTCCTGGCCATGGTGCAGCTACAGCCCCGGATCCGCAACATGCAGGCTTATTTCCGCAGCCTTGTTGTTGGAAAGCGGTCTGTTCGATTTGATCCCTTCACCTTGCTGGATCGTCTTGCGGCAGGCTCATCTGCGTCGTCCTGATGCATTTGATCCGACCTCAGATATTCTGGCGACGGTAGCCGCGCATAGCTAGTTTTTGCAGAGTCTGCGGAGGTTACCAATTCGGCGAACCACTGTGCCCGCGGGCACAAGGGGTTCCGAATAGGGTCAGTTTTTCTCAGTTGGAAATGGCGGGCTCCGTATCCACCATCTCCGCCTGGGACAGCAACCGCCCGGAGCTTTAGTCATCAAGTCTACCACAATGATACATCTGCTGCGACACCGCCCTGACGTACTAAACCTTGGGGCGCCCACCATAAATGCTCACACGACCCCTCATACGTGACCACGGCCACAGTGGCATGCCCAGATATTTAGGTCGCTATGCACCGCAACAGTTGAGCAGGCTAGTTCCAGCAGTGGCAATTGAGGCCTTTGTTGTGGATGTCATCGGCCACTGTGACCGCGGTCACAGTCGGTTGCAGTGTGGGCTGCCATTGAAGCCTACGTGTTCATCTGTTCGCGCAAAGGCACCGAAACCTTTCCAGCTTAAAAGCCTACGTACCAGGATAGACAAGATCATGCCACTGTGCCCGCGGGCACAGCGCTACGACCGCGCGACCGCAGCGGGATTTGAACGGCCGAATTGGTGCGGTCGATCCGCTATATCAGCCCGTCGAACCCGATCCGAGTGCAGCCGAGCAGGGATGGCCGCTACAAACTGATCCAGGCCTGGCGCCGCCTGACCGCCTATCACCAGCTTCTGACCGGCACGGTGGTGCGGAAAGGTTGGACAGCATTGACGCGGGACTTGCCGCGTGGGGTAATGCGCTCGAACAGTTCTATCGCCGCATTTTTGATAGACCCGCACACTGCCGAACACGATCCCGACACCGTTATGGCGATCCTATTCAAGCTCTCAGGCTATCAGAAGCGCCGCCATATCCGCACCTTCATCCGCATGGTCTACGCCCTTGGCGAGGCACTGAAGTATTCCAGGAAGTCCCCTCGGCCCATGCCTGGCTACTGCCATCGCGGCCGAACTGAAAGACTGGGACACGCGGTCTGTCTAGGACGAGTTGGACGTGCTGCGCCGATTTGCGGGGCAGGGGAGTGACACGCCGGAGAATACACCCGGCCCTGGGCGACGGCCACGCCAGGACGAGCTTCCAAATCCCGCGTCCCCAGAGCAGCGCCAAATGCAGCGCCGCCAAAGGTCGCTTGGAAATCGGCCGGCCGCGACGTTTCGGCTATCTGCCGCTGCAAGCTGGAAGCCGCCGTGGCTGCGCTTCTGGACCAGAGCGGCTCGGGCAGGGTCCTTTGCCCCTCACGCGCCGCCAACCAACCCCATCCTGTCGGCCCGTTGCAACAGCATCCTGACGGTGAAGGGATGCTACTTGCCAATGCCCCGAGGAGTCCGCTCACGCATGGCCTCCAGCGGGCTGGCGATGCCGGCGAGCGTCAGTTCGGGATCGCCCTGGCGCATCCCCGCGACAATGGCCAGCAGGCGATCGTCAGGCGTGCGGCGCGGCGGGCAATCCAGCACCACCTCAGGCAGCAGGCCGTCGCGGACATAACGATCGGCGGCGCGCTACAGCCGCTCGACAGACCAGGCCTGTCCGGTCCGGACGGTGATGAAGCGTGCCAGATCGCCCCAGGTCATGTCCGGGCGGTACCGGCGCACCAAGAGGAGCCAGGCCTCGACCGAGACCTCCAGCTTCCGGAAATAGCTCTCGTCACGGGTCAGCCGCAGCTTGCGGATGGCCTCGCGGTCGCCTGCCCGCAGGCCTGGATTGCCGCCGACCCGGCCTTGCGCGCGGGCCGAGCGCAAGCCTGCCTTGGTCCGCTCGCGGATCAGCGCACGCTCGAATTCGGCGACCGCGCCCATCACCTGCATCGAGAAACGGCCCTGCGGCGTGGCGGTGTCGATGGGATCGCCCAGGGACGGAGGAGCTGAACCAGAGAGTAGGCCAGCCCGTCAAGACGGACCACCACCAGCGTGTCGCCGGGTCGGATCGCGGCCAGGAGGCGCGTGAGGGCAGGGCGCGAGCGGTCGGCGCCTGAGGCGTGCTCCTCATGGATGATCATGCAGCCCTCCTGGCGCAGTTCCACCAACTGCGGGTAAAGGGTCTGCTCGCCGGTCGAGACGCGGGCATAGCCGATGAGCGGCATGGAAAGTTCCATTTTTCGCTGCCGCGTCGTATCTTACATATTCATAAAGCATGATAAAACGACCGTTTGTAAACGTGTGCAATGGGTATTTCTCTCGTCGTGCAGAGCACGAGAAGCCTTGTTTTTATGGGCTGAAGCTCACGAGAGGCGCTCCAACAGTCCCGAGAAGACGGCATGCTCGAACACCTCTATAGTAGAGAAAACGGAGAGATCTCAAATTCCTTCTCCAAGAGCGCAAAATAGTCCTATAATGCGCATATGAGAAAATTTAGCCATAGATCATGGGACGATGACGGGGTGCCTCTTGAAGACCTGGAGGCGTCCGAAGACGAGGATAACGCGGATCTCTGGTTTCTGCCCGGGGCGCTTGAGGACGAGCCGGTTTACCTGCCGCCCGGACCCGCGCCCGAGGCCAGGGAATCTGAAATCGTCGATGCCTGGCGCGCGGCCGAGGCCGGGCAGGCGGCGCAGCTCGCCCGTGTTGCTGCGCGCCTGGGGATCCTCGATGAACGCCTGCGCCGCGGCCCGGCTGGCTGGCGGCAACGGCTCGCCCTGATCGAAGCCGCGGATCTCAGCTGGTTGACGCAGGACCGGATTGGACTCGACCGGCTGTCACTCTACATGGCGCTGCGGGTGTCGACCGCAACGGATGATGCGCAGGCCATGTACCGGATCGGCTGGGCCGTGCGCCGACTGTCCGGCGGACCCGCGCTGCTGACGCTTCGGTCCGGAACGGACGACCTGGAGGCCTTCCTTGATCGGCGCGACCGGCCGGGGCAGGGAGAGCGTTTCGAACGGGCAAAGGCCTCTTCGCGCGTCGTCGAGATGGCAGAGCGCGAAGCATTCGATGACCGGGCCGCCGGATGGCTCGCGATGATGGATCAGGCCGAAGACCTCCACCCCGTGACACGGGCCTGCGTGGGCTTCCATCTCTGGCATATCGCGGAGCTGTCGCCGATCGATGATCCGCTGGAGGCCGCGGTGACAGCGGTGCGTGTCGCGATCGGCGATCTCGCGCCGTCAGGGAGCACGCCCGGCGCTTTCTTCGCACCGATCGCAATGGGCGGAGGAGGGGGCTTCCGCGCAACCGGGGACCCGCCGGCCCGGTTGGCGCGCTGGCTCAACGCGATGGAGAGCGCGACCTTCGCAGCCCTGCGCCGGCTCGAGGAGATCGAGGACTGGTCGGCTGCCGCGGAGCGAACGATGGCGCCACTTTCGGGCAAGACGCCACCGATGCTGCGGGGCCTCTTCACAAGCTGGCCTCTGGTCTCAGTCCAAATGGCCCAGAAACTGACAGGCACGCATCGGGCAACGGTTCAGCGCAACATCGACTGGATGGTCGAGCGTGGCCTCATCCGGGAGGTAACAGGGCAGGGACGATACCGGATGTGGCGGGCGGCGGCTTGAACATCACGGGAAAGTCGACGATCTTAGGGCCGGCTCCCCCGCCTTCGCAACGATGCGCAGCCTCGCCATGCGGTTCTATGGTATGGGATGGTCACGTCCAAGGTCTTCTGTCGCCGGGACAGGGTGCTGAAGGCCGGCACGGCCCATCCCGAGCCCGGACAGCTCCAATAGGCTCGCCACGAAACCAGTCGTTTGCCGGAGTGGCAGGCCGAGCAAGACCTTGATGGTAAGACAGGCCTGGATCGCCGCGTCGCTGTATGCCTGCTGGCGGCCGCGACGCCCGGAAGGCGCCGCTTCCCATTGCATCGAGGGATCGAACCAGACGGTCAGCGATCCGCGCTGCCTCAGCGCTTGATTGTAGCTATGCCAGTTGGTGGTCTTGTACGGGGTTTTCGCCGGTCTGCTCATGGCCGCCAGCTATCATGCAGGATTCGCGCAGTGAATCCCCCGCCCCATTTGCGCAACAAGGCCAGTTGTATAGGAAAAGGCCCCCGTGACGGGGGCCTTCGCTGACTCGATCATGGTCAGATTGAGCGAAGGGGGCCAGTTCGGCCCTGTCTTGCCAGCAGCACGAAGCCACCAGTCAGGGCGAAGACCCCGAATGCCACCGGAATTGCAGCTACCGAAATCAGCGACAAAATCACCTTGAAGATATCGCCATCCATCCGATTGATCACGACCGCCAGGCCCGCCATCATCAAGATCCAGAATGCGCGCGAATGGCGCACGGTCAGCATCTCGCAGACGAGACCCGCCGAATCCGCGCTGGTTACGAAGAACAGCAGGATGTTCAGCGTCAGGATCACCGACAGGACCCCGCTGTCGTCCAGCGTGGACATCAGGGCGAAGACATCTCCGGAACCGGTCGTCAGGGCGGCGATCCCCATGACCGTGAACCACAGGCACGAGAACAGGCTGGGGATCAGCATCACGCCGACGACCATCTCGCGCAGGGTCCGCCCCTTCGAGATCCGGGCGATGAAGACGCCGGTAAAGACGAACCAGCCGTACCAGGCCGCCTCGAAGGCATAGAGCCAGTCGGCCAGCCATGCCTTGCGTTCGGGATCGCCCAGGCCGATATCGGTGGCCATCGCGGGGTATCGCACGATATATTCCGGGACCAGACGCGCGAAGGTGCCCAAAATTTCCAGCGGTTGCGACAGCACGAAGACGCCCGTCATCAGGATCAGAGCCAACAGGGTGTTGTAGTTGCTGAGCCACTTGATGCCGCGCTTGATGCCCGTCGTGCTGGAGGCGATGGCGAAGGCCGACAGGACCAGGATGACGATCGCCGCGTCCAGATCCACGCCGGTATAGCGCGCGACGGCCTGCCTCAGCGGGTCGGCGGCATAGGAAAAGGTCAGCGACAGCCCGATCACGGTCGAGACGACAAGGCTGATCAGGTTGATGCGGCTGAGCACGCCGCCGCCCAGCAGTGTCTCGGCCGGCTTCCCGATGCCCATGTTGTGCATCGCATGAGCGAAGATTACGCCCACGGCCAGATATCCGGCCCAAGCCAGCAGGCCCCAATGGTTGAACGCATAGAGCAGCGCCTGATCGCGGCTGTTACCGGCATCGACGTGATAGTTCGGTTCGAGGACACCCCAAGTCAGCAGGCCGATCCCCATCCCGGTCGCGAACAGCATCCCGATCCAGCTGAGAGTCGAGAATTCGGGGGGACCCTCGCCGAAGCGCAATTTGCCGACCGGGGTGAACATTGCCACGGCGAAGAAGACCGATGCGAGGAATGCGGGCCAGGTGAAGATGAAGCCCATATTGCCGATGACAGATACCTTGATCGTCTCGAGCATGGACTGGAAGGTCTGGGGTGCGATGGCGGCCGCCCCGACAAGGGCTGCGACCGTCAGCACCGTCGCTATGCTGATGCCGAGATTATGCTTCAAATCGCTCTCCTTTGTTGCTGTGCGGGGTCCGTGCAGATGCCGGGCCCTTCTTGTCATCCGTCGATCGCCGCCTTCAGCGAGGCGCAGAATTCGTCCCAGGCGACCTTCATCGCGGGCAGGGCTTCGCGGGCGTGCAGACAGCCATGCAGCATGTTGGTCGCGCAGCGATAGCCGACGATGGCCCCAAGGGCGCGCCATTCGGCGACCGCATGTTCAAGGGGCAGGGTCAGCGGATCGCGCGAGACGCCCAGAACCTCGATCCGCGCGGACGGGCAGGGGGCGTCGGCCGGGGCATGGGGCTCGATGGCTGTCCAGGCCGACAGGACGTCCGCGCGCGACAGAAGCGGCGCATCGGGCCCGAGCGTTTCCGCCCTTGGCCGTCCCACGACCGGATAGATCAACCCCAGTGGCGGTGCGTCGACCATGTCCTGTGCGATGTCGATGACCAGTCGCCCTCCGGCGCTGTCGCCGACAATCGCCACCGGGTCCAGCGCGAAGATCGCGTCGCGGCAATCCATCATCGCATCGGCATAGCTTGCCTCAGGCAGAAGGCGATAGCCGACTGCCACCACCTCGCGGCCCAGCCCCTGCGCGAGCCCGGAGGCGACACCCTGATGACTGTCGAGCGATCCGATCGTGAAGCCTCCGCCATGCAGGTATACCACCGTGCCGGACTTACAGGATGACGGACGGTGATGGCGCAGCGGCACGCCGCCGACAGCGCTGTCGCGAATGGTCATGCCGCACGGGAGGGCCGGAGCGAAACGCGTACAGAGCACGTCGTAGCCGCGACGCATATCCTTCATGGGAAGACGCGCCATCGTGTCCAGACCGGATTGGAATTCGCGTTCGAACTGTTCAATGGCAATCATGCTGCATGGCCGTTTCGGATGACTTGGTGGGATGCGCCGCCACAGATCATGCAGCGGCGCAAGGTTGTCACGCGGGTTCCACCGCGGGTTTGCTGCGCTGGCCGACATGGCGACCGCTGCCTTCGGCAGGCAGGTCCGCATGCGCAGCGGCCAGCCGGGACAGCCGTTCGGCCACGATACCCTCGGGATTGCAGGTCGCGCGGGTCGTCAGGTCCATATGCAGCAGCATCACCTCGACCGTGGCGGCCAGCGTCCCGTCGCCGCGCACAAGGCGGTGGAACAGGTGCATCCGCTTGCCGGTGCCGTCGATCACCTGCGTGGTCGTGCGCAGACGGTCGCCCGCATGGACCTCGGCCAGATAGCGGGTATGCGTCTCGACCGTGAAGTAGCTGCAGCCCGAGGCGATGTAATCCGTATCCGCGCCGATCATCTCCATGAAGCGGTCGGTGGCATCGGATGCCGCGCGCAAGTACTCGGCATCGTTCATGTGGCCGTTGTAGTCGGCCCAGCTGGTCGGCACCTGCCTGTCGCCCGTGACCGGCAGGTCGCCCGGCAAATCGCCCGGCACGGGGGCGGGCAGGGTGGCCTCGTGCGCCGTGATCACGCCGCCGGCGCCAGTCTTCGTGCGACGCAGCGCGCGCAACATGCCCACGATGTTGTCGTCGCGCAGGCGTTCCAGTTCGCGGATCGACATGTGCCCGGATTGTGCGTCGGATTGCGACGCGATGAGGTCCACCAGTTCGTCGTTGAACTCGGGGACGTCCATCAGCTTGGTCCAGGGCCAGGACAGCGCCGGGCCGAACTGGGACATGAAATGCTTCATTCCCGCTTCGCCGCCCGCGATGCGATAGGTCTCGAACAGACCCATCTGTGCCCAACGGATGCCGAAGCCCATGCGGATGGCCTCATCGATCTCCTCGGTCGTGGCGATGCCGTCCTTGACCAGCCAGAGGCTCTCGCGCCAGACCGCCTCCAGCAGGCGATCGGCGATATGGGCTTCGATCTCCTTTCGCAGGGTCAGCGGATGGCAGCCCACATCGCGCAGTAGCTTGGACGCGCGGGTGCAGGTTTCGGCCTCACCCACCAGTTCGATAAGCGGCAGCAGATAGACCGGATTGAAGGGATGCGCGACGATGGCGCGGGCGCCTTCGGCGTTCAGTTCGGACGGCTTGAAGCCGGATGTCGAGGATCCGATGACAGCATGGGCGGGGGCCATCGCGCTTAGCCGGCCCAGTACCTTATGTTTCAGCGTCAGCGTTTCCGGCACGCTTTCCTGCACCCAATCGGCGTCGGCAACCGCGTCGGCCATGTCGTCATGCCAGCTCAGTCGTCCCTCGGGTGGCAGTGCTCGATCATAGAGCGCGGGCAGCGCGCGGCGGGCATTTGCCAGTACCTCGCCGATTTTGCGTTCGGCCTGCGGGTCGGGGTCGACTATCGCGACGTCCCAACCGTTCAGAAGGAACCGGGCGGCCCAACCGCCACCGATGACGCCGCCGCCGATGATGGCGGCCTTCTTTTTCATCCCGGTCATGCGGGCACCTTCGCGACGCGGGCCTGCTTGCGAAGGCCCAGCTTGCGGCGGACATCCTGGGGGCCGAGGATCTTTGCCCCCATGCTCGTGATCAGTGATACGGCGCGTTCGACAAGCTGCGCATTGGTGGCAAGGACGCCCTTGTCCAGGAACAGGTTGTCCTCGAGGCCCACGCGCACGTTCCCGCCTGCCAACACTGATTGCGCGACATAGGGCATCTGGTCGCGCCCCAGGCTGAAGGCCGACCAGGTCCAGTCGGCCGGCACGTTGTTCACCATCGCCATGAAGGTGTTCAGATCGTTCGGCGCGCCCCATGGCACGCCCATGCACAGTTGCACCAAAGCTGGAGATGCAAGCGTACCCTCGCGAACAAGCTCCTTGGCGAACCACAGGTGGCCCGTGTCGAAGGCCTCGATCTCGGGCTTGACGCCCAGCCCGGTCATCATGGCGCCCATGGCCCGCAGCATGCCGGGCGTGTTGGTCATGACGTAATCGGCCTCGGCGAAATTCATGGTCCCGCAATCCAGCGTGCAGATCTCGGGTAGGCATTCGGCTATATGGGCCATCCGCTCGGTCGCACCGATCATGTCGGTGGCGTCCGCTTTGACGGGGAAGGGGGCCTCGGACGAACCGAAGACGATGTCTCCACCCATGCCAGCCGTCAGGTTCAGCACGACATCGGTATCGGCCGCGCGGATGCGGTCGGTCACCTCGCGATAGAGCGCCAGGTCGCGCGAGGGTGCGCCGGTTTCGGGATCGCGGACATGGCAGTGGACCACGGCGGCACCCGCCCTTGCTGCCTCGATCGCGCTTTCGGCGATCTGGCGGGGCGAACGTGGCACATGGGGGCTGCGGTCCTGCGTGCCACCGGATCCGGTCACGGCACAGGTGATGAAGACCTCGCGGTTTATGCTCAGGGGCAAGGTTTCCTCCTTTTGGGTATGTCAGGTTTCCCCCGGTCGTCCGATGCCGGGAGCATGGGGCGATCATATGGGTTCACGTTACGCATTTGTTGTTCAATAATGCCATTTTATTGTCACAAATGGCCCCGTTTCCATGCCTCGCTATGCCGTTCTGCTGTTCGACGGTTTTTCGAACTTCGTCCTGTCCTCGTTGATTGAGCCGCTGCGCGCGGTTCACGATCACGGCTATCCCGAGCTTTCATGGTGCACCGTCACCGCCGATGACGGCCCCGTGCGCAGTTCCAGCGGCTTGCGGGTCCTGCCCGACATGCCGCTGGCCGAACTAGGGGCGCCGGACGCACTACTTGTTGTGGCGGGATACGGGTTTCGCGAGCATTCCACGGGTCGCATCTCGTCGCTGTTGCGGCGCGTTTCACGACGGGGGGCACGTCTGATCGGCGCCGATTGCGGCTCTTGGTTGATCGCGCGAGCAGGGCTGTTGCAGGGTCACACGGCGACGCTTCATTGGAGCGTGCTTGCCGATTTCGCCGAGGCTTTCCCCGAGGTGACGGTCAGCCATCAGCGATACGTCCTGGACGGTCCGGTCTGGAGCAGCGGCGGCGCGGCATCGTCGTTGGACATGATGCTGGCCCTGGTCGGGCGGACGTTCGGCACCGCGGCTGCTTTCGCCGCGACCTCGATGTTCCTGCATGACGCCGTGCGCAAGCAGGCTGGGTCGCGGATGGGGCTGGGGATTGGCAGTCGCGGATCGCAGAAGCTGCAGGAAGCCATCCGCATGATGGTCGAGCAGGTCGAGACGCCCATGCCACTTTCTGACCTTGCCGCCACGATCGGTACGTCGCTGCGAAGCCTGAACCGGATGTTCAAATCCGAGATCGGTATGGGGCCGGGGCGCTATGCCCAGATGCTGCGCCTGACGCGGGCGCGGGAACTGGCCACGGCCACCGAGCTGCCGCTGCGAGAGATCGCGTTACGCTGCGGATATTCGGATGCTGCCGCCCTGGAAAAGGCCTTCACCCGGACCTACGGTCAACCGTTGCGCCGCTGGATCGGACGGCGCCCGACATCCTGAACAGGGTTCTTGCATGGGTGCAGTCCTCGTTGCTGCCGCTCACAAGGGCAAGTGGCGTCGTGGTCCGGTGAGCTCTTTCGGGCCAAGCGTGACGGCTGCGCTTGGACCGTTCAGTGTGAACGCTGTCTATCACTTCCCAGACAGACCAGACCCAGTGACGGTGGCCTGCTTCACAAACGGTGTTGACGAAGGAGTAGCAGAGTTCGCCACTGCAGAACTTGCGCGGAAAGCCTGAAGCGCGTCGGTTAGGAGGACAATAACCCCTTGCCAGAAACTACGCGCCCAAAACGGTCGATTTAGGTGAAAAACTCGACTTACTACATGTTGTGTTTGGGGTGGTTAAACCGTTTTAACCCGCTGTAATAGCGGTCAAAGCTATGGGTTTTGTCGGTCTGGTCTTTGGCGCTTAGCAGGGGACCATTTTGGCCATACGTTTTAGGTTCTGGGCGGAGGCGGCGAGGAGGAATTCTTCGGTGGCCCCTTTCAGCCCTCGGAGCCGGAGGCGTTTGAGGCCGAGGTGCCGTTTCAGGTGGGCAAACAGCATCTCGACCTTTTTGCGACGTCGTCGGCTGGTGTCGAAGGCTGCCTTGCTGACCAGATCGCGCGCGGCCTGACGGGCGTCTTCGTCCATGTGGCGCGTCACGGTGCGGAATGGGGCGTCGGTGCAGGCTTTGCGGATCGGGCAGGTGCCGCAGGTGGGCTTGCCGGAATAGTAGCTTTTGATCCGGTCTTTTTCCCTGATCCGGCGCAGCGGCATTTCATGACCTTCGAGTCAGGTGTAGCTGTCGCGCTCGGCGTCGTACTGAAAGTACCCGATATCGTATTTGCCGCCCGTCTGGTGGTGGCGGTCGAGCACCGGCACATGCGGCGTGATCTTGCGCCGCCAGAGCCATGCCAGGAACTGGCCGGTGCCGTACGAACCATCCGCCGCGATCCGGTCAGGACGGAAATCGTGCCGGTCGGCACTGCGGTCCAGCATCGCTTTGGCGGCGGTGATTTCTCGGCTCAGGCGCGCAGGCGTAGCCTCTACATCGACGATAATCCCATGATCGGTGTCGATCAGGTAATTGGTTTCATAGCTGAAGCGGCCGGGGCCATCCTTGACCGACCAGGCGGCCTCGGGATCGGTTTCCGAGATGTATTTAGGCGGTTTCGACGGGGCTTCATCGACAAGCGTCGCTAGATAGGAGAGTGTCCGGTCTTCTGTGTATCGCTGAATCGGTCCATGCTTCCTGAAAGGAGCACTGACGATGACAATTTCCAACGAACTGCTGGACGAGTTGCTGAAAGGCTGCAAGCGGCCTGAGGATCTGCTTGGCGATGCCGGGCTGATGAAAGAGCTGAAGGTCCGGCTGATGGAACGAATGCTGGGAGCCGAACTGACGGCGCATCTGGGCTATGGTGCCGGCGCGGAGCCCCCGCCCGAACAGGCCAACCGCCGGAACGGAGTTGCCACGAACCGTGTGAAAGGTATCCGTCCGGTTTCCCCGCTCTGACGGGGAGATGGAGTGCCTGCTAGATGTCCACCATCGATAGATGGGATGGTTGCCGCCCTCCCCAGACGGCATCGCAATGTGCCAAGATGTTGGCCTGTAGGCTGTCAATCAGCATCCAATCGTGACCCCTTATCGGCGTCCAATATTGACCCCTCCGGTGCTGAGCTGGCCCGGCGCTGCGTAGTCCCCATGTAACGCAGCGGCGGCGGGCCAGCGGGGTCGCCTTTTCGGTTTACGCCCGGTTCTTGAAGCGCCAGCTTTCGTTGCCGGTTTCGACGATTTCGCAGTGATGCGTCAGACGGTCGAGGAGCGCGGTGGTCATTTTCGCGTCGCCGAAGACGGTTGGCCATTCGCCAAACGCCAGGTTGGTTGTCACGATGATCGAGGTTCGCTCGTAGAGCTTGCTGATCAGGTGGAACAGGAGCTGGCCGCCGGTCTGGGCGAACGGAAGATAGCCGAGTTCGTCGAGGATCAGGAAGTCGAGACGGGAGATCAGGTCTGCGGTTCGCCCCTGACGTTCGGCCCGGGCTTCGGCGTCGAGCTTGTTGACTAGGCTCCAGACCCATTGATTTCAGGCGTTTGACGTGATTCAGGCCCCGCAAGGAGACCTGATTGATGAGCAACCTTTTCTGGCTG
>NZ_JAFNAW010000079.1 GCF_017356265.1 Paracoccus fontiphilus | reverse complement strand
CAGCCAGCCGGCCCAGGCGGGCCACCACGATCCAGCGGCGGCCTCGTGCGCGGCCCGCCAGTCGGACGCCGGCAGCAGCGCCCCGTCCCCGGGCCGGGTGCCGATCCGGAAGTGGCGGCGCGGATGTCCCGGCTCGCTGACGATCCCGGCATTGTGCCCGCCCGAGGTCAGGACAAAGGTGATCTCGGTATCGGTGAACTGGTGGATCTTGTAGACCGATGTCCAGGGGGCGACGTGGTCGCGCTCGGTGCCGACCGCGAAGACCGGGATGCGGATGTTCTGCAGGGCGACGGGGCGGCCTTCGACCATGAAGCGCCCGGCGGCCAGTTCGTTGTCCAGATACAGGCGCTGCAGGTATTCCGCGTGCATCCGCCAGGGCATCCGGGTGGTGTCGGCGTTCCAGGCCGCCAGATCGGTCATGGGACTGCGCTGCCCCATGAGGTAGTCATGGACAAGCCGCGACCAGACCAGGTCGTTCGACCGCAGCAACTGGAACGCGCCTGCCATCTGGTCGGCCGACAGATAGCCCCGGTTCCACATCATGCTGTCCAGGAAATGCATCTGGCTGGCGTCGATGAACAGCGCCAGTTCGCCCGGCTCGGTGAAATCGACCTGCGCCGCCAGCAGCGACAGCGAGGCCAGCCGGTCCCCGGCCCCCTGCCCCATCGCCGCGGCCGCAATGGCCAGCAGCGTCCCGCCCAGGCAATAGCCCGCGGCATGGACCCTTTCCCCCGGAACGATCGCCGCCACCGCCTCCAGCGCCGCCATGACGCCCTGCCTGCGATAGTCCTCCAGGGTCAGGTCGCGGTCGCCGGCATCCGGATTGCGCCACGAGATCGCGAACACGGTGAAGCCCTGTCCCACCAGCCAGCGCACCAGCGAGTTCCGGGGCGACAGGTCGAGGATGTAGTACTTCATGATCCAGGCGGGCACGATCAGCACGGGTTCAGGCCGTACCGTCCCGGTGGCGAGCGCGTACTGGATCAATTCGATCAGGTGGTTGCGGAAGACCACCTTGCCCGGCGTCACCGCGACCGTTTCGCCCGGAATGAAGGCCTCGGCCCCGGCGGGCGGCTGGCGGTTCATCAGCCGCGCCACGTCCTCGGCCCAGTTGCGCCAGCCCTGCCACAGGTTCATGCCCGCCGTTTCCACGGTGCGGGCCAGAACCTCGGGGTTGGTCCAGGGGTTGTTCGAGGGCGAGACCATGTCCAGCCACTGCTTCGCGGCGAAGGACACGACATCCTCGTGATGCTTCATCATCCCCGGGACCTCGTGCGTCACGTTGTGCAGCCATTGCTGCCCCAGCAGGAAGGCCTGCGCCATCGTGGAAAACGGCTGCCGCTGCCAGCCGTCGTGGCGAAAGCGGTTGTCGCCCGGCAAGGGCCGGATGGCCGGCGGCGCGCCGGGATCCATGGTCGAGGACATCAGCCAGGTCATCAGCCGCCCGGTCTTGCGCGCGGCCTTCCACAACAGTTCCGCCCGCTTGCCCGGCGCCGATGCCAGGTGGAACGCCCAGTCATAGCCCGCAAGGGCAAGCGATCCGGGCGACACGCCGCCCGTCATCTGCCCGCCAAGGGCCTCCCGCATCCGGTCCATGGCGTGGAAGGCCGCAAGGCCGAGGCTGCTGTCCTGATCGGCATCGGGCAACGGGGCGGACGGGATCATCGCGGTCTCGTGGCAGGTGTCGCGGCGCGAGGGTGGGCCATACCGCCCCGCCTCGTCAACCGCCCCGCCCGCGCGCCCCGGCTGGCCGGGCGCGACATTCGGACGCAGCGCGGCATCCGGCCGCAAGACGCATGGCACTGCCGGGCAAGACCCCGACGGGGCGATCCTGCAGGCCAGCCGGTCGTCCGCGCCCCGGCCCGGGACGCCGAACCGGCCATCCACCCGGAGCGGCGATCCCCAGGGCACCCTTCTGCCCGAGACGATGCGCCGAAAGCCCGGGACACGGCGCAGGCGCCCTCGGAAATCATCGCCCGGCCCGCGAGGCCGCATCAGTCACGTTTGAAAGGGCAAGGTGTCTGACCGGCGATGCGGAACCGTCTGCCGCTCGTCAGGACATCTACTGGTCGGAGCGAGAGGATTCGAACCTCCGACCCCCTGCTCCCGAAGCAGGTGCGCTACCAGGCTGCGCTACGCTCCGACCGTAGATGGGGCAGGTAGCGCGGGGCGGCGCCGAATGCAAGCCCCGTCAGGGGCGCGGCGGCCATATTCTTTGCAGAAGCGAGGTGCGGGGCGCGGTCACCGTTTCGGCGCGGATGCGGGATGCGATCACCGGGCGGTTGGCGGAATTGCCGCCCCGCCCTTCGCGCCAGACGATGTAGATGCCCGAGCCGATGATGACGGTCGCGCCCAGGACCGTCGGCAGGTCCAGCACCTCGCCGAAGAAGATCCAGCCATAGGCAGTGGCCCAGAGGATCTGCGAATACTGCATGGGGGCCACGATCGCCGCCTCTCCGGCGCGATAGGCCAGGATCAGCAGGAAGCCCGCGACCAGTCCCAGGCAGGCGATCAGGCCGGCAAGCGCCAGGTGCGGCAGCTCCATCGGCCGATAGTCCAGCGCCAGCGAGGCGCCGGTCGCCACGAAGTTGCCCAGCATCGGCCACATCAGCAGCACCAGCGGGCGTTCGGCCCGGCCCAGCTTGCGCAGCACCACGGCGGTCGTGGCGGACCCCATGGCCGCGGCCAGGGCGGCCGCATGGCCCAGTTCCAAGGCCTGCGCGCCGGGGCGCAGCACGATCAGAACGCCGATCAGCCCTGCCACCACCGCGCCCCAGCGGTGCGGCCCGACCCGTTCGCCCAGGATCGGGATCGACAGGATCGTGACCAGAAGCGGCGCCGAGAACAGGATCGCGTAAACCTGCGCCAGCGGCAGTTGCGAGAAGGCGAAGAAGCTGCCCATTCCCGCCACGACGCCCACCACCGTGCGTAGCGCGACCCAGCCGGGATTGGCAGGCCGCAGCGTGCCGGGCGTCGGATCGCGCATGATGACCAGCATCACCAGCGGGAATGACAGCAATGACGAGAAGAACAGCACCTGGAGCGCAGGATACTGCGCCCCCAGCGTCTTAATGACCACGTCATGCGTCGCGTAGAGGCCCATGGCCAGCAGGGCCAGGACCGCGCCGCGAACGTTGGACGCGGTCTCCATCAGCCCTTGGACAGCGCGGCGATGATGCGGTCGCCCATCTCGGAGGTGGAAACCGGGGTGCCGCCCTCGGGGCCCATCAGGTCGGCGGTGCGCACGCCGTCCGCCAGCACCTGCTCGACCGCGCGTTCCAGATCCGCCGCCGCGTCGCCCTGGTCGAAGGAATAGCGCAGCGCCATGGCAAAGGACAGGATGCAGGCGATCGGGTTGGCCTTGCCTTGACCGGCGATGTCGGGCGCGCTGCCGTGGACGGGTTCGTACAGCGCCTTGGGCCGCCCGTTCGCCATGGACGCCCCCAGGCTGGCCGAGGGCAGCATCCCCAGGCTGCCCGTCAGCATCGCCGCCGCGTCCGACAGGATGTCGCCGAACAGGTTGTCGGTCACGATCACGTCGAACTGGCTGGGACGGCGCACAAGCTGCATCGCGCCGTTGTCGGCATACATGTGCGACAGCTCGACATCCGGGTATTCGTTGTCATGGACCCACTGCACCTCCTCGCGCCAGAGGATGCCGGATTCCATCACGTTGGCCTTCTCCATCGAGCAGACCCGGTTCGACCGCCGCCGCGCCAGTTCGAAGGCGGAACGGGCCACCCGCCGGATCTCTCCGCTGGTATAGCGCTGGGTGTTGATGCCGACGCGACCGCCCTCGTTGTCGGGGTTGTTGTCGTCGGAATGGATGCCGCGCGGTTCGCCGAAATAGACGCCCGAGGTGAGCTCGCGCACGATCAGGATGTCGAGGCCCGCCACCACCTCGCGCTTGAGCGAGGAAAAATCGGCCAGCGCGTCGAAGCATTGCGCGGGGCGCAGGTTGGCGTACAGGTCCATTTCCTTGCGCAGCCGCAGCAGCCCGCGTTCGGGCTTCACGCTGAAATCGAGATTGTCGTATTTCGGACCGCCGACCGCGCCCAGCAGCACCGCGTCGACCGCCTGGGCCTGGGCCATCGTCTCGTCCGTCAGGGGCGTGCCATGCGCGTCATAGGACGAGCCGCCGACAAGGCCGTGCATGATGTCGAAGGACATGCCGCGATTGGCGCCGAACCAGTCGATGACCTTCACCACCTCGGCCATGACCTCGGGGCCGATCCCGTCGCCGGGCAGGATGAGAAGCGAATAGCTGTCGGACATGGTTCCTCCGGGTCCTTGGGTCGCGGCATCGCATCCGGTGCTAGCCCCCCCGCCGGGGCGGGTCAAGTTGGGCCGCGTTCCTGCCCGCCATGCCTTGCGCCCGGCGCGCCCTTGGCGCAGCCTGCCGCCGCAACGGAGGGGTGGAATGCGCTGGATCATGTCGCCGGGACTGATGTCCCTTGTCCTTGGCTATACGCTGAGCCAGTTCTACCGCGCCTTCCTGGCGGTGCTGTCGCCCACGCTGGGGGCGGAGCTGGGGGCGGGACCGGCGGATCTCGCGCTGTCCTCGGGGCTTTGGTACATCGCCTTCGCCGCCGTGCAGATCCCCGTGGGCTGGGCGCTGGACCGCTTTGGCCCGCGCGAAACGGTGGCGGCGCTGCTGGGCCTTGGCGGTTGCGGCGGCGCGCTGGTCTTCGCCTTGGCCCAAGCCCCCTGGCACATCCACCTGGCGATGGCGCTGCTGGGCATCGGCTGCGCGCCGGTGATGATGGGCAGCTTCTACATCTTCGCCCGCACCCTGCCGCCCGCATCCATGAGCGCGGCGGGCGGCGCCGTGGTGGGCATCGGATCGCTGGGCAACATGCTGGGCGCCGCGCCGCTGGTCTGGGTCATCAACGGGATCGGCTGGCGCGCCTCGCTGGCCGGGCTGGCGGTGGTGACGCTGCTGGTGTCGCTGGCGATCCTGGCGCTGGTCCGCAACCCCGACAAGCCCGGGGGCCAGGGGCGCCCGGCGCGGCTGCGCGACCTGCTGGCCGTGCGGGAACTGCGGCTGATCCTGCCGCTGCTTGGCGTGACCTATGCCGCCTCGGCCTGCATCCGGGGGCTGTGGGCCGGACCCTTCCTGTCCGAGGTCTATGGCGCGGGCGACTACCTGATCGGCTGGGTGACGCTGGGCATGGGCCTGGCGATGGTCGCGGCGAACCTGTCGGTGGGCTGGATCGTGCGGGTCATGGGGTCGGACAAGCGCACCTCGGTCGCCAACACGCTGCTGCTGTGCCTGGTGCTGGCGGGGCTGTGGCTGGGGTCGGGCGAAAGCCTGCTGCTGTCGGGCGCGCTGCTGGTCATGGTCTGCATCTCGGACAGTTCCTATTCGCTGATCATGTCGCACGGCCGCGCCTTCCTGCCCCACCACCTGGTCGGACGCGGGATCACCTTCATGAACATGGTCTCGATCTCGGGGGTGGGGATCATGCAGTTCCTGTCGCGGCCGGTCTACCTGTCGGCGCAGGCCAGCCACCCGGCGGCCGAGGCCTATGGCCACATCTTCCTGTTCTTCCTGGTGCCGTTGGCTGTAGGGCTGGCCTTCTACCTGTTCAGCGCCGAGAACCGCCATGCCTGACCCCACCCCTGGCCCGCTGGTCATCGCCCCGAACCTCAAGCGCCGGTTGTCGGGCGTCACCGCCACCGTGGTCCGGCTGATCCCGGTGCAGGCGCGCATGATCGCGATCCGCGCCACCGGCCCCGGCCTGCCGCCCGAGGTTCCCCATATCCCGCTGGCCCGCGCCGTCCTGATGCCGCGCGACCGCTGGCGGGTCTGGCACGCGCGGCGCAACACGGAAATGGCGCTGGGCCTGATCCTGCGCCGGGTGCTGCGGCGGAAATACCGGCTGATGTTCACCTCCGCCGCGCAGCGCCGCCATACCGGCTTCACCAAATGGCTGATCCGGCAGCAGGACGCGCTTGTCGCGACCTCGGACAAGGCCGCCAGCTATCTGGACCGGCCTGCGACGGTCGTGATGCACGGGGTGGATACGGGGGTCTTCCATCCGGCCGGGGACCGGGCCGCGCTGCGCCGCGCGCTTAGCCTTGATCCCGATGCCGTGCTGATCGGCTGCTTCGGCCGGGTGCGGGCGCAGAAGGGCGTGGATCTGCTGGTCCGCGCCGGGCTGCGCCTCTTGCCTGACCGCCCGCGCGCGCAGATCGTCCTTACCGGCCGCATCACCCCCGACAACCGCGCCTTCGCCGACGGCCTGCTGGCCGAGATCCGCGCGGCGGGTCTGGAAAACCGCATCCGCTTCCTGGGCGAACTGCCTTGGGACCAGGTGGTGCGCCACTACCAGGCGCTTGACCTGTTCGCCGCCCCCGCCCGATGGGAGGGCTTCGGCCTGACCCCGCTGGAAGCCATGGCCTGCGGCGTGCCGACCGTCGCCGCCCGCGTCGGCGCCTACGAGACGCTGATCCGCGACGGCGTCACCGGCAGCCTTGTCCCGGCCGATGACCTTGACACCCTGACCGAGGCCCTGCGCCGCTGGCTGGACGACGATGCCGCGCGCCGGCAGGCGGGCCGCGATGCCCGCGCCCATGTCGAGGCCAGCCACGCCATCGAGGGCGAGGCTCGCGCCCTGGTCGCCCTTTACCACGACCTTCTGGCGCGCCCATGAACAAGCTGGGGTTCTACACCGCCCGCCTGCTGCGCGACGAAGGGGCGCTGCAGGCCATGTCCGTCCCGCAGGGCAACCTTCTGGCCGATCTCGAGGGCAGAACCGTTGCGCTGATCGGCAACGCCCGGTCGCTGGCCACGGGCAGGCAGGGCGCGGCCATCGACGGGGCCGACCTGGTGATCCGCATCAACCGCGCGCCCATGCCCGCCCCGGACAGCCACGGCACGCGCACCGACTGGCTGGCCCTGGCCGTGCGCCTGCCCGATGCCGACCGCGCCCGCCTGTCGCCCGCGCGCACCTTGTGGATGTCGCCCAAGCGCAAGCGGCTGGACTGGCGGACGGCGACAAGCCCCGGCTTCTACCTCCATCCTCTGCCCGACTATCACGCGCTGAAGGGCCGCCTTGCCGCCCCGCCCACGACGGGGGCGATGATGATCGACCTTCTGCTGCGGTCGCGCCTGTCCCGGCTGACGCTGCACGGCTTCGACTTCTTCGCCAGCCAGAGCCTGTCGGGCAGCCGCACCGCAGCCCAGGTGCCGCATGATTTCGGCGCCGAGGCCGCCTGGGTCGCGGATCTGGAAAGGACGGATGGGCGCCTGCGCCTTGCATGACCCCCTTTCCCCTTCCCTTGCACCCCCCCATGCGCTAAACGCACCCGACCGCCAGAAAAGGAGTCCCAAGGAGATGGGGTACAAAGTCGTCGTCGCAGGCGCCACCGGAAACGTGGGCCGCGAAATGCTGAACATCCTGGATGAACGCCAGTTCCCCGTGGATGAGATTGCCGCGCTGGCCTCGCGCCGGTCGCAGGGCACCGAGGTCAGCTTTGGCGACAAGACCATCAAGGTGAAGGACATCGAGCAGTTCGACTTCACCGGCTGGGACATCGCGCTGTTCGCCATCGGCTCGGATGCGACCAAGGTCCATGCGCCCCGCGCCGCCGCGGCGGGCTGCGTGGTGATCGACAACTCCTCGCTGTATCGCTACGACCCGGACATCCCGCTGATCGTGCCGGAAGTGAACCCGGACGCGGTCCACGGTTACAGCAAGAAGAACATCATCGCGAACCCCAACTGCTCGACCGCGCAGATGGTGGTGGCGCTGAAGCCGCTGCATGACCGCGCCCGCATCAAGCGCGTCGTCGTCAGCACCTACCAGTCCGTGTCCGGCGCCGGCAAGGAAGGCATGGACGAGCTGTGGGACCAGACCAAGGGCATGTACGTGCCGGGCCAGGAGGTCGCGGCCAAGAAGTTCCAGAAGCAGATCGCCTTCAACGTGATCCCGCAGATCGACGTTTTCCTTGATAGTGGCGACACCAAGGAAGAATGGAAGATGACGGCCGAGACGAAGAAGATCCTCGACCCGTCCATCAAGGTCACGGCGACCTGCGTACGCGTCCCGGTCTTTGTCGGCCATTCCGAATCGATCAACATCGAGTTCGAGGATTTCCTGGACGAGGACGAGGCCCGCGACATCCTGCGCGAGGCGCCGGGCATCCTGGTCGTCGACAAGCGCGAGCCGGGCGGCTACACCACGCCGGTCGAGTGCGTGGGCGACTTCGCCACCTTCGTCAGCCGCATCCGCCAGGATGTGACCGTGGAAAACGGCCTGAACCTGTGGTGCGTCAGCGACAACCTGCGCAAGGGCGCGGCGCTGAACGCGGTGCAGATCGCCGAGCTGCTGGGCAACCGCGTCCTGAAAAAGGGCTGACCTCGGTGTTCGACTGGATCGCGGGTTTTCTCGACAGCGGCGGGGCCTTGGCCATCGCCGCCCTGATGCTGCTGGAAAATGTCTTTCCGCCGATCCCGTCGGAACTGATCATGCCGCTGGCGGGCTTCAACGCCGCGCGTGGCGGCACGCCCCTGTGGCTGGCGATCCTGGCCGGAGGCCTGGGGTCGCTGGCCGGCGCCTATCTGTGGTATCTGGCGGGCCGCGCCTTCGGCGCACACCGGCTGCGCCGCCTGATCACCCGCCATGGCCGCTGGCTGACCCTGACCCTGTCCGAATTCGCGGCAGCTGAAGGCTGGTTCCGCCGCCATGGCCGCGCGGTCGTGTTCTTTGGCCGCTTCATCCCCACGGTGCGCACGCTGATCTCGATTCCCGCCGGGATCGAGCGGATGCCGCAGGGGCAGTTCCTGCTGTTCACCGCGCTTGGCAGCTTCATCTGGTCGGGCGGGCTGGCGCTGGCGGGCTACCTGCTGGAAGACCGGTATGAACAGGTCGAACACTGGATCGACCCGCTGTCCACCGCCGTCGTGCTGGGCATCGTCGCGCTGTATGTCTGGCGCGTGATCCGCTGGAAGCCCGACGCCTGAGGCGCCGGGCGCCCCTTCAGACCTCCACCCAGGCCCTGCCGCCGTCGCTGGCCTGAACCAGCGTGCCCTCGCTGATGTCGTGGACCAGGCCGTGCAGCGACATCTGCCCGGATTCGACGGCTTCCTTCACGAACGGGAAGGTCATCAGGTTCTCGATCGACACCAGCACCGCCTCGCGTTCCAGCGCGGCGATCTGCTGGCCCTCGGGCAGATCCTTAACCCGGTCATAGCCGGGGCGCAGGACATCCATCCAGCGGCCGACGAAACTGGTCTTTTCCTCAAGCTCGGGGGCATGGCCCGAACACATTGCATGGCAGCCCGCGACGCCGCCGCAACTGGTGTGGCCCACCACGATCAGATGCGCGACCTTCAGCGCCTGCACCGCGTATTCCACCGCGGCCGAGGTGCCGTGCTGCAACCCGTCGGGCGCATAGGGCGGCACCAGGTTCGCGATGTTGCGGTGGATGAAGAATTCCCCGGAATCCGCGCCGAAGATGCTGGTGACATGGACGCGGCTGTCGCAGCAGGAAATCACCATGGCGCGCGGGCGCTGCCCGTCCGTCGCCAGACGGCGGTACCAGGCGCTGTTCTCGGAATAGGACGTGGCGCGCCAGCCGTGGAAGCGGCCCACCAGGTATTGCGGCAGGGGGCGGATGTTATGCATGTCTCACCTCTCTTGTCCCGCCGGTTGATAGGGCGTGATTGAGACAAATTCGAGCGATTTCTTGAGGCGGCGGCAAGCCTTTCTTCACGGCAAGGCCCCATGGTGGCGGGACTTGACGTGCGAGAGGTAAGGCAGATGGCACAGATCACGGCATTGGCCGTCTCGGAACCGGTTCGGGTGGATTCCCGCCGCGTGGGCGATATCGTGACCGAACTGGGCGAAACGGCGGCGCAGAACGTCATCGGGCTGGCGCTGGAACAACTGGCGGGGGCCCTGACCGCCGCCGACCGCGCCATCCGCGACACCGACCTGGCCGAGGCCGTGCGCCAATGCGACCTGCTGGCGCGGCTTGCCTGGCAGATCGGGCTTTTGTCGCTGGCGGGCGTGGCGATGGATCTGGGCGGCTGCGCGGAAAGGCGCGACCCGGTCGCCATCGGCGCCATCCATGCCCGGCTGATGCGGGTGGGCAACCGCTCGCTGACGGCGATCTGGGATCGTGGCGGGCTTGGCTAGTCTTGCGGGCGGATGCGCAGGTTGTAGTCTGGCCGTCGGACAGACAAGGACCAGCCCCATGATCCCCGACTTCGCCCCCCCATCCGCCGATGCGCTGCCGCTTTGGGCGGTGTGGAAGGGCGACCCCCTGGCCGACCAGGCAGGCCCCTGGCCCGCCGCCAGCGGCTTTTCCGCCAAGCCGGGAGAGATCTGCCTGCTGCCGAACCCCTCGGGCGGGTTGGCGGGGGCCTTGCTGGGACTGGGCGACCGGGCGGCGGCCAACCGGCAGCGCTTTCTTCTGGCCCATGCCGCGGCCCTGCCGGCAGGCACCTGGCGCCCGATCCTTCCCGAAGGCATCGACCCGGCCGAGGCCGCGCTGGCCCTGCTGCTGGGCCAGTACCGCTTCACCCGCTACAAGGGCAGCCCCTACGCCGGCCCGCAGTTCACCTGCCCCGAGGGCGTCGATGCCGCCCGTGTCCGCGCGCTTGCGGCGGGCGAGTTCCTGACCCGCGACCTGATCAACACCCCCGCCAACAACATGGGGCCGGACGCCCTGGAAGCCGCCGCCCGCGCCCTGGTGTCCGAGATCGGCGCCGCCGTGACGGTGACCGCCGGGGCCGACCTGCTGGACGCCAACCTGCCGATGATCCATGCCGTGGGCCGCGCGGCCGAAGGGGCGCCGCGGCTGATCGACATCCGGCTGGGCGATTCCGGCCCGCGCCTGACGGTGGTCGGCAAGGGCGTCTGCTTCGACACGGGCGGGCTGGACATCAAGCCCTCGGCCTCGATGCTGCTGATGAAGAAGGACATGGGCGGGGCCGCCACGGCGCTGGGCCTTCTGAAGATGCTGGCGATGACCGGCGCCGCCGACCGCCTGCAACTGCGGGTGCTGCTGCCGGTGGTGGAAAACAGCGTGGCGGCCGCGTCCTTCCGGCCCGGCGACGTGCTGACCAGCCGCAAGGGCCTGACGGTCGAGGTGAACAACACCGATGCCGAGGGTCGCCTGATCCTGGCCGATGCCCTGGCGCTGGGGGCCGAGGAGGCGCCCGACATAATGATCTCGCTGGCGACCCTGACGGGGGCCGCGCGGGTGGCGCTTGGGCCCGACCTGCCGCCCTTCTATTGCGACGACGATGCCACGGCGGACGCCCTGTCCCGCGCGGCCATGGCGGTGCGCGATCCCTTGTGGCGGATGCCCTTCTGGGACGGCTACGAATCGCAGATCGAACCGCAGATCGCGGATCTGGACAACGCGCCGTCCGGCGGCATGGCCGGGTCGATCACCGCCGCGCTGTTCCTGCGCCGCTTCGCCCAGGGCGCCGGTCGTTACATCCACATGGACATCTATGGCTGGCAGCCGGTCATGGCGCCGGGCCGCCCCAAGGGCGGCGTAGGCCAGGGCGCGCGCGCCATCCTGGCGGCATTGCCCGAAATCCTGCCGGGGAACGAGTCGTGACGCTGGACCGCCGCCTCACCCCGACGACCGACCGCGTGGCCCTGGAAAGCCTGTGCGGTGTCATCGAACGGCCCGCCTATACGCCCGGCCATCCCGCGCGGCTGACGGTGCCGCTGGCCGACCTGACGGCCACGCCCGACGGCCGCCGCGACCGGCAAGTGAACTTCGGCGCCGACGTCACGGTGATCGAGACGCGGGGCGCCTGGTGCTTCGTGCAGGCCGCGCTTGACGGCTATTGCGGCTGGCTGCCCGCCGCCGCGCTGGGCCATGACTTGCTGCCCGTCACGTACCGGGTGACGGCGCCCGCCACCCATGTCTATCCCGCCCCTGACATGAAGCAGCGCGAAGCCGCCAGCCTGTCGCTGGGCGCGCGCCTGTCGGTCGCGGGCATCGAGGGGCGCTTCGCCCGTCTGGCGACCGGCGGCTTCGTGCCGGTGCAGCATGTCGGCGACGGGCCGGCCAGCGACCCAGTGCCCGTGGCGGAAAGCCTGTCGGGAACGCCTTACCTGTGGGGCGGCAACAGCCGGTGGGGCATCGACTGCTCGGGCCTGGTGCAGGCGGCGCTGACGGCCTGCGACATCTCCTGCCCCGGCGACAGCGACCTGCAGCGCGACGCCTTTCCCGCCGTGGACGACATCCGCCGCGGCGACCTTTTGTTCTGGCCCGGCCATGTCGCCATGGCCATGTCGCCCGACCGGATGATCCACGCCACCGCCTGGACCATGTCGGTGATCGCCGAGCCGATCCCCGAGGCCCGCGCCCGGATCGAGGCGGACGGCACTGCGTTCCTTGGCATCCGCCGCCCGCCTCTGGCGCAGGCCGCCGCTTTGGCCTAGACCGCCGCCGAAGGAGTTTCCGGCCATGTTCACCGTTTCGCTGATCGCATCGCCCCTGCGCGCCAACCTGACCGAGGCGGTGGCCCGCGACCTGGCGGACCGCTGGAAGGGCGGGCCGCTGCGCTGGCTGAACCCCCATGTGGCGGCCGAGTTCGACCTGGAGGCAAAGCCCGCGGATTTCGACGCCGCCTGGGCCGAGCTGCAGCAGCAGACGCTGGACCTCGCCATCCAGCCCGCCGAAGGGCGGCGCAAGGCGATCCTGCTGGCCGACATGGATTCGACCATGATCGGGCAGGAATGCATCGACGAACTGGCCCATGTCGCGGGCGTCGGCCCCCGCGTGGCGGACATCACCGCGCGCGCCATGAACGGCGAACTGGATTTTCATGGCGCCCTGACCGAACGCGTCGGGCTGCTGGCGGGCCTGCAGGACAGCGTGATCGCGGACGTCCTGGCCTCTCGCATCACGCTGGCCTCGGGCGGGGCGGAACTGGTGGCGACGATGCGCGCGAACGGCGGCTATGCGGCGCTGGTCTCGGGCGGCTTCACCGCCTTTACCGAATCCATCGCCGACCGTCTGGGCTTTGACGAACACCGCGCCAATACCCTGCTGGCCGAGAACGGGCTGCTGACGGGTCTTGTGGGCACCCCCATCCTGGGCCGCGAGGCCAAGGTCGAGGCGCTGGAGGAGATCGCCGCCGCGCGCGGCCTGACCCCTGCCGACGTGATCGCGGTGGGCGACGGCGCGAACGACCTGGGCATGATCCAACTGGCAGGGACCGGGGTGGCGCTGCACGCCAAGCCGTCGGTCGCGGCCCAGGCGCCCGTCCGCATCAACCATGGCGACCTGACTGCGCTGCTGTATCTTCAGGGCTACGGCATCGCGGATTTCGTCACGGGCTGATCGCCAGCACCGTGTCGGCGGCAGGCCGGGCAACGCTGTCGGCGGCCCCTGTTCCCGCCCAGAAGGCGCCGTATCCGGCATGGCCCTGCGCCAGCGCGGCCGCGTTCAGCGCCTTGCCGATGTCATAGGCCACCGGGTAATCGGCCGCGCCCGCCCCGTCGATGGCGGTGAAGTCGTTGCAGAGGCACCGCGCCGGCCGCCCCGAGATG
>NZ_JAFNAW010000078.1 GCF_017356265.1 Paracoccus fontiphilus | reverse complement strand
CTTGTGGGCGCCACCGGGGGCGGGGTCGTGGCGCTGTCCGGCGGCGTGCCCGACCTGCGCACCGCGGCGCCGGGACGGAACGCATCGGGCAGCGCGGCGCTTGGCGACTGGATCGCCATCACCCCGCGCGAGGCGGCATCCGTCACCGGGCTGGAGCGCCGGGCGCTGCTGCCGGGCTGGGCTTGGCTGATCCTGGTGTCCGGGCTGATCCTGACGGGCTGGCTGCGAGAGGGCCGGATGGGCAGCGGACGGGCGCCTAGCGCCGGGCAAGGGGCGGCCTGATCGGCTTGCCAACGGGCAAACGCATTGCTAACCGGGGAAAAACGTCCCGAAGGAACGACCATGGCCGACGAAACGCGCGCCCCCGCCCCCTATACCGAGGCCGACCTGTCGCTGATCAAGCGCATCATCCCGCACCGGTATCCGTTCCTGTTCATCGACAAGGTGCGCGACATCGTCCCGCACGAGGGCGGCGTCGGCATCAAGATGGTGACCTGCAACGAGCCGCATTTCCAGGGCCACTTCCCCGAGGAACCCGTCATGCCCGGCGTCACCATCGTCGAGGCGATGGCCCAGACCGCGGCCGTGATCGTCGGCGTCAGCATGAACATCATCGACAAGCCGCTGGCCACCTATTTCATGGGCATCGACAAGTGCAAGTTCCGCCGCATGGTGGTGCCCGGCGACGTGCTGGAGCTGCATTGCAAAGCCCTGCGCGGCGGCGGCAAGATCTGGAAGTTCGAGGGCCGGGCGACCGTGGACGGCCAGTTGTGCGCCTCGGCCGAGTTCACCGCCATGATGGCCCTGAAGGCCGATGACTGACATCCACCCGTCCGCCGTCATCGAGGACGGCGCCCGGATCGGCGCGGACGTGCGGATCGGTCCGTTCTGCGTGGTCGGGCCGCGCGTGCAACTGGCCGACGGGGTGGTGCTGAAGTCCCATGTCGCCATCGCCGGGGACACGACCATCGGCGAGGGCACGGTGGTCTTCCCCTTCGCCTCGATCGGCGAGGTGCCGCAGGACCTGAAGTTCAAGGGTGAGGACGTGCGGCTGGAGATCGGCGCGCGCAACCGCATCCGCGAATACGTCACCATGAATCCGGGGACCGAGGGCGGCGGCGGCGTGACCCGGATCGGCGATGACGGGCTGTTCATGGCGGGCTGCCACGTAGGCCACGACTGCCGGCTGGGCGACCGGGTGATCCTTGTCAACAACGCCTCGCTTGCCGGGCATTGCCACCTGGACGACGACGTGATCATCGGCGGGCTGTCAGGCGTGCACCAGTGGGTCCGCATCGGGCGCGGCGCCATGATCGGCGCGGTGACGATGGTGACGGCGGACGTGATCCCCTACGGCCTCGTGCAGGGGCCGCGCGGGCATCTGGACGGGCTGAACCTCGTGGGCCTCAAGCGCCGTGGCGCCAGCCGGGCCGATATCCACGAATTGCGCGACATGCTGGACAAGCTGGGCGGCGGCAGCTTCCGCGATACCGCCCGCCACCTGGCCGAGGGCGAGACCGGCGGAATGGTCCGCGACGTGCTGGATTTCATCCTCGGCCCTTCGGACCGCAGCTTCCTGACCCCGAAATCCGAATGACCAGAACAGCCGTCATCGCAGGCCAGGGCGCGCTTGCCCCCGCCGTCATCGCCGCCTTGGACGCGCCTCTGGTCTATGCCCTAAACGGCTTCGCGCCCGAGGGAGTGGAGGCGCAGCCTTTCCGGCTGGAACGGCTGGTGCCGTTCCTGGACAGCCTTCTGGATCAGGACGTGTCGCGCGTGGTCTTTGCGGGCGCGATCCGTCGTCCGCGCCTTGATCCCGAACTGTTCGACAATCGCACCGCGCAACTGGTGCCGCGCATCATGATGGCGATGCAGTCAGGAGACGACGGCGCCTTGCGCGCGGTGCTGAAGGTGTTTCAGGAACACGGGCTGGCCATCGCCTCGGTCGCGGAGGTCGCGCCAGACCTCATCCCCGCCGAGGGCGTGCTGGCGGGCGAGCCTTCCGTCGCCGATCGTCGCGATGCCGCGCGTGGGGCGCTGATCCTTGCCACGTTGGGGCCGCTGGACGTTGGGCAGGGCGCGGTGGTGGCGCAGGGCCAGTGCCTTGCCATCGAGACGCTGCCGGGAACGGCCGCGATGCTGGACTTTGCCGCCCGTCACGCGGGCCTGAGGCCGAACCCCAACGGCGCGAAGGGCGTGTTCGTCAAGGCACCGAAGCCCGGACAGGACATGCGGATCGACCTGCCGACCCTTGGCCCCGACAGCGTGACACAGGCTGCGGGTGCCGGTCTGGCGGGGATTGCCTGGCAGGCGGGCGGCGTGATCCTTCTGGACCGGGCAGAGGCCGTCCGGCGCGCGGAAGCCGCAGGGTTGTTTTTGTGGGCGATGTCGCCTTCGGGTATTTGAGCAACGAAGAAATCGGCTTCTTCGTTGCTTAAATACCCACAGGACATCAGCAGCGGGGCGATGCGCATGAAGTTCTTCCTGATCGCGGGCGAGCCCTCGGGCGACCAGCTGGGGGCGGCGCTGATGGCGGGGCTGCGCGAACTGGTCCCGGCTGCGGAGTTCGTCGGCATCGGCGGCGAGGCGATGACCGCACAGGGCTTGGACAGCCTGTTCTCCATGGGGGAACTGAGCGTAATGGGCATCTGGGAGGTCTTGCCGAAATACCGCCACCTCAAGCGGCGCATCGCCGAAACGGCGGCCCGCGTCGTTGCCGAAAACCCTGACGCGCTGATCGGCATCGACAGTCCCGATTTCTGCCTGCGCGTGGCTCGCGCCGCGCGGGCGGATCGTCCCGGCTTGCGGGTGATCCATTACGTCGCGCCCTCGGTCTGGGCCTGGCGTCCGGGGCGGGCCCGGAAGATGGCCGAGGTCGTCGATCACGTGCTGGCGATCCTGCCCTTCGAGCCGCCCTTGATGCAGGCCGCGGGCATGACCTGCGATTTCGTGGGGCATCCCATTGCGACGGCCCAGGTGGCAGGCCCAGATGACGCCGCATTGTTCCGCGCGGGTCACGGGATCGCGCCAGATGCCCCCGTGGTGCTTTGCCTGCCCGGATCGCGCGGCGGAGAGGTCGGCCGCTTGCTGCCGCGTTTCGGAGAGGCGCTGACGGAGCTGCGCCATCATGTTCCCGACATGCAGGTGGTGCTGCCGACCGTGGCGGGCGTCGCCGGTCAGGTCCGGCACGTGGTGGCGCAATGGCCTGTCCGGCCGCTGATCGTCGAGAATGGCGACCAGAAGCGCGCCGCATTTGCGGCAGCCGATCTGGCGCTTGCGGCGTCGGGCACTGTCAGCCTGGATCTGGCGGCGAACCGGGTGCCGATGGTGATCGGCTATGACATGGCGCCGCTCAGCCGGATGCTGGTGGGGATGTTGCTGAAGACCGACACGGTGACGCTGGTCAACCTGGTCAGCGACACGCGCACAGTGCCCGAGTTCCTGGGCCGCGATTGCCGGCCCGCGCCGATGGCGCAGGCCTTGCGCAGGCTGCTGGACGATCCGCAGGCTCGGCAGGCCCAGTTGGACGCCATGGACCTGACCATGGACCGGCTGGGCAAGGGGGGCGAGGCGCCGGGATTGCGCGCCGCCCGGTCCGTGTTGCGGGCGGTTACAGGACCGCGGTGACGATCACCTCGACCTTGTAGTCGGGGGTGGCGAGCTTCGCCTCTCCGGTCGCGCGGGCGGGGGTGTGGCCCTGGGGCACCCACTGGTCCCAGACGGCGTTCATTTCGGCGAAATCGGCCATGTCGGCCAGCCAGACCTGGGCGGACACGATGCGGGTCTTGTCGGTCCCCGCTTCCGCCAGAAGGCGGTCCACCTGTTCCAGCACGACGCGGGTCTGGTCCGCGACCGATGCTCCGGGCTCGCCCACCTGGCCGGCCAGCCAGACGATGCCGCCCGCGATGACCGCCTGGCTCATGCGCGGGCCGGTCTCAATACGCTTGATGTCGCTCATGTTCATGCTCCTTGAATGAGACGCCAGAAGAAGATCGCGGTCATGCCGAAACCGATCACGGCAATCAGCAGACGCAGGGTGTCGCGCGGGATGCGCCGGGCCAGCGGCGCACCGGCATAGCCGCCGGTGATGGTGCCCGCCGCCATGATCGCCGCCGGCGCCCAGGCGACCGCGCCGCCCGCGGCGAAGACCGCGAAGGCCACCATCGACAGCGCGAAGGACAGCCAGCATTTCAGCCCGTTCATCTGGTGCAGGTCGGTCATCCCCCACATCGCGAACATGGCCAGCAGCACGATCCCCAGGCCGCCGTTGAAATAGCCGCCATAGATCGCGACCGGCATCAGGATGCCCAGGCCGAAGGGCGTGACCACCGACCGCCAGCGCGAGGCCATGCGGCGGACATCGTCGGCGAAGGAAAAGACCAGCGTGGCCGCCAGCAGCAGGAAGGGCACCAGCGCCGAGAACGCCGTGTTCGAACTGACCAGCAGCAGCCCGCTGCCGATCGCGCCGCCGATCATCGTCCAGGCCGTCAGCCGCGCGAAAGGCGCGTCGTGGATGTCGCGGATGTCCTTGCGGAAGGCGATGGCGGACGACAGGTAGCCCGGCAGCGCGGCGATGGTGCTGGTGGCATTGGCAGCGACCGGGGGAATGCCGATGAAGACAAGGGCCGGAAAGGTGATGAAGGTGCCGCCGCCCGCGACGGCGTTCAGCATCCCGCCCAGCAGCCCGGCGGCAAACAGCAGGGCAGCTTCCAGCATGGGCGGCCTTTCGATCCAGGGTCGAACGCCTTGAAGCGCCAAGGATTCGTATCGGCCAAGACGCTAGCGGCAGGGTCGTGGGCGCACAAGCCCCGATGCCGCTGCCCCGACTGCCCGCCGTCCGGGCAGGACTGCCCGTTTTGCGGGCCGCCGCCGCGGCGGCATGTTAGCGACATCTGGCGTTGAAGAAATGTCGTAAACGGTGTTGCGCGAACGGCACGGCGCCGCTTAACCTGCTGATGCGCTGATCAAGAAAACAGAACACGGGGAGAGCGCCTTTTGCTGGACGACCGCCACGGCGATAGCTTCGTCGCCTTCGAGCATGTGCAGAAAAGCTATGATGGACAGACGCTTGTCGTCAAAGACTTGAACCTGTCCATCGGCAAGGGAGAATTCCTGACGATGCTCGGCCCATCGGGTTCGGGCAAGACGACCTGCCTGATGATGCTTGCCGGCTTCGAGACCGCGACTCATGGGGAAATCCGGCTGGGGGGGCGCCCGATCAACCAGGTGCCGCCGCACAAGCGCGGCATCGGCATGGTGTTCCAGAACTATGCCCTTTTTCCGCACATGACCGTGGGCGAGAACCTGTCCTTCCCGCTGGAAGTCCGGGGCATGTCCAAGGCCGACCGCGAAACCCGCATCGCCCGCGCGCTGGACATGGTGCAGATGGGCAAGTTCGCCAACCGCCGCCCCGCGCAACTGTCGGGCGGCCAGCAGCAGCGGATCGCGCTGGCCCGCGCGTTGGTCTTCGACCCCGAGCTGGTGCTGATGGACGAACCCCTGGGCGCGCTGGACAAGCAGCTGCGCGAACACATGCAGTTCGAGATCAAGCACCTGCACGAACGCCTTGGAATCACGGTGGTTTACGTCACCCACGACCAGGGCGAGGCCTTGACCATGTCCGACCGGGTGGCGGTCTTCAACGACGGCCGCATCCAGCAGCTTGCTGCGCCCGCCGATCTTTATGAGCGCCCCGAGAACAGCTTCGTGGCCCAGTTCATCGGCGAGAACAACAAGCTGCCCGGCACCATCGAGGAACTGTCCGGCGACAAGGCCCTCGTGCGGCTGAAGACGGGCGAGCTGATCGACGCCACCCCGGTCAACATCAAGGAAAAGGGCCAGCAGACGCTGGTGTCCATCCGTCCCGAGCGGGTCGAGTTCAAGCCCGAGATGATGCCGCCCGGCGCCCACATGATCGGCGCCGAGGTCTGCGATGTCATCTACATGGGCGACATCCTGCGCGCGCGCCTCAAGGTCGCGGGCAGCGCCGATTTCGTGATGAAGATGCGCAACACCATCGGCCAGACCCGGCTGGAACCGGGCCAGCAGATCAGGATCGGCTGGCATCCCGCCGATGCCCGCGCGCTGGACCCGGTCTAGGCGCCCGGCGCCCGCCGGGCGGGCCAAGAACGACGGCGAATGCCGCATTTCCCTGCAGCTGGAGTGATAGATGAAGAAGACGCTTGCCCTTACCACCGCGCTTGGCCTGATCGCCTCGCCCGTCCTGGCCGATGTGAACCTGCTGTCCTGGGGCGGGGCCTATGGCAACAGCCACCTGGAAGCCTATGCCAAGCCCTTCGAGGCCGAGACCGGCATCAAGGTGACGATGGCCGACGCGGACAACCCGGCGACGCCCATCAAGGCCATGGTCGAGGCGGGCAATGTCACCACCGACGTGGCCTCGGTCGAATATGCCGACGCGGTGCGGCTGTGCGACGAGGGGCTGCTGGAAACCATCGACCCGTCGATCCTGGTCGCGGCCGAGGATGGAACGGCGGCGGCGGACGACTTCATCGACGGCGCCGTCACGGAGTGCTTTGTCGCGACCGACGTGTATTCGATGGTCCTGGCCTTTGACGACAGCAAGTTCGCGGACGCCAAGCCCACCACCCCCGCCGACTTCTTCGACCTGGAAAAGTTCCCCGGCAAGCGCACCATGCGCAAGGGCGCCAAGTTCAACCTGGAACTGGCGCTGATGGCCGACGGCGTGCCTGCCGCCGAGGTTTATGACGTGCTTGCCACCCCCGAGGGCGTGGACCGCGCCTTCGCCAAGCTGGACACCATCAAGAACGACGTGATCTGGTGGGAGGCTGGCGCGCAGCCGCCGCAACTGCTGGCGGATGGCGAGGTCACGATGGCCTATGCCTTCAACGGCCGGATCTTCAACGCCGCGCAAGGCGAGGGCAAGCCCTTCAAGATCATCTGGGACGGCCAGATCTACGAGATGGAAGGCTGGGTCGTGCCGAAGGGCGCCGCCAACAAGGAGGACGCGATGAAGTTCGTGGCCTGGACGACCTCGCCCAAGCCGCAGGCCCGCGCGGCGGAATTCATCAGCTACGGTCCCCCGCGCAAGTCGGCGGCGGCCCTGGTGGGCAATGTCGAGGGCACCGACGTGCCGATGGGTCCGAACCTGCCCACGACCGAGGCCAACATGACCAACGCGCTGGCCTCGAACCTGGATTTCTGGGTGGACCGCGACGCCGAACTGAACGAGCGGTTCAACAGCTGGCTGGCCAGCTGACGCCATCGGGGCGGGTCGAAGCCCGCCCCCTTGCCCCGGACGGGGCCAAGAACACGGGGCAACGCACCCCACCAAACAACGGGAGTAAAAGAACGTGAAAACCACTATGGTTCTATCCACCGCCCTTGTGGGCCTCGCCTTCGCGGCGCAGGCGCAGGACAAGGAAGTCAATGTCGTTTCCTGGGGCGGCGCCTATGAGGTCAGCCAGGTCGAGGCCTACAACAAGCCCTTCACCGAAGCGACCGGCATCAAGGTGAACATGATCGCCGCCGACGATCCGGCGACGCCGCTCAAGGCGCAGATCGAGGCGGGCAACGTCACCGGCGACGTGTTCGACGTCGAGGTCAGCAACGCGATCCGGCTCTGCGACGAAGGCGCCCTGATGGAGATCGATCCGGCGATGCTGCCCGCCGCGCCCGACGGCACCCCCGCTGCCGAGGATTTCATCGACGGCGCCCTGCTGGACTGCGCGGTCGCCAACATCTTCTGGGGCACGGTGATCGCCTTCGACACGACCAAGTTCACGGGCGAGAAGCCGGATTCGGCCGCCGATTTCTTCGACACCGCGGCCTTCCCCGGCAAGCGCGGCCTGCCCAAGAACCCCAAGCGCACGATGTATCTGGCGCTGATCGCCGACGGCGTTCCGGCGGATCAGGTGTACGAGGTTCTGGCGACGCCCGAAGGCGTGGACCGGGCCTTTGCCAAGCTGGACACGATCAAGAACGACGTGGTCTGGTGGGAAGCGGGCGCGCAGCCCGTGCAACTGCTGGCCGACGGCGAGGTCGTGATGGCCACCGGCTATAACGGCCGCTTCTTCGACGCCATGGTGGGCGAGGGCAAGCCCTTCGAGATCATCTGGGACGGGCAGTACATGGACATGGACATGTTCGTGATCCCGAAGGACGCGCCTAACCCGGAAGCCGCGATGGAATACCTCAAGTTCGCCACCGACACGCAGCGGCTGGCGGACCAGGCGAAATACATCGCCTACGGCCCGTCGCGCAAATCCTCGGCCGCGCTTGTCGGCAAGTACAAGGACGGCACCACCGACATGGCGCCGCACATGCCGACGAACCCGGACTACATGAAGACCGCCGTGATGGACGATCCCGAGTTCTGGGCCGACCATGACGCCGAACTGACCGAACGGTTCAACAGCTGGCTGGCCGGCGCCTGATCCGAACGACTGCCGCCGTTCCCCGCGCGGGACGGCGGCCTTGAACACCTTGGGGAAGACATGGCGAACGCACTTGATCCGCATGCAGCCATTGCGACAACGGCTGGAGGCGTGACCGACGGGGCGCTGCGGACCGCCGATGGCCGGCCGCTGGTGCGCGCGCTGGCGCGGTCGCAGTCGCTGGCCCGCCGCCGCGCCTTTCTGCTGGTGCTGCCGCTTCTGGCCTTCATCCTGATCACCTTCGTGGTCCCGATCGGTCAGATGCTGCAGCGGTCCTTCTACAACGACGGCTTTTCGGCCCACATGCCGCAATTGTCGCAGTGGTTCGCCGACAACCCGCGCGGCACGGAACCGGACGAGGCCGCCTGGACCGCGCTGGCCACCGACCTGAAGGCCTCGGCCGAGGCGCGCACCATCGGCGTGGTGGGCACGCGCATCAACTATGACGTGCCGGGCACGCGGTCGCTGTTCACCTCGACCGGGCGGCAGGTGCGGCGGGGGTTGGAACCGCCTTACCAGGCCGCGCTTCTCGACATCAACGAGGACTGGGCCGATCCGCGGCTGTGGTCCGCCATGCGCGACGCGTCGAGCCCCGTCACCGGCAACTTCTACCTGGCCGCGGTGGACCGCAAGCGCGGCGATGACGGCAGCATCAGCCAAGTCGAGGAACGCCAGCAGGTCTATGTGATGCTGTTCATGCGCACCTTCTGGCTGTCGCTGGTCATCACCTTCGTGACCTTCGTGCTGGGCTTTCCCATCGCGCATCTGCTGGCGACGCTGCCGATGCGCAAATCGAACCTGCTGATGATCCTGGTGCTGCTGCCCTTCTGGACCTCGCTTCTGGTGCGCACCACAAGCTGGATGGTGCTGTTGCAGCAGCAGGGGGTGATCAACGACATCCTGGTCTGGCTGGGCGTGATCGGCGGCGGGCAGCGGTTGCAGATGATCTACAACCAGACCGGCACGATCATCGCCATGACCCATATCCTGCTGCCCTTCATGATCCTGCCCTTGTATTCCGTGATGCGCACGATCAACCCGTCCTACGTCCGTGCCGCGCGGTCCCTGGGCGCGACAAGCTGGACCGCGTTCCGCCGGGTGTATTTCCCGCAGACGCTGCCGGGGCTGGGGGCAGGGGCGCTGCTCGTGTTCATCCTGGCCGTCGGCTACTACATCACGCCCGCGCTTGTCGGCGGATCCTCGGGGCAGCTGATTTCCAACATGATCGCGATGCACATGACCGACACGCTGAACTGGTCGATGGCGGCGGCACTGGCCGCGCTGCTTCTGGCCGCGGTCCTGCTGCTGTATTGGGTGTATGACCGGATGGTCGGCATCGACAACCTGAAGCTGGGGTGATCCATGGCTGTCCCGACCTATGCAACGCCCCTGGAGCGCGTCTGGCATTATGCCTATCTGGTGATCTGCGGGCTGATCTTCTTCTTCCTGATCGCGCCGATCATCGTGATCATCCCGCTGTCCTTCAACGCCGAGCCTTATTTCACCTTCACCGACCGGATGCTGTCGTTTGATCCCAAGGGATACAGCACGCGCTGGTATCGCAGCCTGCTGACCTTCGGGATGCAGAACCCTGACGCGACCGGCTGGGCCTTCTGGTCGGATGCCTGGGCCAATGCGAACTGGGTCAAGGCCGCCAAGAACTCGATCATCATCGGGGTGTTTTCCACGCTGCTGGCGACGGTGCTGGGGACGCTGGCGGCGCTTGGCCTGTCGCGGCCCGAGATGCCGTTCCGCCGGGCGATCATGGCGATCCTGATCTCTCCCATGATCGTGCCGCTGATCATCACGGCGACGGGCATGTTCTTCTTCTACTCGAACCCCTGCGAGCTGCTGGGCGTGTTCGGCCTGCCCACGAATTGCGGGCGGCTGGCGGGCACCTATGTGGGCGTCATCCTGGCCCATGCGACACTGGGAATACCCTTCGTGATCATCACCGTCACGGCGACGCTGGTGGGCTTCGACCAGTCTTTGAACCGGGCGGCGGCATCCTTGGGGGCCAATCCGCGCACCACCTTCTTCCGCGTGACCATGCCGCTGATCCTGCCGGGCGTGATCTCGGGCGCGCTGTTCGCCTTCGTGACGTCCTTCGACGAGGTGGTGGCGGTGCTGTTCATCGCCGGCCCCGAACAGCAGACGATTCCGCGCCAGATGTGGAACGGCATCCGGGAACAGATTTCGCCCGCGATCCTGGCCGTGGCCACGCTGCTGGTGATCTTCTCGATCGCGCTGCTGACCACGGTGGAACTGTTGCGGCGGCGGTCCGAGCGCATCCGGGGCGTGACGCCGCGCTGAGAGCGCCGGGGGACTTCACGTCCCCCGGACCCCCTGTGGGATATTTGGCCCAAGGCAAAAGGGCCGGGTCAGGGCAGGATCGCGAGCCACATCCAGATCGACAGGACCGAGATGGCGGTGGCAACCAGCACCGTTGTCGCGGCGACCCGCTTGGCAGCCCCGTAGAGGTTGGCGAACAGATAGGCGTTGACGCCCGGCGCCATGGCTGCCGTCATCACCGCCGAGCGCAGGCCGGCATCGTCCAGGCCGGAGGTCCGGGCGATGGCATAGACGATGCCGGGATGCACCAGAAGCGAACAGGCGCAGCACATGGCGATGGCCCCCATGTCCCCTTCGGGCCGGTAGCGGTAGAGGATGCCGCCAAGGCCGAACAGCGCGGCAGGCAGGGCGGCGCTGGCGATCATGTCCACGGCGGCCCAGAAGCCTTCGGGCATGACAAGCCCGGCCTGTTGCAGCACGTTCATGGTCATGCCTGCCAGGATGCCGATGACGAGCGGCGTGCGCAGCACTCCCGTCATGGCGCGCAGGGCGACGCGGCCTACGGAGAGGCCGCTACCATGGGCGCGGGTGAATTCCATGAAGGTGATGCCGAAGGTGTAGAGCAGCGGCGAGTGGATCGCGATGATCGCCCAGTTGCCGGACAGCGAGTCCGGGCCGTAGGCGCGCTCCATGATCGGGATGCCCAGCAGCAGGCTGTTCGAGAACAGGCAGGTGAAGCCGATCGCCACGCAGTCCATCGGCGGGCGGTTGAACAGGAACCGCGCGCCCGCCCAGCCGATGAAGAAGCTGGCAAAGGCGCCGACGTAGAAGGGCAGCAGCAGGCCCATGCGGAATTCCGTCCCCAAGTCCAGCCGTGCCATGGACGCGAAGAGCAGCGTGGGGGCGGCGAAGTTCTGGGCGAAGACCATCAGCCCGTCCACCGCGCTTTCGCGGAAGATGCCGCGCCAGGCGACCGCATAGCCGAAGCCCACGATCAGGAAGACCGGGACAATGATGTTGAACAGCGCGCTCATAGCGCGGCGGGGTGGTCGGGGGTCGCGGCGCTGGCCTCGATCACCATGCCGTCGAAGGCGGGAACGATGTGGTCGGGGGTGGTCGCCGCAACGGTGGCATAGTCCATGTCGATATGCATGTTGGTCAGCACGGCATGGGGAACCTCGGACCGGGCGATCCAGTCCAGCGCCTGTGCCAAGTGGGCATGGCTGGGATGGGGCTGCGGGCGCAGGGCGTCGCAGACGAAGACCTCGGCCCCGTGGATCAGGGGCCAGGCGGCGTGCGGGATGTCGGACACGTCGGGCAGGTAGACCAGCCCGCCGATGCGCAGGCCGAGGGCGGTGATCTCTCCATGCTGGACGCGGAAGGGGATCATCGTGACCGGGCCACCGGGACCTGTCACGGCGATGGGCCCGTCGATCAGGTGCAGGTCGCAGATCGGCGTGTAGTAGCTGCCGGGCGGGGTCTTGAAGATATAGCCGAAGCGGTCGAGCAGTTGTTCGGACGTGGGCATGTCGGCCCAGGCGGGGATCAGCCTGCCCGCGTTGAAGGCCACCTGCCGCAGGTCGTCGATGCCGTGGATGTGGTCGGCATGGGGATGGGTATAGACCACCCCGTCCAGCGTGGCGACATCGGCGTCCAGCAGTTGCGGCACCAGATCGGGGCCGGTGTCGATCAGCACCTGCGTCACGCCGCCGGGGCCGGGGCGTTCCACCAGCAGCGAGCAGCGGCGGCGGCGGTTCTTGGGTTCAGCAGGATCGCAGGCGCCCCAGCGGTTGCCAAGGCGCGGCACGCCGCCCGACGATCCGCAGCCCAGGATCGTGGCGCGGATCAT
This sequence comes from Paracoccus fontiphilus, assembly GCF_017356265.1. Lineage (GTDB taxonomy): Bacteria > Pseudomonadota > Alphaproteobacteria > Rhodobacterales > Rhodobacteraceae > Paracoccus > Paracoccus fontiphilus. The sequence goes on along the minus strand of NZ_JAFNAW010000078.1, from coordinate 1,008 downwards.
GCTGTCGGTCCCGAGGCGGCCTTCGGGAACAGCCGGTCAAAATTGGCCGAGGTTCGGGCGGCGAACTGCGGGTAATCCATGCCGAAGACCTCGGCCACCAGCGCGGCGGTCTTCGCCACATAGGCCGGTTCGTTGCGCTTGCCCCGATGCGGGGGCGGGGCGAGGTAGGGGCTGTCGGTTTCCACCAGGATGCGGTCCACGGGGGCAGCGGCGAAGATCGCGCGCAGGTCGGCGGATCGCGGGAAGGCCGCAATGCCGGACATCGACAGGTAGAAGCCCAGGTCCAGCGCCGTCTGCGCCAGCGCCGCGCCCGAGGTGAAGCAGTGCATCACGCAGGAAAATGCGCCCGCGCGATGTTCTGCGGTCAGGATGCGGGCCATGTCGTCGTCGGCGTCGCGGGAATGGATGATAAGAGGCAGGCCGGTTTGGCGCGCGGCTTCGATATGAACTGCCAAGCTTTCGGCCTGACGGGCGGCGCTGTCGGCGGTGTAGTGGTAGTCGAGGCCGGTTTCGCCGATGCCCACGAACTTTGGATGGGCTGACAGGGCGACAAGCTGGTCCACCGTCACCATGGGTTCGTCGGCCGCGCTCATCGGGTGGGTTCCGGCGGCATAGAAGACGCCGTCGAAGCGTTCGGCCAGGGCACGGACCTGGGGTTCCTGGCGCAGGCGGGTGCAGATCGTCACCATGCGTGTGACACCTGCCGCACGGGCGCGGTCGATCAGGGCGTCATGTTCGCCGTCGAAGTCGGGGAAATCCAGATGGCAATGGCTATCGACGATCGGCGATGGGGCCGCGTGTGACATGGATCAACCTTTGGCTGGCAGGGCGGATCGCGCGGGCGGCAGATGCGCCATTTCGATCAGCATATCCATCACCAGCGCGGCAGGGTCAAGGTTGACCGCCCGTCCGGTGCGGGCGCGGGCGGACAGGCGGGCCTGTGCGTCGGCCCAGGCGCGGGCTGCCCCATCGTCGGGCGACAGGCGCGCCAGCAGCGCGCCCTCGCCG
>NZ_JAFNAW010000077.1 GCF_017356265.1 Paracoccus fontiphilus | reverse complement strand
GGGCGGCAACACGGGCCCCCGTGCCGCGCGGCCCGTGCCGCTGCCGCCGCGCCTGACCCCGGCCGAGGCCGCGGCCCATGCCGAATTTGTCGCAAGGCTTGGGGAAACGTCGATCTGGGGGCGCTATACAGGTTGACAGTCGCGGCTGCCGATGACGCCATGACGGCAGGCCGACCACAAGGACGAAGGTTCCGATGTTGACCCTGCTGCGAGAGTTCTGGGCTTTCTGGTCGGCGATCTTCGAACGCATGGACAAGATCCACATGGGCCTGATCGCCGCGGGCGTCGCCTTCTACGCGATGTTCGCGGTCTTTCCCGGCCTTGCCGCGATCCTGGCCCTGTGGAGCCTGTGGTTCGATCCGACCGTCATCATGACCTATCTGGACGTGGCGCACGAGTTCCTGCCCGAGGATGCCGCCGACCTCATCGACAGCCAGGTCGTGTCGCTGACCTCATCGGGGCGGACGTCCGTCGGCTGGGCCTCGTTCGTGTCCTTCATGGTGGCAACGATCTCTGCCCGCGCCGGGGTCGATGCGCTGGTGCGCGGGCTGAACGCCGCCTACGGGGTGCGGTCCCACTCCACGATCGTCGGCTTCGTGCTGGCCTACGGCCTGACGCTGGCCATTGTCGGCATCTCTCTGGCGGGGCTTGCGACCATCGTGATCGTGCCGATCCTGCTGAATTTCGAGGTTTTCGCACAGGTCCGGGCCTGGGCGGTCGCGGGCCTGCCCTGGGGGGCGATGTTCCTGCTGGTGATCCTGGGGATCGGCATCCTGTACCGCTATGGCCCCAACGTGAAGACGCCGCGCACGCCGGTCTTCACCTGGGGCGCCTTCTTCGCGGCCGCCCTGTGGGCGGGGGCCTCGGTCGCCTTTTCGGCCTATCTCAGCAGCTTCAACAGCTACAACCGGATCTACGGTTCGATCGGCACGGTGGTCGCGCTGCTGATGTGGTTCTACCTGGCCGGGTTTTCCGTCCTGCTGGGCGCGCTGATCAACGTCGAGATCGCCCGCCGCCGCCGCATCCGCGCCGCGCGCGAGGCCCGGGCCTCGCTTGTGGAAGGCATAAAGAAGGCGGCGGAATGACCCGCCGCCCCGCTGTTCCGGGCGGATGCCGGCCTAGGCCGCGTCCAGTCCTTCGGTCGAGGCGAAGAACATCGCCTGGCTGACGGCGGACCGCACCTGTTCCTCGTTGTAGGGCTTCGAGATCAGGAAGGCCGGCTCGGGACGTTCGCCGGTCAGCAGCCGCTCGGGGAAGGCGGTGATGAAGATCACCGGGATGTCGCCCATGTCGCGCAGCAGTTCGTTCACGGCGTCGATGCCCGACGATCCGTCGGCCAGCTGGATATCGGCCAGGATCAGGTCCGGGCGCTGCTGGCCCGCCAGCTCGATGGCCGCGGAATGGGTGCGGGCCACGCCCGTCACCTCGTGGCCCATGGCCTGGACGATGCCCTTCAGGTCCATGGCGATGATCATCTCGTCCTCGATCACCATCACCTTGCCGCGCAGGGACGCGCTCATCTCGGCCAGGGCGATGCCCACCAGTTCCTCGGCCTCGGCCTCGTCGATCTGCATGACCCGGCCGATCTGGTCGAAGCGCAGTTCCTCGATCGTGCGCAGCAGCAGGGCCTCGCGCGAGTTGGCGGTCAGGCCGCGCAGGTGATCCTGGGCGCGGCGCTCGCGGGCGGTGCGGTCGGTCTCGTCGATGGGCTGGCCCGAACTTTGCCAGATCGCGTGGAAGGTGCGGAACAGCCCGATGCGGGTGTCATCTTCCTCCAGCAGGATCGACCGGTCCGACAGGATCGCCTCCAGCGTGGCGGCGGCGTAGTTATCACCGGCTCGTTGGCTGCCGGTCAGCGCACGTGCATAGCGCCGCAGATAGGGCAGCTCGCGCCCGATGGACTGGGCCAGATCGGCTGACGACATCTTTTAACATCCTTCGAATTTCGCATATTGCGCGGAACCTATCCTAACCCCTACAGGTTGGACACCGTGCGCACAAGTTTCCGGGACTAACAAAGTAATGACATCGAAGCGAGATGACCGCCGCAAGGTGGCAGTCGAGAAGCAGATCGACGAAAATCTGCGCCGCGTCTATGAACAGGACGTGACCGAGCAGATCCCCGATCGATTCCTGGCCCTTCTCGACCAGCTGCGCGAGCAGAAGTGACTTCCTTGCAAACGCGACGATGGACGGTGAAAGAATGAAGAAATCCGCGACGACGGATCCGCGCGACCAGCTGGTGGACCATCTGCCCGCCCTGCGCGCCTTTGCCTTGTCCTTGACGCGCGAAGGGGCGGCCGCCGACGACCTGGTTCAGGACACCATCGTCAAGGCCTGGACCAACATGGACAAGTTCCAGGCCGGCACCAACCTGCGCGCCTGGCTGTTCACGATCCTGCGCAACACCTTCTATTCCGCCCGCCGCAAGACCAAGCGCGAGGTCAGCGACAGCGACGGCATCCATGCCGCGCGCCAGGCGACGCGTCCCGAACACGACGGGCGGCTTGCCCTCAAGGACTTCCGGGTGGCCTTCGCGCAGCTTCCCGACGAACAGCGCGAGGCGCTGATCCTGGTGGGCGCGTCCGGCTTTTCCTACGAGGAAGCGGCCGACATGACCGGCGTGGCCATCGGCACCGTGAAGTCGCGGGCCAATCGCGGGCGCCGCAAGCTGGCGGAACTGCTGCATCTGGAAAGCGGCGAGGAACTGGACATGACCGATCAGGCGACCTTGGCCGTCATGGCCTCCAGCCAAACCATCGCCCGCTAGGGGCCGCCGGTGTTCCGGCAGATCAACGACCGGCTGGACTTCACCCGCAAGCTGGGCTTCCGGCTTGGTGCCCTGCTGTCGGTCGCCATCCTGCCCCTGGGCCTGATCTCGCTGATCCAGAACTTCAACATGGTCCAGGAGGCCGAGCGCGGGGTGCAGATCGCCCTTCTGGGCCGGACCGCCTCGGCCGCAGCGGGGGAACGGGCGCTGCTGCAAAGCGCCCTGGGATCGGCCGACGCGCTGGGCCCCGCGGTGCTGGAGACGATGGATCGTCCGCAGGCCTGTTCCGACCTGATGCGCAACTTCATCGAACGCAGCGCGACCTATGTCTTCGCGGGCTTCGTGCCGCTGGACGGGCTCAGCAGCTGCAATTCGTCCAGCCGCGGGATACCTCTGGATCTGCGCGAATCCGAAGGCTTCAGGACCTTCATGGAACAGCCGGGAACCCAGGTCACGGCAATCTCGAGGGGCACCGCCACCGGCCTTCCTGTGGTGCTGGTGATCCAGCCCCTGTACCGCGACAGCGAGATGCTGGGCTATGTCGGCCTGTCCCTGACCAACGAACTGCTGCGATCGACCCACAATTTCGGCGTCGGCAGCGACGGTGCGCGGATCGTCACCTTCAACCAGAAGGGAGAGATCCTGACCTCGGACAGTGATGCGCAGACCAGCATCACCGACATCCTGCCCGAGAACATCGAACTGGTCAGCCTGTTGTCCCAGTCCGAGACGACCTTCCGCGCCCGCGCCGGCAACGGCGAAAGCCGCCTGTTCACCGTGGTGCCCGCCGTGCCGGGGCTGGTCTACGCGCTTGGCAGCTGGTCGCCCCGGACCGCGGGCGTGGGGCTGTTCCAGATCTCGCGCCTGGGGGCGGTGACGATCCCGATGGCGCTGTGGCTGGTGTCGCTGGCCGTGGCCTATTTCGCGGTGTTCCGCATGGTCCTGCGCCACATCACCGTGCTGCGCGGCCAGATGCGCCGCTTCGCCATCGGCAACCGCACCGAGCCGCCCCCGGTCCTGACCGATGCGCCGACCGAGATCTGCGACGTCAGCCAGACCTTTCACAACATGGCGCGCATCCTGATCCGCGACGAGGAAGCGATGGAGGAAGCCGTCGCCGAAAAGACGGTGCTGCTGAAAGAGGTCCATCACCGGGTCAAGAACAACCTGCAACTGATCGCGTCGATCATCAACATGCAAAGCCGGGTGATCGACGATCCCGACGCCAAGCGCGTGCTGCGTTCCGTCCAGGATCGCGTGGCCGCGCTGGCGACGATCTATCGCAACCTTTACCAGGCCGAGCACCTTGACGCGGTCGAGGCCGGCCGCCTGGTCTGCGACATCATCAGCCAGATGGTCAGCGCCTCGGTCGAGCCGGACAGCGCCCTGCGGATCGAGACGAACATCGAAACCCTGATCCTGCTGCCCGACCAGGCCGTGCCCCTGTCCCTGCTGACGACCGAGGCCTTCACCAATGCCCTGAAATACGCGGGCATCGCCCCCGGCGAGGAGGCGCCCTGGGTGCGCGTGAGCCTGAGCACCGTCGCGCCGGGACAGGCCGTGCTGGAGGTCGCGAACTCGGTCGGGGCCGATTCCCGCCAGTCCGAGGGGACCGGCCTCGGCAGCCAGTTGATCGAGGCCTTCACCACCCAACTGGAAGGCCAGTCCACCTTGGGGTTCGAGGGGAACAGCTTTCTTCTGCGGCTCCAGTTCGCCATCGAGGAAGGCAACACCATGGTCGAGGAACGCAATGTGGTGCTGACCTCTGCCGCGCGGCTTGGGGCGCAGCATTAGGCCGACGATCGCGCTTGCGCGGCCCGGGGGGACCACTATCTTGCATGTCATGGATGCGCGCGACACATTTGACCTGACGACCGGCAGGGGGTTGATCGCCTGCCCGCGCTGCGACGCCCTGCATGTCGAGGAAGAACTGCAACCGGGCGAAACGGCGCGCTGCATCCGCTGCGGCGGCGTCCTGGCCAAGCCGCGCGGCGGCGCGTTCATCCAGCTGATCGCCCTGTCCTTCACGACGGTCGTGCTGATGATGGGTGCGATCTTCTTTCCGTTCCTGGAAATCTCGCGCATGGGCTTCGGCAATGCCACGTCGCTGTTCGGGGTGGCGATGGCCTTTGCCGACGGCGTGCTTCTGCCTCTGGTGCTGGCGGTGATGGCGATGATCGTGGGCCTGCCGGTGCTGCGGTCCTTTCTGCTCGTCTATACCCTGGTGCCGCTGGCCCAGGGGCGCGCGCCCTATCGCCATGCTGCCCGCGCCTTCCGCTGGTCCGAGGAACTGCGCCCCTGGTCCATGGCCGAGATCTTCGTGATCGGCACCGCCGTGGCGCTGGTCAAGGTGGCCGGGCTTGCCACGGTCCATCTCGGCCCGGCGTTCTGGGCCTTCTGCGCCCTGATCCTGGTGAACCTCGCCTCGCGCGGGTTCATGTGCCAGACCACCATCTGGGACGCGATCGAGGATGCCGGACTGCGCACCGACGGACGCGAGATGGCGCAGGGCCGCACCCCATGAGCGACCAGCCGGTGATGACCGCCCATCGCGCCGGGCTGATCGGCTGCCGGTCCTGCGGCCGCGTCTGGCCCGAGGAACAGGAAACCTGCGATCGCTGCGGCGCGGATCTGGTGCCGCCCGACCGGCGGGGGTTGCAGAAGGTCTGGGCCTGGTGGCTCGCGGGGCTTGTCATGTACGTCCCCGCCAACCTGTTCCCCATGATGCGCACCCAGACCTTCGCCGGCCTGCAGGGCAGCACCGAGGCGACGATCCTGGAGGGCATGGTCGAGCTGATCCATTACGGCAACTACGACATCGCCGTCATCGTCTTTGTCGCCTCGGTCATCGTGCCGCTTGCCAAGTTCCTGTCGATCGCCTGGCTGGCCATGGTCGCCGGGCAGCCCGCCACGGTCGAGCAGGCCCATGCCCGGCTGAAGATCTACGAGGTGGTCGAATTCATCGGCCGCTGGTCGATGATCGACGTCTTCGTGGTGGCGATCCTGTCGGCCCTGGTGCAACTGGGCTTTGTCGCCTCGATCCATCCGGGCCCGGCCGCGGTGTCGTTCGCGCTGTCTGTTGCCTTCACCATGCTTTCGGCGCAAAGCTTTGATCCAAGACTGATCTGGCGCGGCTTGCCGCTGCGAAGCCGGACGGGCCACGAGGGGCAGGACTAGCGACACGATGACCGACCATCAGCCGCCGCTGAAACCGGCTAGCCCTGCGCGCAAGACGGCCGCGCGCGCCGCCCAGGCCGGGATCAACGTCATCTGGCTGGTCCCCATCATCGCCCTGGTGGTGACGCTGGGGATCGCCTGGAACGCCTATGCCGACCGCGGCCAGACCATCAAGGTCGAATTCGCGGACGCGACCGGCGTGACCCCCGGCGAGACCGTCCTGCGCTTCCGCGAAATCACCGTGGGGCAGGTCGAATCCGTCAGCTTCACCCCGGACCTGTCCCGCGTGGTGGTCGAGATCCGCGTGGACAAGGACGTGGCCCCCTATATCGACAGCGAGGCGGCCTTCTGGATCGTCCGTCCGCAGGTCACGGCCCAGGGCGTGACGCGGCTGGATACCGTCCTGACCGGGTCGTTCATCGAGGGGTATTGGGACGCCAGCGTCACCACCCCGCAGGACCGCTTCGTGGGTCAGGAACGCCCGTCCCTGGTGCGCAGCGACACGCCCGGAACCTGGGTCACGCTGTCGATGGAGAATGCCGACGGCATCAGCGAAGGCGCCCCCGTCCTGTATCGCGGCGTGCAGGTCGGGCGGATGGAAAACCTGCGCCTTGCCGATACCGAGGATCAGGTCATCGCCGATGCCTTCATCGAGGCGCCGCATGACAAGCGCCTGACGACGGCGACCGTGTTCTGGGACACCTCGGGCTTTTCGCTGTCGCTGGGCGCGTCGGGCGTGTCGTTCAACGTGAACTCGCTGTCCTCGCTGCTGCAGGGGGGCGTGTCCTTCGACACCCTGGTCAGCGGCGGCCAGCCGATCCAGCCGGGCCATACCTATTCCCTGCAACCCGACGAGGACACGGCCCGCAACGACATCCTGGCCAGCGACAACGCCGAACCCCTGCGGATCAGCATGTTGATCGACGATTCCCTGCGGGGGCTGGAAAAGGGCGCCGATGTGCAGTTCCAAGGCCTGCGCGTGGGCCAGGTCACGGATCTGGCGGTCACGGTGGACGACGGGAACGACAAGATCCGCCAGGTCGTGACCATGGCGATCTCTCCCTTCCGGCTGGGCTTGGCGTCCGACGCCACGCCCGAGGATGCGCTGGCCTTCCTGCAGCAGGCCGTGGCCGACGGGCTGCGGGCGCGCGTGGCCAGCGCGGGCTTCCTCGGCACCTCGCTGATGGTCGAACTGGTCGACATCCCGGATGCCGCGCCGGCCGCCATCGACACGGCCGCCAAGCCCAACCCGATCATCCCCTCGGTCCAGGGCGATCTCGAGGATTTCACGGCAAGCGCCCAGGGCTTCCTGTCGCGCGTCGGCAACCTGCCGATCGAGGAGGTGCTGAAATCCGCCACCGACATGATGAACAGCATCACCGCCCTTGCCAGTTCCGAGGACACGCGCGCCATTCCCGGCAGCCTGCGCGAAACGCTGGACCAGGCCAGGGGGGCGGCGACCGACATCGGCGGCATGGCCCGCGACCTGCGCGACAGCGGCACGGCCGAGAACATCGCGCGCCTTGTCGAGGAAGCCGCGGCCGCTGCCGAAGCCGTCAAGCTGGCGGCAGCCGACGCGCCCGAGATGGTCGAGCAGATCGACGCGGCTGCGGCGGCGGTCGAGGAGTTCAACTTCTCGGAGATCAGCGCCCAGGCGGAAGGGATCCTGGCCGACCTGCGCGCCATGCTGGGCAGCGAGGATGCCGAGCAACTGCCGCGCAACCTGTCGGACACCCTTGAGGCGGCGTCGGGCCTGCTCAACGACCTGCGCGACGGCGATGCGGCCGGCAGCCTGAACGACGCGCTGGACAGCGCCAGCGTCGCTGCCGACGAGATCGCGGCATCCGTTCAGCGCCTGCCGCAATTGATCCAGCGGCTGGAGGCGACGGCGGCACGGGCGGACGGGGTGCTGGCCTCCTATGGCGAGCGGTCGGCCTTCAACACCGAGGCCATCAACATGCTGCGCGAACTGCGCCGCGCGACCGAGGCCTTCGGCTCGCTGGCCCGGCTGATCGAACGCAACCCCCGCGCCTTCATTCTGGGACGATGACGCCATGACCCTGACCCTTCGCCTGCCCGCCGCACTCGCCTGCCTTGGTCTTCTGGGGCTTGGGGCCTGTTCGAACCCTGAAAAGACCGCGCGCTACCTGATCGACCCGCCGGTCACGGGCGAACAGGTGCCGAACCGGCTGGGCAGCGCGGAACTGAAGGACGTGTCGCTGCCCGAATATGCCTCGGGGCAGGAGGTCGCCTTCCAGACCGCCGACGGCGCGGTCCGGTCGAATCCCGACAACCTGTGGGCGGACAATCCGCAACGGGCCTTTACCCAGGCGCTGGCCCGCGCCATTTCCGACGCCTCCGGCGCGACCGTGATCGGGGAACCCTGGCCCCTTGCCGAACCCCCGCAGCGCGTGCTGGAGGTCCGCGTCGAAAGGGCGCTGGCGCAGGCCAGCGGCATCTATCGCCTGTCGGGCCGCTATTTCGTCTCGGATGAGGGCAGTGGCGGCGCGAACCATGCGCGCAGCTTCGACATCTCGGTGCCGATGGCGACCACCGGGCCCGGCGCCTCGGCGGCGGCCGCCTCCCGAGCCATCGCGATCCTGGCCCAGCAGATCGCCACCCTGTCGGGACCGGGCCGCACCATCGCCACGACGGCGCCTGCCGATCCCTTCGCGCTGGACCCGTTGTTCTGACACGGCATCTGGCGGATGGGGGGAAAAGCCATCCGCCAGACCACCCGCATGGGGAAAAGGGAACTGGTTACTCTGAAGAACCGGGCGGGTCGTTCCGGTCCCGGCAATCTCCGGGACGGGAAGCAGGGTCGTCGTCCGGGCCCGGCCTGCCCATGACGCGGACGATGACCGGAAGGACGAACTGGTCGAAGCAGGCACGGTCGGGCGCGAAGGCACCGGGATGGCCGATGCCTCCGCATTCTTCGCAATCCTCGATGTTGCCCCAGCAATTTGGGCAGGCACCCAGGGCGCAGGCCAGCATCTCGACATGGTCGGTCAGAAGCTGGTTCTCCTGCTCGAGCCGGCGAAACGCGGCCCAGCTTGGGCGGGCGGGGTCGGCGAGAGGAGCACCGACCCCCGAGCGCCCGGATATTGCCGCCTTCAGGTCTTCCTGCAGGTCATGGACCGGACCATTCTGCACACCCCCCGGTCCACCGCCCAAAAGCTGAAGCGCGGCAATGACGTTGTTGAAATTCGGAATTGTGTCGCCCCGCATGTCCGTCTTCTCCCTTGCTGCCTTGAAGTAAGTCGTCCATCCCGAGCGACCGATGATTGCCTTCAATGGAATCACTATCCACCGGTGCCGTGAAACGGGCGTGAATCCCTCGGGGTGGCCGTGCGTGAAAAAACCGTGGTTCAAGGAGCATGGCTTAAAACTCGGGAAAACGCGTGGGTTCGGGTTCCGACAGGACCGGCGGTTCGGCCTTGCCGCCGAACTGGTCGCGGGCCAGCCGGGCGATTGCGGCCCGTCCGTCCGGCCGATGTCCTTCCGACAGCTTGCCCGCCAGCCATCGCGTCGCCTGGGGCGCCGCCATCGAGGTGCCCGACGCCAAGGTGAAGCTGCCGCTGCCGCGACCGCGCACGATCATGCCGGTGTTGTTCATGCTGCGGTCCACCGGCGCCAGGCAGTCGCCCGCCTTCCCGCTGGCAAGAAGCGCCCCATAGACCGTCGCGCCCCCGGTCGAGCGATAGGCCGCCCCCGCCCTCAAGGGGCAATCCCCCGTTGCATAGGTGTTGACCGTGCCGGCCCGGATGATCCGCGCCTTGCCGCTTTTCTTCGGGTCGAAGGGAATCGCAAACCCGGCCTCGTTCCGGCTGCGATAGGCGGGATCGCTGAACCAGCTTTGCCGCGCGCCAGAGCGAAACCCGCGGATCGCCTCGTCGCGCTGGGTGGAAAGGTCGTAAACACGGCCATCGTCGCTTTCCCCGATCCCGACCCGCCAGTCGCCGGGTGACGCGAACACCTCGCCCGGCCGTTCGGGGCAGGTGGGCGCCGCCATCACGACGATGCCGTCGCGCCATCTGCCGTCCGGCAGCGGCTGGGGCACGTAATAGGCGCGCGCCAGCGGCAGCCCCCGATCGTCGGACAGGATCGAATACTGCCCGGGCCTGCGGAAGGCGGTCGTCGCCCGCGACATTCCGGGGGGCGTCAGCGCCAGCTGCAGATCGCCCCGGGGATCATGGTCGTAGGGCGGGCCCCAGATCTCGATGGCGTTGATGGTCGGATCGTCGGGCGGCAGGCGCCATGCGATGGACTGGCCCTCCCGCAGCCTTGCGCGCAGCCGCGCCTGGCGGTGGTTGCCCATGGGCAGCACGAAGTGGACCGGGCCCAGCCCCGGATAGTTCCGCTTCGACACGGCGTCCATGAACCGCTCCAGCAGGCTTCCGCCGTCCCGCGGCCCCGCCGTCAGCCCCAGGCTGAGATTGATCACCACCGGCAGCCTGACGGACCGGTGCGGCAACTTGCGCCTGGCCTCGATGAAGCGGCACAGGCGCCTGGCGCGTTTGACGATGAAGGCGATGCCCGCAAGGATGGCGACGGGGGCCATGACGCCCATGGAATCGGCGATGATGCGCGGCGGCAGGCAGACCGCGATCACCGGGTGGCGCTTCGCCCGGGGATCGGCGGGATCGAAGCCGGCGGCCAAGGGTGCCACGGCCGCGCCATGTCCCGTCTCGAACGCGCCCGAGGGCGGGGCCGGGCGGGTCAGGTCCACCGCCCCGGTCAGGCGATAGATCTCGTCCTCGCCACCGATCCGGCCCCGCGCGGCTTGGGCGAGCATCCTTGACAGTTCGGCGCCGCGCCATTCCGCGCCCGAGGGCAGGTCGTCGCCCATCCCCTTGCGAAAGGCCGCATCCTGCAGCCAAACCGAAGCCACGCGGCTGACATGGCCGGGCAAGGCAAGGCACTGGTGAGCGAAGGGGACCGCGTCGTCGATCACGCCGATGATGCAACTGGCGGCAGGATCGGGCAGGGCCCGATGGGACAGATAGGCCAGGCGGGGAACCGTCAGATCCTCATCCCCCAGGGGGTGGAAGTCCGGGTTCACCGCATCGTCCGACAGGACGCCCGCAGGATCTTCCCGGAAGTCGTCGAAGGCCGCCAGCATCCAGTCGAGCTTCGGCCCGATCAGGTCGACAAGGGCCTCCTGGAAGGACAGGATCGATTCGGGGATCAGCGGCGGGCGAGCCTTCGCCTCGCCCCGCCTTGTCCACAGGTCGTGGTAATAGTGCAGATAGGGCGACAGGCCGAGACGATGCCGATGAGAGGCCATGCAGGGCATGGACCATGTGCCGGGGGGCCGATCTGCACCGGATGTCAGCTCCATCGTGTCTGCCATTCATCGCCCGCGCGCTTGCACAGGGATTGCCACAGGGGCGCGGGGCGCACGGCGGCCGCGTCGTCCGGAAACGTGGTGGAGGGATCGCCACCCGCCATCATCCTGGCAAGGATGCCGGAATGGAAGTCGCGCGGCCTTGTCCTGTCGTGGAATCGCGTCCCGTCGAAGCGGGCCGACCCGACCGTGCCGGCCTGCTCCTGCCCCCGGGCCATCAGGTAGCGGCCCAGCTGGATGCCCAGCACCGCACCCGCCGCGCTGTCCGCCGGGAAATGCACCCCCGCCACCGTCCGGTTGATCGCGATACGGCAGGCAAGCCGATACAACTGGCTGTCGCTGACCGCGACGGACGCGGGCTCTGCCAGCAGCGTCAGCATGGTCGCCACCGTGAACATCTGCATGGCGTGGCCGCTGGGCAGGGTCGGATGGCCAGGCTCGGGGATCATCGGCTGGATGCGGTCGCTGAACTGGCTCGGCCTGGGACAGCCGAGCGCGATCTTCACGCGCATCACCACGGGCGTGACGAGGGCAAGGCCGGTTTCCAGCATCTCGATCACGGCGGGCGTGCGGGCCGGGGTGATCGGCAGGATGGCTGCGGCAAAGGGGACCAGGTGTTCCTTCTGCACCAGGATCTCGGCGGCCCGGTCGGCGCGCAGCTCGGCATAGGCTGCGACAAGCGGTGCCGCCTGGGCGAAGTCCTGCACCCCGGGCCGGATGATCGTGGCAAGCGGCCTGTATTGCGCCGCCCCGGTGCCATCCCCCGCCGCGCGGCGCTGGACCGTCACGGATCGCGCCGTCCTGCGAGGGGGGTCATAACCCTCCTCCGGGTAATCCTCGACCTGGAAGGCGATATCCTCCAGCAGTTCTGACACCAGGACCGCTTGGCGGAACTGCGCGTCCATCCGCCGGAGCCGGGCAGCGGTGTCCAAGGCCGCGTCCTGGGCGGGTGACGTCCTGATCGTCTCGGTCCCGACAATGGCGTCCCGGGTCCGCATCAGGGCGGCAGTCATGAGCGTGTCGGCAGATCCCCCTGAGACCTCGCCGTGCTCGCCATGTTCACCATGCTCACCGTGTAATATGGGCATCCTCGAACCCCATTAACCAAAGTGAATCGAAACACTGTATCTTTGCCGTAAGGGAAAGCGTAACAACGAGTTCGGATTTCGCCTACAGCTTTTCGTTGCATGCAGCCGTTGACGCTTCGCCTCATGGGACCGGTCGAGCTGATCGGACCAAGAAACCGTCGCCTGACCCCGCGAGGCATGCGCGCGCGCGGGGCGCTTGCCGTTCTGGGCAGCGCGACCTCCATGCGGGTGCTGCGGGCGCGTCTGCAGGATCTTCTGTTCAGCACGCGCGACCCCGACCATGCCAATGCCAGCCTGCGTCAGGTGCTGCGTGAAATCCGCATCAGCCTGGGCGATGACCGCGAGGCCTTGGTCAGTGGACCGGGATGGGTGGGCCTGGACGGCAACCTGATCCGGCTGGACATGACCGCCCGCCCCGGCCCGGACGGGCAGATGCCGGAATTCGCATCCGACCTGGATATCGAAGACCCGGAATTCGAGGACTGGCTGCGCGACGCCCGGATGCATTCCGAACAGGCGGTGACGCCCATGGCGCCCGAACCCTCGCTGCTGCCGGTCCTGCTGACGGCCGAGCCGATGGCAAGCGATACGGACAGCGGTGTTATCGCGGCCATGGTCATGGGCGAGGCCGCGGGCCGGGTCTGCGATCTGGTGCCGCTGGTGTCCATGCCCGACCGCGCCGATCCGGGACAGGCCGCGATCGTGCTGTCCGCCGTGGTCAACCGGATGGGCGACGGCATCCACATGCTGGTCCGGCTGAGCCACCGGCCCAGCGGGCGGACATTCTGGTCGCACAAGTTCGTCCTGGATGCAGGCGACCTGACCGGCGCCATGAGCATCTGCACCGCCCAGATCTGCGTGGGCATCCTGCGCGTCCTGGAAGCCCTGCGCACCGTCGATGCCGCCCTGGGCGTATCCTTCGCCGATGTGTTCAGCTTCAATCAGGCGCGGTTGTCCCGCGCCGAAAAGGCGCTGTCGGGCATGGATGACGGGGTCAATGCGTCCCTGACGATGGCGTTGCGGGCCTGGATACTGACCACCCAGGTCTTCGAACGCATGGTGCCCGATCCTCAGGGCAGCATCCAGAAGGCGCAGGAATTCGCAAGCAGGGCACGCGAGGCCGATCCCTACAGCGCGACCGCCCTGGGCGTAGGCTCGGTGGTCGAGGGCTACATGAAGCACGGCCAGGTCAGCTTCTGGCTGGCCCAGCAGGCCGTCCAGATGGACGCGCGCAATCCCTTGGCGCGGTATGCCTATTCGCGCGCGCTGACCGACCTCGGCCGCCACAAGGAAGCCCATCGCGAGGCGCAGGCGGGCCTGGCCGAGGCGCTGTCGGTCCTGAACCCCGCCACCTGGCAGATGCGCATGGGCATCTCGCTGACCCGCCTGGGCCGCTTCGAGGAAGCCGAGCAGCGCTTCGACGCCGTCCAGCAGTTCGCCCCCGAAAACCGTCCCTCGCTGCGCTTCCTGGCGGCACTGCGATACCACCGCCACGACGAGGAAGGCGCCTTGTCCGCCCTGCAGGCGCTGAAGAAGGTCGAGCCGGGCTTCTCGCTGGAGGCGATGCGCAGCGACAGCTATCCGGTCGCCACCCTGCGGCAAGGCGGGCTGCTGGGGGTCACGCGGTCGGGGCTGCTCTAGAGCATGTCGCGGGCATCGAGATTCAGGATTCCCGGCTAGCCTATGATGTGCTTCCCTTCTGCTGAGGCAGGTATGGGGGGTCTGA
>NZ_JAFNAW010000076.1 GCF_017356265.1 Paracoccus fontiphilus | reverse complement strand
GGCCTGGTCGGGGCGTCCGGGCGCAAGCGGCGCCGGGCGAAGCGGCGCCACGTCGCCGCCACGCCCGAATTCGGAGCCGACCGGCAGGTCGACCGCCTCTGCCTGCGGGGCAGCGCTGGGCCGGGGGGCAGGCGCAGGCTGCGGCGTCGCAGGCGCGGGCTCTGCCACGGGTTCCGGTTCCCCCTGCGGCACCGGCGCAGCCAGCGACAACGCGGCCACGGCGGCGATGCTGACAACACCGCCATGCAGAAGACCTGTCCAGAAACCGCGTGCCATATGCCCCTTCATGCCCGTGCCGGTCTTGACCCCCCGGCGCGCTTTGCCCCATCTATAGCGGACCCGTTCAGGCGGGGAAACCGCCACCATATCAGGGCGCACCAGCATGATCCTTCTCATCGACAACTACGACAGCTTCACCTGGAACCTCGTGCATTATCTGGCCGAGGCCGGGGCCGAGGTGATCGTGCGCCGCAACGACGCCCTGACGGTCGAGGAAGCGCTGGCGATGGAACCTGACGGAATCGTGATCTCGCCCGGTCCTTGCGATCCGGCGCAGGCGGGCATCTGCCTGGACCTGATCCGCGCCGCCGCCGACCGGGCGATCCCGCTGTTCGGCGTCTGCCTGGGCCACCAGGCCATTGGCGAGGCGTTCGGCGGCAAGGTCGTGCGCGCGACCCGCATCATGCACGGCAAGACCGACGCGATCAGCCATGACGGAACGGGCGTCTTCGCGGGGCTGGCCTCGCCCGTGACGGCCACGCGCTATCACTCGCTGACGGTGGAGCCCGAAAGCCTGCCGAACTGCCTGCGCGTGACCGCGACATCGGACGACGGCACCATCATGGGCCTGATCCACGAGGCGCTGCCCATCGAGGGCGTGCAGTTCCACCCGGAATCCATCGCCTCGGAACACGGGCACGACATGATCCGCACCTTCCTGTCCCGCTGCAGCCCGCGAAAGGCCGCGGCATGACCGCAACCGACATCCGCCCGCTGATCGGTATCGCCGCCACCCGCCCCCTGACAGGGACCGAGGCCGAGGCCGCGTTTTCCGCCCTGTTCGACGGCGCGGCGACCCCGGCCCAGATCGGCGGGTTGCTGATGGCGCTGCGCGTGCGCGGCGAGACGGTCGAGGAGATCGCCGCCGCCGCCCGCGCGATGCGCGCGCGGATGAACCGCATCCAGGCCCCCGAAGGCGCCATGGACATCGTCGGCACTGGCGGGGACGGCAAGGGCACGCTGAACATCTCGACCGCGACGGCCTTCGTGGTGGCGGGCGCAGGGGTGCCGGTCGCAAAGCACGGCAACCGCAACCTGTCGTCCAAGTCCGGTTCCGCCGATGCGCTGACGCACATGGGCATCAACGTGATGATCGGGCCGAAGGTCTCGCAGCAGGCCATCACCGAGGCGGGCATCTGCTTCATGATGGCCACGATGCATCATCCGGCCATGCGCCATGTCGGCGCGCCGCGCGCGGAACTGGGCACAAGAACCGTCTTCAACCTGCTGGGACCGTTGACAAATCCGGCCTCGGCCCGGCGGCAGCTGACCGGCGCCTTCAGTGCCGCCTGGATCCGCCCCATGGCCGAGGTTCTGCGCGACCTGGGCAGCGAAGCCGCCTGGCTGGTCCACGGGTCCGACGGCACGGACGAGATCAGCATCGCCGGCGAAACCCATGTCGCCGCGCTGAAGGACGGCGACATCACCGAATTCACCGTCGCACCCGAGGACGCGGGCCTGCCGCGCCACCCCTTCGAGGCGATCATCGGCGGCGAGCCGCACCAGAACGCCGCCGCCTTCCGCGCCCTTCTGGCGGGAGAGCGCGGCGCCTATCGCGATGCCGTGCTGCTGAACGCCGCCGCGGCCCTGCTGATCGCGGGCAAGGTCCGCGACCTGCGCGAGGGGGCGGCCATGGCGGCCGAATCCATCGACAGCGGCGCGGCCACCGACCGCCTGACCCGCCTGGCGCAGGTCACCGGGCTGCCCGAGGCATGATGGAACCGCCGAAGGCCTGGGACCAACTGCCCTTCTTCCGCGAGGACTGGCCCGCGATCCGCGACCGTCTGGCAGGTCTGGACAAGTGGCTGCCCGGCCCGGCACTGGTGTTCGCCGCGCTTGAGGCCACCCCGCCCGAGAAGGTCCGCGTCGTGATCCTGGGCCAGGACCCTTATCCGACACCGGGCCACGCGAACGGGCTGGCCTTCTCGGTCGCGCCCGAGATCGCCCTGCCCCGGTCGCTGAAGAACATCTTCACCGAACTGCGCGACGACACGGGCGCGGCGCCCGCCACGGGCGATCTGTCGGGATGGGCCCGTCAGGGGGTGCTGCTGCTGAACACGTCGCTGTCGGTGCCGCCGGGGGATGCGGGGCGCCATGCGTCATGGGGCTGGGACCGGCTGGCCCGCGATGCCGTGGCCGAGGCGCAGAAGCACGGCCCGCTGGCCTTCCTGCTGTGGGGCGCTCATGCGCAGAAGGCCGTGGCCGGGTTGCCGCGCCCGCAGGACATGGTGATCGCGACGGCGCATCCCTCGCCCTTGTCGGCGCGGCGGGGGTTCTTTGGCAGCAGGCCGTTCTCGCGGATCAATGCCTGGCTTGAGGCGCAGGGGCGCGAGCCGGTGGATTGGGCGGGCTGATGGCGGGGTGAAACCCCACCCTACAGCGCCTCGAACCCGGCCTTCTGCCGTTCGGTCCACAGCAGATGCAGCGTCAGGCCACCCTCGCCCGACTCCTCGCGCTGCACCACGCCCGCCTCGTGCAGCCAGGCCCGGCGGCGGCCGTCCGAAAAGGGCAAGGTCACCGTGGCAGCGGTCTTCGGTTCGTCCAGGGCTTCGGACAGATGCGCGTCGATGGCGGCAACCAGGTCGTCCAGACCCTCGCCCGTCAGGGCACTGACGGCCTGGATGCCTTCCGTCCGCTGGTCCGTGCGGCGCAGCGCGGCCCGGGTGTCGGCGGACAAGGCGTCGATCTTGTTCCAGACCTCGATCAGGGCCACATCCTCATCGACGCCCAGCGACTCCAGGATCTCGGCCACGTCGGCGGCCTGTTCCTCGGTCTCGGGGTGGCTGATGTCGCGAACGTGCAGGATCAGGTCGGCTTCCAGAACCTCCTCGAGCGTGGCGCGGAAGGCGGCGACCAGTTCCGTGGGCAGGTCGCTGATGAAGCCCACGGTGTCGGACAGGATGATCTTGCGCCCCTGCCCTCCCCCGGCGCCCGGCAGGCGGATGGCGCGCATGGTCGGGTCCAGCGTGGCGAACAGCATGTCCTTGGCCAGAACCTCGGCCCCCGTCAGGCGGTTGAACAGCGTCGACTTGCCCGCGTTCGTATAGCCCACAAGCGCCACGATGGGATAGGGCACCTTGGCGCGGGCCGCGCGGTGCAGGGTGCGGGTCTTGACCACGCGTTCAAGCTGGCGGCGCAGGCGGGTCATCTGTTCGTCGATGGCGCGGCGGTCGGCCTCGATCTGGGTTTCCCCCGGTCCGCCCACAAAGCCAAGGCCGCCCCGCTGGCGTTCCAGGTGGGTCCAGGCGCGGACCAGGCGGGTGCGCTGATAGGACAGCGCGGCCAGTTCCACCTGCAACACGCCCTCGCGGGTGCGGGCACGGTCGGCGAAGATTTCAAGGATCAGCCCGGTCCGGTCCAGAAGCTTGACGCCCCAGTCCTTTTCAAGGTTGCGCTGCTGCACGGGGGACACCGGCCCGTCGATCAGGACCAGATCGACCTCGGAGGCCTCAAGCCGCGTGCCGATCTCGGCCAGCTTGCCCTTGCCGAACAACCGGCCCGGATCGGGCTTGCGCAGGCGCGCGACCTCGTCGCCCACGATCTCGATCCCCGGCAGGGCATGGGCCAGGGCCACGGCCTCGGCCAGGGCATGTTCGGGCTCACGCCGTTGAGTCCGGCTGGCCAGGTCGGGATGGATCACATAGGCGCGGGTCGGTTTCGCCTCGGTCGCAGTGGGTTCGGCCAATCAGTCCTCGCCTTCGTACAGCGAAATGGGCTGGCCCGGCATGATGGTGCTGATGGCGTGCTTGTAGACCAGTTGCGACTGGCCGTCGCGGCGCAGAAGCACGCAGAAGTTGTCGAACCAGGTGATGACGCCTTGCAGCTTGACGCCATTGATCAGGAAGATCGTGACAGGCACCTTCGCCTTGCGGACGTGATTGAGGAACGCGTCCTGCAGGTTCTGCTTGTCGCCAGCCATTATTCTTTTCCGTTTTATACTGTCCCGGTCGGACTTCACGTTTATGCGCTTGACGCAGCCCTTGCAAGCATATCGCGCCCCGCGGGAACCGCCCCCTCAGCGCCGCCAGAACTGTGGCGAAAACAGCGCAAGGATGGCCAGCGTCTCCATCCGGCCGACGATCATCGCACCCGCCAGGACCGCCTTGGTGAAGGCCGGCAGGCCCGACCACCCCTCCCAAGGGGCCGAGGCGATGCCGGCGGTCCCCTCGAACGCGGGGGTCAGGGGGATGGCGGCAGCCAGGGGCCCGGTGTTGGTCAGCGCGGCGATGGACAGGATCGTCGCCGTCTCGATCTCGATCCGCTGGATGGAGACCAGGGCCACCACCACCGCGATGGAGGTCGCGAACAGCATGAAGAAGATGAAGGCCAGGTAGGCCCCCTCGCGCCGCAGCCGCCGCGCGATGCGGCCGCCCCCGGCGACGGAGTTGGGGTGGATGATCCGCTCCATTTCCCGTTGGCCGTGCATCGCAAGGGCGTAGACGCGCAACAGCTTGACGCCGCCCGCCGTGGTGGCGACGCCGCCGCCCATGATCGCCAGCCCCGCCAGGATCAGGCCGGGCGAGGACAGCCCCGACCAGGCCCGCGCCCCCTGCCAGTCTATCGAGGTCCAGCCCGTCGTCGTCAGATAGCTGAGGGCGTTGAACAGCCCGCCCCAGAAGGCCGCCAGCCCGTTGCGCAGGTCATGCAGCAGTTCCAGCGATCCCGCCGGCGCCTGCTCGGCCTCGATGGCGCCGATAAAATGGCGGGCGAACAGGGACAAGGCGACCAGGGCCACCAGGCCGCCCGCCATCTTCAGCTCGGGGTCGTCCACCAGCGTGTCGCTGGCCCGCAACTGCTCGCCACCCGGCCAGAACCGGCGCGACAGGGCGGGGATCAGGAACAGGAAGACCGCCACCTCTCCGGCCAGGCCCGAACTTGTGCCGGGCGGGCCGAGGACCGGAGAGATCCCGCTGGTGGACAGCGTTCCCATGGCGCGGCACAGCGCGATCAGCGCGGGATCGCCCAGCAGCAGAAGGACCACCCACAGCACCAGCGTCAGCCCGGCATAGACCGGCAGAACCAGCATGGCCGACCGCATCAGCCTGTAGTGGGGATGGGCCAGCACGGTCCGGAAGCCCGGCGCGGACAGATGCGGATTGATGTCGCGGGGATCGGCCGACCGGGGCAGCCGTTCGTAATACTCGCGCCGGCCCTGCGGCGGGGCCATGATCTCGAACCCGCCGATATGCAGGGGCGCCAGGATCGCGGTCGCGGCGGCAAGGATGAAGAACCCGCCCATCCAGCCCGCCATTGACCGCCACAGGTGCAGCGGCATCGGCAGCAGGTCGGCGGAATAAAGCGAGGCCCCCGTCGTCGTCAGCGCCGAGGTCATTTCCCACCAGGCGTTGAACAGGCCCGTGTCCGGCATCGACTCGGCGAAGGGCAGCGCCATGATCAGCGGCATCCCCCCGAACACCGCCAGCATCGCCAGCAGCGTGTCGCGCGGACGCGGCGGGCGCTGGTTGGCCGATGTGGCAAGGCCGACCATCCCCGCCCCCACCAGGACCAGCAGCCCGGAATACAGGAAGTTGCGCGCCAACCCGTCGTTGTCGTTGACCGAGGCGTAGGCCGCGGGCAGCAGCATCGCCAGCCCGGTCAGGGCGGCCAGCAGGACGAACAGCGGCAGGCGCAGCAGGATGGTCATCGCGCGTCAGAAGAAGTCGATCGAGACCTGCAGCAGGCGCTCGACCTCTGGCACGTCCTTGGTGAGTGCGAAGATCAGGACGATGTCCCCTTCCTCGATCCGCGTGTCGGGCATCGGCTTGACCACCCTGTCGCCCTTCTGCACGGCGCCGATCAGCACGCCCTCGGGAAACTCGATGTCGCGGATCGCGCGGCCCGAGATGGGCGAGGTGGACAGGGCCTGCGCCTCGATCACCTCGGCCTCGGCGTCGCCGATGGAATAGATGTCG
This sequence comes from Paracoccus fontiphilus, assembly GCF_017356265.1. GTDB lineage: Bacteria > Pseudomonadota > Alphaproteobacteria > Rhodobacterales > Rhodobacteraceae > Paracoccus > Paracoccus fontiphilus. The sequence goes on along the minus strand of NZ_JAFNAW010000076.1, from coordinate 8,143 downwards.
CGCACCCGGCCGTGGCGCACGTGGCGCAGGATGGTGGACACGGTGGTGGCGCGCGGGTTGATGTAGGCGTCGATGTCCAGCGCATCCATCAGCGGCACCAGCGTCGGGTCGTTGATCAGCGTGATGGCCAGCTTCGCCCCCGCCTGCTTGGCGCGGACCGAGGCCAGGATGTTGGTCTTGTCGTCGTCCGTCACCGCAAGCACGGCATCGGCCGAGGGGACGGCGGCTTCCTCCAGCAGTTCGGCGGACAGGCCGTCGCCGTTCAGCACGATAGTCCGTTCCAGCCGGTCGGCAGCATATTCGGCGCGGGCGCGGTCGCGTTCGATCAGCTTGGCGCGGATGCGGTCGGGCCGCGCCTCAAGCGCCTGGGCCACGGCAAGGCCCACATTGCCCGCGCCGATGATGGCGATGCGTTCCTGCTTCAAGGGGGGCTTGCCGAAGATCTCCAGCGTGCGCCCCACGTCGTCGCGATGCGCGAAGACATAAATCTGGTCGCGGGCGAACAACTGGTCCCCCGGCTCGGGCGCGAACAGCCGCGACTGGCGGCGAACGCCCACCACGATGGCGCGCAGGGTGGAAAACAGGTCGCTCAACTGCCGCAGGGGGGTGTTCAGCGCCGGGCAGTCATCCTCCAGCACGATGCCCAGAAGCTGGACCTTGCCGCCCAGGAACGTCTCGACATCGAAGGTGGAGGGGGCGGACAGGCGTTGCAGCGCCGCCTTGGCGACCTCGCGTTCCGGGCTGATGACCACGTCGATGGGCAGGTGGGACGTCGTGTAGAGGTCCGAGTAGATCGCGTCCAGATAGGCGCTGCTGCGCAGACGGGCGATCTTGCGGGGCACCTGGAAGATGGAATGGGCCACCTGGCAGGTGACCATGTTCACCTCGTCCGAATGGGTGGCGGCGATGATCAGGTCGGCGTCGCGCGCCCCCGCGCTGTCCAGCACGTCGGGATGGCTGGCAAAGCCGGTCACGCCCTGCACGTCCAGGGCGTCGGTCGCGCGGCGGATCAGTTCGGCATTGTTGTCGATGACGGTGACATCGTTGCGTTCCCCCGACAGGTGGCGGGCGATCTGCCAGCCCACCTGGCCCGCGCCGCAGATGATGATCTTCATGGCCGTCCCCTTGCCGCAGGCCCTTGCGTCCCCCCTTTGCCTATGCCGCCGGTTCGCGTGGCGCAACCGTCCTGCAAGGAGGGACGATCGAAGTCCGGATTCTTGATCAACCCAAGGTTGCATTCGGCGCGAAAGTGGTAGAAGAACGACGGACGACCGGACAGCAGCCTGCGCAGCCCCACGACGTTTGCGCGCGCATGCCATAAGGGTCGCCCGGCCGGGAATGCCGATGCAGGAAGAACGCGGCCTCGTCTGCTGCCGTCGCCTTCAGGCGTGACGCATGTGTTTCCCCGAACATGCCGTGCCGGGCCTGGTTCCAGGACGTGGCCGACGGTGCCCACGACGCGCCGCCGGCCACGCTTGCAGGGCTACTTGCCCATCAGCAACTCGTCCTCGGGCCGCATGCCGCCGACCACGCCCAGGGATTTCAGCTTGCGGTGCAGGGCGCTGCGCTCCATCCCCACGAACTGCGCGGTGCGGCTGATATTGCCACCGAAGCGGTTGATCTGGGCGACAAGGTATTCCCGCTCGAACATCTCGCGCGCCTCGCGCAGGGCCATGGCGGTGATCTGCGGGCCGAGGCTGAGGGCGTCGCTGTTGTCGGGGGTGGCCCCCTGGGGCTCCAGCTCGGCGGGCTGGATCGGGCCGGTGCCCTCGGCCAGGATCAGCACGCGTTCGATCACGTTGCGCAACTGGCGGATGTTGCCAGGCCAGCGCATGGATTGCAGGGCGGCCACCGTCTCGTCCGGCAGGGCACGGGGCGTCAGCCCCTGCGCGCGGTGGAACTGGTCGATGAAATGGCGCGCCAGCAGACCGATGTCGTCGCGACGTTCCATCAGCGAGGGCACGGCGACGGGCACGACGTTCAGGCGGTCGTAAAGCTCCTGCCGAAAGCGCCCGGCCGCGATCTCGGCCGGCAGGTCGCGGTTGGTCGAGGAGATCACCCGCAGGTCCACCCGCACCCGGTCCGCGCCCCCGGCCCGCACGAACTGCTGTTCGGTCAGGACGCGCAGGATCTTCGGCTGCGTTCCCAAGGGCATGTCGCCCACTTCGTCGAAATAGATGACGCCGCCATGGGCCTGTTCCAGCAGGCCCGGCTCGATCCCGCGTTCGGGCGTCTCGCGGCCGAACAGCACCTCCTCCATGCGCTCGGGCTCGATGGTGGCGCAGGGGACGGTGATGAACGGCGCGCCGCTGCGCGGGCTGTGGGCGTGGATATAGCGGGCGGCCATCTCCTTGCCGGTGCCCGGCTCTCCGGCCAGCATCACGCGGCCGTTCGACTTGGCCACCTTGTCCAGCGCGTCGCGCAGCCGCTTGAAGGCGACGGAGTGGCCCAGCATCTCGCCCGACCGGTCGCCGCCGCGCCGCAGGGTGCTGTTTTCCCGGCGCAACCGGCTGGTTTCCATCGCGCGGTTCACCACCACCATCAACTGGTCGATGTTGAAGGGCTTTTCGATGAAGTCGTAGGCGCCCTGCTTGATCGCCGCCACCGCGATCTCGATGTTGCCGTGTCCGGATATGATGATCACGGGCACGTCCGGGTTGTTGCGCTTGACCTGCTTGAGGATGTCGATCCCGTCCATCCGGCTGTCCTTCAGCCAGATGTCCAGAACCATCAGCGCGGGCTGGCGGTCGTTCAGGGCCCCCAGCGCCTCGTCCGAGTTCGCGGCAAGGCGCGTCTCGAACCCCTCGTCCTTCAGGATGTCCGCGACCAGTTCGCGGATATCGCGTTCGTCGTCAACGATCAGGATATCGCTCATGTCGGTGCTGCCTCATCTTCTTTTGTTTTTGTCTTGCGTTGCGTGCCGCGCACGGGATGGCGTTCCCGCGGCAGGCGGATCTCGGCCATGGCGCCCTGGCCGTCGGGCCGGTCGCCCAAGGACAGGCTGCCGCCGTGTTCCTCGACGATCTTCTTGACGATGGGCAGGCCAAGGCCGGTGCCGCTGGCCTTCATGGTCACGTAGGGCTCGAACAGGCGCGACCGGTCGGCGGGAAGGCCGGGGCCGTTGTCGCAGATGCGGATCGTGACCGCGTCGTGGTCGGCCTGCATCAGGACCGTGATCCGGGGCATCCACCCCTCGGGCGGATTTTCCCGCAATTCGTCAACGGCTTCCCCGGCATTCTTGATCAGGTTCGTGAAGGCTTGCCGCAGCATTCCCGCGTCGCAATCGACGATCACCGGCCCATCGGGAATTTGCGCCTGCAGCGCCCCTTTCAGCGCGTCCTGCTGCAACAGCGTCGCCTCTCGCAGCAGGGCGGCCAGGTCGGTCTCGGCCCGGTCGGGCTCGGGCATCCGGGCGAAGCGGCTGAACTCGTCCACGATCCGGCGCAGGTCGCCGGTCTGGCGGATGATGACATCGGTATACTGGTCCAGCGAGGCCTTGTCCTCGGGCGAGGCCAGCTTGCCGAACTTGCGGCGCAGGCGCTCGGCCGAAAGCTGGATGGGCGTCAACGGGTTCTTGATCTCGTGCGCGACGCGGCGGGCGACGTCCCCCCAGGCCGCCATGCGCTGCGCGGTCACAAGCTCGGTCACGTCGTCGAAGGCCACCACATAGCCCTCCAGGTCGCCATCGGTGCCGCGCCGCACCGCCATGCGCACCAGCAGGCTTTCGACGCGGCCCTCGCGCATCAGCCGGACCTCGTCCTGCACGGTCTCGGCGACCGAGGCCGACAGGCGGTCGAACAGCGGCTCGAACTCCGGCACGACCTCGGACAGCAGGGCGTCGATGTCGCGCTTGGGGTCCAGCCCCAGCAGGCGGCTGGCGGATCGGTTGACGAAGTCGATCTCTCCCGCCGCATCCAGGCCGATCACGCCGGACGTGACCGAGGACAGCACGTTGTCGAACAGCCGACGTTGTTCGTCGCTGATGCGATAGCTGTCGACCAGTTCCTCGCGCTGTGCCTTGAGCTGGCGGGTCATGCGGTTGAAGGACTGTCCCAGCGTCTGGATTTCGTCCCCGGTGTCGGGCTCGGGCACCTGCACGTCCAGGTTGCCGCGCCCGACCTGTTCGCTGGCCAGCGCCAGCAGCCCGATGGGCCGTGACAGGCGGGACGCGAACCACAGGCCCAGCAGCACCGCGGCGGCGACCAGCAGCAGCGCGAAGGCCAGATAGACCAGCGAGAATTCGAACAGCACCTGGCTGCGCGTCTCCTCGAGCTGGCGGTAACTGCCGACCGTCTCGCGCGTGTCGTCCACCAGTCCCAGCAGGTCGCCGTCCACGTCGCGCGTCACATACAGGTAGCGGTCTGCCAAGGGCGGCAGGGCGACAAGGGCGCGGAATTCGTTGTTGTCCCAATCCTCGATCAGGACGACGCCCTCGGACTGCGCGCGGTCCAGTTCGGTGCTGTCGGGGGCCTCGTACCAGAACAGGTACGAGCGTTCGCCCCGCGCGCGAATCTCGGCGTTGCCGTTGATGACATAGGCTTCGCGCAGCCCGCGCTGGATCAGCGCCTGGCCCTGCCCCAGCAGCAGCCGCAACTCGCCGTCGTCGATCAGCGGATTGGCGCGACCGGCCTGCGTCAGCACCCCGGCAAGCGCCATGGCATCGGCGGTCAGGTCGCGGCGGTGTTCCTCCTGATAGGCCTCGGCGGCGGCCTGCGAGGTCGTGACCACCTGCTGCACCCGGCCCGAGAACCAGCCTTCAAGCCCGATATTGACCAGGAAGCCCGCGAACAGCGCGACAAGGACGGCTGGCACCAGGGTCAGACCGGCAAAGATCAGCACCAGCCGCGCGTGCAGCCGCGACCCCGCGGCGGTCTTGCGCCGCGCGGTGATCAGCCGGGCCATGCGCAGCACGATGATGCCGATCAGCACGATCAGATAGGCCAGATCCAGAAGCAGGATCAGCCGCAGCATCCGGCTTTCGGCGCCCTGGGCCAGGGGGCCAAGCACCGTCATCGTGGCGATCGCCAGAAGGATGCCCGCGACCAGCAAGCCTGCCGTCAGCGCGCCGCGCCAGTGACGCGGCAGCCTTACCCTTGCGAGCCTGTCCCAGCTCAGCCCTGATGCGGCACCTGCCATTGCCCCCGCCTGCCGTCTGACGCGGCTTTCTGTTGCAGCGCCGATACGGATGGCGCTGCCCCTGTGGCGGTTTTACATCAGTTTGCGGCGCCGTGTCACCTCGATATTCAGCTCGGTCAGCTTCTTGCGCAGGGTATTGCGGTTTATTCCCAGAAGGTCGGCGCATCTCAGCTGATTACCGCCCGTCGCATCCAGCGCAACCTGAAGCAGAGGCCGTTCGATTTCCCGCAAGATGCGGTCGTAAAGGCCCGGGGGCGGAAGGCTGTCGCCGTGCAGGTCGAAATAGCGTTGCAGATGCGCCTCGACCGAATCCGACAGGGGGCCATTGCCGCCGCCAAGCTGGTAGGGCGCGGTCATGGCGCTGTCGGGCGCGGGCTGCGCGACCGGCATGGGCATGGCGGCGATGGGGGCCGCGCGGGTGCCGCCCCCCTGGCTCAGCGCCTCGCGCATCTCGGGCGCGGTGATGGCGGCGCCGCTGGCGGTCAGGGCAAGGCGGCGCATCATGTTCTCCAGTTCCCGCACGTTGCCGGGAAAGGCATGGGCGCGCAGAAGGCTGGCAGCGTCGTCGCCAAGCGTGCGGTCGGGCAGTCCTTGCGTGGCCGCACGCGCCAGCAGGTGGTTCGCCAAGGGCAGGATGTCGTCCACGCGGGCGCGGAGCGGCGGCACCGTGACCGTCACCCCCGCCAGCCGGTAATACAGGTCCGACCGCAGCCGCCCCGCCGCCACGTCGGCCTGGGGGTCCGGGCCGGTGGTCGCCACGATGCGCGGGGCCATGGCGCGGTCGGGGCCGCTTTCCAGCGACTCGATCAGGCCGATCAGGCGGGCCTGCGCGGCGGGATCGAAGCCTGCCGGGTTCTCGATGATGATCGTGCCGCCCCGCGCCTTGTCGGCCGCGCGGGTGATCGCCTCCTCGCTGGCATCGGCCGAGGTGAGGATCGCGATGCCGTTGTCGCGCCGGTCGGACAGGTCGTGGAAGGACCGGGCGATGGTGGTCTTGCCGACGCCCGGCTCGCCCGCGATCAGGACCGGCAGGTCGGCGTTCAGCACCCGCGCCACCATGCGGAACAGCGCCTGCATGGCCGGGGCATGGCCGATCAGCGGCATGGCCGGATCGGCGGCGGGACGCGCCGCCGGAATGGTGTCGGGCACCGGGTCGGACTTGCGGGGGCGGCGCGACAGGGCCTGGTTGGCCTTGGTCATCAGGTCGGGCAGGTCGAAGGGCTTGGGCAGGTATTCGAAGGCCTCGGCCTCGGTCGCGCGGATGGCGGTGACGATGGTGTTCTGGGCCGAGATCACGATCACCGGCAGGTCGGGCCGCGCCTCCCGGATCGCGGGGATGCGGTCGATGCCATTGCCGTCGGGCATCATCACGTCGGTGATGACCAAGTCGCCGCGCCCTTCCTCGACCCATTTCGACAGCTGCGCCAGGCTGCCGGTGGCATGGACGCGGCAGCCCGCGCGGGTCAGCGCCTGTGTCAGCACCGTGCGGATGGTGCGGTCGTCGTCGGCGATCAGAACGGTTCCGTCCATGGCGCGGGTCCTTATGCCTTGGGCAATGATATGCGGAAAACGGTGCGGCCGGGGCGCGAGTCCACGCGGATCAGCGCGCCGTGGTCGGTGATGATCTTGCTGACAAGCGCCAGCCCCAGCCCGGTGCCGTTCTCGCGGCCCGACACGAAGGGCTCGAAGATCTGGTCGGCGATGGCGGGCGGCAGGCCGGGGCCGTTGTCCTCGATCTCGATCTGGAGGGGCAAGGGACGGCCGGTGGGGTCGGCCTCGTCCGGGGGCAGGCGCAGGGTATGGTCGTAGAAGCTGCGCAGGCGGATCGACGGGTGATCGGTGTCCTTCAGCGCCTCGGCCGCGTTTTTCACAAGGTTCAGGCAGACCTGGGTCAACTGGTCGCCATCGGCCAGGGCATCGGGCAGCGAGGGATCGTATTCCGCGACAATGCCTATCTTCCTGGCAAAGCCCACGGCCGCGGACCGGCGAACCTTTTCCAACACGTCATGGACGTTGATCGCCCGCAGGTTGGGGGCCGAGGTGTCGCCGAAACGCTCCACCTGCTCCAGCAGCGAGACGATGCGTTTCGATTCGCTGACGATCATCTCGGCCATTTCGCGATCCTCGCGCGATGCGTTCATGCCGATCAGCTGCGCGGCGCCCCGGATGCCCGCCAAGGGATTCTTGATCTCGTGGGCCAGCATCTCGGCCATGCCGATGGCGCTGCGGGCGGCGGTGCGGACGGCGCGGTTCTGGTTCTGCAGCCCCGCCTCGTCCAGGGGCACCAGCAAAATCGTCACCGCGCCCCCGACATCCCCGGCAGGACCGGCATGGACCGACGCGCGGCGGTCCTGGTGGCCACCCGCACGGTCGCCGATCTCGAAGCAGACATTGGGCTGGTACAGCGCCTCGTCGCTGTTCATCACGCGACCGATCAGGGGCGAGAGCGAAGGCTGGATGCGCAGCCGCGTCGCCAGTTCCTCGCCGTCGAGGGGACGGCCGAGGGTCGAGTTGCGCGAGATGTTCAGCCAGACCTCGGCCGCGTCGTTCATCGCGGCGACCCGTCCCTGCCGGTCCAGCACCAAGGCCGGCAGGGGCAGCGCGTCCCAGCCGGGGCCGGGCTGCACCTGCGAAAAACCTGCCGGGCTGGGTCGCGTCATGCAGCCACCCGCGCATCGCCAAAGGCGCGGCGGATCAGCGCCAGCGTTTCCGCCGGGCTGGCGGCGCGCAGCATCTGGTCGCGCAAGGGCGCGCCGTTCGCATCCGCATACCAGCCCAGGTGCTTGCGCGCGACGCGCAGGCCCAGGTCGATGCCATAGAAATCCAGGATATCCTCGTAATGTTCGGCCACGGCATCCGCCAGGGCATCGCCCTGCGGCACGTCGGGGGCGGGCGCGCCCTCCAGGTCATGCGCGATCTGCGCCAGCCGCCAGGGCGCGCCCTGCGCGCCGCGCCCGACCATCACCGCCTCTGTCTCTTATACACATCTGACGCTGCCGACGACTCC
>NZ_JAFNAW010000075.1 GCF_017356265.1 Paracoccus fontiphilus | reverse complement strand
CGCAATGGCCTCCCACAGATCATCGGATACAAGGGGCTTGCTCATGGCCTCTCAACGCATGAGCAGCGGTTTTGTTAGGCGCTCTAAGACTGGCAAAGGTTCTGGCTTCTTCGGTGCACTAAGAGGTGGTCCGGAATTTCCGACCAGTTTGCCGCTTCGCTAAGCTCGGGCATGGGGGTTATGTCAGGCAGCGGCTTTCAGGTTCTGGTTGGCGGTATCATAGGCCTCAGCAGGCGTCAGCAACCCATGCGATGAGTGCGGGCGTTTTTTGTTGTAATAGCTGATCCAGGCGCCGATCCCCCTGCGGGCCTCGGAACCGGTCTCAAAGGCGTTCAGGTAGACGCATTCATATTTGAGGGAACGCCACAGCCTTTCGATCATCCGGTTGTCGATCCAGCGGCCACGCCCATCCATGGAGATTTTCACCTTGGCGTCCAGCAGCACCTCGGTGAACTCGGTGAACTCGGTGCTGGTGAATTGCGCACCTTGGTCGGAGTTGCAGATCTCGGGCGGTCCGTATTTGGCCAGCGCCTCCTTCAGAGCCTCAACACAGAAACCCGCATCCATGGAATTCGAGAGCCGCCAGCTGAGCACCTTGCGGCTATGCCAGTCCATGATCGCCACCAGGTAAAGAAACCCCCGGCGCATGGGGATGTAGCTGATATCGGTGCGACCTGCCCTGATTGGGGCGGGTGATGGCCAGGCCCTTGAGAAGGTAACGGTAAATCTTGTGTTCCGGGTGCTTCCTGCTGGTTTTCGGATCCTGATAGATCGGCACCAGACGCATGAGCCTCATCAGCCGGCGGACCCGATGGCGCCCGCATCGATGTCCCTCTCTTTGCATGTGACGGGCCATCTGCCGCGAGCCATACCATGGCGTCTCGAGGAACTGCCGGTCGATGATCTCCATGAACTTCAGCTTCTCGGCGCTTTCGCCACGTGGCTGGTAATAAAGGCCGGAGCGCGCCAATGACAGCAGGCTGCATTGCCGTCGGACGCTGAGATCAGGATGATCCTGCTTCACCGCTTTTTGCCTCCAGTGCCGAGAATGAGACTGGAGGCTGCCGACAAAAAATCCCGCTCCACGACCAGTTGGCCGATCTTGGCATGCAGCTTCTCGACCTCCTGACGGGAAATCGCCGGCTCGGCAGCACTCTTGCCGTCAAAGGCCGAGGCCATGTTCTCAATGGCGGTTCTTTTCCAGCCCGTGATCATGGTGGGGTGGATGTCGTACTTCTTGGCCTGTTCGGCCGTCGTCAGGTCCTCGCGAATGGCTTCCAAAGCCACCTTCGTGTTGATTTCCACCTAGAAGTGACCCAGGCAGGCACATAATTTCCATTGAGATTTGACCCATGTGACCCTTCCCCGACGCGGTGAGCTGTCTGCGATCTGTTCTCCGACGAGGAATGCTACAACTACTTCAAAGCCGCAGGTTATGAGGTCGATTGAGTGCAACAGGCTCTAGAAGTGACCCAGGCAGGCACATAATTTCCATTGAGATTTGACCCATGTGACCCTTCCCCGACGCGGTGAGCGGAGGGGGTTTACGGAGTGATCCACATGGGACTTTTGAATGTGATCCGGAAGCTGCGGCTGCGGGAGAAGCTGCCGATCCGCGAGATCGCGCGTCGCACCGGCCTATCGCGCAATACGATAAAGAAGTATCTGAACTCAGGAGCGATCGAGCCGAAGTTTGCGACGCCGGCTCGGCCGAGCAAGCTTGATCCTTTCGCCGAGAAGCTGGCTGGCTGGTTGAAGACGGAAGCCGGCAAGTCGCGCAAGCAGCGGCGGACGCTGAAGCAGATGCATGCCGATCTCGTCAAGCTCGGCTTCACCGGCTCCTACAACCGGGTTGCGGCGTTTGCACGGAACTGGCGGACGGATCGCCAGCGCGAACAGCAGACCACGGGACGTGGCACCTTCGTTCCGCTGGCTTTCCAGCCCGGCGAAGCCTTCCAGTTCGACTGGAGCGAAGACTATGGATTTCTGGCCGACGAGCGCACGAAGTTTCAGATGGCGCACATCAAGCTGTCCCACAGCCGGGCCTTCCTGTTGCGCGCCTATCTTTTGCAAACCCACGAGATGCTGTTTGACGCTCACTGGCATGGCTTCCGCGTGCTCGGCGGCGTGCCCGAACGGGGTATCTATGACAACATGCGCACGGCGGTGGACCGTGTCGGTCGCGGCAAGGAGCGGCAGGTCAACCTCCGCTTTCTGGCCATGACGAACCACTATGTCTTTGCCGCTGATTTTACCCTGGAACTCGTTCTGCTTGGTTCGGTCGTATGCGGTGGATGACTGCTAACTTTGGCTCCTGCGGCTGCCGTGCTGCGCTGCCATTAGGCCGCATTCCGCCCATAGCGACGGTAGGCAAGGGTTAGAGGGACTGCTGTTCCTTGATCCTGGTTGACCGACATGGCGGCAGGGCAGCCGCAGCATGTCCTTGAGACTTTAAACGGGCGCCACATTCATCATGGAGGATTTCTGGATAAATCTCGCTCGTGCTTTGCCCTAGGCGGAGGCATCCGGAGGAGGATGCCATGGACATGTCAGCAACGTTCTGGACTGCACGAGCGGTCCGCAAACCAGCGGTTGAAAGCGCCTGATGCTTCTTCCGCTTTCGCTTCTTTTTGTCGGTGCCGTCCTGACGCTCAACGGATTGTGGATGATGAACCGCATCTCGGAAGGTGAGATCGTGTTCATCAACCTCGCCACGGCTTTCATTACCGGCGCTGTGGCGCTGCTGGTCATGTCAGTGGCAGACACATCGGCAGCCGTCAAGACTGCGGCGCTGACGCTGTTGTTCAGCATCACCTACCTCTGGGTCGGCGTAAATCGGCTGACAGGATGGGACGGGCGTGGCCTGGGATGGTTCAGCCTGTTCGTGTCCATCACGGTTCTGCCCGAAGCCGTGGTCATCTTGCGCCATGCTGATGATGCGATGACAGTCTGGCTGGGTGCGTGCTGGGCCTGCTGGTCTGCCCTATGGTTTCTGTATTTCCTGCTTCTCGCACTCAAGCGTCCGCTCATCCGTGAGACTGCGATCGCAACACTGGCAAGTGGCATCCTTACCGCCTGGATGCCTGCCCTGGCGTTGCTTTATGTCGCTCCGTGAATGCCGCCTGTTGCACCATCAAAGGGAGTCGCGAAGTAGCTTTGGTCACTATTGAAAAGAGATGCGGCGATACAATCTCGGATCAATGTGTCCCCGGTGAGCACTTTTTGAGAATGGATGCTTGTACGGATCACGCCCGTAACGATTGTCTTGGGGGGCTATTTCGCATGCTGACCCAGGCACCGGGTGTGTTATTGCGTGCCTGCCGGGCTGCAGCTTGGACGAGGGGGTACACCATGAGCCAGTCGGATGAGGAGCTCGATCGTCTCGAAGAGATCCTGTCTGCGTTGCCGCCGGACGATTTCCCGATGAGCTTGAGCGAACTCGATGGCTATGTGACCGGCCTTCTGTGCTGTCCGGAGCTTGTTCCTCCGTCAGAGTGGCTGTCCCAGGTCTGGAGCGAGACGGGTGAGGCGGAGTTCCAGGACCTGTCCACCGCCGAGACAACGATCTCGGCGGTCATGGCACATTACAACGCGGTTGCCCTGCAGATCACCACCACGCTGGGGATCGAACCGATCTACGAGGTCGATACCAACAGCGACGAGACGCTCTGGGAGCCGTGGGTCGATGGCTTCACCCGGGCCATGCGCGTCCGCCCAAAGGCGTGGGAAAGCCTGCTGGAGAAGGCTGACGAGGAGACACAATCATCATTGGTGTTCCTGATGGCCCTGCAGGACATCTACGAAGGAAGCAGCACGTTCACCGAGGAGGAGATCGACGAGATCGACCTCCAGGCTCCCGACCTGATTGTCGGTTGCGTGGCAACGATCCTGCTCGCATCGCGGCCGGAGCTGTTCATGGCTGCTGACAATCTTGATCATGCGCCCATCCGCGCCAAGCAACCTGGTCGCAACGACCCGTGTCCCTGCGGTTCGGGGCGCAAGTACAAGCATTGCTGTGGAAGGACCTGAGGCGCGCCACGGACAGGCGATCTGATCTGGGCCATGAAACCCGCCTGATGGCGAACGCCAGCCCAAAGGTCGGGCATGGAGCAAGAGCCTGATGCCCTTTCCCCAGATTTCATGATGACCGGAGCACCAGGCCCAGCTGTGCCAATGTGTAGCCATGCTGTCCGGCAACCCGCTCAAGGTCGGCAGCTGCTGCCGCCCGTTTCGCGGCGGTCCTGACTTGCTCCGAGTTCTTGGCGCCGGGGAGTTTGGGCGCTTTCTTTACCGTGCAGGCCTCAGGCTCGGGCGTTTGTCTCATGCAAAGCGCAGGCGCCGGAACGGTCATGAGCCCATCACCGGGAGAAGAGCACGTCTCTGCCGCGACCACGTGAGGCTGGTGCTTGACGGGTCGGTTTTCAGTGTGATGGACAGGATTGCTCAACCGGACGTAATGCTCGGCCGATTGCAGGAAAGCCTGGGTTGCCACACGATCATTCGCAAGCCGCGCTTCTTCTGCAAACTGGAGATAACGCTCGACGAGTTGTTGCGCCGTGCCTTTGATCTTGCCCCTTGCGCTCGTGCTCTCAAGGACACGGTTGGCGGGATCGCGCTGTTGCTGGGGCGACCGCGGTTTGCCACTCCGTCGATGCTGATGTGGTCTCATGAGCCGATACAGTAACTGCAGCGTGGATGCGTAGGCTGCGTTTGCCGAGATATGCTGAATGCGACGTGTCGGCAAGAAGGCTGTAGCGCCGGGCGGCTCGTCTCGAAGCCGACCGCTTCGCCGTCAGCCTGAAACCCTTCAACCACGCAGGTCTCGGTGCCGCTGCCGATCTCAGGTGCGGCGGCGAGGAGACAGGCTTCTGGATCGTGTCTCCGTGACGAATGGAGGCACCACGAGAGTCAAAGCCTGGCCGGATTTTTTCGTGACGGGTTGAGGGCGGGAGGAGAGGCCTCCTGCGCCCGTCGCGGAGGACATCCCGATGACCAGACAGGAGCGTGCCGCCCAAAGTGGCGGCGGCGACCGAGCATCGCTTTATGACGAGATCACCGGCCGGATCATTGCCGAGCTGGAGGAAGGGCGGCTGCCCTGGGTGCAGCCCTGGGGAACGTCGGCCGCCAGGGCGTCGCTGGCCTTGCCCCGCAACGCCGCGACGGCACGCTGCTATTCCGGCATCAACGTTCTGATCCTCTGGGGAGCGGTCATCCAGCACGGCTATCCGAGCCAACACTGGCTGACCTTTCGCCAGGCGCAGTCGCTGGGCGGCAGCGTGCGCAAGGGCGAGCACGGCACCACCGTGGTTTATGCCGACCGGTTCACGCCGCAGGATGAACGGCGTCGTGCCCGGGAGACCGGCGATGAGGCCCAGAGCATCGCCTTTCTGAAGCGCTTCACCGTCTTCAACGTCGCGCAGTGCGATGGCCTGCCCGAGGAGATCGTGAAGGCGGCGCCCCCGCCGCCCGCGGGCGTGATCGAGCCGAGGGTCGAGGCCCTGATCCGGAACACCGGCATTGCATTCCGCATCGGCGGTGACCGCGCCTTCTATGTGCCGGCGCTCGACTACGTGCAGGTGCCGCCGCCCGCGGCCTTCTTCGCACCGATCGATTGGCACAGAACGGCGCTCCATGAAATCGGCCATGCCAGTGGCCATCCCTCTCGGCTGGCGCGGGACTTTTCCGGCCGCTACGGCTCCCAGGCCTATGCCGTCGAGGAACTTGTGGCCGAATTGAGCGCGGCCTTCTGCTGTGCGTCCCTCGGCATCGTGCCGACGGTGCGCCATGCGGATTATATCGGCGCCTGGCTCGAGGTGCTGCGGGAAGACAATCGCGCCATCGTCCGTGCCGCCTCGCAGGCCAGCAAGGCCGCCGACTGGCTGCTGGGCTACCTGCCGGAGCAGGACAGCGACAGCGATGCCGCCGCTCTTGCAGAGGAGGCCGAAGCATGAACCTCCTGACTCCCGCGTTGCGCGAACGGCTTCTGGCCAATGGCCGCATTACCAAGGTTGACCATGCGCCCGTGGTCAAGCTCTTCAACCCCCTCGGTGCGGGCGTCTGGCTGGCCACCGAACTGGACGAGGATGGCGACATCCTGTTCGGCCTCGCGGGTGCCGGCGTCCCGGAGCCTGGATACTGCAGCCTCCATGAACTCCAGGCCGTCCGGCTGCCCCTTGGCCTCGCCATCGAGCGCGATCTCTTCTTTGCCAGCGCGGTGCCGATCTCCATCTGGGCCAAGGCCGCCCGCGAGACGGGGAGCATCCGGGCTGCCGAGCACCTGCTCGCCCGATGCACCTTGGGCGAGATTGACGCCGCCCTCACCACGCTTGAGGGCGGCGCTTGCCGTCGTGACGGAAGAAAGCCCGGCATGGTGCCGGCTGCCCGTCAGGATCCCTCAGCCATGACACGCCACTGCCGCATTGTTGCCCCGGAGCCTCGATACGCTGTCCTCTCGGCGCAGGAGGAGGCGGTCGTCTCCGAAGCCCGCCAGATCCTGCGCCGGCACCTGAACCAGAACCCCACCTTGTCCTCCTGGCAGGCGGTGATGGACTATTGCGCCGTCACCGTCCGGGGCACGGTCGAGCGCTTCCACGTCCTGTTCCTCGACCGCAAGAACCGGCTGATCACCGACGAGTGCCTGGCCACGGGCACGGTCGACCACGTCCCGGTCTATCCCCGGGAGGTGCTGCGCCGCGCCCTCCTGCTCAATGCCTCCGCGCTGATCATGGTCCACAACCATCCCGCAGGCGATCCCGCTCCCTCAGCTGCCGATCTGGCCATGACCCGAGCGATCGCCACAGCCTGCAAGAGCCTCGGCCTCACCTTGCACGACCATATTATCGTCGGCGGAGACCGGGAGGTCAGCCTGCGCACCCTCGGTGCCCTTTGACGGCGCGATCCGCTCCTGTGCAGCCGTGCGAGAGGCAAAGGATGGATGGGGGATTTCGTGACGGGTTGAAAGCTAGGGAGAGAGGCTCCCCGGCGCCCGTCGTGGAGATTGTTTCCATGGCACCTGCCACACCCAAGATCACCCTTGCCTCCGCGCGCGACATTCCCTTCGACAAGCTGGTCCTCAGCCAGTCCAATGTCCGGCGCATCAAGGCCGGCATCTCGCTTGAGGAACTGGCCGGCTCTATCGCCCGCCGCGGGCTGATCCAGTCCCTCCATGTCCGCCCTGTCATGGGCGAGGACGGCCAGAAGACCGGCTTCTACGAAGTCCCCGCAGGCGGTCGCCGCTTCCGGGCGCTTGAGCTGCTGGTCAAACAGAAGCGCTTGGCGAAGACTGCGCCCGTGCCCTGCATCGTTTCCGACGCGAAGGCAGGCGGAGACGTGCTCGTGGCCGAGCTGTCGCTGGCCGAGAACATCGAGCGCGCGCCGTTGCATCCGCTTGATCAGTTCCGCGCCTTTCAGACCATGCGCGAGAGCGGCATGACCGAGGAAGCCATTGCCGCGGCCTTCTTCGTCGACGTGAAGGTCGTCAAGCAGCGCCTGCGGCTGGCCTCCGTCTCGCCCGCCTTGCTCGAGGTCTACGCCGAGGACGCTATGACGCTCGAGCAGTTGATGGCCTTCACCGTCACCGATGATCATGCCCGCCAGGAGCAGGTCTGGCAGGCGATCAGGGACAGCTGGTCGAAGGAGCCCTACACCATCCGCCGCATTCTGACCGAAACCACGGTGCGGGCCTGCGACAGGCGGGCGCTTTTCGTGGGCGTTTCCGCTTACGAGGCGGCGGGCGGCACGGTGCTGCGCGATCTCTTCGAGGGCGACGACGGCGGCTGGCTGCAGGACGCGGCGCTTCTGGACCGGCTGGTCGCGGAGAAGCTGAAGGCCGAGGCCGATGCCCTCACGGCCGAGGGCTGGGCCTGGGTCGATGTGGCCGTGTCCTTCCCCTATGGCCATGACCGCGGCCTTCGGCAACTTGCCGGCACCACCATCGACCTGACCGTCGAGGAGCGCGCCACGCGCGAGGCGCTTCGCGACGAATACGACCAGCTGGAAGCCGAGCATGCCGAGGCCGAGGAGTTGCCCGAAGATGTCGACCGGCGCCTGGGCGAGATCGAGGCGGCGCTCGAGGCTTATGAGCAAAGGCCAATGATCTTCTCGCCCGAGCAGAGGGCGCGAGCCGGGGTGTTCGTCAGCCTCGGATCCGACGGCAGCCTGTTTGTCGATCGGGGCTATGTCCGGCCGGACGACGAAGTGACGCGGAGCTCTGAAGACGATGATGCTCGGGGGTCGCCAGACGCAATAGACGGCGGCACGCCCCGTGGCGCGGCACAGCCCGCGATCATCACGTTGGCGGGTGAACCGGAGGCCGGCGAGGAGGGCGACGAGGAGATGGAAACCTTCAAGGCCCTGCCCGAGCGCCTGGTCACGGAGCTGTCCGCGTACCGCACGCTGGGGCTGCGCGATGCCCTGGCCCTGCATCCGCACGTAGCCCTGACCGCGCTCCTGCACCGGCTGGTGCTGGACTGCTTTGGCAGCCGCAGTTCCGGCGCGGCCCTGGAGGCCGCCGTGCGCCCGGTGCATTTTCCTGTTCAGGCACCGGACCTGGGCGAAAGCCTTCCTGCCCGGAACATCGAGGCGCGCCACGCCGCCTGGAAGGCCGACCTGCCCTTGGACGAGGACGACGACCGGCTCTGGTCCTGGATCGACGGTCTCGACGACGCAAGCCGGCTGGCACTGCTGGCCCATTGCGTCAGCTTCGGCGTGAACGCGCTTGTCGAGCGGCCGAACCCCTACAGCGGCACCGGCGTGAGCCAGGCAGGTCTCGCGCGGCGGCTTTTCGAAGCCGACCGGCTGGCGCGGGCGACGGGGCTCGATCTGGTCGAGGCAGGCTGGCAGCCGACGGTCGAGAACTATCTCGGCCGCGTCACCAAGCCGCGCATCATCGAGGCGGTGCGCGAAGGCGTGGGCGAGGGGGCGGCCCGGCTCATCGATCACCTGAAGAAGCCCGACATGGCGCGGGAAGCCGAGCGGCTCCTGGCAGATACCGGCTGGCTGCCCGAGCCGCTGCGCCCGCGGGTTGCCGACGGCGGGGCAGCCGGCGGCGAGGATGCCGGATCTGCTTGCCTGCCGGCCCTCCTGACTGATGACGCCGACGGCGCGGACCTGGAAGAGATGGACGATCCCGCACGAAAGGCTCCATCCGGGGCAGGGGAAGACGGCACTGCCCGCGTCGAGGACGACGATCCGCAGGGCATGGCCGCCGAGTGAGAACGGGGCCGGGGCGGCATGGCCGCCCCGCATCCCGCTCGCCCCGGTGCCGCGACATCCTGGTCGTGTCGCACTGACCTGACGCCGGGGCCGTGAACAGCACCCTCCCTCATCAAGAGGCAGAGCCCGGTGGGGGAGGGGACAAGCAGGGCGTGAGAAGGGAGAGCCGCGCCGCGCCGCTTCTGTCATTCCGCTCTCCCGGAGGACCATTCCATGACCGAACCCGAACATGGCGGCAAGCCGGATCCTGACCTTGCCGCCAGCATCGCCCGTGTTCTTGCCGAACACGAGGCCCATCAACAACGCGCAGCCGCGCTGCGCCCGGCCAACAAGTCTGCCCTTTTCGATGCCCTGGAGGCCGCCGGGATCACCACCGTCACGGTGACCTTTGACGGCTGCGGCGACAGCGGCCAGATCGAGGATGTCACCGCACAGCGCGGCGAGACCATCGTCGATCTTCCCGCGGGCCAGGTCTCGCTCGCCTCGGCCACCTGGAACTCGGACGATGTTTCTACCGCGCCCGTGGAGATCGCCGCCGCCATCGAGCAGCACTGCTATGACCTGCTCGAGCAAAGCCATCCCGGATGGGAGAACAACGACGGCGCCTTTGGCGAGTTCGTCTTCGACGTGGCGGCGCGGGCGATCACGCTCGATCACAGCGAGCGCTACACCGCCACTGAGTCCTACAGCCACGTGTTCTAAGGGAGGAGACCATGGCGCATCCTTATCATCACGCCCTCTCCTCGGTCCGCAGCTGGGGCGGCAGCATCGAGGACTACCTGGCCGTCCATGCTTGGTTCGATGGCAGCAAGGAGATCCTTGCCGACTTCCGGCACCGGGCGCTGCGCCATCATGCCGAGGGCATCTTCATGTCGGAACGGCTGTTCGGCACCATGCTCACCCTGGCCTCGGGGCGGCAGATCCCCACCCGGTGGATCGGCGAGCAGCATGTCCGCGAGGATCTGGGCCATATCCCGAGCTTCGCCGACTGGGCCAGGGCGATCCGTCCGGAGCCGTGGATGGGGCGGGCCGCAAGGATCGAGCCGATCGTCGATCCTGTTCCCGCGATCAGCCAGGCAGGGAGAGGAGCATCCTGAGGTTTGCGGCCTGTCTTGCGGGTTATTGCCGGAGCGTCGATCAGGCCGTCAGGCCGGGTATCAAGAGACAGAGGGACATCGGGAAAAGGCTGCGCCTGCCGGGGGCTAGAGAGGATCCCGGGCAGCGCAAGCCCCGTATCTCAAAACCGGAGATCTCCGCCATGAGCCTCACCGCACCGTCATTCTCCTCCGCCATGCCCGTTCCCGAGGAGCGCCGCATGGGCTTTCTGCCCCGGTTGTTCGGAGCCCGTCTTCTTCTTCTTGTCGGCGAGCACACCGTGTTCGGCTTCATGGAACGGCTGAGCCCGACGGACTACACGGGCGGCATGTGGGACTTCCTTGAATTGGCAGGCGAGCCCCTTTATCTCGCCCCGACCTGCAAGCCCCGTTTCCACCTGACCTGGGACGGCAACGGCTACGAGGGCGAGGTCTCGGCTGATGCCGCCGGCATCATCGCCACGCTCTTTGCCTTCTCCCACCTGTCGTTCCGCCATGACGCCCCGGAACTGCCGGAAGGCTTTGCGCGCCTTTACGCCCATGCCGCGGACCACCCCGAGGCGGGCGAGATCTATCGCGCCATCGACTAGCCTCTGCCAGCGCCCGGCCTCATGGTCGGGCGCTGGCTTCATGCTGGCTCTGTCCCGGCACTGGTGCGTGCGGGCCGGCAGCTCCATCGCGCCCGCGATCGGCCCCCGCATCCCGTGATCGGATGGCGCAGGCACGCGGCCAGCCGGGAGCGAGACATGTCAGGCGGCCTGGCTGCGGCGTCATCCCATCTTGCTGCGCCGCCTGCCTTGTGCATACCGGGCCATGATAGCCGTGCATGCAAGGCGGAACCCCTCATGGATAAACGCGAGATCCGCGACGGCAGCCTGGATGATCTAGCGGAGACCCTCGCGGAGATGCTGGGTGTCGACAGGACAGAGGCCATGCGCCTGGCCCTCCAGAATGAGATCGAGCGTCAGCGTTCCATGCCCACCATCGATGACCAGATCGCCGCCTTGCGGGAGAAGGTGCGGAACTACGGTTCCAAGTCGACGCGCATGGTTCCCCCGTCAGGCAAGCGCTGAGGATCATCCCCGGGCGCATTCTTCACCCCCCCCTTTGCCTTGGGACCTGAGCGTCCTGTCCGGTGTGATTACGGCCGTGGCGCCTTTGCAGGAACGCCGCCGGGCAGGTCGCTGCTCCCGCGCTTCAATGGTGCTGATCGAGGGAGCAGTCGAAAGGCAGAGGCGGGTCCGGACGGGAGATGAGCCGGGTCGGTCGAGAGAGCGCCGTGGGCTCGGTCCCGTTTTCCGCTTTCCCGAGGAGTTTGCGATGACCACGATCCCCACCATCACCCGGGCAGAGGCCGCCAGGACGCTGCCGAGATCCGGGCTCACCCGACAGCGGAGGATGTCATGATGCGGCGCGATGCGTCCGAACTGGCACGGTGCCTCGCTCGGGACGCGGAGGCGGTCTGTCGCTTCTACCTGTCCAATGGCCGGCGACACGGCCAGTACTGGCTGGTGGGCGATGCGAGAAACACCCCCGGCCGTTCGATGTTCGTGCGGCTGAGCGGACCGGACTGCGGCCCCGGCGCCGCGGGGCATTGGACCGATGCCGCCTCGGCCGAGCACGGCGACCTGCTCGACGTCATCCGGGAGAGCTGCGGCCTTACCGACTTCGGCGATGTTGCCGCGGAAGCGAGGCGCTTTCTGAGTCTGCCGCAGCCTGAACCCTGGAAAGACCCAACATCCGCCCGTCCTCCGGTTCCCGCCGGATCGCCGGACGCCGCACGGCGGCTGCTTGCCATGTCCCAGCCGATCAAAGGGACGCCCGTCGAGACCTACCTGCGCCGTCGCGGCATCGCGCGTGTCCAGGATGGCGGCGCACTGCGGTATCATCCCCGCTGCCATTATCGCCCGGACGACGGGTCTCCAGTCCAGCAGCACCCCGCGATGATTGCCGCCGTCACCGATCTGTCCGGCCGCCGGACTGGCGCGCATCGCACCTGGCTTGCTCCCGATGGCTCCGGCAAGGCGGCTGTCGAGACACCCCGGCGGGCGATGGGCGAGCTGCTCGGCCACGGCGTCCGCTTTGGCGCGGCGGGCGACGTGCTGGCGGTGGGCGAGGGGATCGAGACCGTGCTGTCGCCGCGACAGGTCCTGCCCGGCATGCCGATGCTGGCAGCACTCTCGGCCATCCACCTTGCGGCCATCCTCTTTCCGCCCGGTCTGCGCCGCCTGTATGTCCTTCTGGATCGCGATCCGGCGGGTGAACGGGCCCGGGACAGCCTGCTTGCCCGCGCGGCAGGCTCGAGCATCGAGGCAAGGGTGCTGACGCCCACCCAAGGCGACTTCAACGACGATCTGCACCACCTTGGCACCGCAGCCCTGCGCGCCTGCCTGAAAGATCAGCTGCATCCCGAGGACGTCAATCGCTTCCTTGAGCTGTGAGGACGGGCCTGGCCGGAGGGGCGCCGCTAAGGCTCCTCCCTGTCCGGTACCGTCCCCGTCACCAGACACGTCCCTCTTCGGGAGCAGGTCCCGCGCCCACGGCCTTCCGAGGGGCGATCGGCGCAGAACCAGGCCGGTCTTGCAATGGCGGCGGCCGACTATTTTCCGCCGGCGGGGCAGGGCGCCCCGCCTTTGCATCGCGAGGCAAAATAGCCGGCCTTGGCCATCAAGGCCCTCGCGAGGCGAGGGCTGCCTGCCCGTCCCGCCCCTGCGCGTCGATGCCCGCGAAGGCCGCGACAGGCGCGGTCTTGCCGAACCGAAGGACCTTTCCCATGACACACGGCACCCATGATCCGGCCGACGAGCCGGTCCACACCTCCTCCCAGACCGATCTCGCCCTTGCCGAACTCCAGCTTTACGGCTGGCGTCCCTTCCAAGACGAGCCCGATCCCCGGCCGTTGCCCGAGGGCAGCGCCGTCGCCACGGCCGTGACCGACATCTTCGATGCCTTGGTTGCGAGCCTGAGTGACACCCGCCTCGAGCCCGACTTGGAGGAACTCCTCTGGGGCACCGTCAATCTCTTCCACCGTGCTGTGGCCCGGGTCGAACGCGACCTCGATGGCAACGAGCAGGCGCAGCGCCGCCTTCAGCGCGAGCAGGACGGCAGCGAAGTGAAGTCGGTCGAACTCGAGCGCCTCACCGCCGAAGGGCAGACGATGGTCGAACGGCGCGCCAGCATGGAGCTTTTCCGCGACCTCGCCGCCGAGGCTTTCGAGCATCACGCCGGCAGCGCCTGGCGGCCGCGCACGGGCTCGATGGTCAACCATCGTCACCTGACGGCTGCCACCATCGACAGCCGCGACTTCCTGGCCGCAAAGCGCCGGGCCGAGACCGAGGTGATGCTGCCTCCCGGCCCCAAGGTGGCGCTGACCGGCGGGTCGGACTTCAACGACCACCGGCTGATCTGGGCCAGGCTCGACCAGGTCCATGCCAAGCATCCCGACATGGTGCTGCTGCATGGCGGCTCGCCCAAGGGCGCCGAACTCATCGCCTCCCGCTGGGCGGATCACCGCAAGGTATCCCAGATCGCCTTCCGGCCCGACTGGAGCAGGCACGGCAAGGCCGCGCCCTTCAAGCGCAACGACGCAATGCTCGATGTCCTGCCGGTGGGCGTTCTGGTCTTTCCCGGCACCGGTATCCAGGAGAACCTCGCGGACAAGGCCCGCAAGCTGGGCATCCCCGTGATGAAGATCGAGGGCGGCGCGTAAGCGCCGCTTTCCACCCTCCTCTGCCCGCCAGAGGCTGTCGGGCGGACGGGCGCGCGGAGTCGCCTGGCTGTTTATCGTCCGGAAAAGAGGGTCAGGTGGCGGACGCCGCGCGGTGCAGGGGGGATTCGGACGAGCCGAACGCCCCCTGCAGGAGGGGCCAGTGCTTGCCGCAGAGGATGCGGAAGAAGGAAGAAAGAAGGGAACCGCCGGTTCCCCCGTCTACCGCAAAATGCTGCGCCCCAAGGGCCACCCCCATCTTCCGCGCCGCCTTGCGGCGGCTTGTGCAGACGGGGCCCCCGACCCTCGGGTCTGGATTTTCCGGTTGCCGGGCCCCCCTCCCGCCCTCGCCGGGAGGCAGCCCCCGAAGGTGAGACGCGCCGGTGGCGCGGCTCGCCTTCCGGGTCAGCCCCCATTGTGAAGGGGAACCGTGCCGGAAGGGACCGCCAGATCAGAAGGGGGTTTCCTCATGACGCGTTATCAATGCCTCTCCTGCAAGGCCATCCAGATCACCGCAAGCACCCGTCCGGATGTCTGTCGCGATTGCGCCGGCCCGGTCTTCGACCTCGACCGCTACGAGGCAAGCCTTGCCGAGGCGCGGATCATCGGCGCGCAAAACGACCTTTTCCGCGCAGCCCTTGGTCCCGCCGAATGGCAGGGCGAGATCCTGCGCGGCCGGGTCGTGCTCACGCGGGGCATTCGTACCCTGGGACAGGTGTTCGTGGACCATGCCCTTGCCCTGACCCGCAGCGACAAGGGGGTCGTGGACGATCATGGCTGCCATGGCACCCGCAGCTTCGGGATGCCCGAGGTGCCGCAGGGCAGCGGGAGCATCCGCATCTACTGGAAGATCGACCTCTACGACACCAATGGGCTGATGGGACCGGAAGTGGAAACGGAACTCGCGCAGACGATCCGCATTCTGACCCTGTGCCTGCCGGAGGAATATTGAACCACACGACGCCGCCCCGAAGCAGGGGCCGCGCTCCGTGACAACGCCTGTTGGCGCGTCCGCGTTCTTGATCCTCTCCGTGCCAGAGCAGAACCTACTGAGCAATGTTTTTCCCATCGCACCCGTGCGCATGCAAAACGCCTTGCGGCATCACCCCACCCGTGCCACGGAAATGGCCATATTGTTCTTACAAGGAGGCCATGGATGGCACGCGGGACGGTCAAGTGGTTCAACACCGACAAGGGTTATGGCTTCATTGCCCCCGAAGCGGGCGGCGGCGATGTGTTCGTGCATATCAGCGCGGTGGAGCGCGCCGGGCTGCGGACGCTCGCCGACGGACAGGCGGTGTCCTACGAGCTGGAAACGAACCGCAGCGGCAAGACCAGCGCAGTCGATCTGCGGCTGGCCTGACCCAGGCAACAGCTCCTGTTCGGCATGAGGTGTTGCGTCGCGGGCAGCTTCGGTCGCAACATCCGTGATCCGCTCCGCCTCTGTCCTGCCCTTGGCGGGCGGCATGCTTGCAGGGTAGGGGATTTCTCAGCCGGGCGGAAGAACTCACAAACCCGATACACACACATCCGCTCGGCTGATGGACAGGTTATGTCTGCTCTTAACGTCAAGGGAAAGATGTCCTTTCGGGCAGGCGCAGCGATCTTCGCGGCCCGATGGCAGCAAGGTGCGCCCTGATCCCTTCAGTCGTGGCAGCACCGCCCACTGGTCTTCATGCAGATGTCATCGTAGAGCATCGCCTTCGGTCTCAACCGGACAAGCCAACACACGTCGCCGCCTCCTGCTTGACAGCTGGTAGCTGCACAAGGAGTCGAACAGTGAGAACGGCGGTGAGAAATTAGGCCACGGAAGCGGCGGCATGGAGCTGCTGCGGGCGGCGTAAAAGTCGTCCACCCTTTCCCT
>NZ_JAFNAW010000074.1 GCF_017356265.1 Paracoccus fontiphilus | reverse complement strand
ATCTTCGCTCCATGAAGGCTACGATGAGCCAGAAACCCTCTGTCACGCAATCGGCCTAATCTGTCCCATGGGCGCTGACGTCAGACAGGCGTCGTCATCGTCGTGCAGGGCTGGTTCATCCATGCGCCGGGGTGGATTAGTGCCGCTTGCCATTCAACTAGGTAGCCTAACGGCACCATACCCGAGTTGACCGCGACGGCGACCGGCAACCTGATCGGGCTACGCATCGACCGCACCGGGCTTGCAGCGGGCACCTATGACCTGGGCGGGGGAGCCGGGACAGGCATCACCTATGCCAATCCCGGCAATATCAGCCTGCCTGCTGGTGTCACCCTGACCAACTGCAAGCTGACGCTTGTGGTTAGCTAATCGCGCGGCGCCGCTTTCGCATCACAGCGAGGGCGCCAATGCCCAGAGACAGAAGAGCGGCTGTAGCGGGAAGAGGGACGGGTGCGAGGCGGATGTTTTCGACTGACAGGTAGGTCAGGGCATGCTGTGCGCTTCCGTAAGGACGAAATTCTAAGTGGTTTGCGCTACCACCAAACGGTGAAAATCTTAGCTCAAAGTCAGTGCCCTCAGGGCTCTTTCCGGAGGCTATAAAGCCGTCGCCCATTAACATCAGCGAGCCGCTAACGTCCCAATCCTGCCCTCGCGATGACATCGAGATGTCGGCCCAGTAATCTGGCGAGAACCAGTCCATCACTATTCGCATAATGACAGGGGTATCTTTGGTATAGATGCCCCACGAATCAATTGAATTGTTTTCACCGTCGACGTAGCCGCGATCGAAGTACAGATCGACGTCGAATGCTTCCCGATAGACTGGGTGCGACGTCCCGAAGACGTTTCGCCACCCTACAATGGTCGCCGCATCCGCCGCAGACCCAATTCCAACCGCCAGCAGTGCCGCGGCAACCATAGCTTTGACACCCAAAGCAACCTCCAAACTGATGATAATCGTTAACGTTCAAACAGCCGCCGTGTTTGTGGTAGCGGGCCATTTTCTCTTCCAATCAGGCAGCGTTGCGCCGGCGCTTTCTCATGACGGCGAGGGCGCCGATGCCGAGCGGTAGTAGGGCGGCTGTAGTAGGAAGAGGAACTGGGGCGAGATCGAAGCTGATGGTGGTATCTTGCTCCACAGAATAGGTATCAGGGTAATAGCGCCACGATCCCGAATAGCCATCCCATTTGACAGTGCTGATGGACCAGCTCGGCACTACCATCGACACCGAGTCAAACAGGTACTTCCCATCATCCATCCGCTTCAATACGTGACGAAATAGAGTATTGGAGAAGTCCTCGCCATAGCTCAACGCAAGTTCGACAGTGCTGCCGTCGGCAGCCTCATCGATATAAAGCTGACCCAGCCTCGATCCGCCCTGCCGCAAGCCTGCAAACTCGTGTGTCTGACTGCTAGGATATTGATTACACCCGCCCATGCAATAAACGCTCAGGCGGTCTAACTTGAACGAAATGGTTTGGACTGTCGCAGCACCCGCCGCCTGACCAAGCCCGACCGCCAGCAATGCAGCGGCAACCAAAGACCGAAACTTCATAAAACCCTCGAACTTGCGAATCAAATCAGCGGCCTAATCACCGCCGCGTGAACGCTTGCCGAACGGTTCGCGAGAGTCACGGGGAAAGCGCGGGCAGTGTTTCAATCTTCGCGCGAAACATGATCCGGAACATCGACATAGGAAGCCCGCGTGGCATGAGTATCAACCGACCAACCGGGCCGGAGGGGCGGTCATGATCGTCCTCCGCAGACTGGCGAACGGCGTCTGGGATCACGCCGGGGTGCGCTTCACCGAATGGCTCGGGGCGGCGCCGCTTCTCGGGGTGGGATATGTCCTCTATGCCCAGCCCGACGCGCTCTTCTCGACCATGAGCTTCGCCGTTTTGGCGGCTTGGGCCGAGGCGGCATGGTCGAACATGTTGATGGGGTGCGGCCTGATGCGGCTGGTCGCACTATTCGTCAACGGTACCTTCCGGGGCTTCCGCCATAGTCCGACCATTCGCTTCGTGGCATCCTGCTTCTCGGCCATGTTCTGGATGCTGTTCACGGTCGGCATCTACACGGCCTGGCGCGAGGTGGGGGGATCACCAACCGGCATCGTCGCCTATGGCACGCTGATCGCCTTGGAATTACGCAATGCCTACGTCTCTCGGGTGGACATGGCGTCTGCGCGGGGGAGGGCAGAACATGCTAGGGCTGACCGCTGAACAGATCGGGACCGTCATTCTCGGCTTCTCCATTGCCCTCATAAGCCTCATGGGCGGGCAGAAGGGCAAGCAGATCGCTCAGGGGAAAACGCCTCAGGCCAGCGATATGGTCGAGGTCGCAGGGGCGCTCGTCAACAGCAAGGATGTGGAGCGGATCGTAGGGTCGCTGGATGCGTTCACGGCCGCAGCAGCAATGTTGAAGCCAGCGATTAACCGTGACGTTGAAGCAAAGACCGCTCTTACCAAGGCTTTGTCCGAAAACAGCCGAGGCTTGAACCGCAACAGCGACACTGCCGACGACATGCGAGACGAGATCAAGGACGTTCGGGTCGCAATCGAAAGGCTGAAGGATGAGCTGATCCGTTCAGGCCGGGGACGGACAGAGTGATCCGTTCCTTCCTTAAGCGCATCCTGCTGGCCCGCCTGAGGCGCCGACCGGCGCCCTATGACCCGCCACCCATCACAGGCCGGACCGGTCCCCGCCCCGGCTACTGACACCCGCCCGCCCTCACCGGGGGCTTTTTCATCGGAGAAGCCATGTACCCCGCAGGGTTCAAGGGCCGCGCTAGGCGGCTCACCGATATTGACGTGCCTCGCGTCGGCCGCCTGATCGGCGTCGGCGAAGATGCGGTCCGCGCCGTGATCGAGGTCGAGACCGCCGGTGGCGGCTTTGACAAGCTCGGCCGGCCCAAGATGCTTTTCGAGCCGCATGTGTTCCACCGCGAGCTTGGCGCCGGCACGAAGCGCGACCTCGCCATCAATCAGGGGCTGGCCTATCCCAAGTGGGGCGCCAAGCCTTACCCGGCCGACAGCTACCCGCGCCTTGAACTGGCAATGAAGATCGACGCCAAGGCCGCGCTGCGCAGCTGCTCCTGGGGCCTTGGCCAGATCATGGGGTTCAACCACAAGGCCGCGGGCTTTGCCTCGCCGGGCGACATGGTGGCGGCCTTCTGCGACGACGAGGCGGCCGGGCTGGAGGCCATGATCCGCTTCATCGAAAGCGAGGGTCTCGACGACGAGCTGCGCCGCCATGAGTGGTCCGCGTTTGCCCGCGGCTACAACGGCGCTGGCTATGCCACGCATGGCTATCACACGAAGCTCGCGTCCGCCTTCAAGCGCTGGCAGGCCATCCCTGACGTGCTGGCGCCGTCTTATCCAAAGATCGGCCTCGGCTCGCGTGGCGCTGCCGTGCGGACCGCGCAGGAGCGGCTGCTGGCACTCGGCTTCGATCCCAACGGCATTGACGGCATCTATGGCAGCGGCACGCGCGCGGCGGCCATCGCCTTCCAGTTTTCCGCCGGCCTCGCGCAGGACGGCATCATCGGGCCCAAGACCTGGTCGGCCCTCATCCCGGAGCTTGTATCGTGATCAAGACCATCATCCCCATCTTCATCCTGAAGACTCGCAGCTTCTGGCTCGGCATCCTGCCGCTGCTGCTGACCGGCATCGACACCCTGCTGTCAGGGGTCGCCGCCGGTGGCGACGGCGGGCCCTTCGTCCACATGGTCGCCCAGATCCTCGGCTATGACCCGGCCGCGATCCGAGGGTTCCTGCTGGCGATTACCCCTGTCTGGGGTCTTATCCTGGCGCAGCAGCGCGGCGGCTTTGGCGGTGGCATCCCACGGCACTATACGCTGGACCCGAAGAAAGAGAGGCAGATCATCGAGGCCGTGGAGAACGGCAAGACAGTGTTCGAAGCCGGGCAGAAGGCCGGTCAAGTTTTCAAGACACAGTTGCGATAGCCCCCCTGCTCTATTCTCAGCATTCCCGCCCCTCGGCTCAAAACCGGGGGGCGGCCTTTTTGCGTTTAGGGGGTCCGCTTTCTTCTTTTTCTATATTTCTTCCATTTTAGCGAGAATAAGCCTCTGACTCTGCAAGCTTAATCAGCCTGACGGTGACCTATGGGGCGAGGTATCGTGACTTTTCGGGCGAGGTTAGGTGACTTTCTGGGCGAGGTATTGTGACTTTTGGGGCGACCTTTCAATGCCGCTTGGCCGCTATGGTGACTTTTGGGGCGAGGTCAGGCGATTTCAGGCCCATGGCGACCATTCTTCTTCCCAAATCGAGCGACTTCGCCCTATTGTGACCGCGCAGGCAGCACGGGTTACAATAGATGCGGGACGAACCTCGCCCAAAAAGTCACAATAGCAACGGCGGCACGCTGGGCGCATTTCAGCGGCGAGGCGAGGTCATCAAGCCTGCCGAACTGATCGAGGTTCGCGGGGGCGAGAAGATCACGCTTGCCGCTCGCCGCATCTACAATCAGTTGCTGTCCAATGCCTTCGGCCCCGACATGGCCGCTGAGGGTCAAGAATACCGAATCCCCTTTGCCGAGCTGCGCGGCAATCACACCTCCAACGATCGCGTCACCGAGGCCATTCTGAGCCTCATGCAGACCGTCGTTCGGGTTCGTATGTCTGACGGCTCAACGCGCAACGTCCACCTCCTCGGCCCGACCGATATCGAGAAGTTCGGCCCAGGCATCGCCACGATGCTGACCTACGAGTTGCACCCCAAGCTGCTGCCGATCCTGCGGGACAGCCAGATATTCGCGCGCCTTGAGATGCAGATCCTCCACGGGTTCGCGACCAAGTACGGCATGGCCCTCTATGAGATCATCGCCAAGCGGATCGGCCTGAAGCACGTCTTCTACAACGACTTCGAGACCGATGACCTACGGGACTATCTCGGGGTGCCGGAAGGCAAGCTGGTGTCCTTCGCAGCCCTGCGCCGCAAGGCGATCGAGCCTGCCGTTGCAGAGGTCAACTCCCTCGCCCCCTTCTCGTGCCGCGTCGATGTGGTGGAGAAGCAAGGCCGCAAGGTCACCAAGCTCAGGGTGGCATGGTGGCTCAAGACGGTCGAGGAGCAGAAAGCGCAGTGGCAGGCACAGAAGGGCCAGCAGGCTGACCTGTTCCCCCCTGCCCTACCGGATGCGCTGATCGAAGAACTGGACGGATGATCCAGAGGAACACGGCTGCACAGGTGCAATTGTGCACAAATGCAAAGGGGCAGTGATGCAGATTATCACGATTGCAATGCAGAAAGGCGGAGTCGGCAAGTCCACCCTTGCCCGGTCCTTGGCGGTTGCCGCGGCCCGTGACAGGCTGTCGGTGCTGATCTTGGACATGGACGCGCAGCAGAGCGTAAGCCAGTGGGGCGAGCGCCGCGAGGCCGATATGCCGGTCGTGGTGTTCTCGACCGAGAACGAACTGCCGAAGCGCCTAGAACAGGCCAGGGAAGCCGCCGATCTGGTCATCATCGACACGCCCCCTGCCCGCTCGACCGAGGCGCCGGCGGCGGTTGAGGTTGCCGACCTGGTGCTGATCCCTACAACGCCGGACGTCGAGCCGCTGGAACAGATGCCGCGCACCCTGCGCCTTTGCCGCGGCTTTGGCCGCCCGGTCTGGGCGGTCATCAACATGGCGAACCCCACTGGCCCGGCCGAGGTGACGCAGACGCGCGAAGTGATCGAGGCCATGGGCGCTCAGGCGGCCCCTGTGGTCCTGCATCGCCGCAAGGCACACCGGGACGCCAGCGCCTCGGGGTTGTCGGTGCAGGAGATCGATGCAGGCAGCAAGGCGGCCGATGAAGTCGCAGGCCTGTGGAAGTGGGTTCGTGCCGAAATGCAAAACGGCAAGTGAGCAGAAGGGCAAGCCTGCACCTGTCCAGTTGTGCACGCGTGCAGCTTAGCAAGAGGGCAGGGGTGCAAGAATGAAGAAACCGAACCCGCTATTAGCGGCGATGGGGAAGGGCGCGGAGCCAGAGCCGGTCGCGATAGAGGCTGAAATGTCGGTTGCTGAGAAGCCCGAGAAGGTCACCGGCAAGAGGGCAGGGCAGAAGCACCTTGGCGCCTACTTCGACAAGGGCGATCCGCTGCTGGAGCGGGTGGCGATTCTGCGCGCCAGGCTGGAC
Source organism: Paracoccus fontiphilus (assembly GCF_017356265.1). Lineage (GTDB taxonomy): Bacteria > Pseudomonadota > Alphaproteobacteria > Rhodobacterales > Rhodobacteraceae > Paracoccus > Paracoccus fontiphilus. Next base: position 9,834 of record NZ_JAFNAW010000074.1, on the reverse strand, counting down.
ATGACCAACTCGGAACTGATCGAGCATGCGCTCAATGAACTGTGGAAGCGGCATGAGGCTGGGCGTGCATTTGGGGAATAGTGCAAACGTGCACGGGGGCAGAATTGCAGACGTGCAGCTGTGCACATGATTAGTTGGGATTGGATCGACGGCTACCTGACTGCTGTCAGGTCTATCGCAGATATCGCTCAACCTGCCGCGGCAGGAAGTTCAAACGCCGCCGCATGGATCTCTGCCGTAGGATCAATCGGCGCCGCAGGAGTAGCGGCCCGACTGCGCAATCGACCTTGATACCAACAGCTACTCGGTGCCCTGGCGCCTGGTCGGCGAGACCGTGCAGGTCATGGTCCTTGCTGGCCGCGTCATCGTGCGTCACGCCGGCAACGTGGTGGCCGACCATCCCGTTTGTCAGAGCCGCCGTCAGCGGATCACCGACAAGGCGCACCTGATCGGTGTGGTTGGAGGCGGACCGATCCAGGAGGATCCGGCACCGAGCATCCAAACACCTGCCTTGCTGCGTCCGCTTGCCGAGTATGAAGCGGTTGTCGGAGGAGGCTGGTGATGACAGCGATCGATCACGAAACGCTGGTGGCAATGCTCGACCGGCTCAAGCTCACGGCAATCCGGGACCAGCTTGATACCCTACTGGATGAAGCCGCACGTTCGGACATGACCTTGCGCGAGTCCCTGGCCTTTCTGGTCCAGCGCGAGATTGCCCGGCGCGACGAACGGCGCATCTCCATGACAAGCAAGCTCGCCCAGTTTCCGTTTGTGCGTGAACTCGCGGGCTTTGAGTTTGAAGCGCAGCCTTCGCTGGACCCGGGGCAGATCCGCGAACTCGCGACTTGCCGGTGGATCGCGCATGGCGACACGACACTGCTCCTAGGGCCGCCGGGGACCGGGAAAACGCATCTGGCTGTCGCCTTGGGACGAGAAGCAATCCGGCAGAACCACTCGGTGCAGTTTGTGACTGCGGCCACCCTCGTGGCAATGCTGGCCAAGGGTCATGACGACGGCCTTCTCGAAAAGCAGTTGACGCAGCTCAGCCGGCCCAAGCTTCTGATCATTGACGAGTTGGGTTACCTGCCCTTTGAGGCCAACGCCGCCCACCTGTTCTTCCAGCTGGTATCGCGCCGTTACGAGAAAGGTTCGATCCTGATCACGTCGAACCGTTCTGTCGGCGAATGGGGCAGTGTAGTTTGGTGACCCTGTGGTTGCAACGGCAAAGCCCGCCGCAGGTGCTGACTTGGGCCGGCGAGGTTGTGTGATGTAGATCCGCACAACGGCTGTGCGAAATCAGCTAGTTTCCGTGAGCGTCAATCGCGGCTAGAAGGCCCTCACAGCCGAGCAGCATTGTTGTTGTGTTACGAGTGTCGCCGCTCGGCTGCGGAAGTTAATTTCGGCCACGTTCGACCGTAGACGAAATGTTAAAGGTTAGGTGCGAAGCTGATCCGGACTTCGGTCCAATAAACTTATCAACTTACTCCTGAACTCATCACCATCGCCAATACGATCCTGACCGTAGAGTTTCTTGCAGCCTCCTGAGCGGACTCAGGGAGGTATTCTTTTGGTCTGCCCTAAAAGGGGCATTTTGGTTCTGCCTTAGTAGCCGGGCTTCGGTCCGGTTCTTCCTGCGATCGGCGCCGGGTCATAGACTGCTGACCGGCGCCGCCACAGACGCGCGACCATGGCCCGCCAGCCCCTCATCGCGACCACGGCAGCAGCCTGATCGCGTGCGGATGCATCCATGCCTTGTACTAGGCACAGATGCCGCTCCTCGGGCGGGATTAGTTCCTTGCGGCACTTCAGGGCGCAGAAGAAGGACGCCATCTTCAGAAGGCTGAAGAAGATGTTGATCACCCGCCCCGCGTGTGGCCTCGGACCATGCCGCTCCGGGTACTAAAGCCGCAACAGGGGTGGTCTTGCCCCCCTTTCACCAGACACTCAGGCGGTTGCGGTTTGAGCAGCAATGAACTCGCGAGGCGAGCGCATCTTCAGCCCTGAGTGCGGGTGGTTGGTGTTGTAATCCTCAATACAGCTTCCGATCAACTCAAGCACAGTCTGGGCATTCGGCAGCGGCGTCACCTGAACATAGTCGCGCTTGAGCGTCTTCTGTAAATGCTGGATCACAAATCCCCAAAAGTGCTGGCGCAATACTCCCCACCTTTCGGGTTCGGCCATCAGCCGTGCAGGTGATGGGCGCCTCCGTTTTTCAGCGGCCGACCGCGGCGCTTTGGCGGGGGCGGCGGTGCGATGGTGGCGTGCGCGCGGGTGTGTTCCGGGATCAGGTCTGCGTGTTGGCGGAGCCGGTAGCTGGCGCCTTCGATCTGAACGACAACGGCATGATGCAGGAGCCGATCCAGAAGCGCGGTCGCGACCACGGGATCACCGAAGATCTCGCCCCATTCTGCGAAGCCGCGATTTGAGGTCAGGATCATGGCTCCTTTCTCGTAGCGCGCGTTGACCAGCTGGAAGAACAGGTTTGCGTCCCCGCTGGTGATGGGCAGGTAGCCGATCTCGTCGACGATCAGCAGGGAGGCACGGGCATAGAAGCGGATCTTCTCGGCGAGGCGCCCCTCGCGCTCGGCCTTGCTCAGGGCGTCGATCAGTTCGACCAGAGAACACCGATAGACGCTGCGCCCCGCCCTCACCGCCGCGACGCCAATGGCCGTGGCGAGATGGCTCTTCCCGGTGCCTAGTGGGCCAGGAAAGGCAGCACCTCGGCGCGCTTGATGAACTCCAGCTCGGACAAAGCCATGATGCGGTGGCGATCCAGCGAGGGCTGGAAGGAGAAGTCGAAGCTTTCGAGCGTCTTGATCGGCATCAGGCGCGCGGTGCGCAGGGCAACGCCGATGCGACGGCCTTCACGCAGGTTCAGCTCCTCTGCCAGAAGCTCGTCGATCGCCTCGATCGCGCTGATCTCGCCCTTTTCCAGGCGGCTGAGGGTCTGGTCCAGCGTTTCCAGGGCGCGCGCCATGTGCAGGCTGACCATGCTCTGGCGGATGCGTTCGGTAACCGGGATCATGAACGGCCCTCCTGCGCATTCGCCAGGCGCCGCCCGACGGCTTCAGAGAAGGCCAGCGGACGGCGGGCGATGGGAGCGTCAATCGGTGACGACGGAGCAGGAGCCATCCGCCTTGCGGCCGGAACAGGTTTGCGATGGCTGGGATCGACCCTTCGCTGGTTCTTGCCCTCCAGCACAGGATGACTGGCAATGAGTTGGCCATCCTCGAAGATCCGGACCTCGGCCGGGTGGTTCTGGACCTCGACGATCCGCCGCCGCGTGGTGTCCGGCACGCTGTATTGATTGCCGCCCACGGCAACCATGCTTTCCTGGCTGATGCGGCGTTCGACCGTCAGCACCGCGTCATAGGGGTGCGCAGGCAAGGCCAGAAGATGCGGCTTCTCCTCGGCAAAATGCTCATCCACGATCCGGCTCGTTGTGGCATGCACCCTCGGATTGGCAATGGTCGTGCGCCATTCCTCAAATTGGGCGTTCAGATCGTCCAGATCGCGGAAGCTGCGCCCGAGAAAGAAGTCCTGCCGGATATAGCGGAGATATGGGCAAATGTTGGTGACGCCTGATCAGGCGGCGGCTTGAAGTTGACGGAGGCCGTCGCGGAACTCAATCCCCTGGATGATCTCCGGCAGACGGTTCTGACCGTCGAGTTTGCGCCATTTTCCCTGCGCCGACATCATCAGCTTGAAGGCCATGGCCAGCCCGGTCCTGCGGCTGAGGCAACCTTTGGTGCGCTTGGTGCGGTGGCGAACTGTCGCGAAGGTGCTTTCAATTGGATTCGAGGTCCGGATGTGTTTCCAGTGCTCGGCCGGGTAGTCGTAGAAGGTCAGCAACGCCTCGCGATCCTTGACCAGCTTGGCAACGGCCTTGTCGTATTTGACGCCGTAGGTTTCGACGAAAAAGTCGAAGGTGGCGCCGGCCTCGGCCTTTGTTTCAGCCTGCCAGATGTCGTGCAGATGGTTCTTGGCCTTGTCCTGCAGCGACTTCGGCAATGCATTCAGCACATTCATTGTCTTGTGGACCCAACACCGCTGCTCGCGCGTGGTGGCGAAGACCTCGCGCAGGGCAGTCCAGAACCCGAGCGCGCCGTCGCCGATGGCTAGCTTCGGATCCTGCTTCAGGCCCCGGCGCCTCAGATCCAGCAAGAGCTCACGCCAGCTTTCAGCACTTTCGCGGAAGCCGTCGATCATCGCCAGAAGCTCCTTGCGGCCATATTCATCAGCCCCGACGATGACCAGAACGCATTGCCTTTCCTCGGCCATGCGCGGTTTAAAATATACCCCGTCGGCCCAGATGTAGAGAAAGCGCCGATGGCTCAGGTCGCGCTTTTGCCAAGCCTCATAGTCGGTCCACCAGTCGGCCTTCAGCCGCGTGATCGTCTTGGCCGAAAGTCCCTGGGCGTTTGAGCCCAGCAGTGCCGCCAGCGCTTCGGTGAAATCCCCCGTGCTGACGCCCTTGAGATAAAGCCAGGGCAGCAGTTCCTCGACCGATTTCGCCTTGCGCAGGTATCGCGGCAGGATGCTGGGTGTGAAGGTGATCTTGTCTTCACCGGGCTTGCGATCGCGCACCCGCGGCACTTTCACCGGCACGGGGCCAATCCCGGTCATCACCTCGCGTTCCGGCAGGTAACCATGGCGCACCAGCCGTGATGTGCCATTCTCCAGCTTCTCGGCGGAAAAGGCGGCCATCAGCGCTGCCAACTCCGCGTGGATTGCCTGTTCGATCAACTTGCGCGCGCCGTCACGGATAATATCGGTGAACGGGTCGGTGCTGAATCCGGATGGATCGGGCAGCTTGGCAATGGTAGTCTCTGGCATGTGGCATATCCCTTTCTCGGTTGAGAATTGACGGCGTTCTGAACACCGCCATGATATGCCGCCCCCTCAGGGCATCACCAACTTTCGCTCATTACTCATATAGCGGAACGGCCGCTCGACCTTGCCTTTCGTCTTGGCCCGATATGGCTGGCATGCCCGAGGCGCCGATCCGTAATGGGCAAGCAGCGCCACCAGAGAGGCGTTGTAGGTCACGACGCCTGCGGCATCCTCACCAATGACGGCGGTCTTCATCCGGTCATACAGGATTTCGGTGCAGGCCCCGCCCATCGCATCGAAAGCGGCGATGTGGCAGCGCATGACCGTGTCCAGCGACTGGTTCGGGCAGAACCGTCCCCAGAGCCAGCGGCTGTGTCCCAGCACCATGCTGAACAGCCAGACCTTGCGCACGAGGCCGGGCTCGGAGGTGAACTCCACCTGGAACTCGGCAAAGTCCACCTGAGCCTGCTGGCCCGCGGATGTCTCGAAGCGACGCTCGAACTGGTGCGGCGCCACGGGCCGCACCAGCCGGAGATACTCCGTCAGCGTGGAATAGGCCCCAATATACCCCATGGCCCGCACCTCGCGATGCAACCTGCGTCCCGAGAGACCGGGATAGGCCACCAGGCGGTCGATCAGATAGGACCGAAACCGCTCGGCCAGACGTTCGCCTGGCTCGCGTGGACCATAAACTGGCGCCTCCAAGCCCTGCGCCAGATAATTACACACTGTCTTGCGATCGAACCCGGTTTGTCGCGCGATCGCGCTGACGCCGAGCCCTTGCCGCTGCAATTCCAAGATCATCACGATCTCCCTCAATCCAACCACCTGCGCGCCTTTCCTCTGGCATCAGCAGGGGAGATTCTGCGCCTTCGATGGTCAGGGGGCATGCCCCTGACCATCGGTCTCAGCGCCAAACTGAGGAATTTTCACCTAGCACTTTTGCGGAGATTACATCCAGCACTCACATCTTCACCAATGCCTCCGAGATGCCGTTGCTCTGCGGGGCGCGGATCGGCGTGAAGCAGGGCTTCAGCCCGAGCTGACGGGCGAAGATCAAGGTATCCAGTCGCTTGGATGCCCCTGGAACTGACGCCTTAAGCAGCACAAGCCCCCTGACGTAGGACGTTGTCGGTCAGCATCTCGATTGTCGCTGGCGCACGCAGTGCCTTGAACCGCCACTCCACGGCTTCGAGCATGATGTCCCGGATGTCGGACCCGCTGATCCCGGCGTTGGCCACAGTTCTCCAGGCGATGATCTCGCGATCATGAGCGTCAATGATGAAGACTCCCCGGACGATGTCGCCGTTCCGAGCCGAGCGAACTCGAAGCTATCTGAACACCAGCGGAGGTTCGAGCGTATCACAATAGCCTTGCCGTCATGGATGTGCTGCGGCCGCTCGCAACACTGACCTGCCACTGGTTTTTCATCCAGCCGCAACCGGAGTCTGGTGGTCATTGACGCCGATCGGCGCGGTTTGAGAAATCGCCCGGCGCGTGGAGCTTTCATCTCGCGCAGCGGGTCGGGCGATTGCAGCGGTCAGGTGCAGAGCGAAGCCTGCAGGGGTCTGGTAGCCGAGGGCCGAGTGAGGCCGCGCCGTGTTGTAATCTGTGACCCAGGCCGCCATCAACTCGCGGGCATGGGCTAGGTTGCGGAACAGGGTCTCATTCAGGAACTCGTCCCGCATCCGACCGTTGAAGCTTTCGACGAACCCATTCTGCATGGGCTTGCCTGGCGCGATGTAGTACCATTCAATCTTGTTCTCGCCGCACCACTTCAGGATCGCGTTCGAGGTCAGTTCCGTCCCGTTGTCCGAGACGGTCATTCCTGGCCTCCCGCGCCGATCGATCAGGGTTGTCAGTTCCCGCGCCACACGGCGGCCCGAGATCGATGTGTCCGGGATCGCGGCCGGGCATTCCCGTGTGACGTCGTCGACCACATTCAACACCCGGAACCGCCGCCCGCAGGCAAACTGGTCGTGGACGAAATCTAATGACCATCGCGCATTGGCCGCGCCTCGACCAAGATCGGGATCCGTGTTCCGACCGCCTTGCGTCAGGCCTTTCGTGATCTCGGCGAAAAAGCGTTCAACCAGGTTCATCCAGGACGCGCTTGTCGGCGTGAAATGCAGCTTGAACCGGGTGTGTTTTGCCAGCCAAGCCTGCACCTCGGGCGTTTTGTGGGTGGCGTAATTGTCGAGCACGATGTGGATGTCGCGCGGTTTGCTGACCGCCCGGTCGATGCGCCGCAGGAAAGTCAGAAACTCCTTCGCCCGGTGGCGCGGCATGCACTCACCGATGACCATGCCCGACTTCACATCGAGTGCGGCAAAAAGCGTGGTGGTGCCGTGACGCTTGTAGTCATGCGTCACCGTGGCTGCGCGGCCCTTCTTGAGGGGCAGCTCGGGCTGAGTGCGGTCGAGCGCCTGGATCTGTGATTTCTCATCCATACACAGCACCACGGCCCGCTCCGGCGGATCGAGATAGAGCCCAACGATCTCGGTAACTTTCTCCTCGAACATCGGATCGTTTGAGACCTTGAAGCTGCGCGTCAGGTGCGGTTTCAGGCCGGCCTCTGCCCAGATACGGCCGACGCTTGATGGTGAAATGCCTACCGCCTCGGCCATCAAGGACCGGCTCCAGTGCGTGGCATGGGGCGGGGTCTCCTGCACCGTCTTTGCAATCACCTGCAGGCGCGTCTCTCTTGGCAGCGGTGGCACACGCGAAGGCCGGGTCTTGTCACGCAGGAGGCCGGCCACACCCTCCTCCAGATAACGCTCCTGCCAGCGCCAGACCGTGGGCTTGGACGTCGCTGCACGACGCATGATCTCGTTGGTCCCCCAGCCATCAGCCGTGGCCAGCACAATCTCGGCACGCCAGACAACCTTACGGGGGACGTTGCGGTCGGCACGCAGAGCTTGCAGTTGCGCACGGTCGGAAGGGCAAAGGTAAAGGCAGATGTCATCACGTCTCATCCACCGAGCATGACACATCTCACCTCCGCAGGGAATCATCCGTCAGGTGGCGAACACTAGTACATGGCTCGCAGGATAATGGCGCTCGCTAAGATGGCAAAGCCCATGGCAGGTCAATCTCGGTTCATACCGCCGTTCAGGACGTTGAGGTTCTGAACCGATTGCCGCCTGCTTTTGAACCGAAGGGCGTTTTTGTCAAGGGGAAGCACTACCAAGACAGCATCAGCCGTAAGTCGCCGATCTCCCAGGGTCCTAAAGAAAGCACACAACTATTTACTATTCTGAATATTAATTATTTGTTAATAGTTCCGCGGTAACACAGTAGTTGCGTGTTGTTAGAGAGTTTCCTTTTATGCCTCTGCTCGGCGCTGTAGCGCTTTCCCTATGTATGGTCGTTTATTCGTATATCTTGGGCGCACCGCTGCTCCAGACAACTGGAGCCTGCGTGTTGGCTCTTGCCACGACCTTCGCCTTTCGATGGCTTCTCCCTACCCGCGTCGCAGCGGTTCGGCCTCGCCCGCACAAGCACTCAGTATCGAGTGACAGCTTCGGTTCGGGTCGGGAGTAGATACTCGATACGATGCCTCCGATTTAGTTGGCGGCAGATCGATGGACAGCTCGACCTACGATGTGGGCTCAAAGATTCCCATAAATGCTAGCTATGGACAAGCACTGTAACTTGCAGGCTCGGATCGCGCTTGCCTGATCACATGAGGTTTACCGCGTGACGGACACCGATGCTTTGCGTGAGGCGCTGCTTGAGGCCCTTCTTGAGATGGCCCGAAGTATGCGCAACACCGTTGAAGGCCGTGAAACTGTTGCCGCATTGTACGAATTGCGAGCACAAGGTATGAAGCCAGTTGTGGCCAAAGTGCTGCTCGAAGCTGCTGAAAAGGTACGGAGCGGTTGACTCGCTCCTTGGTTAAAAGGCTCGCAATGTCTAGCATTACAGTTGCATTCTTCTCTCCGCTCTGAATCAATGCGCTACCATGACTAAGTTAGGGATCATGGATGGCGGGGTTGTCGGTCGAAGAGACGCTGGAGCTTTGGGCTTCCTCGCTCCGTGAAGTAAAGGCTCGAATTCGGCCGATGTTTACGCAGGAACGGGTTGCGGCATCGGCCGGTCAGTTTCTCGACGGCTTGTTGGGTGAGGAACGGCGCAAGACGGGTTGGATGCGGGCCGAAGCGGCTGGAGATCCGGGCCCCTGGCGTCAGCAGGCGATATTGGGTCGTGGCCATTGGGATGCCGACGCGCTGCGCGATATTGTGCGGGACTACGCCGTGGAAACGCTGGCTGATCCCGAGGCGGTGCTGGTGATCGATGAAACCGGTTTTTTGAAGCAGGGCCACGCCTCCTGTGGGGTCGCGCGCCAGTATACGGGGTCGGCAGGAAAGATCACCAATTGCCAGATCGGCGTCTTCGCCAGCTACGTCTCGCGGCACGGACATGCTTTTATCGATCGGGCCCTCTATCTGCCGAAAGCATGGGCTGAAGCCCCGGTCAGACGAAGCCGGGCCCATGTGCCCGAGGCGGTGGAGTTCGCCACTAAACTTGCCATCGCCCGCAGCATGATCGAGCGCGTGCTCTCGGCCAAGGTTCCATTTTCCTGGGTGGCCGCCGACAGCGTCTATGGCGTTGGCAATATCGAAATAGCACTACGCCGCGCTGGAAAAGGCTATGTCCTGGGTGTCAGTTCCGAGCACGCCTTCAATTCCTGGGGGAAAGCCTATGCCGTCAACGGGACGGCCGGGAGCATCGCCGAAGATTTGCCGCCCGAGGCTTGGCAGCGTCTTTCGGCCGGCGCGGGCACCAAGGACGAGCGGCTTCACGACTGGGCCTACCTTGATCTCGCCGATCTCGATGCTGGCGAGTTTAATGCTGATCTCAGCGGCGTCTGGACTCGGGGCCTGCTGATCCGACGCAATATTGCCGATGGCGATCTGGCCTTCTTCACCACATGGTCGCCGCGGGGCACCACGATGGAGACGCTGGTCCGCGTCGAAGGGCATCGATGGGCGATCGAAG
>NZ_JAFNAW010000073.1 GCF_017356265.1 Paracoccus fontiphilus | reverse complement strand
GTCAGGTTGGTGAAAGGGCGCCTCATCACATCCTCCTGAATAGCTTCAGGAAACTATCGAGTGATGCATTCCAGAATGGAATATGCCCGCCTACAAAACAAAAATGCAATAGGAGTTCTTATGGAACAAAAGCCAGCTGCTGCTCAGCTTTGGGCCATCAGATCTCAACAGGTAAGTTATGCAGATCCCCTGCCAGTGGTACCTTCCAAGGCTGCCGGACGGCCCGCTCGAGCATTCACGTCATTCTCGCCTTCCCGGACCTCCACCGGATCACCCTCCCAGAGCCTCAGCTCGTCTTCCGACATGGGCTCCAGAAAGTCTGGTACTCGACTGACCAGTCCTTCCAGAATGCCGAGGCGAACAGTCTTCTTCATTGCTTGGCTCCCCGATCCTGAACGTGCCGTCAGACCGCCAGCACAATCCGAGCGGCCGGCCTGTGCAGGGTGCCCGCGTATGACATATCCATCAATATGGCCCCGAACAAGCCTGTTGCACCTCATCGGCGCAAAGACGACTTCTTCGCCTGCATGGGCGGACCCGACACTGCCACCCCGCGCCCGACGACCTTCTGCGGCGCGATGATCCTCAAACCGGTCACGCCGGCTCTTTCCAGCCTGCAAGCTCTGCCGCATAGGCCTGCCTGATCCACGCCGGCGGCGAAGGACGGACGGTGAGGAGATATCCTTGCCGAAAGGTGAGGATGAGCTTCGGGTTCTGGCCAGCGACCGAGTTGTCGTAGACAAGCCCCATGTCCGCAAGCCCGACGGCTCCCCGGATCAGGGGGGCTGACCGCTCGTGGCGTTCCCGGATCTTGGCCTCTGGCACAGCATGTCCACCAGTCCTGACCCGGTGAGCGACCCGCGCAACCGAGAGATCGGGGCTGTCCACGCCGACATGCATGACCCACACGGTGTAGCCCTTCGCCCGCGCCTCCCTGATCAGATCAAGCTTTGAGGGATGCGAAAAGACCGTTTCGGTCGCAAGATCGCCCCCTTTGGAGAGAATCGCGCTTCTTCGGTCCGCCGCCATCTCTGCGGCCCTGTAGGAAGCCTCGGGACTGTCGTCCCCGAGTTCATCGCGCTGAATGACATCGGCATTGACGAACGGACCCGCGAAGGCGGGTGCCACACGTGTCCAGTAAAGGGTCGACTTGCCGGCGCCATTCGGACCGGCAAGCAGGATCATGGTGGGGCTCATGCCTCAGGCGAAATGTCCAAGGTGACGACCTTGCCCGCGGCATTGAGACCGACGGCCTTGCCAGACGCGCGCAACTCGGCGAAGAACGCATCTTCGTCCGGTCCGGACTCGGACATCTTCGCCAGGAACTGCTCGGACCAGACGGCCTTTTCCTCGGCGGTGAGAATGGTCGTTTCGACCGCGCCGGCGAGCACCCGCGAGAGCCTTGCATAATCAAAACTGCCGGAACGCTCGATCGCACGACCGATCCGCGCCCAATGCGTGATCTGGCTGGCGAGAGACCGGCTCTGGACTTCAGCCACGACACGGGCATCATTGATCAAGGCGTCGTCGGCAAACTTGACGGATTGAGACATGAGCGAACCCTCCTGACAAAAGGGTGGCACTCTGCCACCCTGAGGTCAAGTGATTTCACCGGTATCGGCTCTGGCTCAGCGCATGGCGGATCAGAAGAGACAACCATCCATTACCGTCTGGTTGAGAGTGCCGGCGATTGTCAGTCTGTGTCCAAAACCTCTGCCCTGTCCTTGGAGACGCTCTCGATGAAACGGTTCACCTTTTCCAGATCGGGTTTCGGGGACTCGCGATCCGGCCAGTGTCTCCAGACCCGATACGTTGTTGCACCGCCAAAGACCGCCGAGGTGAGGACAAGCACGAGTTCACCACTGATGATCATGACAAGGACACCATCCCTTTCGTCTCCCGCAGCGACATGGCAAACGGCCCGCAGCACAAGTTTGCTGATCGGCGCGTTCCCTGAACATGGACACGTGCCATCTGCCAAAAGATCAGAATACTTTATCACCGAACGGAGGCCGAGACGAGAAAGCCTCGCGGGACAGGCGGCATGCAGCAGACGTCCGGCACCGAGGCAGTTTGCAGGCACGATCCCGGACCTCGCTCGGAGCCGGCAAGTATATCTGCCGTCACGTCGTCGACGATGTATGGGGATTGTGGATGAGCCGCTCGGGTATTGTCTTTGGCGGGAAGATGGCGCAATGCGGGTGTCGCAATCCCTGTGCCAGTGACCTCGGAGGTTTCTTGGTGTGGAGTCTGAATGGGTGTCAACGATAACGCCTGAGACTCACAGTTCCACAGAGGTTCTGGCCGGCCTGGTCGAGCGGGTGACCTTCCACAGCCCCGAGAGCGGCTTTTGCGTCCTGCGGGTCAAGGCACGCGGGCACCGCGATCTCATCACCGTGGTGGGTCATGCCGCGATGATCTCGGCGGGGGAATGGATCACCGCTTCGGGTGCCTGGCTCAACGACCGCACACACGGACTGCAGTTCAAGGCGCAGTTTCTTAAGACCTCCGCGCCGTCGAGCATCGAAGGCATCGAAAAATACCTCGGCTCCGGCATGATCCGTGGGATCGGGCCGGTCTATGCACGCCGGCTGGTCAAGGCCTTCGGCAAGGACGTGTTCGACATCATCGAGGCGGAGCCAGAGCGCCTGCGCGAGGTGGGTGGCATCGGTGCCGTTCGCGCGGCCAAGATCACCGCCGGCTGGGCGGACCAGAAGGCCATCCGCGAGATCATGGTCTTTCTTCACGGGCATGGCGTGGGCACGGCACGGGCAGTGCGGATCTTCAAGACCTATGGCACGGATGCCGTGCAGGTGATGAGCGAGAACCCGTATCGGCTGGCCCGCGACATCCGCGGGATCGGCTTTCGCACCGCAGACCTGATCGCCGGCAAGCTCGGCATCGAGAAGACGGCCAGCATCCGGGTTCGCGCGGGCGTGTCCTTTGCCCTGAGCGAGGCCATGGGGGATGGCCATTGCGGGCTGCCCCGGACGGACCTGACGGCGCTTGCCGAAAAGCTGCTCGAGGTGCCTCAGACGCTGATCGAGAGCGCCATCGGCGACGAGCTTGCCGAAGGCTCTGTGACCGAGGACCGGGTGGGCGAGGCAGACTGCATCTTTCTCACCGGGCTGTACCAGGCGGAACGCGCCATTGCCGGGCACCTCTTGCGCCTCAGCGCAGGCCCCCTGCCCTGGCCCGCCATCGACGCCGACAGGGCCCTGCCCTGGATTGAGCAGAAGACTGGCTTGAGCTTGGCGGCCAGCCAGGCCGAGGCCATCCGTCTCGCGCTCAGGTCCAAGGTCACAGTGATCACCGGCGGACCCGGTGTGGGCAAGACCACGATCGTCAACGCCATCCTGCGCATCCTGGCGGCCAAGGGCGTGAAGCTCCTGCTCGCGGCGCCCACCGGCCGCGCGGCCAAGCGCATGACCGAGACCACCGGGCTAGAGGCCAAAACCATACACCGGCTTCTCGAATTCGATCCCAAGGCCTTTGCCTTCAAGCGCAACGAGGAAAGCCCGCTCGACTGCGACCTGCTGGTCGTCGACGAAAGCTCCATGGTCGACGTGCCCTTGATGCAGTCGCTGATGAAGGCTCTGCCCACGGCGGCCGCGCTTCTGATGGTGGGCGACATCGACCAGCTGCCGTCAGTCGGACCGGGCCAGGTGCTGGCGGACATCATCGGCTCCGGAGCCGTGCCGGTGGTGCGCCTGACCGAGGTGTTCCGCCAGGCCGCACAGAGCAAGATCATTACCACCGCGCATGCGATCAATGCCGGGCGACTGCCAGACCTCATACCACCGGAGGGGGACGCGGACTTCTACTTCGTGCCGGCCCGTGATCCGGAACAGGCGGTGACACGGATCGTGGAACTGGTGAGCCGGCGCATCCCTCGCCGGTTCGGCCTCGATCCCATCCGGGACATCCAGGTGCTCTGCCCGATGAACCGCGGCGGTGTCGGTGCCCGGTCCCTCAACATCGAGTTGCAGAAGGCGCTGAACCCACCCGGCGAGAAGAAGGTCGAGCGGTTCGGCTGGACCTTCGCGCCGGGCGACAAGGTCATGCAGGTCGAGAACGACTACGACAAGGAGGTCTATAACGGCGACATCGGCACCATCGAGGATGTCGATGCCGATGACGGCGAGGTCGCGATCAACTTCGACGGCCGCACGGTCACCTTTGCCTTTGGCGAGCTCGACACCCTGGTGCCGGCTTATGCCGCCACCATCCACAAGAGCCAGGGCTCGGAATACCCGGCGGTGGTCATCCCGGTCATGACCCAGCATTACACCATGCTGCAGCGCAACCTCCTCTACACCGGCGTGACCCGCGGCCGGAAGCTGGTCGTGCTCGTGGGCCAGAAGAAGGCGGTCGCCATTGCCGTGAAGAACGTCTCGGGGCGCCGCCGCTGGTCCAAGCTCGATGAGTGGTTGGCCACGGAAAGGCTTGCGAAAGGTGGGCTTGGTTCTGAGGCCCGGGATGCCGACTGACCCTGCCCGAAAGCGGGATCTTCACCGGAACCTCACCACCGAAAGCGCAAGGACGGTCTGAACCCTACAGCGGCTCAGGCCGAGGCAGCACACCGCGCCCCCACCGGAGGGAAGACGGGGCGCGCCTCGTGGACACAGATCACCCCCGGACAGAGGCGTGCATGTTTCTACCGACGTCCTCTCACCCGAAACGATCCTGATCCCTGTTGCAGCCGCTTTCATTGATTGGTCGGATCAAGATAACCGGGTTGATCGCGGCAAGGGCCAGCAGCGCGTCTGAGCTTGGCTGTGGCTGGACGGTGGCCGCAATAGCATACCCTGCTCGTTTCCTATCAACGTCCCTTGCCGGAGTACCGGACACGACATCGACAGACGGGGTGAGATTTTACCCCTTCGCGTGACCGCGATTTTATCCCTCAGCGTCACAGCGCGTCGTCTGGGAGACTTTGTCTGCATGGGCAGAACGTCCTCCATGTCCTCTGACGCACGCCATTGTGGATAACATCGAAAAACCTTCTGACTTTTCACGGGCGGTGCATATTTTTCCTGTCGGACTAATCTATGGGAGAAGAACCGACAATGACGACCTCCACCAACAGCATCAGCTTGTCGCAGCTTGATGCAATGCGCGCCGCCTTGGGCACGCTGACGGAAAAGCCAAAGACCCAGTTCAGCAGCCGCGAAGCCATTGCCGCGATGGCCGACGACATCCGCCGGGCGCGGACGGAACTCGGCTACAGCCTCGAAGACATCGTGCAGCTGCTGCAGCCGCATGGCCTCGCCATCTGCCCGAACACCTTGCGCGGCTACCTGCGTGGCCTGGAGAAGGATGCGGAGGCTGCCAGGAACGCCGCGACCACCGCGCGCGCGACGCGACCATCGCGGGCAAAGCCTGGCACGCCGAAGGCTCCTCCGGTGCCTGCAAAGCCTTCCCGCATCGTCTTCGTAGACCTCCCGCCGCTGGAGGACGAGAACGAGGAAGGCCCTGCCGATTTTCCTACGCGGTTGCCGCATGGCTAGGGCGGGTGATGGCGCCGCACGATCGGCGGCACGGCAGCGGACCCGCATCATCCGGGTGCGGGTCACGCCGGCAGAGCAGGATCGGATCGTTGCGGCAGCAAGCAGGAGCGGCCATGCAAGCGTTGCGGGCTATCTGCGCGATCGCGGGCTGCTGGGTCCGCGCGCCCATCGTCCGAGTGCCGCGGTGATCGGCGAGCTGGGCATCATCGGAAGCCTGCTGACGACTGCAGCCGACCTGCTGGATCAGAAGGGAGAAGACGAGGCAGCCCTGCGCTGCCGGGACGGCTCCCATCGCATCATCGGACTGCAGCACCTGCTGATGGGGGAGGCGTGATGCTGGCGAAGGTCATCCGGACAAAGCGCCGCCCCACCCTTGCTGACGCCGGCTTCGCCAGGCGTGTCACGTATGTATGCCGCAAGGCTGCATCCATCGTGCTGGGCAATCTCGCAGGATCCTGGACGGACGCGGCCTTCCAGATGACCGCCGTTGCCGGGATGAACGAGCGGGTGCGAAAGCCGTGCTATCACATGGTGCTGTCCTGGGGCGATGGTGAGAACCCCGACGACCGGCAGGTGCTCGCCGCGGCACGGGATGTTCTCCGCAGGATGGGATGGCAGGAGCACCAGCATGTGCTGGCCGTTCATCGGGACCGCCTGAATGTCCATGTCCATGTCGTGCTCAACCGCGTGCATCCGCTGAGCGGCAAGACCTTTTCCGTCAGCCATGACTATGCGCGGCTGGAGCTGGCCTGTCGGGTGATCGAGCGGGCATTCGGCTGGCCTGCGGATCGCGGCCGGTTCCTGGCGGAGGTGATTGATGGCGTGCTGAGGCTGGTGCCCCAGCCGAAGAGCCATTGGGCTGCCCGGCGGGCCGCGCGTGCCGAAGGTCTGCGCCCCGATCCGCGCACGGTGCGTGGCGCCGAGCGCCGGACAGGCCTTGCGCCGCTGCGTGATCGCCTGTCGGCCCAAGTCATCGCAAGAACACGGCGGGTGATCCGCCAGGCAACGGATTGGGCGGCGCTGCATGCGGGATTGCTTGGCCTCGGCCTGCACTACCGCCGCCATGGGTCGGGTGCCCGCATTGTTGAGGCGGCAAGCGGTGCCTGCATGCCAGCTTGCCATCTCGGATCGAGCTTCGGCCTGCACCGGCTGCAAGCCCGGCTGGGGGTATTCCGGCCCGGACCCATGCAGGACCCTGCAGGGACTGAGTTGACAACCCATATGCATATCGGCGGGCGCCAGAAGCACGCACAGGCGCGCAGTCGGAGGCGGAGCCGGTTTGCGGATCTGCGGCATAGGCAGGCGGGAAGGATGCGGCAGCTTTCCGAGCATCTGAACGGCCTCCATCCGCACATCGCCGCCGCTTTCCGGATGGTGCTTCGCGCGGATCAGCGCATTGAGCGCGACAGGTTGCACGCCGTTCCCCTGCCCCGTCTCGCGGACTTCGGCGTGTCGCCGCCTGCAGCCGACACGCTTGGGCCAGAAGTGCAGCAGGAGCGACGTCATCGACACGTTCTGCGCAGGCAGCGCGTCATGACAGCTGGCGGACAGATCGGGACTGAGTCCCTGGACCACACGCATGCCCGCCAGCTCTGGCAGCAGGCGCCCTGGCGCAAGGCAAGGGAGGACGCCGATGCCGAAGGAGAGACGGCGGCGCTCCATTCTGTGGGAGAAGGGCGCAGGCTGCTCGCCCGCTGCGATCTGAACGGGGCGATCCTCGGCTATGATCTGCTGGTGGAGGGCAGCGGGAACCTCGTTGCCCATGCGATTTCCGGAGGCGACCTGGGCCTCGGCCTGCTGGGACCGCGCGATGCCCGGCGCTGCGTGGTCACGGCAAATGCCGCCACGGCGGCGATGCTCGCGGTATTGCACCCCCGTGACCTGTTCATCGCGGCGGCTCCGACGCTTTCGGGCAAGACGGCGCGACAGCTTGTGTCCGTGGTTGGCAGACGCCCTCTTCATGTCGTCTGCCTGGGGGATGCGGATGCCGGCTTTGTCGCTCAGGTGCAGGCGCTCCTGCCTCATGCCACGCGGCTCGAACCTCGGGAAAGTCCTGAACAAGATGCAGCGATCCAGTGTGCGGGCAAGACGGCCATCGCGCCGACCGACAGCATCGGATCGCCCGGCGGGAACAGGTCCGGACAGGTGGCTGAACCTAATGACGCCAACGACGATGATCCGGAGGCTGACACGTCATTCTCGTTGTCCACATAAAACTGCGCGGCATGGCCAAGGGCTGTTCATTCATGTCCTGCATTCGCCGGTCTGCCGCACTAGACTGGCTGATGAAAGGACAGTGCGCCGCTGCCTCCAGGCAATGGAAGGATGTCGGCAGACCGACGCGGAAGGAAGGCCATGAACAAGACGATCATCGACCCGGTCTCGGTGTCTCCCGACAAGGAAGGTGTCCACCCTGCTGATGCGGTATGCTGCCCCAATGATGTCAGCCTTGTGTCGGAAGCGGATCGCCATACGGCACGTGACAGCTCCGCCAGCGGGACCGGTCTTCTTGCTCGAGTCAGCCCTGCCCCGCCCCCTGACGATAGAACCGATTGTCGACCTGGCCCTGCGGGTGGCGCGGACAGGGTGATGGCCAGCGGTGCTGCAAACGCGGAGATCGTGTCGCAAGCGGCCTCGACCGTCAGGGATGGGACCGCGGCACGACAAGGCCCGCAAGAGCGCGAGCTGCGCCGGTTCTGCGACGATCTGCACCGCACCCTCCCGCGGGGCTACAGCTTCGACGAGGAGACGCTCTGCATCTACGATGAACATGCTAACAAAGTCTGTGCGCCCTTGAGGGTGATGTCCCAGGCACGCCGCCCCGATGGAACCGGCTGGACCATCGAGATCGAGTTTCTCGACAATGATCTGCGCCTGCAAAGGCTGTCAGTATCTCACAAGCAGCTCAACGACCGGCCGAAGTCGATCCTTTCGGAATTCGCCGATCGGGCCTTTCGCATCCATTACCTGTCTGAGAATTTCCTGGCGTTCCTGATGGGCTGGCAGCATGTGCCCCGGAGTTGGCGCGCCGAGCACCCCGGCTGGTTCAAGGACCCGGACGGGCAGACCTGCTTTCTTGAGCCCGATGGCACCCGGTATGCGCCTGCCCGTGCCGAGGTCGAGGTGTTCCTTGCCG
The DNA here is from genome assembly GCF_017356265.1 of Paracoccus fontiphilus. Lineage (GTDB taxonomy): Bacteria > Pseudomonadota > Alphaproteobacteria > Rhodobacterales > Rhodobacteraceae > Paracoccus > Paracoccus fontiphilus. The sequence goes on along the minus strand of NZ_JAFNAW010000073.1, from coordinate 7,802 downwards.
GTCCGCGACGCTCCCATCCTGGCCGCGCCGGCAGCCTGGAGGGTTGGCAGGCAGAGATCGGCCGACGCGCCGTCGGCAATCCCGCCCTGATCTTCGCGATTTCGGCCGCGCTTGCCGGGCCACTCTTGCGCCTTGCAGGCGTGCAAACCGCGGGCTTCAACTTTTATGGCTCCGGAGCCAGCGGCAAGTCGCTCCTGCTCCATGTGGCGATGAGCTGCATCGGCCATCCCGAGCGCGTCATCCCCTGGGCAGCAGCCACGACGGGCCTGCAGCGGCTGAGCGCGGAGGCGCAGGACGGACTTCTGGCCCTCGACGGCTATCCCCTCCAGCCGGACGGGCGGCAGGTCAAGACGCTGCTCGCGCTCGGCAACGATGCAGGTTTCGGGCGTGCGGTCTTGGAAAGCGATCCCGACGGCGGCCAGCGGTGGCGTCGGGTGATCCTCTCCAGCTCCGAGGCGCCGCTCGCCGAGAGTCTGCGGAGCGGGAAGAAGGCGCCCCCTGCCCCGCTGCTGCGGCGTGTCATCGATCTTCCGGCGGACACGGCGGCGCATGGGCTGATCGAGGAGTTGCACGGAGCACCGGACGGGGCAGGCTTCGCCCGGTCAATGGAAGTCGCTCTTCGTCGGCATCATGGCCACCTGTTGCCAGCTTTCCTCGACCATCTGCTCACGGATCCTGATGCCACGGCCGCCGAGCTGTCGAGAACACTTCCGGCCTTGGCTCAAGACGTCCAGGAGCGCTGCGCCCGAGGTCCGGTGCTGTCGCCGACCGCGGAACCGGCAGGGGCCGAGCGGTTCGCCCTGGTGGGTCATGCCGGCGAGCTGGCGATCCGTTACGGACTGCTGCCCTTGGCCCAAGGCTCTGCCCGGGAGGCCGCCCTGCAGATGGCTGCGCTTGCCCGCCACGCCTGCTCCCCGACGGAATGGGATCGTGCCCGCGCACATGCGGAGGTGCGGCGACTCATCGAGGACCACCGGGACCGCATCGTGGATCTCGATGCCGGACCGGCAGCGGCGATCGGCTTCGACCCGATCGGCTGGCAGGATGATGGCCATGTCTACCTGCGCACAGACGTGGTGCGCAACGACGTGGAGGAGGTCGATGATCTCCTCGCATCCCTTGACGGGATCCTTGTGCCCGGCGGCGAGGCCCGCTCGCGGCAATACCGCATGCCTGCGACGAAAGTTCCCGACAGGCCTCGGGTGTATCGCTTCGAGAAGGCCGGGCTTGGCTGAACAGATCGGTCATCAGCCTGATCGACATGCCTCCGGCCCGGAAAGGTCAGAACATTGCCACCGCTTTCCCGAAGGCGGCGGGATCGCTGCGCTTCAGCCCGGCGAACTCCGCGGTAAGCGGGATGATCCAGCCATCAAAGGTCATCCGTCCCGTCTGCCCGGTGACCGCACATCGCTCCCGCGATTGCCCGGTGACCCAATCGGAGATCATCCCGATTTCGCGGTCGAGATCGTCATCCCCGGTTTTCTGGATCACCAGCCGCAACTCGCCGGCCTTCTCCTTGCAGACCAGGATCGTAACCCTCTGGCCAGGCACCCGGGAGACCGCATGGAGCAACGCGCGCAGACCGTCGCGCAAGAGCGTGGCCCAGCCACCTGGGAGATAGCGCAGCTCGACAGCGCGCGCATCCAGTCGGTCGTCCTGCAGGATCGTCTTGATGTCCCGGATGACAGCATGCCGGTCAGTTAGCACCTCTGGAGGCGATCTATAAGATGGGCCGTCGCTGCATATCGTCGCCCAGACTGTCTCGGCAGCGTCCCAGAGCCTCTGGTCGAAGGGGTCCTTCCGAGAATTGGTCATCCTGCGAGCCCCATGATGTGCCTTTTGAGCTTCAGACAGCCTGAAGGCTTATGGAATTTCTTCAACCCGGCGTCGAGTTCGGATCTATGCAGCAACATGCAGGCCTGGCGAAAGCCGTTCGATCCTGGCCCGCCGCCCGATGTCGAAATAAAGGTTGTTGATGACGATCTCGTCCTCGCGCTCGAAAAACGCGATCGCTTCGGATTTGCTGATGGTCATGGTTGCAATGAACCGCTCGCAGTCCATCGTTGGATACCGTCGGGCAAACCATTCGGCACGATCTCGTTTCAGGGACCATGAGAGACCGTATTCACCGTCTTCTCCGATATACCCCCGGTAGATGGTCAATTCTTGGGGCAGAGCATCGAAAACGGCGCGCTCGGCCGGCCTCATGACGCGGTAGGCCGTCTTCCGCGGCTTGCCTTGACGGGTGCGGATAACCCGGAGCCAGATCCAGTCCCAGTCCTCCCCATCCGCATAAACGCTTTCGCTGTCCTGCCACACGTCACCGACTGCGGGCAAAAGAGAGGCGATGCCATGCTGGTCGATCAGGTGCAGAAGGTGAGCAAGGCGGTGCTGTCGCCTGACAAGCAACAAGGCATCGATCCAGTTGCGCGCAGCACATCGCTCCTCGTAGAGCGGTCTCAGATCTGGGTAAAGGGGCAAGCTCGTCATCGTCATCTCGAAGGTTTCCGACCATGGCGGCTAGTGACTTCCTGGTCACCAGGGGAGCCGTGGGCAGGACTGGTCAGCGACCCTGAAGCGCAGTTCAATCCATCGCCGCTCACCCATTTGAACGGCAATTCAGGTCTGACGCTGCTCTTCACATGAGAGTTGATGCTCAAGACGCGCCTGCAGCGCGACAAGGCCGGCCGGCCGCGAAACACCTGAGCGTGACCATCGCGATCTACAGTCCCTCGGGATCGACACCCGGGATCGGCTTCGCCGTGCCCCTGGAGACGACGAACCACGTGGTGTTGTATCTGATTGCGGCCGGGCGCAATGCGGTGCCCGTTCCGGGCCTCACCTACGATCCCTGAGGCGCCGCCCTCCTGGAACGCGCAGGACTGGTCGGTATGATGGTGCTTGGAGGCGAGCCGGGCAGCGCCGCCGCGGGGGCGGGTCCCACGCCGGTAAGGATCAAAGCCGATTGTCGGCTGCACCGGCGCGACTTGATCTTGTCGCTGAATGGGGCGGTGCTGGAGACCTCCGAGGACCTGTACGCCGCCTTGGACATGCGGCCGGAGGGTGCTGTGGTCGAAATCAGCGTGCTTCGAAACGGCCGAGAGACGACGATTGCGATGACCCTGGCTCCGCGACGGTGACGCTGCTGCGAAAGCCGGCCAACCTGCGGATCGCCCGGGCGCTGGACCTGCCCTTTGCGCCTGCTTCGACAAGGGCTGCAGCCATCCGCTGCCGCTCGCGGGACAGGCGGTCCTGTGACCCTGCCGCAGAGTATCGCAGCGGGCAGCTGATCTGGTTGGACAGGGATGCGCCGCAGCGTATCCTGCGGGCAATGCGACCTGCATGCCAGCAGCCCAATGCACCAGGCGGCTGTCGTGATCTGCCGTCGCGGCGCTCTGGTCCGTTGTCAGCACGTCGCCGACCTTCCGACGTTCACTGCGCCAAGGAGAGGCAATCCCGTGCGTCACAGAGGCGGCAGGCCCGGTCGGGACAGGGATCCTGAGCGCGATGAGCAAACCGGCAAGCCGATGCAGGACCGCGAGCAGCAGAATGACCCCGCCCCGGCGGCCCCAGCAGGCAATGCCCCGCAGCAGATCCCCTGCCAGTGACCGGAAAGCCCAGACCGTCCGGCTCGGCCAGCCGGTAGCCCTCTCAGCCTGACGGTGACCTGCCGACGCTGTCCGTTCCGGACGACCAGGGCTCCGGACCCGGCCAGCAACAGCCGGACAAGCGTCATCATCCAGCCTCGGGTTGGAGATCGGGTCAGGAGTTGCCATCGGTTCAGCCTCGTCAGTTGCCGCTATCGAAAAATTAGCGGCTGCCTGTGAAAATCGAAACCCCGGGGCAGATCGCCAATGTGGATAACCTGCGGCCGGAGCCTGCAAATCCTCGATGTAACGGAGCGTATCAGGCCCCGTTACGCAAAAATATAGCAAATTCAGTGATGTAACGGCGTATCGCTTGTAACGCCGGGGAAGAATGTATTGATGCCTACGCGTGTGTGTGCGCGCGTATAGGCGCAGGCGTGTAGGTATGTATGTTTATGTGATACGTTGTTACAATATATTTATTTCTTTATCTTAACAACAACTTAGCCGTAACGCCGACCGTAACGCCGTTGTAACGGCCGTTACGGGCTTGACAAATTAGAGATGCCTGCTGCCAAAGGCGCTTGGCTGCTGTCAAGTATCTGATAAGAGAAGGTTTCATAAGGCCACCGCATGCGACGACAAAGAGTTGTCTTCACATTTCGCGAGGCCAGGCAGAAGCGCTGCTGCCTTGATGCCCGCCATGAACCTTGACGATGAACTCTGATCCTGCAGAGCGCTCTCCGCGCCAGCAGCGCCTCTGACCAGGCAGGGGCGCGCATGAGTTCCCGACGGGAGCGCGCTTCAGACACGCAGGGCTTTTGATCAGGGCCTATCGGCTGTCTGGGACTGCTCGGTCAATTCCAGCCACTGGACAAGCGCCCGCCGGATCATCTCGGGTCGGGTGGGCAGATCCTTCTCCAGTCTTCGCCTGTCATCAAGCGCTTCGATGACCTCGCGTGGCAGACGAAGATTAACTGCCTCTGTATCTTTCTTCGGCGGCGCCATATCGATATCCCATTCTGATATTGACACCAATATGCCAATGTGCCAAATTAGAGCAAGCCAAGGCAGGAGGTCGGACTTCTGCCTTGGCTCTGACCAGAGAACTCGGATTAGGAGATCCCATGGCTACTCTGACCCCTAACACGCCTTCAAACGCAGTTGAAGCAGGACGGCACCCCGGGACCCCTGTAGGGCTGTGCTTCGTCGAGCTTCTTCACGTGATTGCCTGGTATGCATTCGCCGAGGATAGGCTCGTCCGCAGCGGTGACAACCATATCGAAAGCGGCAAACTCCATGCGGAAGTCGACGAAACCCGCGCCACGATGCTGGCCGTGCTGGCACGCATCACCAGCATGACCCCCGGCAGCGACACCGATGTGCCGCTTCTGCGCATGGCGCTGCTGCTGGCGACGCTGGTGCGCGAAGACAGGGCTGAAGCCTTCCGGCGCTATTTCGAACGCGAGGAGGCGTTTGCCGAATATCTGTCGGTGCCTGGCAACGACCGTCATGCGGCGCGGGTGCGGCACATGATCGAAGCGGGGCACAAGCGGATCCGGTTCATGGCCCGGCTTGCCCGGTCTCGCGAGGAGACGAGGACTTCGCGGGAGACTGCCGATGCTGTTGCCCGCCTGGAGCCGGCGCTCGCCGCCTGACGTCCTGCCCCACCTCTGACAGCCTCGACTGATCGTCCCGAATGCTTTTCGGGACTAATGACGAGCGATGCCAGCCCTCTTCGAGGGCAAGGCAGCTCGCGGCTGCGCGGCTGTCATCTCCAATTTTCTTTTTCACAACCTGACCGCAGGAGGACCTCGCATGTCCCAGTTCAATCGCCGCTGGACTATCACTGTCGGCGACCAGACATATCCTATTTTCGACGCCGAGATCCCTGACATCTGGCAGGAAATTGCGGAGGAAAAGGGTTTCGAGATCACCGGTCGGGTCCGCGATCGCTTCCATCTCGTGCTCCGTCACAATGACTGCGGCGCCGAGATGGTCTCCAAGGTTTTCACGCTGCGCACGACCATCCCCGTCTGCCCAACCTGCCTCGACGAGAGGCGGCGCGTGCTTTGCGCTGCTGCTGGCGTCACCTATCTCGGCCGGGGCCACCATCCCAACTATTTTCGCATCCTGCTGCCCTGCGGCCATGAGACCAGCCGTCAGCAGGAGCTACTCGAGCGGGTCCGGCTGGGATCGAACGAGATCCGCTGCGAGGAGTGTCTGGGCCATCGCCTCAGGGCCGAGGCGCGGAGCCGGGACTGGGAACTGATCGGCGCTGATCCGCAAGGTGAGCTGAACTACCGTCTTTACCGCCATGACTGCGGGCATTTTCAGCGTGTTGCCGTGGTCAATATGCTGACCGGGCGCTTCACCTGCGGCGGCTGCTCGGAAGGCTGGACGCGGGACCCCAGCTTTATCTATGCCATGCGCTTCGTTCTGACGAGCGGACGCGAGGCGATCAAGGTAGGCTTCTCACGCGATCCGCAGTCCCGGCTGCGTCATCAGCTGATCACCGACCGTGATCAATATGCGATGCTGATCCGGACCATCCCGATCTCAACGGGCCGCCTTGCCATCATCCTCGAGAAAAAGCTGCACCTGAGGCTGCGGCGCCGGCATCCCGAGGCCGTCCTGGACCGCAGCGAGTTCGGCGGTGAGGTGAGGGTCGTCTCGGAGCTCTACTGCGCGAGCATCGAGACCGAGATCATGCGGCTGCTCGACGACGTCGAGATCTGGGCAAAGGCCATCGACCGGCGCAGGGCCCGGATGGCCCGTCGCGACCAGCGGCGCTGACCGCGCCTCTCGGTCCAGTCCCCTTCGCCCTCCCTTCATGTCATCCTGGAGGTCACCATGACCGGCACCTGTCCTATCCCTGCGCCTGCTCCTTCTCCCGACTGGCGCGCTTATGCCGCCGAGATCCGCGAGGCTGTCCTTCTGAAGGAGGCCGCCCGGGCGTCGAGCAGGTCCGCATCTCAGCCTGACGACCACCGCGCCGATGCACCTCGCACCGTGTCCAATGCCACGCCCCTGCCCCTCCCGTCGCTGAACCTGCGCCAGGAGCTGCTCATCCTGGGACTCGCGGCAACCCTCGGCAGCCGGCAGCGGCTGCCTGCGGAACTGGATCGTGGCGCGATCACGATCCTGACCGGCCTTCGGTCCGAGCTGATCCGGGACCTTGCCAGGTTGCTGCAGCTTGCTCTGCCTGAAGGCTTTTGCATTGCCAAAGGCGAGCGAGACCGGCAGCAGCCCGGCACGGTGACCGTGATCGCACCGGAGTCGAGCCTGAACCTGCGCGGGCGAGAGGAACTGCAGCGCAATCTGACGGCTGCCCTGTCTTCTCGGGCTCTGGTGATCCTGGTGCTCCCCGACGAGGCCGAGGTCCACGAGATCCTGGGTCGGCAACATCCGCCGGTCCTGCCCTTCCGCCTCTTTGAGGGCGAAATCATCGCCGAGCTTCTGGCCAGACTTCATCCCGGCACGGAGGCTGCCGTGCTGCGCGAGCAACTGCCCGCTGACGATCAGTTGAAAGAGGTATCGATGCTGTCGCTCATGCTGGCGCTGCGCGCGGACAGTGCCGAAGGAGCTATCACGTTGCTCCAGCAGCCTCATCGGCAGCCCACGCCCCTTCAGGTGCTGGAGGAACGGTGGGGCGGGCAACGGATCACCACGGTTCGCCCGGAGCCGGGCGCGATCCCCCTGGCGGAACTGGCGGGCTTGGACGAGGCTCGCGACATCGCCGTTGGCATCACCGAAGACCTCCGGTCCTGGGCGGCCGGCACTCTGGATTGGCGTGATGTGCATCGCGGGCTGCTGATTGCCGGACCCCCAGGCTGCGGCAAGACCGAACTCGCGCGGGCCATGGCTCGTGAACCCGGCATCCATCTCGAAGCAGGCAGCTATGCCACCTGGCAGGCAGCCGGACACCTCGGCTTGATGCTGGAAGCAATGCGCGAGAGCTTTCGCCGTGCCGCGGCACAGGCTCCCAGCGTTCTGTTCATCGATGAAATCGACTCTTTTGGAAGCCGCGTAGGAGGTCGAACCTCGAGGAATGAAAGCTACGAGGAGAAGGTCATAGGAGGCCTGCTGGAGCTGCTAGATGGCATTGGCGGGCGGCAGGGGGTTGTGGTGTCAACGGCGGTGCAAAATCCGGCCACGCGGCGGGGTAAAATCAGGCCAGGCGGCGGTGACCGGCACCATGGCGCGCGCGCTCAC
>NZ_JAFNAW010000072.1 GCF_017356265.1 Paracoccus fontiphilus | reverse complement strand
GGCTGCTGACGACCGAGATGTCACGCAAGGTCATGGCGGCGATCCTGGCCCATCGCGAGGTCGCGCCCCTCCTGTCAGACGATCACTTCTCGGTCGATGGCACCCTCATCAAGGCCTGGGCGTCGATGAAAAGCTTCAAGCCCAAGGCTGAGGACTGGGCGCCCAATGACGAGGGTCCTGACGGTCCACCTGCCCAGAATGACGTCCCTGACAACCAGGCCATCGCCGCTAACCCCGAGATTGCCCCAATGTCTCGCGCCAACCACCGCAGCCGCAATGCTGAGGTCGACTTCAAGGGCGAGAAGCGCTCCAACGCGACCCATGCCTCCACGACCGATCCAGAAGCGCGCCTTTACAAGAAAGCCCCCGGCGCGGGTGCCGTGCTCTGCTTCATGGGGCATGCCTTGATGGAGAACCGGCATGGACTGATCGTTCAGGGCGACCTGACACAGGCCGACGGCCACGCCGAGCGGAAGGCCGCGCTGGACATGCTGCATCGTCATTCCCCTGGTTCGACCCGGAAACTGACACTGGGGGCTGACAAGGCCTATGATGCCGCCGGCTTCGTGGCCGATCTACGCCAAGCTTGCGTCACCCCGCATGTTGCCCAGAAGGCGCGGTATTCGGCAATCGATGGACGCACCACACGGCACAAGGGCTATGCCCTCTCCATCAAGCATCGCAAGCGGATCGAGGAACCCTTTGGCTGGGCTAAGACCGTCGGCGGCATGGCCCAGACCGTCTACCGCGGCGTTGAGCGGGTGAGGTCCCGCTTCATCCTGACAATGGCCGCCAACAACTTGGCCCGACTGCCCCGGCTGCTGGGGGCCTGACCACCGAACCGGGCATCAGGCATCCATGAGGCAACTATGCCTTCCAGTGACGAAGGGCCCGGCCAAGGATCCTCATCAGTCGCCAGGACGGGAAACCATTCCGGTCCGTCGACTATTTCAGCGGCCTGCTAGAAGACGTTCTTGGCGATGTCGGGGCCGACTGTGGTAATCTCCATTCACGACCGCCAGATCGCCTGCCACGGTGGCGCTCCCGGCATGCGCGACCGCGGCCTGCTCGAGGCGGGATGCGCACGCACGCTGCACTAGGCGACCTACGGCCCGAACGTGCCGGATCCTCTGCCTACGGCATCGCCAAGGCGCATGGCTTTGTCGACGGCAACAAGCGCACGGCTTTCGTCACCGCACTGACCTTCCTGCGCCTCAACGGCTTGGGCTTCCGCCCAGATCCGGTCCAAGGCGGCCGCATGATGGATGACCTCGCCTCGAATGATGTGACCAAGGCCGCCTTTGCCGCGTGGCTGGCGGTGGGGATGGAGGGGCTTTGAAGGACAGTCATGCCGCCAGGAACAGCAGCGGGTGGCTTTCGTCCTCGCGGACCTGGTGCTGGTAGCTCAGACTTGTCGTGCCCTTGCCCCGCAGCGTGGCGCGTTGAGATCGAGCTTCGATTTGCAATCCATTAAGGTTGTTGATTTATGTTCAACACAACTAGAAGGAGAAATCTATGCGCAACGGTAACGCCGCCAACCTTCTGATATCCTATCTTCATGAGGTTAGTACAATGCTGATGGTGTTGCGCGATCAAGATCTCCGCTTCAATTTGTCAGATTGCGAGATCGAGTATGTTGACCATCAGATGTTGAGAATCGACTTGGAATTGGCCCACATCAGGCGCCAAGTGACTGTCAAGCATGCGGATCCTTTTAGCTCCATAAAAGCGTGCTGCCAGCCAGGACACAGTCTGTGACCTCAGTACCCGGCTTAGGCCCAGTTCTGTGTAAACGAGATATGAAGGATTAGGTACGAAGCTGATCCGGACTATCGCGTTCCTTGCAGTATCCTGAACGGCTGCGGGGTGGCATGCCTTAAGACCTGCCCCGGAAGGGGCAACTGGTTCTGGCTCAGTATTCGTGCTTCGGCCCGGTTCTCCCTGTATCGGTGTAGGAGCGTAGGTCGCTGCCGGGCTGCCATAGGCGGGGCCATAGCTGTCTAAAGCATCAGCGCGATCATCAGCAGCCTCATCGCGTGCGGGTGTTCGCGTCGCCCTCATGTCAAGCAATAGTCGGATCAGGCGGATCAATAAAAAACTGTCCGCTATGCGCGCAGTTTATCGCATGATTTTGACAAAGGCCCGGAGCGCCTTGGTGTCCTAGGCAACAGGATCACGGTATTCCTTATCTTGCCTATGCGCTGCCCTTGCCAAGATTGCAGTGCTGCGGAACGCGCTTTAAAATGTGACTAATCACGACCAGGCAACAAATTTCGCGAAGCGGACTTGCTACGCTCTTCAGGCACGAGCTTCACAAGCTCACGCCAGACATGATCAGGGACCTTGTGTGGCCAGTTCTGCCAGTTGTGCAGCCCAGGAACAACCTCGACATAGCCCTTGGCGACAAGAGGCTCCAACTGCTCATCGCTTATGGTCGCCAGAAAGACTTGGGTCCGGTACGCTGCCGCGTGAATGAGGATCGCTTTCTCTTCGGCTGGAAGGTAGTGCAGTTCCCGCAAATGGTGCTGGATGGTTGCCGCACGACGTTGTCTGGCACCGATTGCCCCTAGGCCGCTGGTGCATTTGACCATGATGGCCGTAGTAAGGATGGCACCCGAAAGCGCACACGTAATGGATGCGACGTTGAAGACAAAGCCGAACTGCGTGTTGGGGTGGCTGAGGATAACTGCCTCGCCGATAAGAACGGCAGTTGAGCCAATGAACATTGTTGAAGTGACAGGCCAAGAGGTGGCAACTCCATCCATGCATTTTTTTATTCTCTGCACCCGATTACTCCACAATCTGCTTTGACCAAGACCACACAAGGATGGCAAGCATCCGACTCAGTAACGAGATCCGGACCTTTATTGTTCAACTGATGGCCTGCCTTTACGCGCAGACGACAAGATGAGCTTAGGATCATCGTCTGACTGTCGAAATCACCACCCCACAAAGAAAACAGGCGCAGGCAAACAGGCAAACAGGCAAACAGGCAAACAGGCAAAGACTTTGGCCTAAAGTGACGGACTATCTTCAAGAAAAACCGCACCGCCATCCTACTTAAAGATAACAGCAAGATCAGATCATTTGTGCCATTCTATATATGATCCGCCCCTCAGCAAGATCATCACTGATATCAAGCCGCGATCCGCTAGCCAGCCTTAGAGCGGACAGAGACTATGACAGCACAGCTTTGAGCGCGATCTATGTCATGCCGACGTCCTACAAGTCCCATGCAGTGACCTCACGCCTCGGTACGAGAGCTATAACCCGCCATAATGCACCGCGAACTAATCAAAGAGCCTTTTGAAGAAGGTAAGGCAGCCGGAGCCTTTAGACTGTCTGTCACAGTGTCGAACGGTTTCGCTTCGGCTCATAATGACAATCCCCATCAACAATCTGGATCAAATTGCCCGATCGTTGGGTTAAGACACATAACAAGCTACAACGCTTGTAATTCTCTCTCCCGCCGCCGAAAATTAGCATCCTGTTAACGATGAATTAACTTTGTTCTGACCATTCTCCACCAGAAGTACACAGGTGGGAGACTATTGTGGGATTGGTTAATCAAGGACATTTTGGAGGAAACATAGTCCTGACAAATGACTCCGCCAAGGTCGGCTCACCCTTTCGAGAAATGCTTGACGAAGTAAAGTTTACTAATCTGCGCTATCCTGGCGGGGGGATTACGGAAGATCAGACTTGGGAAAATGGCGGATTATCTAAGATGTTCGGGGCACCTATGGTGCCCAACTCGACCAACTACATTATGACGCTTCGTGAAGCCTTACACTTGTGCGAGGACAACGGCAGCAGCATATCGATTGTTATTCCAACTTTCCAGTTCTATAACAAGCTTGATCATAGCTTCAAAACTGCGGAATTTCAAAAATACATCGATCAACTAGAAAAAGCAATTCTGGAACATCCCACTGTTAAGATATCCGGATTTGAAATTGGCAACGAATATTGGTCTGAAATCAATGCAACAGACTATGGCATAATAGCAAATAAACAGATTCCCATTCTCAACGGCTTAAATGCTCGTTTAGTGAGCCAGCATGGCGAGAACTGGGATCAACCTGATATCGGACTGCAAGCAGGCGCAGCATGGCGTGCTAGCGGCGTGCAGGAAAGCAAACAGATTGCTAGCCAGATTTCACTAGAAAATCGTGACCTCGTTGATGTTATACATCAACATGCCTATCCCAATCCTCATAAAAGTTTTGAACTTCAGAAGGACGGGATAGTTAAGCCTGCCAGTATATTTGAAACACTTGATGGATTTCGGAGCGATCTAAAGATTTCGCTATCGGAGTTCAACATCGGCATCCATGAGGGTGACGGTGATTTCTACGGTGTGAACCAGGGTGCGATCTGGATAGAAGAGTTCAGTCGCTATGTTGACAGCAATGTCTCCTCTATGGATCATTGGGGATTAGCTTACAAATGGCTTACTACCAAGTTCTACGACACCAAGTTTCCGCCAGGAGAAAGTAATGGCGGGGAGATCGCGGCAATCGCCACCCCTATGGGGCAGATCTATGACTTGGCGTCCTCTCACCTAATTAGCAAATCTACGATGACCGATAAAGCAGCTGTTTCTGGATTTCAGATCCACGGTCAGTTGGGGATTACCGGATTCGAGGAGGCAGGAGAGCGGATTGTCTTTCTCTCCAACATGTCAGGGAAAGACGCCTCAGTTGATCTGTCTGGATTTTCAGGCAAAGCCATCTTTGTCCATCACATTGTCCCGGCAGATTCACCGGAAACCACTTGGCATGACGAATCCGCTGTCTCGTTACCATCAGCCGACAAGATCGTGGACGCCCGTGGCGACATGAAGGTCATTTCAGGCAGCGGTCTCAACGACGAGCTTAGCCTCGGCAACAATCAGATGCTTGTTGTCATCATCGGAGACCCCAACAAGGATTACACCATTGAAGGGGCTCACAAGGCTACTGATTCAATGACAGAACAGGTCGACGACCTGATTATCGGAGGGAACGGCAAGGATATCTTGCGTGGTCATGTTGGTGACGACACTCTGGATGGTGGCAGAGGCAACGACGTCCTTCTTGGTGGTTGCGGTGACGATGATCTTTCGGGCGGTGAAGGTCACGATATTCTCTTTTCTGGTAACGGTGCTGACACCCTGTCGGGTGGGAAGGGCAATGATGTTCTGGCCATTGCCGGTGAGACTTCGAGCAACACAGTGACAGCTACCACAGGGGAAGGCGCTGACCTAATCGTGATGGATGGGGGCCGCGACGTTGTCATTGAGGATTTCTCCAAAGATGACATGCTTGGCTTTGGTGGATTGTTCACTGATCGAGACGCGTTTGAAACATCCCTACACATCCAAAAAGATGATCTGTCTATTGCCTTGCCGACCGGCAAGATCGTGTCCTTGATCGGTGGTGCACAGTATGCCTCGGGACTGGCAGATCAGATCTTTGACTTCACCCCTAGTGCTGATGCAGCCGACCAAGTCGACAGAATTTTTGAGAATTTAACGGCTGACCAGTACGACGAGATTGGATGGTCCCTGGAAGAAATCACCTGGACCGAGGGTCATGATGAGACTGTCTGGCGTGACCGAACAGAAATGTATGATGAGATTGGCCCGGACGTTCCTGGTGGAATGCCTGAACCTCATTACCCGGACGAGATCCCGGAAGCTGAGCCGGATGAAAACGAGGATGCGGAAGAGCCCAGCGATCCATCCGACGAAGAGCCGGAAGTGGATAATCCAGACCATGATTGGGAATTACCAGTTAATGATGAGGATCCGGAGCTCCCACCTCCCGGTAATGAAGAAGAGGATCATGCTGGAGGAGCATGTTTTGTTGCAACGGCTGCCTATGGGGATCCCTTGCATCCAGATGTTGTAGCCTTACGAGCCTTCCGCGACATCCATCTTGTCCGCTTCAGGTTAGGCCGCCAATTCATACGGTTTTACTGGAAGGTTGGCCCAAAACTTGCACATGTCACGACTCCAACCAACTGGTTGGGACGACTGACACGATCTCTACTGTCAAGCTTGGTGAGAGGCGGAAAATCAATGTCGCGCAAAGGACGCTTTCCTGTCTAATCATGGCCACCTCCTTCGTGGCCACGTTCCTGGCGTTGCCGCTCGCGCTCATGGCCCAACTGTTCGCTGACCCGTTCAAGGCCGTGCCGGGCTGCCGGATCATCGGACGTGCGCAGGTAGTCCCGGGCCATGGTCAGCTGATCGTCACGATCGCCGATGCCGCGCAGGACGTCCGCGTCACCGCGCTTCAGCCGCTCCAGCTCGTCACCGGAAAGCGTCCGCTCGATGGCCTCGCGCAACCGCCGCTCGTCCTCGGCCCCGACCGGGCGCGCATGCCGGGCAAGCTCGGCATAGTCCGCTCCTGTGCCGTCGCGTGACCCGATCGAGGTCACCGGCGCATGATCGCGCGCATCCGCCTCGCGCGAGTTCTCCATCTGGGCGGTTGTGTCGAGATGATGGCTGAGGCGGTAGGCCTCGATGCTGTTCTCCGCCGCATCCCGCAAGGTGCCGAAGGACAGCGTGTCATCATAGCTGAAGCTCGACTCGCTCCCCGGGCGGGAGATCTCCAGGCCGGGATAGTACCGGCCTTCATCCTCGATCACGACCGGCCGGGTGTCTTCGATCCCGCCGCGTGAAGACCAGTCGCCCTGCGGGTAGATCCTGACCTCGATGTCCTCGGCGTCGGTTTCCTCTTGGGCCGGCGCACGCGTTTTCTCCGGACCCTGATCCGCCGCAACGGCCGCGGCTCGTTCGCCGTGCTGGCTGGCGGCCCGCTGGTGGATGGCATCATCCACGCCATAGGCGTCTGCCACGCGATCATAGGCGGCATCCACCACGGCGATCGCCTGCTGGAGTTGTGCCTCGTCGCGCAGATCAAGCCCGCGCAGATCGGCCGCGCTCTGCAGGTCCTGCTGCACCCACCGGGCCTCCAGCGCCGCGGAGCTTGCCCCGACCCGCATCCGGGCCTCGACCTCGACCGGGTCGATCCCGGTGCCGTCCAGGGCGGCGTCGAGCTTGTCGCGTCCTTCCAGGGCAAAGCGGGTGTTCACCATCCCGAGGTTCTGGGCCGAGTAGATGCCCCGCTCGCTGGCCGTCTCGCGCAGATCACGCGACCGGGTGCCCAGGGGCTGGAGATGCTCCACCGCCGTCAGCGCCTCGGCCAGCTTGCGCTCCATGGCCGGACGCTGGTTCGGGGCCGCGTCCGCAATGCGCTGCTCGGCATCGTCCACGGCCTTTCTCAAATTCGCGGCGGCCGTGTCGAAATCCTCGGCCAGGGACATGTAGGGCTCTCCTTTCGTCACAATGGCGCCACCCCCGGCCAAAACCGAGGAGGCCTTCTCACAGGCGGTTGCCAGATCCTGCAGGTTCTGCTGCGAGGCAAAGCTCGCCAGCTCGCGATAGCGCAAGGACCAGTCGCGCACCTCCTGGGTGGCGCGGCTCAGTTCCGCGCCAATGCGCGGCTTTCCTTCCGGCGCCTCAAAGGCGCGCCCCGTTTGGGCTGCCCTGTCCTGGGCCTGCCGCCAGTCGCCATCGCTGGGCGGATAATGGAGATGCCCGCGCTGCAAACGCGAGGTGGCCTCCAGGCGAATGCCGTAGCGATCGGCATGATCGACCATGGCCTCCTTGAAGGCCTCGTAGCTGTATTCCGTGCCCCGCCGCAGGATGAAGTAATCGCCATCCTCGCCGCGGCGGTTGACGATGACATGGGCATGGGGGTTCTTGTTCGGACTGTCGGTATGAACCGCGATCATGTAGTCGAACCGGCCGCCGAGCTTTTCCCGGCAGATTTCACCCGCGATCAGGCTGACATGATTGGGCTTGGCGCCGCGCGGAAAGGACATCAGCAAATGGCTGGTCCGCGCCGCATTCATCTGGCCTTTCCACTCATCGGCCCACCGGGACACGGCAGCCTCGACCTGTTCCGGGCTCAAGGTCTTTGCCCCGTCGAGCAATCCCCGGGAGTCGTGGATATCCACGCTCTTGCTGAAAAGGTAATTGAACTGGGCAGAAAGCTGGCTCGGTGACGAGCATCCGCCGGTGCGGATCATCTTGAAAACGGCAGGGGAGGCGCCTTGGGCCGCCCGGGCCAAATGCCGGGCATGACCGATAGTCCGGCCCCGGCCGACTTTTCCCCAATCCTCTTCAAACAATCTGCCCGTGACGGCAGTGACGGCATTAACCCGGCTCATCGCCAGCCTCCGTCATTCCGGAAACAAACCGGCGCATGGTGTTGGAGGCTCTTTTCCCTTCAATCTCCCGGATGGCTATCGACACGCCGTCGAGATGCTCCAGAAGATCGGACAGGAGCTGCTGTTGCGGCCTGGTCAGCTTCAGCTGCTGGCCGCGCCGGACCTCGTAGTTCTTGGTGGCCACCAGCTGGTTCACGTTCCGGCCGATCGCCGAGAGCTCGCCCGCCACCGCGCGCAAGGCAGCGGCCAGATCGGGATCGGGCTCCAGAAAGCCGGCCGGCATGCGGCACACCCGGCGAAAGGCATCGGCCCGGCTCCTGAGCCCCAGGCGTCCGGTAAAGGCGTCAAAGGCCCCAAGGCTGTCGCGGTCGACGGTGAAGAACACGGCCGCCGTGCCGGCATCCGCCACCGCCTCCTTCTCGTGAAAGGCGCGCAAAGCCCGGTAGATGGTCGGTCGCGTGACACCATGGGCCTTGGCCAGGGCCGATACCGGCACCCCTGCACGGATGGAGGCCGCGATCTTCTTCACATCGGAAGGGCTGAGCTTGGTGGTTCGTCCGGGCATAAGCAAAGTGTAAAAAAATAGATTTGTATTTCTTGCCAATCTACAACCTACCGTTGAGCGAGACGGACCGAATGTCAATGAGGCCAGGCTGGGTCGACGGTAGGTTTCCGTTTCAGGGCCGGGTCGCCGTTCTGCGCCATCGTCCGAACCTGCTCCCACGGAACGTCGCAGCGGCCGAGCGGACACCGCGAAACATCTCGGACAGCGCAGCAGGGAGCAGAAGTATCAGGCTCCTCCCGCCGCCTCAAAGGAGAGGCGTGGCCAGCGATGCAACGGACGCCGAGCGGCCGCCTGCCTGGAGGAACTCATCTGCCATGACGCTCAAACATGACGATGGGTCATGACGAAACACCATGACGCATGATCATGACGGAAAGTCATGACGCTGGAGCATGACGCAATGGCATGACGTAAATGCATGACGTAAAAACATGACCTAAATGCATGACGCTGGTCCATGACGTAAATTCATGACGCTTGGCCATGACGGCATGGGCACATTGGAGAACGGTCATTTCTTCAGCCAGCGATTTCCATTGAGGCGGCTTTGGAAAAGACTCTGGCCAGAATGGAAAACGGAGAAAACCACATGGCAATTATGCTGGAGATCATGAGCAGCAAGGGCGGAGCCGGAAAGTCGACCTAAGCTCAAAATCTGCAATATTACCTGTCTACCAGCAGCTAACCGTTTGGCTGATAGGTTCTTGGAAAATTAGTAGGGGCTTCCAAGGACGGCAAAATACCTCAAGATGGCTGCGATGACATCTTGAGGATGTGCCGGCTTCTCGATGATCCCGACAGGATCCGCGTGGCCAATCTGGGAAAGAACGGCCTGGCTGGCGCTTGTCACGAACAGAGACGGGATGCCGAACCCGGTTCTCAGGGCGATCGCGGTGTCTATGCCGCTGTCCCTGTTCGCCAGGTTGACGTCCATGGTCGCCAGGTCGATGCCGCCTTGCGCGGCCTTCGCGACGGCGCCTTCCTTGTCCCTTGCGATGCCCACGACGTGGAACCCGGCATCCGCCAGGGACTGGGCCAGGTCGAAGGCGATCAGGGGCTCGTCCTCGACGATCAGGATCCGGTAGGTTGTCACGATTCCTCACGATCCTGGCGCTGGCCACCACGGAGCCCAGGCAAGGAAGGGGTCCGGCAAGGGGTCATGGCGGGGGGAACATCACGGGTGATCAAGGTCAGCTCAACACCAGCGCCGAGGGGATGTTGATCGTGCAGACCAGTCCCGCGGGATCATAGTCCAGCGAGGTATCGCCCCCCGGGGCGAACTGCATGCTCTGGGTGATCACGGTCTGGCCGTAGCCCTTCTTGGTGGGGGGAACGACGGCAGGCCCGCCCCTTTCCCGCCATTCGATCACAAGGGGATGGGAGAGCGAGTCGCGCCGGGCCGTGACGATGACGCGTCCCGCATCCATCGACAGCGCCCCGTACTTGACCGCATTCGTGACCAGCTCGTGCGAGATGAGGCCAAGCGCGATCGCGGCCTCGGAGGAGATATGCCTGTCGAGCCCCGCCATCTCGATCCGCGCGCGGTTCGATCCCGCGAAGGGCGCCGTCTCGGCCTCGATCACGTCATGGACGGACAGGCCGGTCCAGGCATTCTTGGACAGAAGGTTGTGGGTTGCCGAAAGCGCGTGGATCCGGCTGGTGAAGGCGGCCTCGAAATCGCGGTAGCTTTCGGAATGGCGGAAGGTCTGGCGGCTGATCGACAGCACAAGGGCAAGCGTGTTCTTGACCCGGTGGTCCAGCTCGCCCATCAGCAGGTGCTGCTGGCGTTCCAGCGCCTTGCGGTTGGCGATGTCGAAGATGGAGATCACGCAACCGCTTCCCGGGGCGCCAGGAACGTCCAAGGGTGCGGCGCTGATCAGGAATTCCTGGGGGCCCGGTGCCTGGCTGGCCAGGACCTCGATCCCGCGCAGGGACTTGCCCCCAAGCGCCGCCTCGACGATGCCGGCGGTGTCCTTGAAGCCGGACGCCGCGTCCGGCCGCAGCGGCAGAAGATCGGCCAGCCGCGCGCCCGCGGGATCGACGCCAAGGATCGCGCGGGCGGAACCGTTGCTGTGCGTCACCCGTCCGGCCCCGTCGCAGACCAGGACGGCCTCGTTCACCGATGCGATGATCGACTGGGCGATCAGCTCGCTTTGCTCGGCCCGTTCGGCGCGGATGCGCTCGGTCACGTCGGTCAGGGTGATCGCGTATCCCGCGACCGTGCCCAGCTGCAGCGGGCTGCTTGCCATGATCAAGTGACGCGCGCCCGAGGGCAGCGCGATTTCCAGCGCGGTGCGTGCGGGCCGCCCGGCAACCAGCAGGTCGCGCGCCTTGTCGCCGGGCAGCAGGTCGTCCAGCAGGACGCCCTGCAGGTCGTTGGTGCCCGCCTTCAGCATCTGCTTGAAATGGCCGTTGGCGTAAAGGATCCGGCCCGCCTGGTCCACGGCGGCCGCGCCGGAATCCATCACCTCGATAAAGGCGCGGAACGCCTCGGTATCCCCGCCGATGGAGAAGACCTGCGGGCGGTCGGCCATGCCGATCACAAGGGCATCGACCTCGCCCTCGCGGATGGCGCGAAGCGTTTCCTCGGCTTCCAGAAGGCGACGGCGCAGTTCGGCAAGCGCTTCCGGAGAGATGTTCATTCGTCCTGCAGCCTGAGATTGACCAGGACCTTCTGCTCGTCGGACAGATCGCCGATGATCTTGCGCAGGGGCACGGGCAGTTCCCGCACAAGGGTCGGGATCGCGACGATGTCGTGCTCGCGGGCAAGCCTGGGGTTCTGCCGCAGGTCGATCACCTCGATCTCGTATCTGCCGGGAAGATGTTCCTCGCAGATCCGCTCGAGATTGGAGATCGCCGCCAGCGACTTGGGGGTCTGCCCGGCGACATAGAGCGTCAGTTTCTTTTTCTTTGCGTCCATCATCTTTCTCCGCCGGGACTATGCCTTACGGCTGACCTCCATATCGGCGCTGTCGCGCTCCGCCTGGCGGCGGTATTCGGCTTCGGAATCCGCTATGGATCTCAGCTCGAGATCGCTGGCTTCCAGTTCCGCCTGCAGTTCGGCGATCTGCGCGGTGGCGGCACGGCGGCGGTCCTGCGCGGCCCGTTTTGCCCGGGCGACCTCGGCTAGGCGCTGCATCTCGGCGCGGCGGGCCTTGGCCTCCTCGGCCTTGCGGGCCGAGCCCGTGAGGGCGCCGTTGTCGCCCAGATACGGCGGAAGCAGGCGGATGCCCGTGTCGCTCATCACGAACTCGCGGACCTGGTTAGAATGCGCCATGCCGCGCGCCTTGAGCAGGTAAAGCTCGCGGTTGAACTCGCCGTTCATTTCGCGGTTCAGCATCAGCACCCAGGCGTCCATCAGCGACGACAGCCCCGCGTCCGTGGCCGTTGATCCTTCCTGCGAATGGGCAAGATGCGTGAACACGGCGGTCACGCCGCGGCTTTTCAGGAAATCGACTACCCGCAGCAGCATCGACTGCACTTCCAGCCGGTCGCCCGATTCCATGAAGGCGGAGATCGGATCCAGGACAACAAGGCCCGGGTCGAAGCGCGTGACCTCGCGCAGCATGATCGCCAGGTGCATTTCCAGGCTGTAGAAGGTCGGGCGGGCCGCGATGTGGCGCAGCAGGCCCCCATCCAGCCAGGGCTGCAGGTCCAGCCCGATGGAGCGCATGTTGCGGACCGTCTGCGCGGCCGATTCCTCGAACGAGAAATACAGCGCCCGCTCGCCCCGCGCGCAGGCCGCCCCGGCGAAGCTGGCCGCCAGGGACGACTTGCCCGATCCCGCCACCCCCGACAGCAGGATCGAGCTGCCGCGGTGGAAGCCGCCTCCCGACACCATCGCGTCAAGATCCGGAACCCCCGAGCCGACCCTTTCGTCGAAGACCTTGTGGTCGAGGCCCAGCGCGCTGACCGGCAGGACCGAGAACCCGTCCTCGTCGATCAGGAAGGGGTATTCGTTGGTGCCATGCGCCGTGCCGCGATATTTCACGATCCGCATGCGGCGGGTGGAGATCTGGTTGTGGACCCGGTGATCCAGCAGGATCACGCAGTCGGACACGTATTCCTCCAGCCCCTGGCGGGTCAGCGTCCCTTCGCCCCGCTCGGCGGTGATGACGGTGGTCATCCCCTTGTCCTTCAGCCAGTCGAACAGGCGCCGGATCTCGGCCCGAAGGATCGCGGGGTTGGAAAAGGCCGAGAACAGGCTTTCGATCGTGTCCAGGACCACCCGCTTTGCGCCCACGGCATCGATCGCAAGTTCCAGCCGCAGGAACAGCCCCTCGAGGTCATAATCCCCGATCTCGGCCAGTTCGGCGGGGTCGATGGCGATATGCTCGATGGCGATCTTCTCGGCTTCGATCAGCTCGTCCAGGCCGAAGCCCAGCGAGGCGACGTTGCTGACGATGTCCACGGGGCGTTCCTCGAAACTGACGAAGACGCCGTTCTCGTCATGCTCGCGCGCGCCCTGGATCAGGAAGGTCGAGGCGAACAGCGTCTTGCCGCAACCCGCCGAACCGCAGACGATGCTCGGCCGGCCGGTGGGAAGCCCTCCATGGGTCAGTTCATCGAAACCGGCAATTCCGGTCGGAGACTTTGAAATACCAACGGCCACCGCGCCCATCCTCTGCAATCATCAAGCTTCTTATCCGGCAGGCTGCAATAGCGCAAACACAACGCCTGCACGCCGCAGCGCCGTTTCCGGCGGCCGTTCCGGATCGCGCTGGACATGCGGATGAGGTCACGCCCTGCGATCGTGCGCAGGGGGGCGTTCCGCCCTTGTTCCCGCCAGAACGGCGGCGAACACCGCGTCCTGCGCGATCTCCTCGATGGTCCTGCCAAGCTTCGGGCGCCAGTTCGGGTATTCGTCATGCGTGCTGGGCAGATTCACGGGGCGGATCTCGCCGGCAAGATCCTCCAGCCGGATCGCCATGAGCCGCGACGGGGTGCGCGCCAGATAGCGGTGAACGGCCACAAGGATGTCGAGGGGCGCGTCCTCGCTGTCGGTCGGGACGTCGTGGCGCGCCAGAAGGCCCGCATCGGCAAGGGCCCGGACAAGCTCCCGGCGCTCGGCGGGACGGGCCTCGGCCTGCTGCCGGGCCGTGTCGGGGCTAATCAGGCCATGTCTTTCGCGCAGCTCGACATCCATGCACCGCCACCAGCCCTGGAACGTCGGAAGGTCGTGGGTCGAAAGGCAGGCGAGGGCGTTCACGGGATAATCCCCGGGCGGGACGAAGCCCTCGTCCTCGCGTTCAAAGAACAGGATGCGATAGGACAGGATGCCCGCCGCATCCATCATCTCGCGGAAGCCGTGCGGGACGTTGCCCAGATCCTCGCCGATGACGACGGCGCCGTTTTCGTTCGATGCCGCGGCAAGCGCGCGCAGCATGTCGTCCAGCGGATAGCGAGCATAGGCCCCTTCGGCCGGCGTGGCCCCGGCGGGGATCATGAACAGCTGCCACAACCCCATCGCATGGTCGATCCTGACGGCGCCGGCATGGCGCATGACGGTGGCCATCAGGCTGGCAAAGGGCGCGGCGCGGGTCGCGCCCATCGCGGCGGGCGAGAGGGGGGCAAGCGCCCAGTCCTGCCCGAATTCGTTGAAATAGTCGGGCGGCGCGCCGATGCTTACGCCCGGCAGGACCTCGGGCCGGCCCCAGCTTGCCGAGCCGTCCGCAGCCTCGCCGACGGCCACGTCGAGATACAGGCCGACCAACATCCCCGCGGCGGCGCAGGCGGCGCGGACCCGGGAAAGCTGGCGGTCGGTTTCCTCCTGCAGCCAGCGGTAGAAGGCGATATCCTGTCCGTGATCCTGCACGAAGCCCGTGACACTGGGGCCTTCGGGGTCCTGCCATGCCTCGGGCCAGCCGCGCCAGCCGGCGCCATGCCCTTGCGCGGCCATCCGGGCCGAGACCGCGTCGAACAGGGCATGGCGATCCAGATCGGCACCGCCCAGGCGGCGGAAGGTATCCGAGGCGTCTGGCCTGCCCAGCCCTTCCCAGATCCTGCGAAGGACGTGCAGCTTGGCGGCTGCGACGCCCGGGTAATCCACCAGGTCGCCTTCCCGCAGGCGCGCGACCGCCTCCGCGTCCACCATGCTGGGATCGAAGCCTTCGACATGGTCCACGGCGATATAGAGCGGATTGAGAAACCGCCGGTTCGAGGGCGAGAAGGGGCTGCACCGGGCCGGATCCGACAGGAACATCGCATGCAGGGGGTTGAGGCCGATGAAGTCGGCCCCCTGCGCCGCAAGCGTAGCCGCTAGGGATTCGAGATCGGCAAGGTCGCCGATTCCCCAGTTGCGCGCCGAGCGCAGCTGGTAAAGCTGCACCGCCACGCCCCAGGTCCTGCGCGCGCCGGGAAGATGGCAGTGCACGCCCGCAGGCGCCGCCAGTTCCTGCGCACGCATCTCGACCCCCGGCCCGAAGGCCGCGACCAGCCGCTCCAGCGATTGTCGCGGAACCTCGTGGCGGGTGCCATCCATGCCCTCATAGCCCGACTGGATACCCATCGCGCGCGCCCTTGCCTCGATGTCGCCCATGAATGCCCCGCTGCGTCTGGCGCCAAAACCTTGCCAGAACGGAATGGCGTGACGATTGTTCCTCTTATGGTGATGGGAAATTTCTAGGAATGACACAGCCTCTACACGGATAATGCGTCCACGAGCATTCTCCAGACCGGCTCCTTAACTCCTGAATATGACATTACCTGCAAAGATAGTGGCGTGCGTTTCTGACATCGGATCACCGCCCCCGCCACTTCACTGTACAAGCTCGATTATGAATGACCCGTTAGCCTTGCCATCAATGATGATGGTCTCAAAAATCGAAAGAACATCAACTACTCACATTTCCTCACGTGGCATAAGCAACTCACCACGCCTCAGCGCATCTGAGCAAATAGCAAGTTCAATAGTGTAGTTTACTAATTTTCAACCAATAAGTGTATTAGTCCTTGTGACACACCCTGTCAGTTACGAAGGATAGACGATGCGCCGGACAATGAATGCCAAAACATTGAACGACTACCTGAGATCGGCTCATACTATTGTCATGCTTTGCCGGGCACATGCAGACACATTCTCTCTATCATGTGAAGATATATCAGATGTTCAGTTGCAGATCGAGATACACATTGCTGATCTAGAAATCCTTTGCGCTGAGATGAGAAAGAAAAACATCAATCCCCCGATAGTCGAGAACGTAGTTCGACTAGCAACCGTTCGATAGATTAGTTTCGCAAGTTCTATCGTGCGCATCGTCCGCCAAGTGAAAACCTTTTTTCTGCAACAATTAACTTTTTCTTTACCATATCACCTTACCCATATCGAGCAAACAGAAGGGACGCTGAGTTACCGTCTAATGACTTATGGAATATTAAAAACCAATATGCTATCCGCTGGCGCTACTGTCATGCTTTGCCGCGCAAACTTGAGCAGCATCGATCTATCACAGCAAGACAAGGCAGATATGCTATGGAAAATCGACTGCCAGATTGCTGAATTAAATAAAATGCGCAATGAACTTGTGCAACTTACAAGGAAAAAGAGAGGATAATAAAATTCGATAAGACTCACTTGAAGTTAGCATTACAGTTGCAATTTGAGGCGCATATGCGCGAGCCTTGCTGCGGCTTGATGGGCTCTTCTCCAGGTTGACCAGGCGATGATTTGAGTTGCCTGGATCTGA
>NZ_JAFNAW010000071.1 GCF_017356265.1 Paracoccus fontiphilus | reverse complement strand
GCGACAGGGGCTGGGGCTGCGGCAGGCGCGCGGGCCTGTCCGTGCCGGGCTGCGCCCGTGCCCGCAGCAGCGCCCGCAGCCGTTCCGCTTGACCCGATTGCGCCATGATAAACCCCGAATCGTCATTGCCTGCCCGCACTCTGGCAAGAAGCGGTTGAGAAAGGGTTTATGCCCGCCGCAGTCCGGCATTCGCGGGAACGGGCGGACGGCGCGGCAGGGCGATGCGGAAGGCCGCGCCGCCCTGGCCGGGCAGATAGGTGATGTCCCCGCCCAGGTTCGCCATGATCTCGCGGCAGATCGCAAGGCCAAGGCCTGCGCCCCCTGCGCGGGCGGGATCGTTCAGGCGCGCGAACTTCTCGAAGATCAGCGACTGGCGCGCGGCCTCAATCCCCGAGCCGTTGTCGACGATGTCGATCTGCACCCCGCCGCGCAGGCTGCGCCGGACCCGGATCGACAATACCGGCGGTTCGGCATCGCAATACTTGCGGGCGTTGCTGATGACGTTGATCAGCACCTGCAGCAGACGGTCGGGATCGGTGATGACGCCCACATATTCGGCCAGGGGCTCGCGGTCCACGCGGAAGACCCGCTCGGGGCGGGTGGCGGATGCCGCCGACAGCGCGCGTTCGATCAGGTCGTGCAGGTTCGCGGGCGTGACCGACAGTTGCGCCTGCCCGCTTTCCAGCACCGACAGATCCAGCAGGTCGTCCAGAAGGCGGGTCAGGCGGCCGGCCTCGTCGTAGATGATCTTGGCGAAGCGGTCCCGGTCCGCGTCCGACAGGTCGGGCGTGCGCAGGATTTCCGAAAACGCCCGGACCGAGGTCATGGGCGTGCGCAGCTCGTGGCTGATCTGCCCCAGGAAAGCGTCCTTCTGGACCGACAGGGCAGTCAGCTTGTCATTCGCTTCCCGCAACTGGCGGGCGGTGCGGGCCAGTTCGGCGCGGGCGGTCTCCAGGCGCTGCGTTTCCTCCTTGGCGCGCTGGGCCTCGTCCGCGACCTGCATCAGGTCCGACACGGTCAGCTCGGCCCCGCCCGCAACGCTGTCGATCATCGCGTGCGCCGTGGCCGCGCCGACCGATCCCGCCAGCCGCCGTTCCAGCCGGGTCAGGAAGCGGGGCGTCAGGTCGGGCAGATAGCCTGACCTGCCCTGGAACGCCGCCTCGGACTGGAAGAAGCGCAGCGCATCCTCGGCCCCCCAGACGCGGCGGGCCATGACCAGCAGGGGTTCTGCCTGGTCGGCCCCGCGGGCCATGCGGCTGTGGCGGATCGGATCGACGGCGCTGACAAAGGACAGGCCCTGCAGCCGTTCCACCGGGTCGGGCATCCCGAAGATCGACAGCCCGATGAAGGCCAGGGTGTTCAGCGCCAGCGACAGGAAGATGGCAAGGGCCAGCGGGTCCACGCCGGACGGTACGGATGGCGGCGCCCCGATCCCGACCGAGGGCAGGAAGATCATCGCCAGCCACAGCGCAAAGCCCACGCCGACCCCGGCAAAGGCGCCGTGCCGGTTGGCGCCGCGCCAGACTAGGCCGCCGATCATCGCAGGCAGGACCTGCGCCATGCCGGTGAAGGCCACCAGCCCCATCGCCGCCAGGGCGGCCGTGCCGCCCGTCGCCTGATAATAGACCCAGCCCACGGCCATAACCGCCCCGATCGCCAGCCGCCGGGCGTTGAGGACGAAGCCGCGCAGATCCTCGGGATCGCCGGATTGCGGCTTGCGGCGCAGCATCAGCCACAAGGGCACCAGCCAGTGGTTCGAGATCATGGTGGCAAGCGCGATGGTGCAGACCACCACCATCGAGGTCGCCGCCGAGAAGCCGCCCAGGAAAACCAGAAAAGCCAGCCAGTTCTGGCCCGATGCGGCTGGCAGGGTCAGGACATACAGGTCGGGATTGGCGTCCGGGGGCAGAAGCTGCTGGCCCATGACCGCGATGGGCAGCACGAACAGGGACATGGCGAACAGGTAGGCCGGGAAGGCCCAGCCTGCGACGGCCAGGCGGTCCTCGTCCGCGGCCTCGACCACCAGCACCTGGAACATGCGCGGCAGGGCGATGACCGCCGCGCCCGACACGACCAGCAGGGCGGTCCAGCGGTCGGGCTTCAGAAGCCAGCCGCCGTGGCCGGTCGCCGCCGCCTCGATCCGGGACAGCATGTCGGCGGGACCGTCGGCCAGGCCCCAGACGACGAACACGCCAAGCGCCAGAAAGGCCAGCAGCTTGACGATGGCCTCCAGCGCGATGGCGGTGACGACGCCGTGGTGGCGTTCGTCGGCGGCAAGGTTCCGGGTGCCGAACAGGATGGTGAACAGCGCCAGCCCCCCCGCGACCCACAAGGCCGTGCCCCCGCCCCCGGCCATGGGGATGTCGGCAAGGCTGTCGGTCGCGAAGACCTCGAAGGACAGGCTGACCGATTGCAGTTGCAGCGCGACGTAGGGGGTGGCCGCGATCACCGCGATCAGCGTGACAAAGGCCGCCAGCCGGTTCGACTTGCCGTAGCGGGCCGAGATCAGGTCGGCGATGGAGGTGACGTGATGCCGCCGCGCCACCCGCACAAGGCGGCGCAGCCCCCACCAGGCGCCCGTGAAAACCACGGTCGGCCCCAGGTAGATCGTCGCGAATTCCAGCCCCGAGCGGCTGGCGTAGCCGACGGCGCCGTAGAAGGTCCAGGCGGAACAATAGACCGACAGCGACAGGGTATAGACCGCCGGGTGGTCCAGCCACCCCGCCCTGCCCCGCGACGCTGCGCGGTCGGCGGCGAAGGCCACGCCGAACATCAGCGCGACGTAAAGAAGGCAGCCCGCGACAAGCGCCTCAAAGGGCATGGTCGTCGTCCCCGGCGATGTCGCGGCTGGCGCGCAGGGTCGCGGCGTCGGCCCGCCGCAGGGCGCGGTGCAGCACCCCTATGGCGGCGATCAGCGCGGCCCAGATGCCGAAAAGCCAGACCGCGCCCCCGGCAAAGCTGGCTTGCTCCGGCACCCACCAGACGGGAATGACGATCAGCGCGGCCGCCAGCACCGGCAGCACCCGCGCCGCGTCGCCCAGGCGCCGCCTTCGGAACGAGGCGCGTTCAAGGAACAGCGGCCGGTCGGGCATGGCCTAGACCAGCATCCGGCGCACCATCGCGCGCAGTTCGTCATTGGCGAAGGGCTTGGCCAGCACCGCGTCCGCCTGCGGCGCGGGCAGCGTGGCCTGCCCCCGCGCCGTCAGCATCAGCACGGGCGTCGCCGCCAGGCTGGCATCGTGGTCGCCGCGCAGTTCGGCCAGGATCTCGGTCCCCGACCGATGCGGCAGCATCACGTCCAGGATCACCAGCCGAGGCTTGGCCCCGCGGATCGCCTCGATCCCGCCCAGGCCGTCGGCATGCAGCCCGACCTCCCAGCCTTCGCGGGTCAGGATAAAGCGCACGGCCTCGGCAATGTTGGGTTCGTCCTCGATCATCAGGATGTCGAGCATACCGCCAGGGCCCTCCTCCCTTTGGGCAATTGCCACGATAATGTGACGCCGGGGTTCGTGCTGTCAAAGCCTGTCTTCAGGCAGTTGCCAGGATCGAGGGTTCGCGCCGCGCCGCGCAGTCCGCGCGCGGGCAGATTCGGCAGGCGGGGCCGATCAGCAGGTCGGGCCGCGCGGACGCGCCCGGATCGTCGGGCAGGATCAGCATCTGCGCGCGGGTCAGCACGGGGCCGTCCGTGCCCAGCGGCTGGTGCCGGGTTGCCAGAGACAGGGTGCGAAAGCGCCGCCCCGACGGCGCCTCGACCACCTTAGCGATGGCGGTGTGCGGCGTCGCAAGCGCCTGGAACAGCGGCCACAGCGGGCAGGCGTCGCCGGGCCGGGGCAAGGGAAAGCCGGGCGCGGGGCGGCGCAGGGTCAGCGCGCCCGATCCGTCGCAGACCAGCAGCCCGGCAGCCTCGAACCCCGGGGGCTTCAGCACCGCCAGGCGGCGCATCACCAGATCCAGCGGCTGGCGCAGCCGGGCGGCCATGCGCAGGGGGTCGTGATCCTCGGCCGCGACGGCCAGGACGGCATCGGGCAGCGCCGCCCGCTCCTCCTCCATCCGCAGCAGATGCGCCCGGGCCAGGGCGCGCGCGGCATCGGATGCAAGGTCGTCCGCCGCCTCGACCGGCGGGGCGCCGGCGGCAAGCCAGGCCTCGACCTCCTCCTGCGGGGTGAAGATCGCGTCCTGCGCCTCGAAGCTGTCCAGATAGGCGACCAGGGCCTGCGCCGTGCTGGACAGGCGCAGGCTGTCCGCGTCCAGGTTCGCATGGAATCGCGCGCGCCAGTCGGGCGGGATCTCGCCCCCCTCGGCCAGGATGGATGCCGTGGACCGGACCGAGGTGACGGCGGACAAGACCTCGTGCAGGGTCGTCAGCAGATAGGGGTCCTGCGTCATGCGGTCCGACAGCGTGACCAACTGGCGTTCCAGCGCATCGGCCCGGCGGGCGGTGGCGATCAGCGCCGCGGCCCAGCCGGGAAAGCGCGCCAGCAGTTCGGGGGCCTGGTCCACCTCGGGCGCGACATTGTCGGGCAGCCGCACCGCCGCTTCGCGCAGGGCGGCGATCTGCGCTTCCTCGCGCCCTTCGGCCAGTTCGGTTGCCGAGACGTCCAGCGCGGCGGCAAGGCGCAGGACCAGATGCTCGCCCACCGGGCGGCGGTTGTGTTCGATCAGGTTCAGATAGGCGGCCGAAATCCCCGCCGCCCGTGCCACGTCCGCCTGCCGCCGCGACAACGCCAGGCGGCGTTCGCGGATACGGGTTCCGGTCAGGATGCGGCTGTTCCCACGCTGCGTCATGGCCCGATCAAAGCCCGAGGGCAGGCGCCGCGCAAGCCGCAACGATATGTTAGGCTTTTTGCGCCACCATGGCCGCCATGAACACGTTCCCTGCCCCCTGCTGTCCGACCATTGCGGCGCTTGCCCTGGGCGCTTTGCAAACGCTAATGCGATTTTTGCAAAGATGGGGAATCATCGTGGCCACACAGAAGATCTATGCGGGAACCTCGCTGCGGGAAACGCGGGGGCGCAGCGGGCTGACGCAAAGGCGATTCGCGGAACGGCTGGGGGTGTCCCTGCCCTACCTGTCGCAGATGGAAAACAACCATCGCCCGATCTCGGTCGGCGTGCTTCTGCGGCTGGCACAGGAATTCGGGGTGGATCTCTCTACCCTCGCGGCCGGCGATGCCGAACGCATGGTCATCGACATGCAGGAGGCCCTGGCGGACCCGCTGTTCGACGCCACCCCGCCCCTGGCCGACCTGCGCCTTGCCGCGACCAACGCGCCGGTTCTGGCGCGGGCCTTCCTTGACCTTTACCGCGCCCACCGCCAGGGCCAGGAACGCCTGGCCGCGCTGGATGAGGCGATCGGCGCGTCCGGCCAGAACGCGCTGTCCACCCCGTGGGAGGAGGTGCGCGACTTCTTCCACTACTGCGACAACTACATCGACGCGGTGGATCGCGCCGCCGAACGCTTCGCCTGCCCGTCAGGCCAGCGGCTGGACCCGTGGGACTCGGGCGTCGCGGCCCTGGCCCAGCGCGGCATCCGCGTGACGCGCACCGAACTGCCCGCCAATGCCGTCTTCCGCCGGACCGGGTCCGAGGTTCACGTGAACGCCGCCGCCGAACGCCCGACGCAGCTGTTCCAGCTGCTGCACCTGGTCGCCTTGGAACGGCAGGCCGACCTGCTGGAGGCGACGCTGGATCTGGCCCGTTTCCGCAGCCAGACCGCGCGGGATGTCGCGCGCGTGGGCCTTGCCAACTATTTCGCGGGCGCGGCGCTGATGCCCTATCGCGCCTTCCTGTCGGCGGCCCAAGCCGAGCGGCACGACCTGGAACGGCTGGCGCACCTGTTCGATGCCTCGCTGGAACAGGTGGCGCATCGGCTCTCCACATTGCAGCGGCCCGGCGCCAAGGGCGTGCCGTTCTTCTTTGTCCGCGTCGACCAGGCGGGCACCATCACCAAGCGCCATTCCGCCACGCGGCTGCAATTCGCCCGCTTCGGCGGCGCCTGCCCCCTGTGGAATGTCCACCAGGCGTTCGAGCAGCCGGGACGCTTCCTGCGCCAGTTGGCCGAAACGCCGGACGGCGTGCGCTACCTGCTGATGTCGCGCGACGTGTCCAAGCACGCGGGCGCCTTCAACGCCCCCGTCCGCCGCTTCGCCATCGGCCTGGGGTGCGAGGTTACCCATGCGGGCAGCGTCGTCTATGCCGATGGGCTGGACCTGACCAAGCCCCGCGCATTCGAGCCGATCGGGATTTCCTGCCGGATCTGCCCGCGCCCCGATTGCCACCAGCGGTCGGTGCCCCCGATCGACCGGCCGCTGCGCATTCCCGCCGATCGGCATGGACCCCTTCCCTATGAAATCTCGTGACGACCTCCGCCATATCTTGTGGGTATCGGCGGATTCTTGCCCGCCGAGGCAGGGTTCCGCGCATTTCGGGAACCAAAATGGTCAGCCATGTTGCCACGAGGACACAGTTGGGGTTTACCCCCTGCCAACTGGAACCAGATCGCCCGATTCAATCGGGGCGCGTCGTTGGGGGACATTGATTTGCCGAATGTAACGAACCGCTTGAATGCATCGCTTGAACGGATTCTGCCCGAAAAGCGCCTGTTCCTGCGGTCCGACGACAACCGGTTCGTCCGTCTCCGTCCCTTGACGCAGCTTGCCGCCCTCGGCGGCATGACGCTGGCCTTCGGCTGGACGCTTGTGGCAAGCTCGGTCCTGGCCATCGACGCGATGGGCGCGGCATCCACCCGCGACGGGATCACCAGCACCCAGGCCGCCTTCGAGGAACGCCTGACCGAGCTGTCCCGCGAACGCGACGCCCGCGCCGCCGAGGCCCTGGCCGCCCAGAACCGCTTCGCCGTCGCGCTGGAGCAGGTGTCCCAGATGCAGACGCAACTGCTGGCGTCCGAGGAACAGCGCCGTGAACTGGAGGCGGGCCTGGACGTGGTCCAGTCGTCGCTGCGCGATGCGCTTTCCGACCGCGACGATGCCCGCGCCCTGGCCGAGGCGACCGGCACCGACGCCATCGCCCACCCCGAGGAAGTCACCGCCGCGCTGGACATCGTGACCGGCGAATTGCGCCAGGCCGCGGACGAACGCGCCAGCGCCGTCCAGGAAGCCGAGGCCGCCAAGCACGAGGCCCAGGAACTGGCCGTGGAACGCGAACAGATCCTGGCCCGCAACGACGAGATCCTGACCCAGCTGGAAGACGCCGTCAGCGTCTCGGTCGGGCCGCTGGACGACGTGTTCCGGTCCGTGGGCATGAACCCCGACGACGTGCTGGAAACCATCCGCGAGGGCTATTCCGGCCAGGGCGGCCCGCTGACGCCGATGGGCTATTCGACCCGCGGCGACGCGGCCCTGACCAACAGCGAGACAAAGGCGAACCAGATCATCGTCACGCTGGACCAGATGAACACCTATCGCATCGCCATGGAAAAGCTGCCGCTGGCGATGCCGGTCAAGGCGTCGTTCCGCTATACCTCGGGCTTCGGGCGCCGGTGGGGCCGCGCGCATGAAGGCATCGACATGGCGGCGCCGGTGGGCACGCCGATCCATGCGACGGGCGACGGCGTGGTGACCTATGCGGGCCGCCAGGGCGCCTATGGCAACCTGATCAAGATCGAGCACGAACTGGGGGTCGAGACCCGCTATGGCCACTTGTCCCGGATTCGCGTCCGCGCCGGCCAAAGGGTGTCGCAAGGCGAGCTGATCGGTGATATGGGCAATACCGGACGCTCGACCGGGCCGCATTTGCATTACGAGGTGCGCATGAAGGGTCGGGCCGTTGACCCGATGAGCTTCATCAAGGCTGCAAGCAATGTTCAGTAAGACCCGCGTGACCGACAAACCGCAGACGCCGCCCTCTCCTGCCGCCACGCCTTCGCCGG
The DNA here is from genome assembly GCF_017356265.1 of Paracoccus fontiphilus. Taxonomy (GTDB): domain Bacteria; phylum Pseudomonadota; class Alphaproteobacteria; order Rhodobacterales; family Rhodobacteraceae; genus Paracoccus; species Paracoccus fontiphilus. Next base: position 8,827 of record NZ_JAFNAW010000071.1, on the reverse strand, counting down.
ACGCGCCGGTCGCCGCGACCCCCGGCCATGACCGGGCCGATGCGCCCGTGACGGCGCCCTCGCGCCGGGCGGCGCCGTCGATCCTGTCCTCGGACCTGACGGTGGTGGGCAACATCCGCACCGAAGGGGACATCCAGATCGAAGGCACCATCGAGGGCGACATCCGCGCCCACCAGCTGGTGATCGGCGAAAGCGCCACCATCCGCGGCGAGATCGTGGGCGACGAGGTCGTGGTTAACGGCCGTGTCGTGGGCCGGGTCCGCGGCCTCAAGGTCCGCCTGTCGGCCAGTGCGCGCGTGGAAGGCGACATCATCCACAAGACCATCGCCATTGAATCCGGTGCGCATTTCGAAGGCTCGGTCCAGCGCCAGGAAGACCCCCTCGCGAACGGCCCGACCAAGAAGCTGGCCCCGCCCGCGTCAGAGTAAGACCGCAAGCCTGATGCCACGGCCCGCCATCCGCGGGCCGTTTTGACATGCCGCACGTCCCTGTTTTCGCCGCCGCCCGCATAAAGCATCTGGCAATCGGGCAAAATCGGGCGGCGCGGCATGGGCTAGGCTTGGTCATCCAAACCAAGGGGGGGAACGCGTGAGACTTGTAAGATATGGCGACAACGGGGCCGAGCGGCCGGGGCTGCTGGACCGCGACGGCCGGGTGCGAGACCTGTCGGATCATGTGCCCGACATCACGGGCGCCTGCCTGACCCGCGACGGCCTGGCCGCGCTGCGGGCGCTCGACCCGGCCTCGCTGCGGGCGCTCGACCCGGCCTCGCTGCCGATGGTGGATGGCATCCCGCAGCAGGATCTGCGGCTGGGCGCCTGCGTGGGGGGCGTCGGCAAGTTCCTGGCGGTCGGGCTCAACTATGCCGACCACGCCGCCGAGGCGGGCATGGACGTGCCCACCGAGCCGATCCTGTTCACCAAGTGGACAAGCTGTATCGCCGGACCAGACGACGACCTGCGGCTGCCGACAGATTCGGCCACGACCGACTGGGAGGTCGAGCTGGGCATCGTCATCGGCGACGGCGGCAGCCACATCGCGTCGGACCGGGCGGCAGGCCATATCGCGGGCTATTGCGTCATCAACGACATCAGCGAACGCGACTGGCAGTTGCGGCGCGGCGGCACCTGGGACAAGGGCAAGGGCCATGACGGCTTCGGTCCCATCGGCCCCTGGCTGGTGACGGCGGACGAGATCCCCGACGCGCGCGCCCTGCGCCTGTGGCTGGAGGTGGACGGGCACCGCCATCAGGACGGAACCACCGCGACGATGGTCTTCGGCCCCGAGGAGATCGTGGCCTATACCTCTCGCTTCACGACGCTGCAGCCGGGCGACGTAATCGCGACCGGCACGCCGCCGGGCGTGGGGATGGGGCAGAAGCCGCCGGTCTATCTGCGCCGGGGCCAAATCATGCGGCTTGGGATCGACGGGCTGGGCCAGCAGCAGCAAAGGGTCATCTGACATGGAAAAGACGCGATCCATCATCATCACCGGCGCGGGCAGCGGCATCGGGCGGGCGACCGCGCGGCGGTTCCTGGCGGCGGGCTGGCGGGTTGCGCTTCTGGGCCGCAGGGCGGAGGCCTTGCGGCAGACCGCCGGCGACAGCCCGGCGCTGATCCTGCCCTGCGACGTGACGAACGAAGGCGACGTCGATGCCGCCTTCGACCGGTGCCACGCCGAATGGGGCCGGCTGGACGCGCTGTTCAACAATGCCGGGCGCGGCGCGGACCCCGCCACGCCCGACGAACTGGCCGCCGAGACCTTCCGCGACGTGATCGCGGTCAATGTCACGGGCATGTTCCTGTGCGCCCGCGCCGCCTTCCGGCTGATGCGCGCGCAGGCGCCGCAAGGCGGGCGGATCATCAACAACGGCTCGATTTCGGCCCATGCCCCGCGCCCGGGTTCGGTCGCCTACACGGTGTCGAAGCACGCGGTCACCGGGCTGACCAAGTCGCTGTCGCTGGACGGTCGGCCCTTCGGCATCGCCTGCGGCCAGATCGACATCGGCAATGCCGCGACCGAGCTTCTGACCCAGGTCAGCACCAACGCCCCGGATGCCGAGCCGCTGATGGACGTGTCGGTCGTGGCCGATGCGGTGCTGCACATGGCGGGCCTGCCGCAGGGCGCGAACGTGCAGTTCATGACCGTCATGGCCACCAACATGCCCTTCATCGGCCGGGGCTAGTCGTCCGCCATGACGCGGCGATAGATGTGCCAGCTTGCGTGGCCCAGCACCGGCAGCACGATCAGCAGGCCCAGGAACGCGGGCAGGATCGCCACGAACAGCCAGATCGCGATCAGCCCCGCCCAGACGGCCATGACGCCGGGGTTGGCGGCCACTGCCTGGCAGGAGGTGATGATGGCGGTGATGAAATCCACCTCTCGGTCCAGCAGCAGCGGCAGGCCGATGACGGTGAAGCAGAACAGCACCGCCGCGAAGCCCGCTCCGACCGCGGTGCCCAGCACCAGCATCACCAGCCCCCTGCCCTGCAAGAGAACCTCGGCCGAGGTGGTGATATGGGTCAGGGCCGACACTCCCATGAACAGCGCGAAGATCGTATGCGCGACAAACACCCAGAACATGAACAACAGCAGGATCACCATCGCCATGGACGGGATCTGGCGGTTCCGCTGTTCAAAGACCACGCGCAGGATGCGGGCGGTTTCCAGCGGCTCGCCGGCCTCGATCCGGCGGCTGACCTCGTAAAGCCCGACGGCGGCGAAGGGGGCGATCAAGGGAAAGCCCAGGATGAAGGGGATCAGCCACCAATCGCGTCCCGAGGCGAAGGCCACCGAGGCCAGCGCCCATCCCCCCAGGACGTAGAAGGCGGAAAAGGCCAGGCCGAAGATCGGCGCGCGGCGGAAATCGCGCCAGCCCAGGGTCAGGGCCCGGGACAGATCCTTCAGCGAGAGGTGCCCCGGCTCTGGCAGCTTGTCGGGCAGGCCGGGATGCGCGCGGTCGTACGGGTCGGATCGGTTCAAGGACCCCTCCGGTCAAAGATCTGGCGCGTTCGGGCCGATGCTAGCAGCGCGGCAGATTGCCGCAAGCCTTGTCAGCGGTAACGGCTGACCAGGGCCTCGGCCACGGGGGGCGTCACGAACTTGGACACGTCGCCGCCAAGGCGGGCGATCTCCTTGACCAGCTTCGACGCGATGGCCTGCCGCCGGGCGTCGGCCATCATGAACACCGTCTCGATGCTGGCATCCAGCGCCCGGTTCATGCCGACCATCTGGAATTCGTATTCGAAATCGGCGACCGCCCGCAACCCGCGCACGATCACCTGGGCGCCCACGTCGCGGGCGCAATCGATCAGCAGGTTCTCGAACGGGTGGACGACGATCTCTCCGCCCGTGCGCGCCGTGATCTGGTCGCATTCGGCCCGCACCATGGCGACGCGCTGATCCAGGTCGAACAGGGGTCCCTTGTCGCGGTTGATGGCGACGCCGATGACAAGCCGGTCCACGAGGGCCATGGCCCGCTGGATGATGTCGACATGGCCCAGGGTGATCGGATCGAACGTGCCGGGATAAAGACCGATGCGCATGAATGGGGCCCCCTCAGCCTGCCTGCCGAAAGGCAAAGCCGATTCCTGTCGGATTTGCAAGCGATTGCGGGAGATCAGGCGCCCATGATCATGCCGGTCAGGGCCTCTTTCTCGGCCGCGAGTTCCTTCAGGCGCCCGCTGACCGCATCGCCGATGGAGACCACGCCCAGCATCCTGCCCTGATCGTCCACCACCGGCAGGTGGCGGAACCGGCCCTGCGTCATGCGTTCCAGGATCACCAGCGCGTCATCCCCCATCTGGCAGGTCTGCACGTCGCGGGTCATCACCTCGCTGATGGGGGTGGACAGCACGTCAGGGCCGTGGGCGCCAAGCTGGCGCACGATGTCGCGTTCGGACAGGATCCCCTGCGGGGTGCTGCCGTCGTCGGACACGACCACGGCGCCGATGCGCTGCTCGGACAGCATCTGCGCGGCTTGGGCCAGGGTCGCGTCGGGGCGGATGGTCACGATCGTCTGCGCCTCGATTCCCGGCTTGCCGGACGTGGATTTCATCGACAGCAGCTGATTGACAAGCATCGGGCATCCTCCTGAGGGCTTCCATAAGCCCATCATTTTCGCCGAATCGTCACGCGTCAAGTGCGACGAAGGCTTGGACCGGCAAGCAGGGCCTCCAGCCGGGCGACCTCGGCGCGGATGCCCTGGGCCAGCAGGTCGGCCAGCAGCGACAGGCGGCGCGAGGCGCGGTCGTCGGCATGGCGGATCAACCAGAAGCTGCGCGTCAGGGCGACACGGTCGGGAAGGACCAGTTGCACGCCGGGGGCGAAGGGAATGGCGAAGTCATGGACGATCCCCACCCCTGCCCCCGCCCGGATCGCCTGCATCTGCACCGACACGGAGTTCGAGGTGATCGCCGCCGATTGCACGCCCGTCTCGGACAGGTAGTCCAGTTCCCGGTCGAAGATCATGTCCGGGATGTATCCGATCATCCGGTGGTGGCGCAGGTCGGCCAGATCGCGGATCGGCGGGGCGGCGCGCAGGTAATCCTGATGGGCCGCCAGATGCAGGTGGTAGTCCGTCAGCCGCTGCACCGTCAGCCGCCCCGTGTCGGGGGGCGAGACGGCCACGGCCATGTCGGCCTCTCGTTTGGTCAGGTTCACCACGCGCGGCAGGGCGACGATCTGGATCTCCAGTCCCGGATGGGCGGCGCAGAGGTCGCGCGCCACTTGCGGCAGCAGATAGTTCGCGCAGCCGTCCGGGGCGCCGATGCGAAGCTGCCCGGTCAAGCCGGCCTCGCGGCGCACAGCCTCGGCGGCGGCATTGGCACCCTGCTCGGCAGCCTCGGCGGGCGCGACCAGGCGCGCGCCTTCGGCTGTCAGGGCGTAACCTTGCGGCGTCTTGGCGAACAGCGCGGCGCCGACCGCCCCTTCCAGCCGCGCGATCCGCCGCCCGATGGTGGATGCGTCCACGCCAAGGCGCCGCCCGGCGCCTGACAGGCTTTCCGCCCGCGCAACCGCCAGAAAGATGCGCAGATCATCCCAATCCATCCCTGCCCTTTGCATAAATGCAAAACCTCTTTGCCGATCTTCCTCTTTATTCGGCAATTCCGCAAGGCTAGGGTGCTGGCAACGCACAAGGAGGATGCGATGAAAGAGATTCACCACTGGATCGACGGCAAGGAATACAAGGGCACCTCGGGCCGGTTCAGCGACGTCTTCAACCCCGCCACGGGCGAGGTGCAGGCGCGCCTGTCCCTTGCCACCAAGGCCGAACTGGATCACGCGGTCGAACGCGCCGCTGCAGCCCAGGTGAAATGGGGCGCCACCAACCCGCAGCGCCGCGCCCGCGTGATGATGGAGTTCGTGCGCCTCATCAACCGCGACATGGACAAGCTGGCCGAGGTTCTGTCGTCCGAACACGGCAAGACCATTCCCGACGCCAAGGGCGACGTGCAGCGCGGGCTCGAGGTGATCGAGTTCTGCATCGGCGCCCCGCACCTGCTGAAGGGCGAGTTCACCGACAGCGCCGGCCCCGGCATCGACATGTATTCCATGCGTCAGCCGCTGGGCGTGGTCGCGGGCATCACGCCCTTCAACTTCCCGGCCATGATCCCGCTGTGGAAGCTGGGCCCGGCGCTGGCTGCCGGGAACGCGATGATCCTGAAGCCGTCCGAGCGCGATCCGTCCGTGCCGCTGATGCTGGCGCAGCTTCTGCAGGAAGCCGGGCTGCCTGACGGCGTGCTGCAGGTCGTCAACGGCGACAAGGACAGCGTGGACGCGATCCTGGACAATCCGGTGATCCAGGCGGTGGGCTTCGTCGGCTCGACCCCGATCGCGCAGTACATCTATGAGCGCGCCTCGGCCAACGGCAAGCGGGCTCAATGCTTCGGCGGCGCCAAGAACCACATGATCATCATGCCGGACGCCGACCTGGACCAAGCCGCCGACGCACTGGTGGGCGCGGGTTACGGGGCTGCGGGCGAACGCTGCATGGCGATCTCGGTCGCGGTACCGGTGGGCGAGAAGACCGCCGACGCTCTGATCGAACGCCTGATCCCCCGGATCGAGAAGCTGAAGGTCGGACCCTACACGGCAGGCAACGACGTGGACTATGGCCCGGTCGTGACGGCTGCGGCCAAGCAGAACATCCTGCGGCTGGTGCAGTCGGGCATCGACCAGGGCGCCGAACTGGTCGTCGATGGCCGCGACTTCAACCTGCAAGGCTATGAGAACGGCTTCTTCGTCGGCCCGCACCTGTTCGACCGCGTGACCCCCGACATGGACATCTACAAGACCGAGATCTTCGGCCCGGTCCTGTCCACCGTCCGCGCCGGTTCCTACGAGGAGGCCATTGGCCTGGCGATGAGCCACGAATACGGCAACGGCACCGCCATCTATACCCGCGACGGCGACACGGCCCGCGATTTCGCCAGCCGCATCAACATCGGCATGGTGGGCATCAACGTGCCGATCCCGGTTCCGCTGGCCTATCACACCTTCGGCGGCTGGAAGAAATCGGGCTTCGGCGACCTGAACCAGCACGGCCCCGACGCCTTCCGGTTCTACACGCGGACCAAGACGGTGACCGCCCGCTGGCCCTCGGGCATCAAGGAAGGCGGGGAATTCAACTTCCGCGCCATGGACTGAAACAAAAAAGGGCGGGGAAAACCCCGCCTTTCCTTCATGTGCCGTTTCGATCAGGCATGCTTGCGACGGCGGATCGCCGCAAGGCCGCCCAGTCCTGCAAGCAGCAGCACCCCGGCAGCCGGCAGCGGAACGGGCGCTGGCGTCACGTTCAGGTCATCAAACCGCAGATTGCCCTTGAAGGTCCCGGTTCCCGCCGTGCCCAAGGTCAAGTCGACGATTTTGAGAAAGCTGATATTCCGGAAAAGTTCCTGCGAGGCAAAGTCCAGCACATAGCCCTTGTTCAGTGCGATCGTCTGCCCTCCGATAATCGAGCCGACGCCGTAGGAAACCGATCCGTAATCCGTCACTAACGTGATCGGATTTGTCGTGACCAGGCTGATCCACATGCTTGTCAGGTCGAACAAGCCGCCTCCGACCCGGGTCAGAGTTGAATCCCGGAACTGATTTTCCGACCCGCAAGGCTTTGAAAGCGAATCGCAGGAAGCGCGAACGATACGCACCTTGTCGAAGGTGAAACCATCTTCGACATAATTGGTGTGGGTTCCCAGCGAGGCATTGTCAAAGTCGATCACCGCAGCCGAAGCGCCAGCCGCAGGAACAGCCATCATGGCGACAAGCGCCATCTTTCGCAGAATTTTCATTTGACACTCAACTTGTTAACAGCAACTAAAACCTTCTTTTATTTTGTTCGATTTGCTGACGGAAGTTGTTTCTTTCGTCAGGTCTCGCGAAAACCAGGCTCGCAGGGGCGGTGCAGTCCTGTTTGCCCGCAAAGCCGCCTTCAGAATTTATCGGGAAAGTGCATCCGCTTTTGAATGGACTGGCTTTTTTCATTCAAAGACGGTTTTGCATATCACGGAAATGTGAACGCCCCGCCTTTCTGCCGTTAGGGTCGTCGGCGTTTCCTGCCAGATCCGCGCTTGATGGAAGACAGCATGACCGACGACTTTACCCTGGGGATCGAGGAAGAATACCTCCTTGTCGATCAGGACACGGGCGATTTGTCCCCCGCCCCCGACACGATGATGGCCGCCTGCAAGGAAGCCTTGGGCGACGCCTTCAGCCCCGAGTTCCTGCGTTGCCAGGTCGAGGTCGGGACCCCGGTTTCCGCCGACATCGCCGAGGCGCGCGGCCATCTGGCGCATCTGCGCCGCACGGTGGCGCGGATCGCGGGCGATCACGGACTGGCGCCGATCTCGGCGTCATGCCACCCGTTCGCGGACTGGCGAGAGCAGCATCATACCGACAAGGACCGCTATCACCAGTTGTCGCGCGACATGGCGGCCGTGTCGCGGCGGATGCTGATCTGCGGGATGCATGTCCATGTCGGCATCGGATCGCCCGCGCAGCGCATCGATCTGATGAACCAGATGACCTATTTCCTGCCGCACCTTCTGGCGCTGTCGGCCTCAAGCCCGTTCTGGCAGGGCGGCGACACGGGGCTGGCGTCGTATCGCACCACAGTCTTCGGCGGGATGCCCCGGACCGGCTTGCCGCCGCAGTTCGGCAGCTGGGACGACTTCGACCGCTCGGTCAAGGCGCTGACCGGCTTGGGCGTGATCGAGGACAGTTCCAAGATCTGGTGGGATCTGCGGCCGTCATCAAGGTTCCCGACGCTGGAAACACGCGTCTGCGATGCCTCGCCGCGTCTTGACGACACGATCACGCTGGCCGCGCTGATCCAGGCCACCCTGCGGATGCTGTGGCGCTTGTCGCGCCAGAACCAGCGCTGGCGGCAATACGACAACGTCCTGCTTGCCGAGAACCGCTGGCGGGCGACCCGCTATGGCATGGCCGAGGGGATCATCGACTTCGGCGCGGGACTGATCGTCCCTTTCCCGCAGGCTGTCGCGGATTGGCTGGCGCTGATCTCGGTCGATGCCGATGCCCTGGGCAGCCAGCCCCCCGTCGCCCGGACGCGAGAGATGGTGGCAACGGGCGGATCGGCCGCACGGCAACGCGCGGTGCTGGCCCGCGCCATGGCGGCGGGCGCCACACGGGACGAAGCCCTGCGCGAGGTGGTCCGCCACCTGGTCGCGGAATTCACGCAAGGCCTGTGAGCGGCTTGCCAAGGCACCGCATCCTGGGGCAATTAGAGCATGTCGCGGGCATCGAGATTCAGGATTCCCAGCTAGCCTATGATGTGCTTCCCTTCTGCTGAGGCAGGTATGGGGGGTCT
>NZ_JAFNAW010000070.1 GCF_017356265.1 Paracoccus fontiphilus | reverse complement strand
ACGGCACCCCCTTCGCCCCCGGCGACACGCTGGCGCGGATCGAGGGCTGTGCCGCCGCCATCCTCTCGGCCGAGCGGGTGGCCCTGAACTTCGCGGGCCGCCTGTCGGGCATCGCCACCCTGACCGCCGCCTTCGTGGCCGAGACGCGGGGCACCGCCACCCGCGTCACCTGCACGCGCAAGACCACGCCCGGCCTGCGCCTGGTGGAAAAGCAGGCGGTGCTGCATGGCGGCGGCTTCAACCACCGCGTCTCGCTGTCGGACGCGATCCTGATCAAGGACAACCACATCGCCGCCGGCGGCGGCATCCGCCCTGTCCTGCAGGCGGTCAAGGCCCGCGCCTCGCACATGATGCGGGTCGAGATCGAGGTGGACCGCCTGGATCAGCTTGCCGAGGTGCTGGAGGAAGGCGGCGCCCATGTGGTGCTGCTGGACAACATGGACACGGAAACGCTGCGCCAGGCCGTCGCCATGGCAGGGGGACGCGTGGTTCTGGAAGCCTCGGGCAACATGCGCCTCGCGCGCATCGCCGAGGTCGCCGCGACCGGGGTGGACTACATCTCTGTGGGCGCGCTGACCCATTCGGTGCCCGTGCTGGACCTCGGCATGGACTTCTGAACCGAACTCTGGCGCTGTCACGCGCGTGAAGTCCGAGCAGGCCTGCCCAGAGAACGCCATCCCCTCAAAAGAACATCGGATGGCGCAAAAGGGCGGGGAGCGGCCTGACGGGACCGCAGCCTGGCGGTCGCAGCAAGACCAGAAAAGCAGCCATTCATGTCCATCGTGGTTTGACTGCCGTTGAGTGTCTGTTCCTGTTGGACCCCGGGGAATGTATCTGCTTGTATCAGCTAGGACACGTATAAATGAGGCGGCATGTATTTTGCAGTTGTATTTCCATTGGCCGATTTTCGCAGACTGCACCGCGAGAACGCAGGTCGTTTGGAACGTCCCGCATGGGGTCAAACGGACCCGAGAGCCGAATTTGCGCGTGGTTTCGGAAAAATTCATACAAGAACAAAGTCGGCGGCAGGTTATGCTGGCGAGAACTATTACGCTGACTGCGACAATGTGATTAAGTATCCGTCACAATATTTTCTAAATCCTATTCCGGGATTGCTTCGCTCCATCTTGGCGTATCCCGTATATAGACGATTCTACTTCGATGGGCAGATGTCTGGTCGCTTTGAGCTTGGGTTCCGTTTGAATGAGGGCTCCATTCATGAGATAGCCCGATCCGAAGGTAGGGTGGAATACAGTACTGCGGAACTCGCCGCACAAGTGTTGCAGAGCGATCTACGGCTTGATTTGCTGGATGATCGAGAAATTAAACTGTCCTTTTCAAGCGCGGCGCAAGCTCTTCGGGATGCTTGGATACTTAGCAGTACAAAGAGCAAATCTCTCGGTACTTTTGATATTGAAACAGTTGGCTCCAAGTATGTCGGGGTCGGTGCTCCGTTCGTATTCATTCGATCTGGTCGAGAGACGAAGCTCAGATCAGAGAAGCAGAGGCGCGACTTGTTTCGGAGCGAAGACCTTGAGTTCTTTCTGACGAGATCCGGCAAGCAAGGACAGAGCTTCGATGTGGCTGTGATACCATCAGGTGCTTCGCTTTCGGCAGAGACGCCCAAAGAGCGGTTAGCACGCTTATTCTACATTCAAATTCGGACGATTGCTTTTGCTCACTCATTCTACCTTCGGCAGGTGGCGTCTGGAAAAATTGCCGGGCCGAACTTGCTAGAGCCAGCGATACAAGCGCTGCTTGGGCGACTTTCAACGCTGGAACCCAGAGAAGGCGACCAGACGGATGAATTGGCGTGCCATGAGATGTCTGAAATTTTGCGGCGGACGGACCTAAGTCCTGCCCAACTAGCTTCCGAAATCGAGAAAATGATAAAGCCGGGCGTTTTACGCCGGTGGTTCGGCGGCATCTTTGGCTATGCAGATAAAAAGGTAGACCTAGCAATTGAGGCCGCTGCAGGAGCTGCGACAACGCATCTCCTAAGCAGCGGCCCCTAAAAATATAGGGCAGCACCGAATGCTTAGCCCGTCTATGCCGTTGGGGATTAACATCCCCTTAGGCGAGGATATGGCAGTTTAGAGGCTCAGTGTCAATGCGTCGAGACATGCCGCGCTGCACTCGGTGGCTGCTTCAGGGTATTCCGCCGTGCGGCATCTAGTGGGTCTGAATAGCTGCTTTGGGCCGGCCGGCAGGTAATCTGCCGGCCGACTTCTGGACTACAGATCTATCCCTTCCGACAGCGTCAGCGCATCATCAAGGTCGACGCCGAGGTATCGAACAGTGCTGTCCATCTTCGTGTGTCCCAGTAGCAGTTGGACGGCCCGCAGGTTGCCCGTCTTCTTGTATATCTGCGACACCTTCGTCCGGCGCATCGAATGGGTGCCATAGGCGCTCGGCTCAAGACCTATCGACGAGACCCATTCGCGCAGGATGCGCGCATACTGGCGCGTCGACAGATGCGCACTGTGGTGAAGACGGCTAGGCCAGAGATACTCCAGCCCGAGCATCTCCGGATCGGCGATCCAGCGTTCGAGCGATTGGCGTGTCGTTTCGGTGATCTCGAAGCGGACCGGCTTGCCTGTCTTGCTCTGGGTAACGGAGGCGCGCTCCTTCACCCTTCCGGCTGCGAAAACGTCCCGGACCTTCAGGCAGACCAAGTCGCAGCCTCGAAGCTTGCTGTCGACGGCCATGTTGAACAATGCAAGATCGCGTCGGTTGTCCGCCATCTCCAGGCGAACTCGGATCGACCAGACATGTTTCGGCAGCAGCGGGCGTTTCTGGCCGATGATGCGTCCCTTGTTCCAGGCAGGACGTTCAGGCCGGAGCACAGGGAGAAGATCGATGGACATGGTGTTACCTCCTGTCCTCCTGCCCCCACCCTGACTTCGGATGATCCGACCAGGCCAATGGTATCACGAGATTTCCGAGTCGCTTTGTGTAGCCTCACGGCGATGCGGCATGGCGATTGCGGCAACCTGACAAACAGTCGTTCATCCTACTCGCAACGAACAAAGAGCCTGACGACCTGATGCCTTTTGAGGGAGTAATCACGGATTGGCTGTTGCCGCCAGATTGCCTATATTGGTCGGAGGAGAACCTTGCGATGCAAAGCCAGACGCCATCCCAAGCCCTGCAATACGGGCGCAACCTTATCCGTGAACTTGCGGTCCGGCATCGCACGGTCAATCCCCGGGTGTTCGGTTCTGTTCTGACAGGCAGGGACCGAGCGGACAGCGACCTGGATGTGCTAGTCGAACCTCTGCCGGAGACCACGCTTTTTGATCTTGGGGGCTTGCAAGATGCGCTGGAAGAAGCACTTGGCGTTCGGGTTGATGTGAAGACCCCGATGGACCTGCCTCCGCATATCCGTGCGGAAGTCCTGCGGCAGGCGCTCCCGGTTTGAGAGCAGACAATCGGCTTGCAGACTACATCCTGCAGATGGTGACAGCAGCGGCCGATGCCCTTACTTTCACGGAGGGCATGGCCGAAGACGATTTCCTGACTGATCTTCGGACGCAGCGCGCCGTGGTGATGAGCCTGATGATCGTTGGAGAGGCCGCGAGCCGGATCTTATCGGATCACCCCGACTTTGCGAATGCAAAGACTGCGATCCCATGGCGCGGGATCCGTGGGATGCGTAATCGCATCGCCCATGGGTATTTCGACGTCGACCTGCATGTTGTGTGGACCACAGTGCAGACTGAACTGCCCGCACTCATCAAGCATCTAGCTCAGCCATAATCTGGCCTCAGCAGCCAAAGCAGCGGTAGTCACTAAAACTGCCCCACCACCAAAGTCAGCAGCGTTGGGTGCAGAAGGCTGTCTGACGGCTGGGGCGTGGAACAGCGCGAAACAAGACAAGCGGCCGCTCAATCAGTCCGGCATAGGCCAACAAAACCCGCTTTGCGTCGATGTGGCAGTGGCCTGCTGGCATGACCTGACGGCGGTTTGGCCGTTCTAACAAGGTTTGATGAGTGCATTGCTGGGCGATCAGGAACCATCCCCCTGGATGAACTTGAAGTCTGAGCAAATATACACGCTGCCTTGCACAGCATTTCTTTCTCTATTGATCTCAACATGCTACGCCTTTCCTCGATTTCTGGCCAAGGGAGTAATGTATGAAGCTGTATCCCCCAGATTCGGAGCTCATCTTGTACGAAACGGGCTTTGGAGCCGACGATCCATTCGACCGACTGGGAACAAGCAAGTCTTTGTCCAACTTGGTCGAACGGATAGAAGACCCCTTGGTCATTGCACTGAACGGCGGGTGGGGTAGCGGAAAAACCTGGTTTTTAAAGCGGTGGATCGCTGCTCACAGGCTGGAAAACGATGGGCGCGCGACGACGGTATACTTCGACGCATTTGCCCATGACTTCATGGACGATCCACTGATCGCGCTGACGGGAGTCATCGGTGACAGGCTCCCCAAAAAAGCCGAAATGAAAATCTGGAAAAGAGTTAAAGCTGCCGCCGCAAAGCTTGCCAAGCCGACTGGACGAATTGGGTTGGCTGTAGCGACAGGAGGAGTAACCGAGCTTGCTGGTCCTTTGATCGACGCTGCAGCCGAAGCCGCCAGCAGGGAAATTGAAACCGCTGCTGAGGCATTTTGGGCGAGGGAGGATGGCAGAAGGGCGGCGATGGAGCAATTGAGAGCCGCTTTGGTCGACTTAACGATGGTGAAGAACGGCGAAGGGGCGGATCCGATCCCGCTTGTCGTCGTGGTCGATGAACTCGATCGATGTCGACCGGATTACGCATTAGCCTTACTTGAGGTTGTGAAGCACTTCTTTTCAGTTCCAAACGTTCATTTTCTACTTGGTGTTAATCTTGAAGCTTTGGCACACAGTGTACGCGCTAGGTACGGCTCCGGTATTGATGCTGAGCGGTACCTGCGCAGGTTCGTATCGCTTTCTGTTCAGCTGCCAGATGAGGTGGGCGACCATGACGCCAAACCATTAGCTTTGTCTTACTTCGCCCAGACGGCTCCGCAGATGGGCATCGTTCGAGATGCGGTAGACAAATTCAGCTCGCATCTGGAAATGGTGGCCAAAACCAGCCAACTGACGATGCGGGATGTCAATCAGCTGCTGAGCCAGCTTGCTCTGATCGACCCCGAAGTATTCACCAGATACTTCTGGGGTTACAAAGAGATTGTCATGTCAATGATCCTTTTCCGATTCACGTCATCGGGACTGGCAAACAAGGCTCTTTCCAACAATCTTTCTTTGCACGAAGTTCATGATTTCTACGGCATAGAACCACAGATGCTGGAAAGAGAAGACAATGATTACAACCATCGCGCCTATCTGATCTCAGGGCTTTGGGAGTACATAATCTCAGGAGGAACTGGACCAGCCAAGGACCAGAAAGAATTTGCCAAAGCGTTCAGTCAGTTTGGCGATGGCAACCCGCGTAAAGTGCTGAGGGTCGTGAACGGCGTCATTAGCAAGTTCGCCTTCCCGCCAGTCGAAGGATAATCGTTGGCAGCTATCGCACCGGGGTTGAAGCAACTTCCATAAAGGGAAGCGCTTCCTGGGCGTATCGCGCCGCAGATATACTTTCGATGCGCGGCGTGAGCGAAATGGCGGTGAGGAAGACGATCGCCAGCGGCCGCATTAGGGTCGAGGCGGACGGTACGATTGACCCCGCCCGCGCAGACGCGCAATCGGACAGCCAGACTGGCCCCCAAGCAGCGGGGGTTGCATACGCACACGCTGGGCGCACGGACGATTGCTGGCACTATCTGCCGCATCGCTGCTGCTCATCGTTCACAATGCTGCACGCCGTGTCGAATGCCTGCTTCGAAGAGTGCTGCCGTGCGGCGTCGGGCAGGCTCGAGCGACAGCAATGGGCCGTTGGCGCGTATGACGACCGCTTTCGCCCTACCCTGCCTGTGGTGATACAGGAAGTATCAGCGGCGACTGTTTCGGAACATTGCCAGGCAACAAACAATGCTGCGTAACCGGATCAGATAGCATCGATGGGCTTCGTGAACAGGATCCATTCGCGTGCATCGACATTCCAGTTACCTTTGACGACCGGAAGGCGGGTGACCTCCCGGCAGCCCTTTATCGTATAAAGACGGGGGGCATCCCGATGCGTGTCGGCGGCGATCAGGCTGACGGTGTCATGGCCGGCGGCCGCCGCAATGGCCTCGGCATGCGCCAGAAGCGCGCTGCCCAGTCCCACGCCGCGATAACCCCCGTTGGTGTGATCCTGACAATCTGCGGCGGTCGGATCGTCCACGATTCTGGATCATCGGCCTGAGGACCGTCGCGGGCGTCCTGTAGCAGGGTCATGACCCGCGCGACGCCGCCCGTGCCGCCGCGATGCTTCGGCGCGCCGGTGAAGACCGTCGCCCGGGCAGAGGGAAGCCGGGAATGATGCACTGCGAAGTCGGCAGAGTTTCCGGGATCGTGCGCCAGGGCATCCACGCCGATCGACGCTTCACCCGTATCGGCCAGCAGGTCGGTCGCGGCCTTGGAAAAGCTAGGAAATGCCAAGGTGCCGTCGGGCAGATTGCGCCAGGACGGATTGCCCATCTTGGCCGTCCATCCCGAGTTCATGGCCACGCAGGCTCCTGCCGAGATCTCGCCCTGGGCGGACCTCCACGTCTCGATGTCGTCCGGCTCAACGGTGGCGTTCGGGTCTTCTGCGGCCTTGGCTGAGATGTCCAGGATGCAAAGGGGGGCGATTAGCCTTTCGACGGGCAGGGCATCGACTCAGGTGTCGCCTGGGAAAAATGCAGCGGGGCGTGGATATGGGTGCCGATGTGTTCGAAGATCGTCAGCTTGGACAAGTAATAGCCGTCGGGTTCGAAGTTCTTATTGGCCTCGTAGAGAATGCCGCGCTTGCCGTCGAAGGTCGGAAAGTTGCCGTCAGAGGCATGGGTCAGGTCCACGACCCCCGGTCACCTGCGCCAAGGCAGGCCGCGCGTTCAGCACGCCTGTATCTGCACCCATCGCCGCCGCCGTCGTGAAAAGACCGCGGCGCGAAAGCATGTGTTTCTTCACGTGTTCGATCAGGCATGCGGTGCGCACTGGTGGGCTCTCCGTGATGGTTCTTCCCATGGAAGGACCGCCGCTCGAACCTGTCAAGCCGGCGCTAGGGGACGGTAATGACCGACCCTGGCCAGGGTCTGGGCATCAACCGCATGTTTCCTAGGAAGTCGCCTAGGCGCTAAAGAATCAGGGAAGCCGCTTTTTTAGGGTCATCAGTTCGCGCGGCGCCCTCGATCACTGCTTTTCATTCGGGAAATGGCCGCGCGCCTAATTCCAGACCCTGTTTTCCCGAAATTGCCAATTGGCAATTTTCAGTTTCCTGTCCTGCCCGAAAGATATCCGTCCAGTGCCGCACGAAGTTCGGCTGGGTCGATGCTGTCCGGGAACTCGATCAGAATCCTGTTGCCGCGCTTTTTAACGGTAACGCTTTGTGCCGAGTTCCTGGTCAGCGATGCAGGCCCGTGGACTGCCGCCTTCAGGCGCGACAGCACCTTTGGAACGGCGACATATGCCCCCTGGCCTGCGCGCGCCTTCGCCTGTTCGGCCGCGATCCTTTCGGCCTCGGCCATGACCTTGTCCTCGCCGTCGTGAAGCAGCGCACGCAACTGCCGGGCGTGCAGTTCGCGGATTTCGGTAACGCGGGGCCAGGCCGCAAGGATGATCTTGGGAAGACGCGCAAGATGCAGATAGCGCGAGAGCCATGCCTCGGAAACCTCGAGGCGGGCGGCCATGGTCTTCTGCTTGCCTCCGTAATACGCGCCAAGCGCCTGAAGATAGTCGCAGGCCCGTTCGTAATCGCTGAGATCGGCCCTGTCTCGGTTCTCGATATCGGCAAGCCGGAAGGCTTCCTCGTCGGTCAGATCCCGGACCTCGATCAGATAGCGGAACTGGGGATAGTTGTTGGCCCGCAGCCAGCTTACGGCAAAATGCCTGCGGGCGCCGCAAATGACCTCGTACTCCGCGCCCTGCCCCGCCGGCAGCCTGCGGACAATCGCCGGAAATTCCTGCTGTCCCTGGGACTTGAGACTGTCGATCAGGTCGCGGCAGTTTTCCTCGGTCAGCAGCTCATAGGCGCGGTTATGACGGGTCCACATCACGCAACTTGCGGGATCGACCCATCGCAGCACCTTCTCTTCGCGCTCGCCGCTTTCCGATAGCGCGTTCGTCCGTTTCAGGAACCTCGCCCCGCCGCGGTCGGGCGTCGCCGGCGCGGGCAGATCCTTCAGGACATCGGCGAAGATCGCATCATGCCGCTTGCTCACAGCAGGCCCTCCTTGCGCAGCTGGCGGTGATGGCTTGGCCATGTCTTCCTGATCAAAAGCTCGACCTCTCGGCCGACCGCGTCGAGATAGGCCCGGCAGCGTTTGTGCGTCTCGGTCCGGGTGGCGGGACCGGTCAATTCATAGACCGTCATCAGATTGGCCGTGGCGTTGTCAATTTCCGCGGAATCCTTAAGCGACACGTTTAGGATGTCCTGAGGAAACACGGCGTCCATCATGCGCTTGATGGCCTGATGCGCCGACTTCTGGTCGTTCATCTTCGATGTCAGGATCTTCACGAAGCTGTATTCCCGCGCCCCGCCATGCCGAGCCAGTTCTGCAAGCGTCGATTCCATCATCTTCAGGAAATGCGCCGTCGAGGCGAAGTCGATGTTGTTGGGCGGCGCCGGGATCAGCAAGGCATTGGCCGCTCGCAGCACCGACAGCGACAGCATCCCCAAGGCGGGCGGTGGATCCATCAGGATGATGTCGAACTGATCGGCGATGGATGCAACACCATCCCGCAGACGGTCGAGGATGAAGGCCGGATCGCGCGCCATACGGGCCGCGAATTCATATTCCGCATCGTAAAGCCCCAGATTCGCTGGGATCAGGGCGATGCCGGGCCAATAGGTCGCGCGCAACGCGTAATGCAGCGATTTCGGCCCGCCATGTTGCAGGAAGGGGTAAAGGGTGTCCTCCTCCTCGTCCACGTCGACATCCGGGTTCAGCCCGAAGACGGCTGTGGTGGACGCCTGCGAATCACAGTCTATGACGCAAACGCGATAACCGCGCAGCGCGAAATACTGGGCCAGATGCACCACCAGGGTCGTTTTGCCCACCCCGCCCTTGAAGTTCTGCACCGCCATGATAAGCGGGGGATCGTCCGGTTCGCGATGCGGAAGTGTACCGAAGGCCTCGCGCATCTGGTTCACCTCGGCTAGGCTGTATCCTTGCCGACGATTGGTAGCTTCGTCCTTGGCTGGTTCGGGCAGTCGGCCATCGGCTTCGGCATCCCGGATCGCTTTTTCGGACCGGCCGACCATCTCGGCCGCCGTTCGAACATTGAAAAGTAGGTCCAACTGCTTCTGGGTGCCGGGGGAAAACACTCTTTCGCGCAACCGTTCGATCACCGTCGATGCACGCTGGCTGAGGACGGCAAGTTCATCCAGAGTGACGAGGGGAAGGGCGTGGTTCATTCTTGCAACTTTGCTGCTGGGTCACAGGGACTATGTCGGAGAAATGCGAAATCGTAAAGTCCGGTTTTTAAGCGCAAGACTCCTCCAGACCGATAGTTCGGGACTTGATCAGAGAAGATCGGTTCTTCGCGGCATTTTTGGACATGTCGGCGACGTCCGGTCCCATTTTGTAAGCCTTTGACGTAATGCCTGTAGGATTCTGTGGATAAAATGAACATCCCCTTCATTCAGATTCATCTGATTCAGGTTCGCTTCTCATAATACATTGGCCCGAATGGGTTTTCCGGGAGTAAACATACATATTGGGATCGTATCGGTTACATTCCGGGATGGTTTTCCTTACGAGTCGGGCGGGCTGCCCTTACAGGCTGGGTGCTGCGTAAACCTTACATCTTGGATGCACTTGTCAGGTCGGACAAACGGCAAAATTTATACAGGAAAAGCAAGTAATTGCGAATCATCTGATGGGGCAACGCGCAAGAATGAATTACTTTTCGGGTGACGCATCCGCTCCTATCGGCATCCTGCTTGAAGGCTTACGTTCGAAGCGATACATAAGTAAGACTCAAAACGTAGGTGAAGCTTGGCAGACGCATCGATTCGAACTGTTGAAGCCCGGCCCAATGCCGACACTCTGGTCAAACCGGGCGAGCTTGTCGATCTGGTCGAGGTGACACCGCTAACCTTGAACGACCGTCGGATCTACAATCAGCTTCTGGAAAACGCCTGGGAGGCCATCGACAAGCCCGTCACCCATGTCATCGCCAAGTCCGTCTTGCGCGGCAGCCACAATTCGAACGACCGCGTCGGCGAAAGCCTTGAACGGCTGATGTCCGCGATCGTTAAGGTCGCGGTGACCTGGGAAGGTGAACCGGCGATCGAACGTGTCCAGCTTCTTGGGGGGAACCTAGAAAGCAGCCGGAACGACGGGCTGCTGGAATATGAAATTCCCGCGCGCCTACGAAAGATCATCCGCAACAGCCAGGTCTTCGCCCGCCTGCAACGCGAGGTGATGTTCGCCTTGTCGTCCAAATACGCCCTGACGCTCTACGAGATGGTGCAGAAGCGGGGCAATCTTCGTTGGAAGGCATCGGAACGGTTCACGCTCGATTCGCTTCGCGGTATCATGGGCGTGCCGAAAGGCAAGCTGTCGTCCTGGTCCAATCTGAAGCTGCGCGCCATCGACCCAGCAGTTGCGGAGGTCAACGCGCTGTCGGATTTCATGGTAGAGATATCGCCGATCAAGACGGGACGGGCCGTGACGCATGTCGAAATGCGGTGGTGGCGCAAGGACGGCGATGCCGGCGGGGCGGCCGACCGGGCGCTGCAATTCTCCAAGGTCGGCCGCCGGGCAAAGGCCGAGGGGCGGGCTGAACGGGTCGTTGCAGGGCAGGGGGTGCGGCTTCGGCCAGCTTGGCTGGAAAATCATGGTCCCGCCTTGCAAACGGCAACTTACGAGACCGCGCGCCTGCGTCATCCCGGCTATGACATCTATTTCATTGAGGGCGAATGGCGCAGATGGAGCCTGTCGAAAGAGCCTCCGAAAGACCCGGACCGCGCCTTTCTGGCATTCCTGCGCAGCTATACCGAAAAGAATCCGATCTAAAAAATTGCCAATTGGCAATTTTGTAGAAACGGCAAACCGAATGCCGTTGCTGCGTTGCGTTTAGCTGAATTGACCCTGGTCATGGCGCGACATCCGGGACATGGGGTAGGACGATAGACTTTCTTGCACAAGCGACAGCGATTGCCGGGGGCGTCATAGTGGCGCTGCGGCGGTTCGGGGTGCCCAGGATGCAAGCCATCGGCACGGTGCCTGCCATTCCAAACGCGAAAACTCAGGGCATTATGACCCTGAAGATGCCGGCGGCAAAGGGCTGGATCCTTGGCCATCTACCGTCCGCAGCCCCTGGCCCCAAGGGCGATGCCTTCGCCTCGAACCTCGACCATCCCCGCTGGATCGAAGTGTTGCCGAACGGCTGGTTGCCAAGTCCAAGGAACAGGCGAGATCGGCTAGGACGCTTCTGGATCGCGCGGCTCAAGCCATTATGCGCCGTGCCAGCGCCATCGGTGTCAGCGCCAATCGCATCACCCTGTGGCGCGATGCGGCCGGGGACGGTATTACAACTCAATCACAGAACGCCCACAGGACTGATGAGCGTGAGCTTCTTTATCCGTGGCATCCGTGGGCGGGCCGACGGGTTTATGTCCACAAGGTCGTTGAGAAGGCCAGCCAGCCGGCGTTTCGTTGTAGCCTGACCGGCATTGCGTCCGATCGTTGGCTGGAGATCCCCGCGTGGATGTTTGATCGGGCCACCAGCCAATCCTGGCACCTCAGGTCTGCTCCGATTGCGTCGATTGCGACCCTGGCGAGCTTGGCGGCGGTGCTGAACGACGCGGTGGCGGCTCGCGACAGGCCATCGGAATTGCGAGATTCGGGCGCAGCATCGAACTCCCTATCGGTAATTCCGGGAGATGCTCATGCCGCGCCGAACGCCACCGCAGCAACTCGACCTCTTCGATCCGCCCTGCGCCGCCGGATCGCTTCCAACGCCGCAATGGCAGAGCCTGCCCGACGAGGCGCGGCTTGACGCTGACCACGTTGATGACCCGCCTGATCCTCGACCACGCCGACGGCGCGGACAGGCAGCGGAAGGAGGCGGGACATGATGCATGAGAAGATCGGGCCGCATCATCTGGAGCGCAAGGCGATCCTCTACGTGCGGCAATCCTCGGCGCACCAGGTGCTGCACAACCGTGAGAGCAGCACCCTGCAATATGCGATGCGCGACCGGCTGACGGCGCTCGGCTGGTCCTCCATCGAGACCATTGACGACGATCTCGGCCGCTCGGCTGCGGGTGGTGTGACGCGGGCCGGTTTCGACAGGATGGTGGCCGAGGTTTGCCTGGGCAAGGTCGGTGCGGTTGCGGCACGCGAGGTGTCCCGCTTCGCGCGCAACATCCGTGACTGGCAGCAGCTGATCGAGATGTGCCGGGTCGTGGATACTGTCCTGGTTGACCAGGAGACCGTTTATGCGCCACGCCAGAGCAACGACCGTCTGCTTCTCGGCCTGAAGGGCAGCCTCAACGAGTATGAGCTCGACCTGCTGCGGCAACGCTCACTGGCCGCCCGATACGAGAAGGCCCGACGCGGTGAGTTGGTCGTCGCGGCCCCGGTCGGTTTTGTGAAGGCCGGCGACAGACTGGAGAAGGATCCCGATCGCCGCGTGCAAGAGGCCATCGTCCTTGTCTTTGACAAGGTGGCCGAGCTCGGCAGCGCACGGCAGGCTCTGCTCTGGTTCCTGGAGCATGGTCTGGATCTGCCGGCCCGACGCGCCAATGGTGATGTGGTCTGGCGCAGGCCAACCTACGCCACCATCCATCGGATGATCGAGAATCCGGTCTACGGCGGCGCCTACGCTTATGGTAAGACTTGCGTGGTGCCGAAGCACGATGCGACCGTTCCGCGAACCGGCAGCCGCCGAAAGCCACGCAGCGATTGGCTGGCGCTGAAGCCCGGAGCGCATGAAGGCTATGTCAGTTGGGAACGGGCAGAAGCGATCCGCACGATGGTCAGCGATAACGTCCCCTCAAGCCGCCATCATGGAGCGCCCAAGCACGGCGAGGCCCTGCTCGCCGGCCTGTTGCGTTGCCGGCGCTGCGGCCGCAAGCTGACGCTCCGCTACACTGGCGTCAATCACACCATCCCGCGCTACTCCTGCTGGCGGGGTCTGCTCGACAACGGCGAGCCGCGTTGTATTGCCTTCGGCGGCTTGCGGGTCGACGATGCCATCGAGGAGGCATTGCTGCGGGTGGTCGAACCCGGAGCAATCGCTGCCGCCACGGAGGCCGAGACGCAGGCTGCCAGCCGCCGGGATCAGGTTCGCGAAGCTCTGGCGCGCGATCTCGAGGCTGCCCGCTACCACGCCGATCGGGCATTCCGGCAATACGATGCCGCCGATCCTGCGAACCGGCTGGTGGCCGGAGAGTTGGAGACGCGGTGGAACCGTGCCCTCACGCAAGCCGCAACGGTCGAGGCCAGGATTGCGGAGCACGATGCCGCCGCCCCAGGATCATCTTCCCTGGCGGCACTCGATACCACCGAAATGGGGACGAACCTTCGGGCGGTCTGGGCTGCACCGACAACGGATGCCCGGCTCAAGAAGCGGATCGTCCGCACCGTCATCCAGGAGGTGGTTGCCGATCTCGACGACACAGCCTCCGAGATCGTTCTGCTGGTCCACTGGATCGGCGGTGCGCATACAGAGCTTCGCCTGCCGAAGCGGCGCCGGGGTCAGCGCAACAGCACCGCTTCCGAGACCATCGCCGCGGTGCGCCAGCTGGTGCTCATTGCCTCCGACGATCTGATTGCCGGCACCCTCAACCGAAACGGCCTGCTGACAGGCCATGGCAACCGCTGGACACGCGAGCGGGTCACGTCCCTCCGCTCGCATCACAAGATCCCGGTCTTCCGCCCGGCTCCCGATGGTATCGAACCGTGGCTCAACCTAACCGACGCTGCGCGCCTGCTCGGCGTATCGGCGAAGACATTGAGGATCGCGGCCGAGACCGGAGTGGTCAAAGGCGATCATCCCCTTCCCGTCGGACCGTGGCTCTTCAGCCGGTCCGAACTTGCCACACCACAGGCACAACACGTCGCTTTCGAGGCCAAGCAAAGGGCAAAACACCCCGCAGGACCGCATCCCGACCAGAAGAACCTATTCCCCTCAACAACATAGAGAGATGGGTGTTATGCAGCAGCGTTGTAGAACGCTCAAGTTCCGTCAGGTGCCACTGTCCTGGAGATCAGCAGACAGACGTGCGTAGCTGAGGTCCAGGCTGGCGCGCATGTCGTTGTTTGTAAACTGCCGCTGGAATGATCCGTCCAGCTGATCCCGCAGGGCAAGTTCACACATGACCGTGCCGAAGCCCTGCCCCGGAACGGCTGGTCCTGCCTGCCGCCGCGCGAATGTTTCGTCCCAGTGGATGAGCAGGCGATCTCCCCGGCGCTCGCTGCTGATGGCCAGTCTGCCGGTCTCCTGAGACAGCGCCCCGTATTTGACCGAGTTCGTGCAGAGCTCGTAGAAGACCAAGGCCAGCGGTGTGACGGCAGCCTGTCCGACCAGGACATCCTCGACGGCAAGATCGATGGAAAGCGATCCGGCAAAGGGTTTGAGGATCGCCTCGAGAAGCCCGCGCAAGGACCGTCCCTCGGAGACAGCGGCATCCTTGATGGGAGCAGCAGGCCCTGTGAGGGAATGGGCGGCAGCCAGGGCCAGGAAGCGACCGCGCGTCTGGACAACCAGGTCGTCCATCGTGGTGGCCTGCCGGGCACACAGGTTCAACAGGCCGCTGGCAATCGCAAAGCTATTTCCGACCCGGTGCTTCATCTCCGACAGGAGCAGGCGCTGCTGCTCGGCTGCGCGGTGTTGGGCTGTGATGTCTCGGGCGATCTTGGAGGCGCCGACGACCTGGCCGTTCCTGTCCCGGATTGGCGAGATGCTGACCGAGATCGGGAACAATTGCCCGTTCTTCTTGCGTCGTATTGTTTCGAAGTGCTGGATACGCTCGCCCCGGCGTAGCCGGTGGATGAAGTCGACCTCCTCATGCTGCCGATCCTCCGGGATCAGCAAGGTGATGGACCGGCCCAGCATCTCGTCGGCCCGGTAGCCGAAGATGCGCTCCGCGGCGGGGTTCCAGCTCAGGATGATGCTGCCCAGATCCTTGGCCACGATCGCATCGTTGGAGCCTTCGACGATGGCCGCGAAGTGCTGCTCCAGGTTATCGTCCAGAAACGACATGGTTTACCCCGGTAGTGACGTGACATGCAGTTGAAGCCCAAGTCGGAGGCGGAATACAAGGCCAAGTTGCCGCGCGCGTTAGTGGCGAAGGACGCAATGATCTATCAAAATTGTTTTGCCTGGATTATGCGTTACCGTCAGGAACACACTGCGGGGACCGTTCTTGGATCTCGATGAACTTTACCGGCTGTTGCGCGACTCGCATGTGCAGGCTGTCAGCATCGTCAACACGCTGCGCGACCCCCTGGTGGTGCTGGATGACGAGTTCAGGGTCCTGAACGCCAACCCGGCCTTCTATCAAACGTTCTCCACAAGCCGCGACGAGACGATCGGGACTGCCCTGGCCGATCTCGGCAACGGTCAATGGGACATCCCGGAGCTGCGCCTTCTGCTGGACCAGGTGATCCCGAGAAGTACCTCGGTCATCGACTATGAGGTACAGGCAGAGTTTCCCCATATCGGCCGGCGCACCATGCTGGTCAGCGCCCAAAGGCTCAGTCACCCTGACAGCGGCCAACGCATCCTGCTCCTGACGATTGTGGATGCCACCGAGAGACGGCAGGCCGATGATGACAAGGACATCCTCATCGGGGAGCTGGGCCACCGGATCAAGAACCTGCTGGCGGTGACCCGGGCGATCGCCTGTCGGACCGAGGTGGAGGGGCGCAGCGCAGAGACCTATCGCGACGATTTCCTCGGCCGCTTTGATGCTCTGGCCCGGTCACTGGCCGTTTCGACCCGAGAGACCGAAGCCGACCTGTGTCAGCTGGTCCGCGCGGTGATGGAGCCTTATCTCGAGAAAGCAAGCGCCATCACGTTCAAAGGGCAGGGGGCCATCGCCTTGCTGCCCCGGCAGGCCATGTCCCTGGGCATGATCCTGCATGAACTGGCCACCAATGCGCTCAAGCACGGCGCACTGTCCGTTCCCGCCGGCCGGCTCGACATCGCCTGGAGCCTTGCCGAAGACAGGAACGGTCAGCCTGAAGTGCGTCTCTCCTGGCGAGAAAGCAACGGACCCGAAGCCTCACCGCCTGGGACGGTCGGCTTTGGGACGCGCCTGATCAGGTTTGCCACCGAGGTTGACCTCAAGGGCCAGGCGGAACTGAGCTACCAGCGGGACGGTTTGGTGGCTGATCTGACGTTTCCCCAGTAGCAGCTCTCGGTCGTCCGATGTCTGATAAGCCCGCTCCACGTCCTCCGGGCAACCGCGTTTCGGTGCTTGTCGTTGAAGACGAGATGATGATCGCCCTGGATGTCCAGATGATGCTCGAGGACAATGGTTATACCGTCTTGGGACCAGCCGGGTCCGTGGAAGGCGCGCTGCGCCTGCTGGACGAGCTTCGCCCCGATGTCGCGGTGCTCGATGGCAACCTGCGCGGCCGTCCTGTCATCCCGGTGGCCCGGCGGCTGCGGAGCCTTGAAATTCCCTTCGTGCTCTCGTCAGCCTATGACATCTTCACCTTCGACGGCAGTGACGTCCTGGCTGGGGCGGAAAATGTCCAGAAGCCGGTCTCCGAGAACCGCCTGATCGCCGCGTTGCAGCGGGCGCTTTCGTAGGAAAAAATTGCGGGTGTATCGCAGAGTGCGGGCCAGGATCACTCCACAGACCTGAGGTGGGGCTTCCTCATTGTCGGTGCGCAGCGCCTGTGTGGCGCGGGACGCGTCAGTTCCATGCGCATGGCCTCCAGTTCGGTCATCTGGCGCTCGATCCGCCACAGCGTGTCAGCCTTGTCTTCGTCCGACATGGGAATGCGACCAATGTTGGCGCGGCAGAGCATCAGCGTATTGCCAGTTGCTGACAGGTTGGCCTGCAAGGCCTCATAGGTGGTGACGCGGTAGCTCATCGGGCCTCCTTCTTCTGCCGGCAGTCTATGGCCCGTGGACATTCACCTTGAGGCGATGATGGTCGCGGTGAGATGCCAATTGGCCGCGTAGCTACATGCAGTCTTTTCGTA